>CAZART010000040.1:0-31251 GCA_964487555.1 uncultured Rhodothermales bacterium
TCCGTTGCTTTCCCTCACGCCGGCGCCGCGCCTGCCGCTTATTGCCAAGCCGTTAGTGCGACGTGAAGTCGCGTAAGTACCTGTCACGCATGGACTTAGCCATGGCGTGACCCGGTGTTCTGCCACCGGTATCCTACCAGGACGTGCGACCGGAGTAATCGGGTGGTGCGAAGCTCCTGGGACAATGAAGCCCGTGAGAGGTAACTCTCTGGAGAGGCGGCCTGCGAAGGCGTCTCGACTCTGCCAGCACTGAGGTGGTAGGGAGCTAGGATTGAGCAGTATTGGTCAACATATGTGAACCGCTTCAGCGCCGTCACGCGCAGACAGGCCAAAGATTCGGATTCTCTCGCGATTGTTGCGCTCCGCCAGCATTTTCAGCAAGCCGTCCGAGATGGGAACGTAGAGGGCCTTGTCGCTGTCCTGGACAGCGCCGTGATTAACATGCCGCCGAACGGGGATCCACAGGTGGGGTTAGAGCAAGTAAGAAGATGGGCTGAGCCGCGGTTTACTGCTCCCGGTCTCGACGCAACTTATGAGGTGACTGAGTCGCGAATCGCCAGGGATTGGGCGTTCGAGTGGGGCTCGTACGGCACCGAGGAGCTGGGTACGATAGGCAAACGCATCTGGCTCGTTCGCCGGCAGCCAGACCGAGGGTGGCGCATCAGTCACATCATGTGGAGCAGCAACGCGAGTCCGCCGGCCGGTCCATAGCCAAGCAGTATAGAGGCCGACGTCCATCTCATCGACGGCGAACTGCTCGTGGCGCACGACCGGGCGGACGTCGACCCGCGTCGCATGCTGCGCTCCCTCTATCTGGATACGCTGGCGGAGCGTGTCCGCCGCAACGGCGGCACCGTTTACCGCCATGAGAGTCAGCGTCAGAACAGCCGGATCGTTGCGGGCCGGAAGCGACAACCACTACTGCTGCTGGTGGCCGTCAAATCCGATGCCGAGGCCACCGACCGCGTTCTCCGCGAGATCCTGCGCGACTACGCGCACATGCTTACACTGTCTTCGGACGACGTGAGACGGGAAGGCGCCGTGACGGTCGTCGTCTCCGGGAACAGACCGCGGGAGATGATGCGGCGACGGAGATCGACACGCTAGGCGTGCGTCCGGCCGGCAATCGTCATCGAACGATCGTCATCATGCGCGTATCGGTGCAGGGGCCCCTCTCGGCGGTATAAGTAGATGCCGCTCGCGAATCATCGCCGTCCTAGCGCGCGACCGTGACGTCCGGAACAACGTTCACGCCGTTCCGGATGGACTCGGAGACGGGTGAGTACTGAAATCCGAGATTCGCGATCTTGCGGAGCGTTTCCTCATCGGCGTCGCCGGCGATCGTGATGTCGGCACGCAGCTCACCTATGCCGGGCCGCACGTCCGGATCCAGCGCGAAGAGCCCGTGCAGGTCGAGGTCGCTCTCCAGGTCTACTTCGAAGCGCGACAAGTTGACGCCCATCAACGCCGCGTTTGCGTTGCCTGCAGCGATGATGCAGGTGCCGAGCGCGTACATCAGCTCTTCGACGGCACCCGGAGCCGTGTCGGTGCCGCTCAGTTCGACGCCTTCGTCGCCCAGGAGGACAAACTCGCGCGAGTTCTCGTGGTGCATCGTTCCGTCGATCTCATACCCGGTGAACGTCGTAAATGCGCGCATCCCGTCCTGCCACCTGCTCCTGGAGAAAAACGTGACTCGGCCGCCGTCCTCGTTTCGCTTGAGCACGTCGATGAGGCCGCTGAGCGCGGTGGTGTTCAGTCCGTTCACGATTACCGGATCGTCCGATTGGGCCGGCTCAGCCGACTGCGCGGCCGCCGGGCTAGTCACCGCCGCCAGAAGCGCGGCTGTGAGTAGAATGGACAATGCGTGGGAAATTTTGATGTGAAGCATGATAATCCTCCGTAGTTAAGGTTAAACTGATTCAATAGTGCACGGCTTCGATCAGCCCTTCCGAGCCGAGAGGACGATGGTGTGCGCACCGAGATCACGCGCTGCATTTCGCGTGCTCTCATTGTCACTCCTCGCGAAATAATCCAGCCGGTCGATGACGAGAACGTCCTCGAAACCGGCCCGCCGGATGAGCTCCAGATACTCCTGCTCCGGCTCGGCGCCCACGATGCATTCCGCCCAAAGCGCGGAATTGGCCTTCGATTTGGTGGAGACGGGCTTTGTCAGCACGATGTCCGAGATCTGAATGGATCCTCCCGGCTTTAGAACGCGGTGGATCTCAGCAAACGCCCGGTCTTTGTCGGGAACGAGATTGATGACGCCGTTGCTCGTGACGACGTCGGCTGTGGCGTCATCCACCGGTAGGTTTTCGGCGTCTCCCTCCACGAGCCATGCGTGTGCGACGCCGGAGGCCTTCAGGTTGGCCGTGGCTTTCTCGATCATGGAGCGGGTCATATCTACGCCTATGACCCGGCCGTTCGGTCCCGTTCTTTTTGCGGCGATAAGCACGTCGACGCCCGAGCCGGATCCGACATCCACGACCGTGTCCCCTTCACGAATTCGGTTCGCCAGAAACGGGTAACCGACGCCCGCAAAGGATTCGACGGCGGATGGGGGAAGGGCATCCAGGTCGTCTTCAGGATAGCCGACGTATTCGCAGGCCGGACGGCCTGTCGGGAAGTGAAAGCCGCGCGTCGGACACGTGGCTACTTCGTCGTACATTTCCTGAACGGCGTCCAGAATGGACGTGCGGTCGAGCGAGGTTGTGCTTGCTTCCATGGAGATACCTCCGAATCGCTAGTTGACATTGAATCGTTGTTCGCAGCCAACATAAAGAGCGGTTCTTCCGCCCGTCTTCCGATATTCTTCCGGTAGGAACGACGGACGTGAAAGGAAACGAAAACTCGACCAGCAGGGGACGGCGCGGCCGCCCTTCCCCGCGAGGAGCTAGCTGAACTGATTTTGCTGATCGATCATTCGATCGACGAAGTGCGTGACGGGCGAGATCGCATTCCCAACTACCATCTCGTCGACAACCTGAAGGGCTCGAGTGCGCAGGTCGCCGGCCGCTTCGTAATCGGTGCGTGCCGCCATGACGCTGGAATGAACCATCGTCGAGATGACGCCGGCGACAGGATTACCCGTTGCTTCGGCGATGGCGTTCGTGGTTCGAAAACAGTCTTCGGCTCTGTCGATCTGTCCGGATCGCAAATAATAGTAGGCCATCCAGGGATACAGCTCGAGCGCACATGCAGCACACGGCTGTGACTCTTCCATCAGCGCCTCGCAGTCGTTGACCAGGCTCCTGGCCTGCTCCGTATCGTCGGCTTCGAGGCGATTCCACAGGCCAACGCCGTAGAGCCGCTGCAGGCAATGGTCACGCACGGCGGCCCTGTTCGCGTGTTCGATGCCGTCGCGCACCGCATCCCAGCCGGCGTCCAGCGCCCCCTGGACAGTGTGCATGACAGCCTTTCGGGCCAGCGCGTATGCCATGCCGGCCGGTGAGCCTACGCGCGCATGGAGCTCCATGCTGGCATCCAGCTCGTCGCCGGCCCGGTCGCTATCGCCGCGCCAGAGATGCATCGTTCCGAGGGCGTAGTGGCAGACGGCGACGCATCGGTAATCACCGAGGCGTTCGGCCTGCTCGGATACGCTCTCCATGAATGCCGATGCCTCCTCGAACGGGCGATCGCCGCTCACGTGGTATTCCCACAGGCAGAGGTGCGCGTCGGTCGCGATAACGACGTCCGGCGACCATCCGTGAATATGGCGCCGCTTCTCATAGGCGAGCCCTTCCTCCCATCGGCCCATCGGCAGGCACGCCATGGCAAGAATCTCACAAGCCTGAGATGCAATGAGCGGGGCTCCGGCGGATTCCGCCGTCTCGAGCGCCTCCCGGGCCGTCCGATATGCCTCCTCAAGCTCGTTCAGATGCCACAGGTGGAGGGCCTTCAGGATAAGTACGCGGGCGCGCCCCTCATCGTCCGCTTCAACGAGCATCCACGCCTGGTCAAGATGGCGCTCGGACCGGGCCATCTCTGTCCGGAAAATGGCCACGAGCGCAATATTCAAATGAAGATCGGCGCGTTCGGAGCGGCTCAAATGCAGCGAGCTCGCGAGTTCAAGCGCGCGTTCGTACGCGTCGTAGCTCTGCTCCAGCCGGCCGGATGCGCGGTATACGTCGCCGATCCGGCGGTAGATGTGCGAGCGCGTTCGGCGGACCACCGAGTCGTCTTCTGCCTGCAGAACGTCGAGAGCATCCTTAAAGCAGCGAAGCGCGTCTTCGTGCGCGTACACGGATTCGGCGCGCTGCCCTGCCAGCACCAGATAATGCGCCGCCTGGCGCACGTCACCGGCTCTTCCGAAATGAAAGGCGACCTGTTCGACTGGAGTTTTTTCGGCGTCAGGGTACAACTCGAGTAGACTACGGGCGGCCAGCGCGTGCAGGGCGCTCCGGCGCGCTTCGGAAATCGACTGATACACGGACGCGCGGACGATGGAGTGACGGAAACTGTATTTCAGCCCGTGCTCTTCGAGGAGTCCTGCCGTACGCAGCTCATCCAACAAGTCGAACAGGAGCGGATCTCCCTCTCGACGACCATCTGCTTCGCCACCGCGCCAGGCCGTTTCTAAAACGGCGAATTCGATCTCCCGGCCAAGCACGGCCATCAGGTACAGAAGATGCCGAGCACCGGCCGAGAGGTCTTGCAGCCGACGGCCGACGGTACCGGTCAGCGAAGGCGGAACAGGCGGATTTACGGAGGGCTCAACCATGACGGACTCCGCAGGAAGGTTCCCAAAGGAGCCGTCGCCGGCGTGGAACCGGTACAGCTCGCTCGCGAATAGCGGATTGCCCTCGGAGAGGCCGTATATAGACTCGACAAATTCCGGAGGCAAATCCGGTCGCCCTGAAATATGCTCGAGCAGCACGAGGTGGTCCTGTTCGTCCAGCGAATCGAGCGTCAGGATCGAAACGGCCGTCTCCCTCGAAAGGGCTTGATAAAACCGTCGGACGTGTTCCGTCTCCTCGCCTTGATCGCTACGGACGGTGGCTGCGATGAGGAGCGGCACGTCGGTCGTTTGGCGCGACAGGAAATGAAACAGCTCGAGCGTGCCTTCATCCGCCGCATGAAGGTCCTCGACGACGAGGACGGTCGGAGCGGAAGCAGAGAATCGCTGGAAGAAATCGCTAATCTGGGCGAACAAATAGCCCTGAGCCGCCTTCCGGTCGGTGTTTGGCACAGGGTGCGCCGTCCCCGAATGAGCCGGGATGTACTGTGCGATTTCCTGGGGAATGAGATCATCGAGATTCGTCTGCTCGCGCAGCGCGGCCCCGAAAATCTCGATAAAGGGACCGTAGGATACGGACCCTTCCATCTCACGTGCGCTGCCCGAGAGAACGCGGAATCCGCGGCGACGCCCGCGAGCGATGAGTTCCTGTACGAAACGAGTCTTCCCGACGCCCACTACGCCTTCGATGATCACGGCGCATCCCTGCCCCGCGGAGAGCCGCTCGAATGCCGTTTCAATGCGGCTGCATTCCTCAGATCGGTCGACCAGAGCCGGAAGCGCGAGGGGCGTCACCGACTCGGCTGCAGCGACTGGACCGGCGATCCGCTTCTCAACGATCGCCTCATGAAGCCGAACCGTCTCACGCTCCGGCTCGGCGGCGAGTTCGTCCATGAGGATCTGCCGGCACGTTTCGAACTGGCGCGTTGCACGGGCGGTCTGTCCCTGCAGCGCGAAAACTCGCATCAGGTTGCGGTGAGCCGTTTCCAGAAGCGGATCTTTTCCGAGCGCGAGACGAAACGTTTCGGCGGCGTGTGCGAAACGATTACCGCGCTGATAGCATTGTCCAAGCGCGAGTAAAACGTCGAGATAAAGCTGGCGCAGGTGGTCTCGGGCCACGGCTGTCCACTCGCTATAAAGATCCATGGGCAGCAGATCGCCCGTATACAATGAGGCCGCATACTCAAGGTCCGAGATCTCCCTGCTCGTCAGTGCACTTCGACTCGCCGCTTCGAACCGCTGCACGTCGGTTTCAACCCCGCCCTTTAGACGAATCATTTCGTCCGAGATCTCGATCAACGCTTCCGAGGACGCGTCGCCCGTAGACGTGGAAAAGGCTTTGCGGATGTAATGAATCGCCTTATAGAGCTGTGCGGCGGCTGAATCCGGGCTAAGCGGCTGCCAGAGGACGTCCATGGCCCGGTCGCGGAGAAGCTGATAATTTCGCTGGAGGGCCAGCAGCTTCAGGAGAGACCGCGCTTTTCGACCTTCTACGCTGGAATGCGGAACGTCGCGTCCATCGATCCGAACGGAAAATCTTCCGAGAAGATAAATCTCAAGCATTGTATCCGCTCCGCCGACGTGTACCAAGAAACTCCGTCCCGCTAATAAAAAGTACGTCCGGACGTATTCAGCATACCCCTAGCAGTAACCGACGTTTCGATGAGGGACGGGCGCGTGTCGGCCCCCGCGCCCGGTTCAGCTACAATAAGTTGTTCAGCTCCATAAAAGCATCCCATCATGCATGTCCGGTCCGATCCGTCTTGTGGCGCCACTTCGCATTGTTTGATGCGCTTGCGCGGCGGGGTCCCCTCGGTAGATGAATCAGTGCACCACGTCCGCAGCGCCACCGACCGAAGGCGCGCGCAGCGGCTCGCCCGTCACGCAAAACGTAGAGAGTGCGTAGTTTAACTAAAACAGGGCCGATCGGGGCGGTTCCACGGAGAAGCTTTCATGATGGAATAGAGTAATGTATGAGCACAATGTATACTTCATGGAATGTTTTTGGTGCGGACTCAGGTCTACCTCGAAAAAGAGGCAGGTAAACGAATTCAACGATTGAAGCGCCAGCACGGCAAGTCTCAAAGTGAGCTCATTCGTGAAGCCATTGACGTGCTTGCGCAAAGCTCCAAACCGGAGGATCGGCTAAGCATGCTCCGCACAGGCCGTGGAATCTGGAAGGATCGAAGGACCTCCCCGATTTCAAGGTGATACGGGGGGAGTTGGACTACCGATTGTTGGAGGGAGATGGCTAAGCCACACGATCCCACCGGCCGTCAGTGCCGGTTGTGGTCGTTGCGCGGGGGCAGTACCTTCGTCGCATGGCACAGCTCACGATAGAGACTCCACCCGGCTTCCGATTTCGATCTACGCTGCTCAGTCACGGCTGGATAGACCTCGCGCCGTTCGATTTCGATGAAGCCTACACCCGCCTGCACCGGGTCCATCGCCTCGATACCGGACGTGTCGTCCGGTTCACGGTTCGCGAGGACGGGTCCGGTGCGCTCGTCGTCGACCTCGGCGATACGCGGCTGGATCCGCGCGAAGAGGACGATCTCAGACAGGCGGTCCATCGCATCTTCCGGCTGGATCTCGACCTCACCGTCTTTTACGAAGCCTTGAAAGGAGAAGAACGGTATCGGTGGGTGGAAGAGTACGGAGCCGGCCGGCTGCTTCGTGCGCCCACCGTCTGGGAGGACCTCGTAAAGACCCTGCTGACGACCAACACGACCTGGGCGATGACGCGCGGGATGGTCAGGCGCCTGACCTCGCTGGGCGACCCGCTGGGCGGCGGTCGGGGAAAGTCGCCGGACGGCGGGTTTCGCGACCCGACGAGCACGGGCCGCTACCACGCCTTTCCGTTGCCCGAGCACGTCGCCGCATTGTCGCTCGCCGAGCTCGACGCACACGTGCGAGCCGGCTATCGCAGTGGTTATCTCCACGAGCTCGCGAAGAAGATTGTGGAGGGAGAGATCGACGTTGAAGGATGGGCCGTGAGAGACCTTTCGGCGGACGATCTCTACGGGCGAATCAAGGCGCTTCATGGATTCGGGCCCTATGCGGCGGGAGCGGTTTTGAAACTCCTCGGCAAGTTCGATCGTCTTGCGCTGGATTCGGCGGCGCGGTCGATGTTTGCCCGCGAGTTCTCCGGGGGACAGCGTGCCCTCGACGCCGTGATCTCGGCCCACTACGAACCCTTCGGCGAGTGGCGAGGACTGGTCATGTGGATGGATCTGATGGGCCCTTACCTGCGCGATCACACCTGATCTTGATTTTGCGATTGAGACGCGAAGTCCACCGGATCTTTTGAAATGATTCGTGATCTTGATTTGAACAGAGGCCCATGCCGTTTCGATTTGCCACTCGCATCAAAATCTGTTGCATCTCCTCGAAAGAAGAGGCGTCGCTGGCGATTCGCTATGGGGCGTCGGCGCTTGGCCTCGTATCCGCCATGCCGAGCGGCCCCGGCGTCATCACCGAGGAGCTGATTGCCGAAATTGCCGGTACCGTGCCTCCGGGCGTCTCTTCCTTTCTCCTTACGAGCGCTACGGAAGCCTCGCGCATCATCGAACAGGTCCGCACGTGCCGTGCGAATACGGTTCAACTCGTCGATCGCGTCGATCCGTCGGCGTATGAAGAGCTGCGGGCTGCACTTCCCGGTGTGAAGCTGGTTCAGGTGGTACACGTCGTCGATGCGGACGCTATCGCAGAGGCCGAACGCGCTGCCGAGCACGTCGACGCCATCCTTCTGGATTCGGGAGATCAGACACTTTCCGTCGCGGAGCTCGGCGGCACCGGTCGTACGCACGATTGGACCATTAGCCGCCAGATTCGCCGGCGCATCTCCAGGCCGCTCTTCCTGGCCGGAGGGCTCCGTCCCGCAAACGTTCGGAAGGCGATTGCGGCCGTTCATCCGTTCGGCGTCGACGTTTGCAGCGGGGTGCGCGTGGATGGGCGACTCGATGAAGACCGGCTGGCCCGCTTCGTCGCCGCCGTCCGGTCTCCGTGACTCCCGCCGCGCCGAACTTCGGTTCGGCGAAACGCTCGCCGGACAAGGATCCGACAGAACTAACGCCGAGAATCGATTCGCCGGAACGAACGCCGATCCTCTGTTCGGCGGAACGCTCGCCGATCACCCAAAAGACGTCCGGGCGTGAACAGACCTGTGCCGCGATCGAACACCGGCCGGCCCTGATGCGGCTCCTCGCTGCATGGGTGTACGCAAAACGATGAGCGCGTCTGATGCGCGGAATGCACCCCGCGGCGGACGATTTTCGTCGATGCCGCCAATGTCGTTGCGGTCATTTCGCTTGCTGGCATGCTATTGGAAGATGACGGAGAGAAGTCTTCATGTATGAACCGGTCTTGGATCGATGCTGCGAAATTACTTCATAATTGCGTGGCGCAATCTCTGGCGCCATCCCGTCCACACCGGCACCAATATTCTCGGTCTCGCGATCGGCCTCGCGTGTTGCATTTTGATCGTGGAATTCGTGGTCGACGAGCTGAGTTACGACCGTTTTCACGAGAAGAGCAACCGAATCCATCGTGTCGTGAACGTAAGAACGGCGCTCGCCGACGGCCAGGAGCGCCACCTCGCGCTGACGCCGGCGTCCTTCGCGCCAACCATGAAGTACGACTTCCCCGAGGTCGAAGCGTCGTTGCGCCTTTTTGATTTCGGGGAGATGTTGGTCCGCCGAGGTGAGAAGCGGTTCTTCGAGCCTAAAGTCTACATGGCGGACTCGACGATCTTTGATATTTTTTCGATGCCTCTCGTTATGGGCGACCCGGATGTCGCCCTGCGAGCGCCGGGTTCGGCCGTGATATCCGAGCGCCTGGCAGAGAAGTACTTCGACGGCGAGAATCCGCTCGGGAAGACCCTCCGGGTGGGCGATTACGACGTGACCGTCACCGGCATCTCGAAGAACCTGCCGCGCCAATCCCATGTCGATCTCAATCTGCTCATCTCCTTTTCGACGCTGACGACGTTCAGCTGGGCTTCCGAGCGCCTTTCAAGCTGGATCTGGCAGCAGTTCTATACCTACATCCTTCTCGAAGAAAGTGCCGATCCGGCCGTGCTGGAGGCAAAATTCCCCGATTTCGTGGAACGCAACGCTTCGGCGGCGCTCGCCGATCGAGGGTTTACATACACGCCCTACCTTCAGCCGCTGACGGATATTTATTTGCGGTCGTCGCATCTCGAATTCGACTGGGCTAAGCGAGGAAAGATCGAATACCTGTACATCTTCTCGGGCGTCGCGCTGTTCGTCCTCCTGATCGCCGGCTTCAACTACATGAATTTGTCGACGGCGCGGGCGCTGCACCGCGCCCGCGAGGTTGGATTGCGTAAGGTCGTCGGAGCCCGAAGGAGTCAACTCGTCAGCCAGTTTCTTGGCGAGTCGACGGCCACCGCCGTCGTCGCGCTCGGCCTCGCGATCTTGACGGTGGAAGCTGCTCGTCCCGTATTCAATTCGATCACCGGCAAGGAACTGGCGTTGAGCTACGGACACGTGGGCGTACTGCTCGCGCTCCTTTCATTCGCGATTCTCGTCGGTCTAATCGCAGGAAGCTATCCGGCCTTCTTCCTATCAGCATTCCGGCCGTCAGGCATTCTCCGCGGCACGTCCGAGTCCGGGGGCCCGGGGATGTCCGGCGTCAGGCGCGCTCTGGTCGTCGGCCAGTTCACCATCTCGATTGCGCTGATCATCGGAACGGCAGTCGTATACGAGCAGCTTGCATACGTCCAGCAGGCCGATATCGGTCTGGACCGCGACCTCGTACTTAAAATGCCGCTACGCGGAGACATGGGAGACAAAATCGACGCCATTAAGGGCGAGTTGGAGCGCAACAAGTCCGTCGTTTCGTCGACCGTTTCATGGGGTTCGCCCGGCAGTTTCGAAGCGGGAGACGGGATTAAACTTCCAGGAGCCGACGAAGAATGGCCGACGAAAATGTATACGGTCGATTATGACTTCATCGAAACCTATGGGATGGAACTGATTGCAGGTCGAGATTTCGACAAAAGCCGTCCTTCCGACGAGCAACGAGCGTTCCTGCTCAACGAAACATCGGTTCGCGAATTGGGATGGACGGCCGAATCGGCGATCGGCCGGCGAATCCGCTGGGATATATGGGGAGGTGACGGCGTGAAAGAAGGGGAGGTGATCGGCGTCGTTCGGGATTTCAACTTTAAGTCGCTGCACCACGCGGTGGAGCCGCTGGTGATTCACATCTTCCCCAATTACGGTCAGCTTAGCGTGAAAATCCGTCCCGACGACGTGCAATCCACATTGGCGTATCTCGAGCAGCAATGGGGGATATGGGCGCCCGACTGGCCATTCGAATACGAATTCCTCGACGAACAGCTGGCCGAGCAGTACGCGAATGATGAGAAGCTGGCCAGGATTGTCGGCGTATTCACCTTTCTGGCCATTCTGATCGCATGCCTCGGTCTTTTCGGCCTTGCATCGTTCGTCGCCGAGCGCCGGACGAGGGAGATCGGCATCCGAAAAGTCCTGGGCGCATCCGTCAAGCGGCTGGTGATCCTCCTCTCAGCGGAGTTCACGCTGCTGATTGGTGTGGCGTTCTTGATCGGCGCACCGGTCGCCTATCTGGCCGCCCGTTCCTGGCTGGAAAACTTCACCTATCGAATCTCGATCCCCATTGAAATTTTCCTCGGAGCAGGCCTCGCGGCCCTATCGATCGCACTGCTCACGATCAGCTATCACACGATCCGTACAGCAACCTCGAACCCGGTAAAGAGCTTGCGGACCGATTGATCGGAACGGATGGATGTGAGCGGATAAAGCGCATGCAAGCTCACTCTTGAGCGTCCACGCTCCACCATTCAAGCGTCCACTCTCCACCATTCAATGGAAATGGGGCGTCTGAACCGGATCAAGCTTCAGCACGAGCTGCGTAAGCCGGCGCCACGTTTTCAGATCGTGGCTGAGCTCTTCCTTGAGATCCCGGAATTTCCTCTTCAGCTCCATCGCTTCCAGGCGATTCTGCTTCCGGTCGATTGACGTGTACTTGTCACGGATCGCCTTCGCTGAGGAGATCGTCGAGGCAATCTTCTCCGACGTCTTGTCGACGGCATACGCAAATGCCTTCGCGCGTTCGTCCCGCAGCTTTCCGAGATGGTCGATGAGCAGCTGGCGGTCGGCCTGCACGAGCTTCTTCTTGATCATCAACGGCTCCGTTCGTTTGAGATCCCATGCGAGGCCGAGCTTGCTGAGCATCCAGATGAGATATTTCGGAGGATCGAACTGATACCAGCGAACGCCGTTGCGATAGTCGCCGGCGAACGTATGATGGTAGTTGTGATAGCCTTCGCCGTAGGTCAGCAGGGCGAGGATGAAGTTGTTGACCGCGGAGTGCTCCGTGGAGTAGGGCTTCGATCCCCACATGTGGGCGAGGGAATTGATAAACCACGTGCAGTGGTGACCCACGGCCATGCGAAGCAGCACGGCGAACACGAAGGCGCCGACGAAGTCGCCCGTCATCCATCCAACCGCCAGAAACGCCAGCATGTTGGCGGTCACCATCAACTTGCCGTAGTGACGGTGTTGGAATACCAGAAATTTGTTGTCTTTCAGGTCGGCCAGATAGCGCTCATCGAAATCCTGGCGCTTCTTAAACATCCACAGCATGTGGGAATGCCAGAAACCCTTCTTCGTCCCGTAGGGGTCACCGTCGCCATCGACGTGGCGGTGATGCAGGCGATGGTCGTGGACCCAATCGAAGACGCTGCCTTCCGTTGCGAGCGTTCCGAAAAAAACCAGGACGCCCTCGACGACGGGATGCGCCTTGTAGGTCTTGTGCGCGTAGAGTCGATGGTAGCCCGCGGTGATGCTGACCAGTGAAGCGATCAACAGAAAAACGGACCAGCCGATCAGCGATCCGCTGGGTGACGTCGCCAGCAAGTACAGCGGAAGCGCGATGAAGAGGGCGAGGTGATAGCCTGCTATAAACGTAAGGATTCCCCAATTCGTGTCGCTACGACGGCGGTCGGGACTGGCGGCTTCAGGCATGCGCTGCTAAGTAGGGAGGCTGTTGATATTCGTTCGGAAAGACCATGCCGCATGGACGGCAGTAGAACTAACGTTCCGAGCCTCTTGCAAGTTCGCGCCGCATCGCTCACCCTCGCGACACCGACGATTACGACACCCACTTTCAGCCTGGCTCATACCATGAAACGCACGCCGAACACATGCAGCGGTGGCATGGCGACGAACCGCCGTTATGACGAGCGGTGATACGACGAGCGGTGTCGCATGCGAGAAAATGCGACGGACGGAAGTCGATGGCAATGTGTCCGCATGGCACGTTCAGAGCCCGTCATGCGGCCGAGCCGGCAGCCGGCAAGAGCTTCATTATGCGAATTCACGTTTTATGAACATTTTGCTAAAAGATGATGTACATTGAGGCCACGCAATACCCCAAAAAAGCAGTGCGGGCACTTGGCACATCGAGTTGGATGTCCCCGTCCACCGAAGAACCGGATGCCCCTGTAAGACAACACAACATCAAACGAGTTATGCCACGCGGAAAAGTGAAATGGTTCAGCGTCGAGAAGGGATTTGGTTTCATCCAGCCCGATGACGGCAGCAAGGACGTCTTCGTCCACAGAAACAACATCGCCGGTCTCGGCTGGGACGAAGGTCTACGGGATGGCGAGGAAGTGGAGTACGAGGTCGAAAGGACACCGAAAGGCCTGAGCGCGACGAATGTCGAGCGCACGGAATCAGGCCTTCTGTAACCCCCAATAACATATAGAACAAAAAAAGCCCGGCTGCCTGGTCGGGTTTTTTTGTTTCTCCACCTCGCCGGCGCGCCAATTCAGCGGCGCCATGTCCTATGCCGTCGCGACTTCCTCCGCGCCGGCGACGATTTCGAACGTCAGGCCCGCATCTCCCGCTGCCAGATCGATATATACGTGGTCTCCATCGGAGATAAACCCTGAGAGCACCTCCTCGGCCAGTTTGTTCGTGATCTCTTGCTGCAGAACACGCTTCAACGGCCGGGCGCCGAACGTCGGATCATAGCCCCGAGCGGCAATCCAGTCTTTGGCGGCATCGCTTAGATCTAGCGTTAGATGGTGATTTCGAGCGGCGATGCGTTGGATCCTCCGAAACTGGATCTCAACGATGCCTCGAATCTCCTCGCGACCCAGCGGCCGGAACATCACGATCTCGTCGATACGATTCAGGAATTCGGGACGCAGCTTCTGCTTCAAGAGATTGAAGATTTCATCCTTGAGCTTCTGCATGGCTGCAGGGGACAATTCGCCGAGCGCCTCAATTCGATCTTGAATGATGTCCGAGCCCATGTTGCTCGTCATGATGATGATCGTGTTCCTGAAATCGGCGACGCGGCCTTTGTTGTCGGTGAGGCGACCGTCGTCGAGTACCTGAAGCAGAATATTGAACACTTCCGAATGGGCCTTTTCGATCTCATCCAGCAGGATGACGGAATAGGGCCGCCGGCGAACGGCTTCCGTGAGTTGTCCGCCTTCCTCGTATCCGACGTACCCCGGGGGGGCACCCACCAGGCGGCTCACGGTATGCCGCTCCTGGTATTCGCTCATATCGATGCGCACCATCGCATTCTCGTCGTTGAACAGAAACTCGGCCAGCGCTTTGGCCAGTTCGGTCTTGCCCACGCCGGTCGATCCGATGAAGATGAAGCTGCCGATCGGACGCGATTCCTCCTGAAGACCGGCCCGGCCGCGCCGGACGGCGTCGGAAACAGCCTTCAGCGCCTCGGGTTGTCCGACGACTCGATGCTCCAGCATGTCCTCCAGCTGGAGCAGCTTCTGCCGCTCGCTCTCGAGCATCTTCGAGACGGGAATGCCGGTCCAGCGCGAGACGATCTCGGCGATGTCTTCGGCATCGATTTCCTCTTTGAGCAGCGAGCCTTTCTTCTGAATGTCGGCCAGCTCGGTTTGCGCCGATTTTATCGTTTGTTCCAGCCCCGGGATCTTGCCGTAGCGAATTTCGGCGACGAGGCCATATTCGCCGCTGCGCTCGAGATTCTCCGCCTCCACGCGGAGGCTCTCGATTTCTTCCTTCGCCTTCTGGATCTTCTGGATAAGGTCCTTTTCCTTGTGCCATCGCGCGTGCAGCTCACGGCGCTCTTCCTCGAAATTCGCAATCTGCTCATTGATGCGTTCGAGCTTTTCGTCGGCATTGTCGCGCTTCACAGCCTCGCGCTCGATCTCGAGCTGGCGGATCTGACGCTCGAGCTGGTCGAGGTCTTCCGGCATCGAATCGATCTCGATGCGGAGGCGGGCCGCCGACTCGTCGATCAGGTCGATGGCCTTGTCCGGCAGAAAGCGGTCCGTAATGTAGCGATGACTGAGCTCGGCGGCCGATACGAGGGCGGCGTCCTGAATCCGCACGCCGTGATGCACTTCGTAACGGTCTTTGATGCCTCGAAGAATAGAGATCGTATCCTCGACGCTCGGCTCGGCGACCAGCACCATCTGGAAACGACGCTCGAGAGCCTTGTCTTTTTCAAAGTGCTTGCGGTACTCGTCGAGCGTAGTCGCACCGATGGCGCGGAGCTCGCCGCGGGCAAGTGCGGGCTTTAGAATGTTTGCCGCGTCCATGGCCCCTTCCGCGGCGCCCGCACCGACGAGGGTGTGAATCTCGTCGATAAAGAGAATGACCTGCCCGTCCGACTCGGCAACCTCCTTCACGACGGCTTTCAATCGATCCTCGAATTCGCCGCGATATTTCGCGCCGGCGATCAGCGATCCCATGTCGAGCGCGACGACGGTCTTATCCTTAAGTCCTTCAGGCACGTCCCCCTGTACGATGCGTATGGCAAGCCCTTCCGCAATGGCGGTTTTGCCGACCCCCGGCTCACCGACGAGCACGGGATTGTTCTTCGTGCGCCGCGAGAGGATCTGAAGCACCCTTCGGATTTCTTCATCACGTCCGATGACCGGATCGACCTTGCCCTTACGGGCCAGTTCGTTCAGGTCGCGAGCATAGCGTTTTAATGATTCGTACCGGCTCTCGGCGTGCTGATCGGTGACACGCTGCCCGCCGCGGACGTCCTTCAGGACATTCAAGACCGACGTTTTGGTGATGCCGTGCTTCCGCAGCGATTCGCCCACCGGCTCCTTGGCCTCCGCGAGCGCGATCAGAAGGTGCTCCGTGGAAATGTACTCGTCGCCTAGCACTTCAGCCTCGGCGAGGGCCCGATCGAATACCTTCTTGAGGTCCTGACCGATGTATTGGCCGGAGACGCTGGAACCCGTCACGACGGGCAGCTTATCGAGGGCCTCGTCCACGTCACGATCGATCTGTTCCAGCGGCGCTTCCAGACGCTGAAGGATCGACACGACGATGCTTTCAGGGTCTGTCAGAAACGCCTTTACGATGTGAGGCGGCTCAATTCCCTGATGGTTATGAGAGGCGGCAATTTCCGTCCCTTTCTGGACGGCTTCTTGCGCCTTGAGAGTGAACTTCTGCAGGTTCATATATTCGTTCGGTTATGCCTTCCGAAACATTGTCAGACCCTCTCGGATCGCGTGGCCCCATGCACTAGATCGAAAAACGTACCAGAACGGCCGCTCATGCCAGGTTGACAGGAAGCTCCGATTTACATCTGCGCTTCAACGAACTGACCTCCGCCGTGGATAGGCTTCGATGCCCGAAAGAGAATATACCGGATGGCCCCCCGTCGATAGGCCAGCCAAATCCTGAGCATCGTGACGAGGAAAACGCGGTTGGTGGCTTCGCGGCTGAACAGGTACTGGAGATAGGATGCCTTTGAAACCGTGCGCCGTAGGGTACGCGACAGGCAGATGGTCCACGTCCTGCGAACGTGACGGCTCAAATCCTGAAAGCCCGACATCGTCAATCCTGCATGCTCCACGAGTTCCACGTACTCCCGGGCCGTGGACAGATGGGCAAGCCGTCCTTCGCGGCAGATGGGTTCCAGAAGATGCTTCACTTCTCGCGATGAAGGTTCCTCCGACGCTACCCAGGCGCAGACGACGAGGCGGCCTCCCGGTTTCAGAACGCGGGCGGCCTCCGATATGAACCGGCGGGGATCCGACATATGAGAAGCGCACTCGATCGCGTAGACGACGTCGAAGTGGTCTGTCGGAAGGTCGTTGTGAAGCCAGTCCCCCAGTACGTAGGCGAGGGGTACCCGGGCAGGCGCGTGTCGCCGAGCATATTCATGCTGCATGGGGGAGATCGTGAGCGCAGTCAACTGCGCGCCGTAGTCAAGGGCCAGCTGCCGCGCCGCTGCGCCGTATCCGGCTCCGATGTCGCAAACCTGCTCGTCGGGTTTGATGTCGGCTTCCGCCGCAACCAGGTCGACGAGCTGGCGTACGGCGGTTTCGACCGTCTCGTCACCCGAAATCCACAAGCCATGATGGACGTGCTCGCCCCATATTTCGAGGTAGAATCGATCCAGCTCGTCATAATGCTGGGCAACGTCTGCTTCGGATATGGCTAAGCGCGGCAGGATCATGGACTCCTTAGTACTCCAAACTACGTCCGAGAATCAAGTGTGTAAGCCTTTCTTTACGATCGCTCTGCTCTGCAGCCTCACGCTCGCCGTACAGGCCCAGTCCCCCCACGATGAGGTCCGCGCGGTCGTGGACCTGCTTTTCGACCGCATGAGGGTGGGTGACACGGAGAAGACAGCTGGGAGATAATCCAGATTACCGATACGCACCGTAACGACGCCTGCGACATTCCTGAATAAGCTCGAACCGATCCGTCTTCGAGAGCGTACATTTCTATTCTGTAAGGAGTACAACCAACGGTGTATAGAAATGCGGGAGCTGTCGCGCGCCGGGCAGGACTGGTGGGATCGGTTTCAGGCGTTGCTGGACGAGCAGATCGATTTTCCCAGTGAGTACCTGTTCAAGTTCATTGTGCCGAGTTCGAATCTCGACGAGCTGAAGCACGTGTTTGGCCATCATCCCGTGAAGGTTCGCGAGTCACGGAAGGGCAACTACGTCAGCGTAACCGCTCGAATGGAGGTGCACTCGAGCGACGAAGTCATCGCCGTGTACAACGCAGCAGCAGAAGTAGAGGACGTCATCTCACTCTGATCAGCCGCGACCGCGCCGTAAGCACATTCCGGGCAACCGTCGGACGCCAACCTATCTGGGGCATACGTTGGTCGCCGCTGTATTCATATCTGAACAGTTCGCCGGATGCGATGGAGCGGCGAATACGGTCTTTTCCTCCTGAAGCCGAGGTATTCGAGCCTGCCCGGCTACTCTTGGAGCAGGGTTTGCACGACAGCCGGATCGAATGGATCTGTCATTAAGTCGTCTGAGGTTCCGAGATGAGGTTCACAGGATTTTTCGTGCTCATGGCGCTCTTCGCGTTCGGGTCCCTTGCGCCGGCTGCCGCGCAGCATCGATCAGAATCGGCCGTCGAACGCCTTATCAATCGGGCGCTGAATGCAGATGACGACCGAAGCGACCGTCAACCAACCGTGATCGTACGCGACCGAGACATCGACAAGCGCGGCGATGAGCGTCCTCGCGGTCCGACGGCTCGAGAGAAGGCGGATCGGAGGGGTCGCTCGGAGACCGGCACGCGAACGGAACGCGAAAATCGCACGGAGCGAACGGAACGCGCAGCCAAACGCGCAGAGCGGACGGAACGCACGGATCGCACCGAGCGTACGGAGCGGCGCGACACGCGGACCGGGGAGGTTGGCCGCCGCGGTAGCGATGACCGCCACAAGAATAAGTCAGCGGCGAAACGCGGAAAGGGCCCGAAGTTCTGCAGGAGCGGAGGAGGACACCCGGTTCACGGCAGGCAGTGGTGCATCGACAAGGGGTTCGGCCTCGGTCACGCTGACGGCGTCGTGGACGTACGGCGCGAAGATCGGCGCTATCCGACCGGCAACGGGAATCGTACCATCCTCGACGACATCCTCGGTCGAACGCCACACGACTGACATCTTTCTCAATTTCGGCCGTGCCCGTGTTCTGAAGTTTCCGCGTATGCGGAAAAGAACGCGCCCGCACGGTCGTCTATGCAAAACGCCGGCGGCACCTTGGTGCTTCGCCGGCGTTTTAGCTTTTGGCATCGTTTCGCGCCGTATAATCCCCTCTAGATTCTCAGGAACTACGAAGTTCATAGTGGGTGTGCGGTATCTCGATCTATCCGCCGCTTGCACACTGAATGGCCTCACGACCGATCACAGCGATTACGTCTCGTTTTCAGGATAGCGCCCGCACCGAGCGGCGCGCTATCCTGATGGAGCGCGTGCCGTATGTGGCCGTCACCCGCTCACCGGTGGGTGCGCAGGACAATGAGGGACCGGGCCGTATCTTTAATGTGGCGACGTATAATGTCCATCGCTGGACCGGATCGGCGGGCGGGGCGCGCTGGAATCCCCGTCTGGCAATCGACGTGATCGCCGAGATAGACGCCGACGTCATCGCTCTGCAAGAAGTCTTGAGGCCCTTCGATTTCGATGATCCGCTCGAGGCGCTCGCGGATGAGCTGGGTCTTTACGTCACACTCGTCTCGACGCGCATTCACCGTCACGGCGAGCTTGGAAACGCCATTTTGTCGAAGTGGCCCATGAGTTCGATCTATACGATCGATCTGAGCTTGAGTCGACTGGAGCAGCGCTCCGCCATCGTTACGGGCTTCCAGGGGAATGGCGCAGGATCGATGTCGGTGGTGTCG
This sequence comes from uncultured Rhodothermales bacterium, assembly GCA_964487555.1. Classification (GTDB taxonomy): domain Bacteria; phylum Bacteroidota; class Rhodothermia; order Rhodothermales; family VXPQ01; genus CAZART01. Next base: position 19,423 of record CAZART010000040.1, read on the forward strand.
ACGCATCTCGCGCTCGTCGACCGCACCAGAAAACGGCAGGTTCGGTCGCTGCTGGACAACCAGCAGCTTCAAGGCCCTGCGATCCTTCTGGGGGACATGAATGCATGGCGGCGCTGCAAGGCCACGAAGGCGCTCGAGGAGGAGCTGACGACGCTGCATCACAATTTGAACTGGCCGCCGAGTTTTCCCGCTACCCGGCCCGTGCTGGCACTAGACCGCATCTACGCCCGCGGCGCGGCCGTACATTCGCTGCGCGCCCATGCCAGCGAGGCGGCGCGCAGAGCGTCCGACCATTTACCGGTTCTGGCCACGGTCGAGCTGCAGGATTAGGATCGCACATCGCCCCTCTTCGTCGCCGTCGATGCCTTTCCCTTTTCGACGTGAAGCTGCTTTCAGAAAAGCCGGCCCGTCCGCCTCCCCTCCACTCGTCGCCGTCCTCGGGGAGATGAAGCTCGATGGCGCGCATTTCAGCACATAAACCCGCTTTCCGTTAAATTCCGCCCGGAGCTCGCCGACGGTATGATGGTATGATGGCTGCGCGCGAGCCCCAGCGACGCAGAATTCGAGCCAGTAAAGATCGCCTAAAGGAATGCTCATGAAAGTCGTCACGTTTGGAGAGGTCATGCTGAGACTCTCGCCGCCGGGCTACTCCCGTTTCACGCAGACACCGACGTTCGACGTGACGTTTGGAGGCGGTGAAGCGAACGTCGCCGTGGCGCTCTCCAGTTTCGGGATGGAGAGCTACTTCATCTCCAAAATACCGCGTCACGAGATCGGACAGTCCTGCGTCAACTACCTGCGTCGCTACGGTGTCAATGACGATTTTATCATCCGGGCGGGTGATCGGCTCGGCATCTACTTTCTCGAAACCGGCGCCAGCCAGCGGCCGTCGAAGGTCATCTACGACCGAGCGCACTCGGCCGTAACCACACTCACGCCGGATGAAGTGGATTGGGACGCCGCTATGGAAGGCGCGTCGTGGTTTCACTGGACCGGAATCACGCCCGCCCTGGGTGACAATGCCAGGGCGTGCGTCGAGGCGGCCTGCAAGGCGGCGGCCAAAGCAGGCGTCACCGTGAGCTGCGATCTGAACTACAGGGCCAAACTCTGGACCGTCGAACAGGCTCGCGAGTCCATGAATGCGATGATGGAGTACGTCGACGTGTGCGTCGCCAATGAAGAGGATGCCGACAAATGCCTCGGCGTACGCATCGGTGGAGACGTCGAGAAGGCGGAGCTCAACGAGGAGGATTACTTCGACGCCGCCCGGCGTATGCGTGACGAATACAATTTTAAGTCCGTTGCATTTACACTCCGTGAAAGTTTTTCAGCATCGCGGAACGGTTGGAGCGCCATCCTCCACGACGACCGCGACTGCGTGCAGCCCTACCGTAGCGATCGGTACGACATTCAGATTGTGGATCGCGTCGGTGGAGGCGACTCCTTCGCCAGCGGCCTCATCTACGGATTATTGACAAAAGATGATACACGGAAGGCGCTGGAATATGCGGTGGCCGCTTCCTGCCTCAAGCAGACGATTCCGGGCGACTTCAATCTCGTGAGTGTCGATGAGGTGGAGAAGCTGGCCGGCGGGAGCGGTTCGGGTCGTGTGGAACGGTAATGGGATCTGAGTGTGTCAGATACTTACTATGGCGCAGCACATCGACACGCTCGCGAAGCGAATCAGTGAACGGCTTCGTCTACGAAACGACGTTTCGTCGTCTTTTTTTCCGGATGAGGCGGCTCGGCTGAGCGCCGTCTGCCGGCAGATGGCCGATCGGTTCGATGAGGGCGGACGCCTTCTCGCATTCGGCCGTGGCGCGCACACGACCGACGCCCAGCACGTCTCTGTCGAGTTCGTACATCCGGTGATTGTGGGGAAGCGGGCACTGCCTGCCCTCGACGTCAGCTCCTATTTTCCGGACGGCATCATGCCGCTCGTGCGTCCCAATGACATCGTCATGGGGTTCGGACCGCCGGGCGGGGATCCGGAAGTGGAGGCGCTGCTGGCCCGCCTTCACGAAAACGGCATCCTGACGCTGGCGCTGCCGGGCGGAATCGGACATTACGCTACAGCTGCCGCGTCGCCCGATCCGTTCATCCATCAGGAGATGATAGAGATTCTTTACCACACGCTCTGGGAAACCGTACACGTGTTTTTTGAGCATCGGGAGATGGGCCATGACGTCGGGGAATCGGGATTCCTCTATCCCTTTCTCGGCTCCGAAAAACAGGACACGGCTGCCGTCCAAAACGACGTAGCGGAATCGATCGTCTCCAAAGCCCAGGTCGATGAACGTCTGCGCGTCTTCGTAGCCGACGAACTGTCGCACGGCCTCGCCGAGGCTGCGATCAGCATTCGGGAGCGGATCCGCGCCGGAGGCAAGATCATCGCCTTCGGCAATGGTGGCTCAGCGACCGATGCAAACGATTTCGCCTTCGACTGTGCGATGCCGCCTTCGGGGTTGAAGCCCGTTCCCGCGATCTCCCTGTCGCTCGAGCCCGCCAACATCAGCGCCATTGCCAACGACATTGGAGCTGATGCCGTCTTCCTCCGCCAACTCATCGCTCACGCTACGGAAAACGACGTCGCCGTCGCGTTTTCGACGAGCGGCAGCTCGACCAGCGTCATTGAAGCGTTAAAAGAGGCGCGCAGACGAGGACTGCCGACGGTCGCCTTTCTCGGGTACGACGGTGGTGAGATCGCCCGCCGCGGCCTCGCCGCCCACGCGCTCGTCGTCGATTGCGACTACATTCCGAGGATTCAGGAAATCCACGCCTCTATGTATCACGTCATGCGGGAATCCTTTCAAGAGCGGCCTCCGCGAGAACTCCTGGACGTCGAGGGTATCTATGGCCTCCGTTGAGCACCCGCGGCGCGAATTGTTTGGCACGCCGGCGTGCCGCTTCACGGCAGAGCTGCGGGAAGACCTCCTCTGGCGCGGACTCGACTTCGAAGAATACGACGTCGACGAGGATGAAGCGGCGCTCCGGAGGATGTTGGAACTGACGGACGGCCGGTGCATGGTGCCCGTCCTTGTGGAGGATGGTGAACTCAAGCAGATCGGGATCGGGGGGCGGGGATGCTACGTGAGTCCGAGGGCGACGTAACCGCGCGCCGCGTGCTCGTTCGCGGCACCATTCAGGGCGTCGGCTTCCGACCGTTCATCTACCGCCTCGCTCGCCGCTACGGCCTAAGCGGATGGGTACGAAACGCCGTCGACGGCGTCGAAATTCACGTCGAAGGTCCTTCGCACGACGTGGAATCGTTTCTCGAGTTGATCGGGACCGAGGCGCCGTCCGCTGCGGCGGTGGCCGATGTCGAGACGGAGACGGTCACCGCGGAGGGGCAGCCTGCGTTTCAGATTATCGCCAGCCGGCACGGAGCCGCCCCGACGGTTCGCGTCTCACCCGATCTCTGCGTTTGTGCCGAATGCCTCTCGGAGGTACGGGACCCCGCAAATCGCCGCGCCGGGTATCCCTACATAAATTGTACGAACTGCGGACCACGTTACAGCATCATCCACCGTCTGCCGTACGATCGTCCGTTCACGACGATGGGAGACTGGGAGATGTGCGTCGATTGCACGCGGGAGTACCTGAACCCCCTCGACCGCCGCTTTCACGCGCAGCCGACGGCGTGTCCCGTCTGCGGCCCGGCTTACCTTCTGTCGATGCCGGACGGGCGTATTGGGGCTCAAGGTAAAGACGCTATCCGCGATGCCGCGCGTCGCCTTGCAGGGGGCGAAATTCTCGCCGTGAAGGGGCTTGGCGGCTATCATCTGGCCTGCGACGCGATAAATGTTGATGCCGTCTGGGCACTCCGCGAACGCAAGTTTCGAAAGGAGAAGCCTTTCGCGCTGATGGCGGCCGACATCGCAACCGCGGAAGATCTGGTAGAACTTTCGACCGATGCGGTTCGGCTGCTTCAGTCGGCGGCGAGTCCAATCGTGTTGTTGCCCGCCCGGCGCGACATTCCTGGTGCCGCGCCCGGTATCGAGGACCTGGGTATCATGCTGCCTTACACGCCGCTGCACCATCTCCTCTTTGATGCCGGTGCGCCGCGCGTTCTGGTGTTGACGAGTGCCAACCTGTCGAGTGAGCCGATTGCCTACGAGGATGGCGAGGCCTTCGAACGTCTCGCGGGGCTCGCGGATGCCTTCGTCGTCGGTGAGCGGCCGATCGCCCGCCGCGTCGATGATTCGGTCGTGCAGATGGGGCCGCTCGGGCCGGTCCTCGTTCGGCGCGCGCGCGGTTATGCTCCGGCCCCTGTGGCCGTGCTGCCGATGCGCGATCCGATCCTGGCTGTCGGCGCCGATTTGAAGAACGCCGTGACACTCGTCGTCGGAGGCGAGGCCTTCGTCGGCCAGCACGTCGGCGACCTGGAGTATTTCGGGTCGATATCCGCCTTCCGAGAGACGATCTCGGATCTGCTCGAGATGTACGACGTGCCCGTCGATCGGCTCCGCGTCGCGCACGATGCCCATCTACAGTACATCTCCACGATGGAAGCCCTTGAGATCGGCGATCAGCATGTCGCCGTGCAGCATCACCGGGCGCATCTCGCGTCCGTGCTGGCGGAGTACGGCGCCTGGGATGTGCGCGTGCTCGGCATCACGCTCGATGGAACGGGCTACGGCGACGATGGGGCGATCTGGGGCGGCGAAATGTTTGCCGGCAGCGTGCGAGGCGGTTTTGAGCGGGTGGCTCATTTGCGCGAGACGCGGCTTCCCGGCGGGGATGCGGCGGCGCGCCATCCCGTTCAGGCGGCATCCGGTTTCGTAGCCGAGCTCGATGATCTGCCGGATTTCGAAAGGCCACCCTTCGACTTTCCGCAACGGTACCGCGCGGCGCGGGAGCTGCTTGCGAAAGAGGTGCGAGTATTCAGGACCACCTCGGCCGGGCGCCTCTTCGATGCCGCCGCCGCGCTCTGCGGTTTCACGCGCGGCATCACCTACGAAGGGCAGGCCGCGATCTGGCTGGAACAGCAGGCTCGTCGCTCGAAGACGTCGGACGCCTATCCCTTTCCGGATCTCGACTTTCGCCCACTTCTCGGAGCGGTCGTCGCAGACCGGCGAAGCGGCCGTCCGGTAGAGGACGTCGCGCGATCCTTCCACCTGGGCCTCGCTAAAGGACTGGCTGATCGCGCGGCAGCGTTGTGCGACCAGCTCGAGCTCGAGGAGGTCGTGCTTTCCGGAGGCGTGTTCCAGAATCAGCTGCTGCTCGCCCGGCTGCTCGACGAGCTGGGCGATGCTCGGCCGATCCGGATCAATCACATGGTGCCCTGTAACGACGGCGGCATCAGCCTGGGCCAGGCCGCTATCGCAGCGTTCGTCTAGAGCACAAACTCACCTACCATCACGAAGCCGAGGGCAATACTCAACATGCCGCACAGACTTGTCAGGAGATTGAACACATACGGACGGGACTGGGACGCCAACAGCGGAAGTGCCAGGGCGGTCGTGACGAGCCCCATCCCGATCAGCGAGCCGATGCCGAAGATGAGGGCGTATACGGGGGCGAGCAGGGCGGAAGGAAGCGTGGCCGCGACCAGGGGCAGAAGCGCACCGCTTCCGGCGAAGCCGTGGATGAGCCCGACCGAATAGCCCCGCCACGAGCTGCTAAACCGGTGCGGATGCGAATGGTCTCCGACGTGGTAATGCGGAATGCCGTCGTGCGTATGCTTGCGAAGGCTCATGACGCGCCGGATGCTGACGCCGACCGTCCAAACGCCCAGGACAATGAGCATGGCAGCCACCGGAAGCTCCAGGAACGCGATCTGTTCCGGCGAAACCTGAAGGCGAAGTGCGCTGACGATCAGGACTCCCAGGATAAGGATGGTGGTGTGGCCGAGACCCCAGGCCAGCCCCGTGCGGAGTGCGGACGAAAGTTTCGGTTTCTCGTGAAGAAGCGTCGAAACGGCGATCACATGATCACCGTCAAACGCGTGACTGAACCCGCTCAAAAATCCCAGTGCGAATACGGCCGGAATTGCAGCCTCCATACATTCTCTCCCGATCAAATACGGCTCGAAATTGAGCGCGATGGTACAGCGTTCGCAGAATCGCGGCGGATGCCCGCCTCTTCTGAATTGATTCAAGCCTCCACTGATTGTGCCCGCACCGTCCTACGAAGGTGGGAAATGCGGTGCCGAGTGCCGTCGGCAGATCGAACATCGGCGTCTTCGGCCAGATAGAAGACGTCGTCGCGGTCTTCCTGAAGCGCCATAGCCACCTCAAGAGGCACGACGTAGATCGCCCCATCCTCCGGTGCCGGCATCCCTTTTATTCCTCGAATCCGGCGCACGTTCAGCGAAAACGTATGTCCCGAGGCGTCCTCAAACGACTGGTGATCACCGACGGCCATGAGCCCGACATACCGCGCGTCGGGCTCAATATCCACGAGCTCGCCCTGTGAATCGTAAAGTGAAAACCGCGTGCCGGTGAGATTGATCAGTTTCATAATTGCGTATCACCGCTTTTGGAGCGAGAGCATCGAGGAAGGATCGAGCTTCGAGCATCGAGGATCGAAGTGGTTTCCGGCGTTTATCTTTCTCTTCCTGTCACATTCGTTCGTGCCGGCTTAGCTGTAGCGTTTATCGCTTCCTGGACAAAACCGATCCACTCCTCCAGACCGTCGCCTGTGCGGGCGGACGTTTCGAGGATCGGCAGACCGGGTCGCATGCGTTCTATGTTGGCATAGGCCGTTTCGCGGTCGAATTCGACGGCGTCGGCGATATCTGTCTTCGTGACGACGGCCACGTCGGCCGTGTTGAAGATCGTCGGGTACTTCAGCGGCTTGTCTTCGCCTTCCGTGACGGAAAACAGCACGGCCCGCAGGTTCTCGCCGAGGTCGTAGCTGGCCGGGCAGACGAGATTACCGACGTTCTCGATGAAAAGGACGTCGATCTCATCGAGCGTCCAACCGTCTAGCGCATCGTCGATCATCTCAGCTTCAAGGTGGCAGGTCGTGCCCGTACTGATCTGCCGAACCGCCGCGCCGCTGCGTGCCAGGCGCGTAGCATCGTTCTCCGTCGCGAGATCGCCGACGAGTGCCGCGACGCGCGTGTCGCGGCGAAGCGCCTCCAGCGTGCGCTGAAGGAGCATCGTCTTGCCCGAGCCGGGGCTCGAGACGAGATTGACGACGAACGTGCCGGACGCCTCAAAACGCCTGCGCAGCTCACGCGCCAGCTCGTCGTTCTTCTTCAGAATGCCGTGCCGAACGTCTATGATGCGCGTCTTCGTCATCTCTCTTCAATTTCCATCGAGGTTAGCTCCAGTTCCCTGCCGCTGCGGAGGTCGCGCGTAAGCCGTCCACACGCGGGACACTCGAACGAATAGATCGTATCGACTTCGACCTCGCGCTCGCAGGCAGAACAGTATAAGCCGATCGGCACACGTTCGATCTCCAGCACCGCTCCCTCGGCAAGAGTCGAGTGCGCTGCGATTTCGAAAGCGGATGCCAGCGCTTCGGGCACCACACCCGATAGCGGTCCGATTTTCAAATAGAGCCGTGATATGCGCGTCGCACCTTCGTGCAGCGCTCGCGCTTCGGCGGCTTCAATCAGGCTAACGGCGATCGAAAGTTCGTGCATACACGCTCAAGAACCGAGAAAGTACAACCTCCTTCCTGCGAGCGTCCTCAACCATTACAAGCTAGTAAAGTCTTCATATTGGCTTCATCGTGCCCTCTTCAAATGTTGATATTTGGATGCGATGCCCCTAAGTAGGGACTGCGAATCAGGTCAGGCGCCGGGCCGGTTCAGCGACTCATTCCTCCTCACCTACCATCGCCGGGGCGTTCAATAAGGGCGTACCGGCCCCGTGCTCATAGAAGGTCCTAAGCCCCGTGCACTACCGCTCATAAAGCGTCACCGCCTTGCCTGAAGGCCCAGACCGACGAATCGTTTATAGACTGATCAGAGAGGAGGAAAGCGAATGGAGGCGACGCAAATCCTGGCGGACCGAACCCCGGACGTTGAAGAGATCCACATCCTCTGGACGCCGGACGGCATGAGCTGCGACGGCGACACGATCTCCGTGACGGCGGCCTCGCAGCCGAGCCTCGAAGACATCTTAATGGGCGCCATTCCAGGGCTGCCGAAAGTGCATCTGCACAATCGGGTTCTGGCATACGAACAGGGCGGCGATGACTTCATGAAGCACTGGCATGCCGCCGCTCGCGGCGAGCTCGATCCGTTCATTCTCGTCGTGGAAGGCTCTATCCCAAACGAGCGCATTAAGGAGGAGGGCTACTGGGCGGCCATCGGAAACGATCCCGACACGGGAGAACCGATCACACTGAACGAATGGATCGACCGACTCGCACCCGAGGCGGTGGCGGTCGTGGCGGCGGGCACGTGCGCTACCTACGGCGGCATCCACGCTATGGAGGGCAATCCGACCGGCTGCATGGGCCTGGCCGACTATCTCGGATGGGAATGGCGCTCAAAGGCGGGATTGCCGATCGTAAACGTCCCCGGATGTCCCGTCCAGCCCGACAATATGACGGAGACGCTCCTTTATCTGCTCTACGAGGTGGCAGGTCTCGCCCCGATCATCCCGCTCGACGACAAGCTGCGGCCGACCTGGCTCTTCGGCAAGACGGTGCATGAGGGCTGCGATCGTGCCGGCTATTACGAGCAGGCTGATTTCGCCTACGAATACGGCTCGCCGAAATGCCTCGTCAAAATCGGCTGCTGGGGCCCTGTTGTGAATTGCAACGTTGCGAAGCGTGGATGGATGGGCGGTATCGGCGGATGTCCCAACGTAGGCGGCATCTGCATCGCCTGTACGATGCCCGGCTTCCCCGACAAATTCATGCCCTTCATGGACGAGCCGCCAGGTGCTTCCATCTCAGGGACCGCCATCAAGGCTTACGGCAAGATGATCCGCGCGCTCCGCGCCATTACCAATCGCACGGTAAACAAGGAGCCGAAGTGGCGGCACGCGCGCCCCGAGCTCACGAGCGGATACCAGCCGAAGCACTACGGCTGAGGCCGGCCAACGCAGGTAGGCCATCACTACGACCTCACAGATCCTATTTTCTAGCACGGAGCAGCATGGAATCGACAACGACGCCGGTCAAAGAGAGGAAATCAGGGGCAAGTCGGCTGGTGGAAATGAACTGGGACCCGATCACGCGGATCGTCGGGAGCCTCGGGATTTACACGAAGATCGACTTCGACAACAAGCAGGTCGCGGAGTGCCACAGCACATCTTCGATTTTCCGCGGATACAGCATCTTCATGCAGAACAAGGATCCGCGAGATTCGCATTTCATCACCAGCCGAATCTGCGGCATCTGTGGCGACAACCATGCCACGTGCTCCATCTATGCGCAGAACATGGCGTACGGCATTAAGCCGCCAGCTCTAGCCGAATGGATCATCAATCTCGGCGAGGCCGCCGAGTATATGTTCGACCACTGCATCTTTCAGGATAATCTGGTGGGCGTGGACTACTGCGAGAAAATGGTGCGCGAGACCAACCCGAGCGTTTGGGAGAAGGCCAAGACGACGCCGGCGCGGAGCGCGGAGCATCACGGATACCGGACGATCGCGGACATCATGACCGCGCTGAACCCGTTTGAGGGCGCCTTCTATCGCGAAACGCTGCAGATGAGCCGTCTCACCCGTGAGATGTTTTGTCTGATGGAGGGGCGCCACGTCCATCCCTCCACCCTTTATCCGGGCGGAGTCGGGACCGTGCCTTCCATACAGGTATTCACGGACTATCTCGTCCGTCTCACGAAATACGTCGAGTTCATGAAGAAGTGCGTGCCGCTGCACGACGATCTATTCGATTTCATGTATGAAGCGTTGCCGGGGTACGAGGAAGTGGGACGTCGACGCGTTCTTCTCGGCTGCTGGGGCTCCTTCAATAATCCGCAGCACTGCGACTATCGCTATCGAACCATGGCCGAATGGGGCAACGAGATGTACGTAACCCCCGGCATCATCGTTGATGGGGAGCTCATCACCACAAACCTCGTGGATATCAACCTGGGCATAAGGATCCTGCTCGGTAGCTCCTATTATGAGGACTGGGCCGATTCGGGTGAGATGTTCGTGCGTCAGGATCCGCTGGGTAATCCTATCGACAAACGGCATCCGTGGAATCAGACGACCGTTCCGAAGCCGCAGAAGCGCAATTTCGACGGAAATTACACCTGGGTGATGTCGCCACGCTGGTACGACGATCGTACCGGTGACCATCTCGCTCTCGATACCGGAGGCGGTCCGATCGCCCGCCTCTGGGCGACCGCACTGGCGAATAAGGTGGACATCGGCTACGTCAAAGCGACAGGAAGCAGCGTAAAGATGCGGCTGCCGAAAACCGCACTGAAGCAGGAGATGGAGCTCGAATGGACGATTCCGAAATGGAGCAACGCCCTCGAGCGCAACCGTGCGCGCACGTATTTCCAGGCTTATGCCGCGGCGGCGGCCATGTATTTCTGCGAGCAGGCGCTGAACGAAGTCACGGCGGGAAGGACGAAGACGTTTACGGAATTCGAGGTTCCGGACGAGGCCATTGGATGCGGCTTTCACGAAGCGGTTCGCGGCGTGCTCTCCCATCACATGGTGATACGGGATAAGAAGATTGCAAATTATCATCCCTATCCGCCGACTCCCTGGAACGCAAGCCCCCGCGATACCTACGGGACGCCCGGTCCCTATGAGGACGCCGTGCAGGACATGCCTATCTTCGAAGAGAACGGTCCGGACGACTTCAAGGGAATCGACATCATGCGCACAGTTCGGAGCTTCGATCCTTGCCTCCCCTGCGGAGTGCATATGTATCTCGGCCCGGGTAAGGAACTCCAGGTGAAGCATTCGCCGCAATTCGGTTTCGCGCAGCACTTAAACGGTAAGTGAGGTCGTCGTGAATGATTTACACCAAAGAGTCGGTCGGATAGACGAGCTCATCGACCGGATCGACGAAGCAGCACCCGGCGAGGTTCGCGAGCACGTTCGTGAGCTCGTCGACATCTTGCTCGACGTGCATGGTTCCGCACTCGAATCGCTTCTAGACGCCCTCTTCACCGTGGGCGGGCAGACTGCCGTGGATCAGGCTTCGGACGACGAGCTCGTCGGAAGTCTGCTTCTGCTGCACGGCCTCCACCCGCTGCGACGTGAGGCACGCGTAAGCCGAGCGCTCGAAAGCGTGCGGCCGTATTTACAATCGCACGGTGGCAACGTCGAACTCGTAGAAGTAACGGAAGAAGGCCGGCTGCTGGTTCGTCTGGAGGGCAGCTGTGACGGCTGTCCCTCCTCATCGGCCACGCTGAAATATGCTATAGAGGAAGCGGTATACAAGGCCGCACCCGATATCGTGGACATCGACGTCGTCGATCCACCGCGCAACGGGGAGAAAAGCGCCGGAACGAACGGCCACTCCGGCGACCGTTTCATTCCGATGTCTGCATTGACCTCGGACGTCGAATGGGACGATTGTCCGTTTCCGACCCAGTGATCTCAGTATCCAACCTGGTGATTTCCGTGCGCAACCCAGTGATCTCCGGACACGGCACCGTGATCTCCGGATACAACCAACGAATGGAGGCGACATGAACAAGAAGGACCCGCCGAAGCCGGTTCACGTGAAAGGCATGAAGAAGGGCGAAGAGTACACGATGGAGAACGGCAAGGAACCGGGACGCGGTGGTCCGGGGCCGTATCGAACGGCCAGGGACTCCACGTCGATCAGTGCCGAAGATCGGGATCCTATCCATCCGGACATGCCCAATATCCCGCCCGCCTGAATCGTGCGAGACAAGAAAGAACGAACCCAGGAGTCCTCGATGGAGGGGCCGATCTCACGCGTCGAT
>CAZART010000040.1:31351-36095 GCA_964487555.1 uncultured Rhodothermales bacterium
CCGCGAGTTTGCACGGAGCAGCCCGCGCGAAACGGATAGTCCTGCCGGCTCGGGCATCGAACGTAGAGTGCAGAAGAACGCTCGGCGTGCGCGTCAAGCGTTGGGATTTCGCGGAAGAGGATCCGGTGCGAACGCCCTGGAGGGGGGCATGCAAAAGGGCGCTTTCTACGAGGAGGGCGTCCAGCAGCGCGCTCTCGATGAAGCGCCGCATGGAACGTGCGAGCTGTGCAGCCTTCCACTAACGGAGACGCATCGCCATCTTTTCGAAGTCGCTTCAGGCCAGATCGCGTGTGCGTGCAGCGGCTGCGCGCTTACGTTTCAGGGGGTCGTCGACGGCCGGTACAAGACGGTTCCCCGCGATTCGCGCGCGCTCGATGGAGACCTCGCCGCCGCCATACCCTGGGAACACCTATCCCTTCCTATCAACCTCGCGTTCTTCGTTCGGGAGGGTGAGGACGGAAGTGTGAGCGCCTACTATCCGAGCCCGGGCGGCGTCACGAAGTCGACGCTTCCGTTCGACTCGATGCGCGACATCTTAGACGAGACCGGCATTTTCAGCTCCCTCGAGCCGCACGTGGAGGCACTTTTGGTCAACCGGCTCACGCAGAAGACGGAAGCGTTCGTGATTCCGATCGATCAATGCTACGAACTCACCGGACTGATCAGACTCAACTGGAGGGGCTTCTCCGGCGGAGAGGACGTACGCCGAGAGATGAATGCTTTTTTCGACCGCGTTCGCACACGCGCACGCCCGATCCGCTCCGCCTAATACCTCCTTCGACCAATCAATCTCATGCCCGACGTCGACTTTCAAATTACCGATGTGCGATCGGCCAGCGATGGAATGACGCCGTTGATGGTCTTCGATCTCCGGATCGAAAATCGGCCGGCGGACGAATACATCCAGTCCATTCTGCTTCAGACGCAGATCCGCATCGAGGCCACGCGACGTCGGTACGGTGAGAGGGAGCGCGAGCGGCTCGTCGAGCTGTTTGGACCGGCGGCCGACTGGGGCAGGACGCTGCGAGATATGCACTGGACGAACGAAAGCACAACTGCGCCTGCGTTCACTGGATGCACGACGGTCGAGCTCACCGTCCCCTGCACGTTCGATATGAATATCGCCACGGCTAAGTATTTTTACGGGATCGACGACGGCGAAATACCGCTCATCTTTCTGTTCGCCGGTACCATCTTCTACTCGAGCGGCAGCCGGATTCTAATTCAGCGGGTGTCCTGGGAGAGTGAATGCCGATACCGAATGCCGGTGGCGCGATGGAAGGCGCTCATGGATGAGCATTATCCGAACAGTGCGTGGATGTATCTCGAACGCGACGTGTTCGACCGGCTGTATGCGTACAAGCAGAGCAACGGGTTTACGTCGTGGGATGAGGCGCTTTCTCGGCTCCTCGACGTCGTAGATAGACCGGAGGTAGCCGCGTGAATACGGACGCCGTCGATCCGATCGTGAAGGCCGTTCTGTACGAGGGGCACATCCTTTATCCGTATCGGCCCTCGTCGATCAAGAACCGCAAACGGTTCACGTTCGGCCGTGTGTATCCGCGCACGTACAGTCGCCTTCAAAACGGGAGAGAACCATGGACGATGACGACGGAATGTCTGCTTCAGGTGGGGACGTCCGGTGTCGTGGACTCGCTCGAGACGCCGGGGCCTGACGCCGGCGACGTGGCTACGATCGAGGTTGGCGTTCACTTTCTGCAGCCGGTCGATCGGCAGATCATCGACAAGACGGGATGCGAGGTGGACCGGCTGGTCGTGAATGGAGAAATGCACCAAAGCTGGATGGACGTCATAGAGCGGTCCGTAGAGATGCCGCCCTTACAGGCGTCGGCCGGCCGACGCTGCGTGAAAGCGTTCGCATTTTCTGCCTCCAGCGGGCGCGACGCGATCCGCGCAAACGGTGGCTTGGCCGGATACGTCGAGCGGCGGCATCCGCGACTCGCAGGATCGGTGGAGTTTTCCATCGAGCCGGTTGTCGGGAGCGTGCATAGAGTTCGGGCGACCGTCTCGAACGAGAGCATGCTGCCCGAGAACCTCGCCCGGTGTCACGACGAAGTTCTACTCAGAACATTCGCCTCGACGCACACGATTTTGCAGGTGAAGGGCGCCCGGTTTTTCTCAATGACGGATCCCCCACAGGAGTATGCGGAAGCCGCGGAGGCATGCGAGAACAGCGGCACGTGGCCGGTTCTCGTCGGCGAGGAGGGCCAGCAGGATACGGTTCTTTCGTCACCGATCATTCTCTACGACTACCCGCGAATTGCGCAGGAGAGTGCGGGCGACTTCTTTGACGGCACGGAAATAGACGAGATGCTGACCTTGCGCGTCATGACCCTCAGCGACGAGGAGAAGATGGAGATCCGCGGGTCGGACGAGTTGGCGCGACGCATCCTGCACCGCACGGAGCATCTGGACGATGAGGACCTGTTCGGCATGCACGGGACGGTTCGAGGACTGAAGCAATTATCTCATCAGGTGCCGCCGAAGCACGTGGACGTAGGTGGACGTCGGTTGACCGTCGGAGACCGCGTCCGAATCCGCCCGATGAAAATGACGGATGTGATGGATGTCGCCCTCGCCGGGAAGACCGCCGAAATCGAGTCCATCGAACAGGATTTTGAAGGAAAGATTCACCTGGCCCTGGTTGTCGATGACGATCCCGGCAGGGATCTCGGTCTGTTGCGGCAGCCCGGACACCGATTCTTCTACGGCCTCGACGACGTTGAACTCCTCGAGAAGGGCGATCAATGACACGCGGAAAGCGCATACTGGTGGCCGGTGTCGGCAATGTTTTTCATGGCGATGATGCCTTTGGGGTGGTCGTGGCCGAACGCCTCTTGAAGCAGCCGACGCCGGACTTCATGACGGTGGCCGATTTCGGCATTCGAAGCTATGATCTGGCATTCGCTATCGCCGACGGCTACGACGCCGTCATTCTCGTCGATGCGACGGCGCGGGGACGCGATCCGGGTACGGTGTATCTATTAACGCCCCAACTGGACGCCGTGGACGCCGGTCAGAGTGTAAGCGCCGGCCATTCGATGAATCCGGAGGCCGTACTGAGCATGCTCGAGACGCTGGGCGGATTCGACGGCGAACTCTACGTGGTGGGCTGCGAGCCCGAGACGCTACAGTCGCTCGATGGCCGGATTGGGCTCAGCCCCGTCGTGGATGCCGCGGTACCCCTGGCGATCTCACTCGTTGAGGAAGTCATTGAAAATATTTTGACGGGAGACGGTGCGGCGAAAATCGCCGTACGAAATGAATTGGAACAGGGAGAGGTCGGAAATGAATGGGATTAAGAAATGGCTCATTGCAGGGCTTCCCATCGTATTAATCGGTGCGGCGCTGCTGTCGTCGATACCGGAGATGCGCCGCTATCTTCGCATTAAAAGAATGTAGGAGTCGACCATGTGTTTGGCCATTCCCGGGCGCATTAAGAGTATGGAGGATGACCGTCATTTCGCGACGGTGGAGGTGGCGAACGTTCGCCGACGCGTGAACGTCGACCTTCTTCAGGAAGAAGGACTTGACGTGGGCGACTGGGTGCTGATCCACGTTGGTTTCGCGATGAGCAAGATCAGCGCCGAGCAGGCGGACGAGCAGATCCGCCTGTTGACCATGCTCGGGGAGGGTGACGCGGCCATGGAGGAGTGGCGAGGGTACAATTCGGAAGGCGAGGAGCCGCTATGAAATATGTCGATGAATTTCGAGACGGGGAACTGATCAAGGGCGCTGTGCGCGAGATCCGACGGCTCGCCAATGGCAATCACCACTACCGAATCATGGAGGTCTGCGGGGGGCACACGCATTCCATCTATCGACATGGATTGAAAGATCTTCTACCTGAGAACATCGAGCTCGTACACGGCCCTGGATGCCCCGTGTGTGTGCTCCCGATGGGGCGCATCGACGACGGCCTCACGATTGCCGAAGATTCGGCTGCCGTCTTCACCGCCTTCGGCGATATGATGCGGGTGCCCGGCTCAAAAGGCACACCGCTGGAGTTCAAGGCGCGCGGTATGGACGTGCGGATGGTCTACTCGCCGCTCGACGCCTTGAAGCTCGCCGAAAAGAATCCGGATCTCGAGGTTTACTTCTTCGCGATCGGCTTCGAAACGACCGCGCCTTCGACGGCGCTGACGCTCAAGCAGGCGAAGGCGAACGGCGTCAAGAACTTCAGCGTATTCTGCAATCACGTCACGATAATTCCGGCCATCAAGGCCATTCTCGAATCGCCGGACATGCGGCTCGATGCATTCATCGGTCCGGGCCACGTCTCCACGGTCATCGGTTGCCGGCCCTACGAGTTCATCGCGCGTGACTACGGCAAACCCGTTGCGGTTTCCGGATTCGAGCCGCTCGATCTGCTTCAATCCATCGTGATGATACTTCGTCAGCTCAACGACGGGCGTGCCGAGATCGAAAATCAGTATGCGCGGGTCGTTCCGTGGGAGGGGAACATACCGGCTCTCCGTATCATGGCCGAAGTGTTCGAGCTCCGCCCGTATTTTGAATGGAGAGGGCTTGGCTTCATCTCACAATCCGCCTTGAAACTCGCGCCGGCCTACGCGGATTGGGATGCCGAGAAGCGGTTCACCGTCCCCGGCGTGCGGGTGACCGATCCCAAGGCGGCGCAGTGCGGCGAGGTCCTGAAAGGCGTCCTCAAACCGAAACAATGCAAACTATTCGGCCGCGAATGTACGCCGGAGCACCCCATCGG
>CAZART010000040.1:36195-41483 GCA_964487555.1 uncultured Rhodothermales bacterium
AACCGAAACAATGCAAACTATTCGGCCGCGAATGTACGCCGGAGCACCCCATCGGGGCACTGATGGTCTCATCCGAAGGGGCCTGCGCCGCGCAGTACCAGTATGCGCACCGCATTGAGGAGCTGAACGTGCTGGCGGACGCCTGACATCGTCGCTCGGCATTTGCCTGCATCGACAGCTTGCCGCCGCGTTCGTTACGTTGGCATGGCACTTTCGGCCACACATAAGCGATACGGCATGGTTGCGCATGGGCGATAGCGTCCTCGGTCACACATAAGCGATAGAGCACCTGATTCGGCACCTATTGCGCATGGGCGATAGCGTCTTCGGCCACGCTTAAGCGATAAAGGAACCGGGTTGCGCATGGGCGATAGCTTCCTCGGCCACGCTTAAGCGATGAAGGAACCTGTTTCGCACGGGCGATGGCGTCCTCGGCCACGCTTAAGCGATGAAGGAACCTGGTTGCGCATGGGCGATTGCGTCCTCGGTCATACTGAAGTGAAAAAGGCACGTTTTTGCACATAGGTCGTGGTGCCCTTGTTTCCGTAAGAAGCGATGAGGTACCTGGTCACACAGAGGCCATTATATCCTTCTCACCGCAGAAGCAATGAGGCACTTAGACGTCCTTTCGTAAGTACGGTAACGTAATTGGAGGGTCGATGCGCGTGCTCCGCTAGGCGAGTTGACGAGTAATAGCGGAGCTATTGCGAGGAAACGACACGAGCCCGACGGGCGACTGACGAAGCGAAGCGAAGTAAACGACGTGGAGTACGATGCAGCGGCACTCATATGTTACGGTAGTTGCGAATTGATTGATGTACTTAGACGAGCGGGCTTGATCATACATAGTCGATAGCGCCTTGGCCCCACAACACAACTAGCACATTTAGGTCATACACCAGGGTTAATAGCGGACTTAGTCACACATATATGTCAACACTCGATAAAGTAAGCACTAACGGTCACACCGTCCGCTTTTCCGATCCGCAGATCGAGATGTCTCACGGAGCGGGCGGGAAGGCTACGCGCCGGTTGATCGAGGGGCTCATGGCGCCGCTACTCGGGAACGAGATCTTGTCGAAGCTCGGTGACTCGGCTGTTCTCGATGTGGGTGGGTCGCGCGTAGCGCTGACGGCCGACAGCTTCGTCGTGCGGCCGCTACGATTTCCGGGCGGCTCGATCGGTGAGCTGGCGATTAACGGCACGGTTAACGATCTGGCCGTGGCCGGGGCACGGCCGGTTTGCTTGTTGGCGACGTATATTATAGAGGCCGGGCTACCAACATCGGAGCTTCAGGCAGAGGTCGAGGCAATGGCCGCGGCGGCGCGCAAGGCGGGGGTGAAGGTGGTCGGCGGTGATACCAAGGTTGTCGAACACGGCAAGGCCGACGGCATGTATGTGACGACAGCCGGATTCGGCCTACTGCGTGAAGGGATTTTGCTCGACCCTGCCGCGGTGTGCCCCGGGGATCAAGTGATCTTGTCGGGCCCGATCGGCGATCACGGCATCACGATTCTGCTTGCGCGCGGTGAGCTCGATCTCGAGGCCGACCTGGTTTCAGATACGCGGGCAATTACAGATCTCGTCGATGCGCTCGCTCCGGCCGCCGGCGACGGGCTTCGCTGGATGCGCGACCCGACGCGCGGTGGTGTCGCTTCGGCGTTGAACGAACTGGCTCGCGAGGTTCGGCTGAGCATTCGACTGCATGAAGATCGCATCCCGCTCCGCCCCGAAGTGCGGGGTGCCTGCGAAATTCTAGGTTTGGATCCACTTCATATCGCGAATGAAGGCCAGTTCCTCGCCGTCGTCTCCGCCGAACGTGCGGAGGCCGCGCTCGAAGCACTGCGGCGCGCACCGGGCGGTGACGAGGCCGTTATCATAGGTGAGGTACGCGAGAAGCCTGCCGGATCGGTTTTGTGCGTCAGTTCTTACGGCGGCACCCGCATTATCGACATGCTCGTCGGCGACCCGCTGCCACGGATCTGCTGACACGAGGAAAGACCCCCGCGCCTCAAGTCCAGAAATAGGACCATAGCATCCGCGGATAGGGATTTCGTAACCGGACCTGCGCACCTCGTGCGGATTCCGCGTTGGGGTCTGCGGAATTCCGCGTCCGCGCGCGCGGAACTTCGTGTCCGCGCGTGCGGAATTTTGTGTCCGTGCGTGCGGAATTTTGTGTCCGCGCATGCGGAATTTCGTGTCCGTGTTTGCGGACTCCGCGTCCAGGCCTGCGGATTCCGTGTCCAGATCTGCGGACTATTCGGAGGCGCGAACTACCCGAACATGCAAACGCGTATTATTAGGGCCGCCGCCTGGAATCACTGCGATTACGCCATCGGGGCGTCGAAATGTAGCATCCAACCTATCGTGAACGCGTTACGCCACGCCATCGTACTATGTTGATCAAGCGAGTCGTTCTGCTCTTCTGGGCGTCTTATTTTACTCTTGTCTTCATCACCGACCTGACGGATGGGCTCAAAGCCGTCGGCCTGTTTCCCAACCGTCTTCGTTTTGCCTCGGGCAACTACGAATTCATGGTGGAAGTCACGTCGATCTACGGCACGCCCGAGTGGATCGTGGCACTCTGCTTCATCGCCGTAATCTTGTGGGCGGGCACGGCGACGTTCGCGTTCTGGCGCTCGGTACGCGCGTTTAAGGGGATGAAGCGCGCCGGCGCCGAGACGGCATACCAGGCCTTTGCATGGGGAACGGGACTCTGGGCTGCCTTTCTCGTTCTCGACGAGTTTTTCCTCGTCTATCTCACGACCGATCTGCCGGGCGTGCACATCAGGTTATTTATCGCATCACTCGTTTCGCTTCTCGCCGTCGTATTGCTCCCGGAGGAGTGGCCGACAGCCCAGCAGCCCGCCCACTGACGTCGAACGCCCAGCGAAGTCGCCCGCCCTTTAAAGCCGCATGCCCTTAATAGCCATGCCCGGTAACGCCGCATGGACGTTGACGCAGCCCGTCAGCGCCGGACGCCCGTCAGCGCCGCACGCCCGTCAACGCCGCCCGTCAACGCCGGACGCCCGTCAACGCCGGACGCCAGACAACTCCACATGTCCGTTGACGCCGCATGCACGGTGACGCCGCACGCTTTATCCGACGCGCAGCTCCGAATGGCGGAAGCAGTTGATCGTATGGTCGTTGACCATCCCGGCCGCTTGCATGTAGGCGTAGCAGATTGTCGGGCCCACAAACGTGAAGCCGCGCGCCTTCAGGTCTTTGCTCATTGCGCGTGCCTCGGGCGATTCGGCCGGAATCCGGCTCATATCCTTCCATGTATTGTGGATGGGCTCTCCATCCACGAACTGCCAGATGTATTCGTTGAAGCTGCCGAATTCCTCCTGAACCGTAAGGAACGCCCGGGCATTTTTAACGGCGCCGGCGACCTTGAGGCGATTTCGGATGATTGAGGGGTCCTGCAGCAGTGCCTCGATTTTCTGTTCGTCGTAGTGTGCCACGACTTCGGGATCGAAGTTGGCGAAGGCATCACGGTAGCCGTTTCGCTTATGGAGCACGGTCTTCCAGCTCAGGCCGGCCTGTGCGCCGTCGAGGATGATGTATTCGAAATGGACGCGATCGTCATGGACCGGTACGCCCCACTCGACGTCGTGATATGCAATCATGATCGGATCGTCGCCGGGCCACGCGCAGCGCTGCGATTCCGGGATAGGCGCCGCCATTTTTAATCCTCCTTTGATGCGATGAAGCGAGCAGGGTGCGCAAATTACGACTTTTACCCTGCCCACGCGCCCTATCCTCGAAGATGACGACCGCTCCCTCAGATGTTCCGAGGCGCCGGCTAGCGCTCCACTGGCAGATCGTGATCGGATTGGTCGCCGGCGCGCTGTTCGGCTGCGTCGTCAATGCCGCGGGCTGGACCGAAGCCGCCGAGATAACGACCACCTACGTCAAACCGGTCGGAACGCTCTTCATCCGCCTCATCACGATGATCGCCGCGCCGCTGGTGTTGGCGAGCCTGATCGTAGGGGCTTCGTCGATATCAGATCCCAAAAAACTCGGACGCATCGGCGGTAAAACGGTTGGCCTCTATCTCATCACGACGGCCGTGGCCATCACGATCGGCCTCCTATTAGCCGGATTGATTCGCCCGGGCGCCGGGCTTCCGGAATCCGCGAGCGAACGTTTGCTTCAGTCGTATGGCGAGCAGGCCGGCGCGCGCGTAGAGCGCGCCGAGGTCGTCTCGTTTATCGACTCCATTATCGCGCTCGTGCCGACGAATCCGTTCGAAGCGCTCGCCGCGGGCAATATGCTTCAGATCGTCTTCTTTGCGCTGATCATCGGTGTGGCGCTCAGCCTGATCTCCTTCGAAAAGGCTCAGCCGGTCATCCGCTTCTTCGATGGATTCACCGAGGTACTGATCAAAATTGTGGATCTGGTGATGCTGATGGCACCATACGGCGTCTTCGCGCTCATCGCAGCGGTTACGGCGGATTTCGGGTTCGAAATCCTGTCGACGCTGTCGTGGTATGCGCTCACCGTCGTCCTCGGATTGGCCATCCACACGTTCGTTTTCTACGGCGGGATGCTGCGCGTGACGGTCGGCCGGCGAATGCCGCTGGGAAGGTTTTTTCGGACCATGGGCAGCGTGCAGCTCCTGGCATTTTCGTCGTCGAGCAGCGCCGCTACACTACCGCTGAATATGGAGACCGTCCGCGACCGGCTTGGGGTGAGCGAGCGGGTGACATCGTTCGTCCTTCCACTGGGCGCGACCATGAACATGGACGGCACCGCGCTCTATCAGGGCGTCGCGGCCGTGTTCATCGCACAGGTTTACGGCCTGCCGCTGACCTTGATGGATCAGGCCGCGGTCGTGCTGACGGCGACGCTGGCCTCGATTGGAACGGCGGCCGTGCCGGGGGCCGGTCTCGTCATGTTGGTGATCGTGCTGAACGCGATCGGTGTACCGGTCGAAGGCATAGCGCTGATTCTTGGCATTGATCGCCTGCTCGACATGTGCCGAACCATCACCAACGTGACGGGCGATGCCACGGTCGCCGTGATCGTCGCGGCCTCCGAAAATGAGCTTGGCACCGCGGTTCGTGAATCGCTGTCATCCAACGGTTTTGAGATCCCGGCCGCCGACGGGAGGCATGGCTCGGCCGCGCTCGCCGTGGGGAAGGATGGTTCGGCCGCGCTTGCCGAGGGGAAGGATGGTTCGGCCGCGCGCCCCGAGGGGAGGGATGGTTCGGCGGCGCCCGCCGACGTCGCGGTTCAGATCTAAGTTCATCGCGTAACCCATCGGCCGCGGCTGGTGCACGTAA
>CAZART010000041.1:0-3881 GCA_964487555.1 uncultured Rhodothermales bacterium
GACGTGACGCTCTGGAATATGCCGGACACGTACATTCAGGCAAACACGGTCGGCTATCCCTTCGATTACTTGGTTCCAGAGTCCGGAACTCCTGTGCTGACCGACGGCATTGCCCTCGTGAAGGACGGGCCGCACCTCGATGTCGGCGAGGCGTTCTACGAGTTCGTTACGAGCGAGAGTGCACTGGTGGACCAGGCCAACGTTTTCTTTCGCATTCCCGTTCGCACGGATATTTCTCCTGACCTCCTTCCGGAATGGATCACGCGCGTGGACGTTACACCGATGAGCATAGACTGGGAGCGTCTGGACGACGAGGGGGCGGAGTGGATGCAGTATTGGGATGAACACATAAAAGGGCGAGGCGAGGATTATCTGCGCCAGCGAGGACTCGACTGACGCTTCCGGCCACGATCGCATCGGGAAAATACGACAACAGGGCCGGCTCCGCATTAGGAACCGGCCCTGTCTCGCCCGCTCGACACCTTCTCCTCATCCTCTCTCTTCGTCACCATTTGAGCGCCGAGCGAGAATGTTTGGGGGCTCACGTACGCATCGGCTCGCCGTCGCGGCGGGAGCGCGCAGGTACATCCGCCCTGAGATTGCCCAGCTGTTCTTGCAGCTCGAGGACTCTTCGCTCGTGTCGTTCGTCGCGCTCCATCAGTACCTGGTGTTCCTTGCGGATCTCGTGTATCTGTTCCTGGAGCTCTCGCTGTGTGCTGTCGTGGGACGCTACCCGCGTCAGGCGTGCCTCCACGTCTTCACGCATATGATCGAGCGTATCACGTAACTCCGCGTGCGACCGCTCGTAGCGTTCGAAGCGATCTTCGAGCAGCCGATTGCGATCCTTCATGCTGTCGACCTCTGAGCGCAGGGCGGCGACCTCGTCCGTAACGCGCCGGCCCGTGCCCGTCCCGCGCCGTGCCCGCAGCGCAAGAATGACGGCCGCGAGAGACATCACGAAAAGCACGCCGGCGATGATTGCGACAATAATCCAAGCATCCGGTGTCATTTGAATCCCTCTCTCATTATCTGACATCCCGTGGACGATCGGTTACGCCGCAGCCGGGCGAAGTTCGACGGGCGCCGTGCCGATGTTGTTACGGCCGGCTCATCGAGCTCAGACGTAACGAGGGCGTCGGAAGTGTGAAGACGAGACCGGCCTACTTCTCCTTCTTAGGGCGATAGCCGATCTGGTGAAACGGATTCGTCAACGTCGAGGCGATGTTCTTGAGATGGGCATTGACGCGTTTGAAGAAGCGCACAAGCATGATCAGGGCGACGAGGTCTCGCTTGATCGTCTCACTCTCACCGGCCAGGATCTCGTCGATCATGTCGTCGCACGTGTCCGACAGGTGACCGTAGTGTTCTAGCACAAAACGGGCCTTCGTCTCATCATCCTCTCTGAAAGCGGTGAGCGTGGCGTCGAAAAACACGTTCGTGCGCTCCCAGAGGTTGTTGAATCGTTGCGTGTATTCGCCAAAGTCCAGACGCCGCGGAATGATCGTGATGATTTCGGCGATGTTCTTGTCGTAATCGCCGACTCGTTCCGTGTCGTCCACCACGGAGAGGAGGACGAGAGAGTAATATAAATCTTGCGTTCCCGTCAGGGAGAGATGCTCATAGACCTTTCGGCGAACGTCGCGATGCAGACGGTTCATCTCCTTATCCATCTTCTTGATGGTCTTGACGTCCTCCGGAGGCGAATCTTCTACGAGGGCGGTCGTCACGAGCTGGAACATCTCATGTCCCATATCGAGCATGCGCACAGTATCCTCGATGCATTCCTGAAGGAGGTTGGATTTGGGTTTGCTTCTGAAAATATTCATGGCTAAACCGGAGCGCTCTTGCGTCCGAAGAAATCAGAAGATGAAGAAGGCCAGAGGAATCAGATATAAGAGGATAAACACACTGATCACGATCGTCACGTTTCGTGCCGAGAGTCCGGCGAAATCACCGATTAGGCGCGCCGTACGAATGGGAAGGAAGCGCAACGGATAAAATATGAGGATGCCGTATACGTTGAAGACCAGGTGGCCAAAGGCTACCGTCACCGCAACGGAATTGCCCGTCGCGAGGGCGGCGAGGAGGGCCGTCATCGTGGTACCGATGTTCGCGCCGAGCGTGAACGGGAAGATTTCGCGCAGCGTAAGCAAACCGGCGCCGGCCAGAGGCACGATGAGCGACGTCGAAACCGAGCTGCTCTGAACGAGCACCGTAAGGACGAGCCCGGCGAGAAACGTCGCATGGTCTTTCCCGAAGAGATATCGGTCGATTATCTTCTCCGCACGGTGCACAACGGCTGAGCGCATCGTTCGCACGAGCACCATGAGTGATACGAAGAGCAGAACGAGCGACAGGATCATCATGATCACCGCCGACGTCGGCGTCGTCCCTAGAAGGCCGTCAAGGGCGCTGATGGCGGGACTCACGATCATGTTTACGGGGTTAAACAGCTCCATCCCACCGAGATCGGCAAAGCCCGACTGAAGGATGACCGCGACCTTTTGAATGGGATGAAACAGGAGCTCGATAGGAAAAAGAACGGCGACGCTCATGAGGTTGAAAACGTCGTGCACCATCGCGGCGGAAAGGGCCCGTCGAAATTCCACACGCCGCGTAGCATGGCCGAACGAGACGAGCGTGTTCGTCACCGTCGTGCCGATATTCGCACCCATAATGACGGGGATCGCCGTTTCCAGAGACAGTCCGCCTGCGGCTACGAGGCCGACCGTAACTGAAGTGGTTGTCGAGGAGCTCTGAATGAGGCTCGTAGCGAGCATGCCCAGAAATAGGCCAAGAAACGGGTCTTCGGTCGTCTGCAGAAGAGTGACGGCGAGGTCCCTGCCGAACAGCTTGAACGCGTGTCCGAGCAGATTAATGCTCAGGATGAACACGTAGAGCGTCACCAGAAGGGTGAGCATCGTACGGAGCAAGCTTGGGCCGTGTGTTCCGTCGTGTGTTGCGGGTTCCACGTTATGCGACGTTGATCAGCGGCAGCATGATGGAAAGGATAACAAAATTATAGGAGGTGCGCGTGTGAATGTCGGAAGGTCAATCGAGGAGCACGCCGAGGCGATTCGCCAATTCCTCGAACGTATCGATCGTGAAATGCGCCCCGGCGTCGTCAAGCGCGTCCCGCCGAAACGTCGTCGTCATCCCCGCGACGACGCATCCGGCTCCGAGCGCCGATTGGACGCCGTGCAGTGAATCCTCGACTACGAGGCAGTCCCCCGGGCCGATGCCGAGCCTTTCGGCCGTCTTGCGATAGGGCTGCGGATGCGGTTTCGGATTGATGATGTCTTCCGCCGTCACGATGACCTCGAAGTAAGGGGCCAGATCGAACTTCTCGAACGCGAATTGTTGATCCGAACGTACCGATGACGTCGTCAGGGCGATTCGGAACCGGCCGTGGACGCTTCGGATGAACGACAGCACGCCGGGTACGAGCGTCACGTCTTTTAAGAGCTTCCGATAGGCCACCTCCTTCGCCGCTACGAGTGTATCGACGTCACGAGCACCATGTCCATAGTCCAGGACGATGCGCGTAAAGACGTCTTGCTCGGTCATTCCCTTGAAGGTCGGCAAGGCCGAATCGGGCACGTCAAGGTCGAATTCCCGAAATACCGTACGCTGCGCTTCCTCGTGCAGCGGCTCGGAATCGATGACGATGCCGTCCATGTCGAGAAGGATCGCTGAAACGTTCAGCATGAGCAGATTTGTTGGATATGAGGAGAAGGCGACGTCATTTTCGAGTATGCAAGGTCATTTACGCGGATGCGCGCGACATGTGCGGAAGTGCATGGTCGTTTTGGGAGCATGTGCGGTGATCTACGAGCGTTCGTGGACATTCGCGAGCCGCAACTTGCGAATGCCGCATCCGC
>CAZART010000041.1:3981-12013 GCA_964487555.1 uncultured Rhodothermales bacterium
TCCGCGTCCGCGCGAATTCTCGTCCGCACTTGCGGATGTCGCGTCCGGTCCTGCGGAGAGCATGCGCGGTCGATTTGCCAACATGCGCGGTCATTCTTGCGAGCAGGTGCGGTCATTTACGGCCGGGCGACGCGATCGGGCTTCAGCATATCGTCGACTGCCTCGAGCCGCCCGTCGTTTTGGGCGGGTGCGAGTCCAAGAATTTCACAGACGAGCTCATAGATGTGGATATTAAGGAAAGGCTCCGTTACGTAACCGCTTCGAAACGCCGGTCCACCGGCAATGAAGATGCCGCCCATAGACTCCAGCGCGTTATCGTAGCCGTGTGTTCCTCCGTTGAACCGGGAGGGATTCTCCTCGTACCGCCGGCGCGTTGAGAGAATCCACCCCTCGTCCGCGATTGCAAGAATCGGCGGCGTGCGAGGGTGGTCGGCCACATGGAAACGTTCCGGAATCCGAGCTTTTGCATAGGCGACCAGATGGTCGTGACCGTCGAGCGCGCCGGCCAGCGAATCTTCATCGACGCCGGCCGGCGGATACATCATAAGTATCGGGCCGAGGTCGACGATGTGTGCGGCTTCCGGGTCGAAGAAATCATCGACGATGATAATTCGGTCCGGTGACGTCTCGGCCATGCCATGATCGGACGTGACGATAAGATTTACGTCTTCCTGCAGGCCGCGACGGGCGAGGCCGTTGACGAGGCGGCCGACGAGCGAATCTACACCGGCCAGGGCCTCCGCAACTTCAGGTGCGTCCGGGCCGTGCCGGTGGCCGGCACCGTCCACGTCGCTGAAATAGAGGGTGATGAACGTCGGACGTTCCGTCGCGGGAAGCTCGAGCCATTCGAACACCTGATCCACGCGTGCCTCGCCGGGAGTGCGTCCATCGTACTCGAACCAGTAGGTCGGCCTCATGTCCTGAATCGCGGCCTCGGAGCCGGGCCAGAAATATGTCGCAGCGACTTGCCCTTGCTTCTCCGCCGTCACCCACAGCGGCTCACCTCCCCACCATCGCTGATCGGCGATCGCCTCCCGATTCGACAGGCTGAAGGAAGCATCCATCACGGGATCATACATCGTGTTCGAGATGACGCCGTGGTTCTCGGCGAAGAGGCCGGTGACGGTCGAATAGTGATTGGGAAAGGTCTTGGTAGGGAAGACGGGCGTCAGCCGCTCTGCGCGAACGCCCGAGGAGGCGAGCGACACGAGGTGCGGTGCGTCGTACTTTTCCAGAAAATCCCACCGAACTCCGTCGAGCGAAATCAGGATGACGGTAGGACGCAGGTCCACCTCGGGTTCCTGCATCTGACGCGCAGAGCTGCATCCTGTAGAAACTGCGCATCCACTCAAAAGCAGGACGGCAAGGAACAGCGCAATTCGGGCCGGATGATGGGGTTGATTGGGCATGAATACTTCGTCTGGCGGAGAAATACGGCAGCTGCCGGTGCCGGATGCTCACGAAGATACTGCGAGCGTGCGACAAATCGCAGTGCGCAGGTGACGTCCAGGCTTCGTAAAGGCCGAAGAAGCAGACCGAGCTTCGGCCCGGCCGAAAACGTAGCCAGAGTCAGGTCCGCCCGAAGAAGTACCAGAGTGAGGTCCGCCCGAGGAAGTAGCCCGAGCTCAGGTCCGGCCGAAAAAGTAGTAGAGAATACAGCCGACCACGGGGAAAAAGATGATCAAGAGGGCCCAGAGCACCTTGTTGCCCGTCGTCTTGCCACTGCCGGCGAGCTCGACCAGTGCAATGATGTCGAGGATGACGATGACCGTGCCGCAGCAGCCCAGCGTCCAAAAGTTACCGACACGCTCGAACAGGTTCGGGCCGCATCCGGCAAGGACGAGAGTGACCAGCATGAAGGCCAATCCGGAGGCGACGAGGTGAAGTTTCTTCTCCATATGCTTATGCCAGGTGTCGACGGGAGTTAGGGATACGGCGGCACGCGATCCCCAAAAGGAGCTCACCCTCGGCGCCGCCAGGGTGTCGATATATACAAATTGAACGACCGTGGTGCAGTACGGCCGCCGAACGGTGAGGTTACGTTACTGAAAGTTTGACGGGCACGTCAACGGCGTGCGGTAAGGGGGATTCGCACGAGTCGACCCTACGGCGGCTTCGGAACTGCCGGGTGCGTACGCCGGTTGTAGCGGATCGTTTTAGAGCACGAAATCAGGTCCCAAAAACAGTCTACCGCGCCTGCTCCTTCTAGGGCCCATTATGAATATCGGACCGCTCTCATTCGGAAAGTACCCGCTCTTCCTCGCACCGATGGAGGACGTGAGCGATCCGCCGTTTCGCATACTTTGCAAACGGTTCGGGGCGGATATGCTGTACACCGAGTTTATCTCCACGGGCGGACTCATCTATGACGCGGACGATTCCCACCAAAAGCTGGACATCTACGAAGAAGAGAGGCCGGTCGGCATTCAGATCTTCGGCGGCGACGTAGAGCAGGTTCGGGAATCCGTGCCGATCGTCGATCGAGCAAATCCCGATCTCATCGACATCAACTTCGGCTGCCCGGTAAAGAAAGTCGTCTGCAAGGACGGCGGCGCCGGTATCCTTCGGAATCTACCGAAAATGCTGAAGATCACCGAAGCCGTGCTCGATACCGCGTCGCGCCCCGTAACGGTGAAGACGCGCCTCGGCTGGAACGAGCAATCGATCAAAATCCTCGACGTCGCGCGGATGCTGGAGGCCGCCGGCATCCAGGCGCTGTCGGTCCACGCCCGAACGCGAGCGCAGATGTACAAAGGCGACGCACGGTGGGAGTGGCTCCGTCGAATTAAGGAGGAGGGCGTACGTAATATCCCGCTCATCGGCAATGGAGATGCCACGGATCCCGAAAAGATCAGGGAGATGTTCGACGAGACCGGTGTCGATGCCGTCATGATCGGTCGTGGTGCGATCGGTAATCCTTGGATATTCCGGGAGGCGAAGGCCTTTCTGGAGACGGGTGAGCTACCTCCGCCTCCGGAGTGGAAAGAGCGACTGTCTGTCGTGGCCGAGCATCTCACGCTGAAATGCGAATGGCTCGGCGAGCGAAAGGGCGTCCTCGAAATGCGCCGCATGTACGGCGGCTATTTTAAAGGCTTTCGCGACGCATCGAACCTGCGCGCCGAGCTGATGAAGCAAGACACGCGCGACGGCGTGCTCGAAGTGCTCATGAACTTCAGGGAAGACGAGCCGGACGTCCGCATCGCCGTGACATCCCTGGCTGAGAAACGGAAGGTCAGACCGGTCAGCGCCATCAAGAAGCCGGAGCTGCCCCCGCGATTGGCGGGCGCGGCATAGAGAGCCGGAGCGGCTCGCGCGCTCGGCGGGCGCGGCGTAGAATGCCGGAGCGGCCTTCGCGCGTTCGGCGGGCGCGGCGTAGAAAGCCGGAGCGGCTCGCGCTTCGCGCTCGGCGGGCGCCGTATAGAAAGATTCCGGGCCCCGGAACGCTATCCCCTTCTCCGATATAACGCCTCGTCGACGACGAACAGCAGTCCGCCCAAAACGGCGAACACGCCCAACGCGAGGAAAGGCCTCCAGATCACCAGGCCGCCCACGCAGCCAAGGACCCCCCCCAAATATTTGATGTAGTTGAGCTGCTCGTTCGAGGTGTTCTTGATGAGCACCTCCAGCTTGCGTTCGTCATAGCGCTCGATGTTGCTGACGATGATGTCATATACGTCGAGATTTTCGACGAAGCCGAGCACGATGCGGGTAACCCAGCGCTCGATTTCATCGGAGCGGGCCTCGATTTTTTCAGGTATGCGGTCGAGCAGCGCGTCGAGCTCATCGAGAGCCGTATCGAGATTGGAGGGCAGTTCGTAGATGGCGGTCTCGATCCGGCGCTGAAAATCAGGTTCGTTGAGGAATCGATAGGCCCGAAGGGCAAAGCCTGTGAAGCCGCGGCCGGCGAATTCTTCGAGCTTTTCGCCGAGGAACTCGGCGATCCTTTGGCGGACTTCTTCGGAGGAAAGCACCGTCTCGAGATAGCCGGCCGTCAACGACTTCAGCTCTTCTCGAAACTCCGGATCCTCCACGACCCCTCGCGTTACGGCGAGCGTCACGTCGCGATACTTTGCGATGATGCCGCTCTCCTCGATCTTCTCCTTGATGATCGCCTCATTGATCAGCTCTTCCGAGACGGCCTTGGCGAGTCGAAAAATGACGCGTTCGCGCTGGGCCGGAATCAAACCCTGACCAAAGATCGGCCGGCGCTCTCGCGGATTGAAGAGCATCGTGATGGCCAGCCAGTTCGTAAAGAATCCAATCAAACCGCTCACGGATAGGATGCGGAGCAGCCCTTCGAGGCGGAGTGCAAAGCCGAAAGCCGCGACCTGTACGTCGGGAAAATCCCAGATAAAACTGAACACGAAGACGAGGCCGAGCAGCCAGGGAATAAGCTGCAGGAAAGGCAGGATTCGTGCGTGCGCGCCCACCGACCGCGGCGGTTCGGGCGCATGCCCCGAGGCGCGCGGCAGCGGAGGGAGATGCCGGCTGATGTACCGGGCGAGGAGGGTGCGAAGATCGCGGGCTCGCTCGCGCGTGAGCGCGCGCGCATTGTTTAACGCCGTTTCCCGGTCAATAGGCGGGATTTTGTGATCGGCGGGGTCGATTTCGGCGGACGCATCGGCCGCTTCGCGGCTCGCTGCCACGCTCGACGAGTCACCGGCGTCGACGGGTCCGTTCTCCTGCACCGGTTTGTCGGGATCTGTCGCCACGTTACTCGGATCGACACGAATGTGCCGAGATTGGTAAACTAATTCTTCGATGCGAGCCCCAGCCGCTCCGCACGGATCTGCATGCCTTCGATGACCCG
Organism: uncultured Rhodothermales bacterium; assembly: GCA_964487555.1. Taxonomy (GTDB): domain Bacteria; phylum Bacteroidota; class Rhodothermia; order Rhodothermales; family VXPQ01; genus CAZART01. The sequence goes on from CAZART010000041.1 coordinate 8,792, forward strand.
TTGGATGTGGATATCCAGATCAATGCCGAGCTCGTCGGCGCCCTGCCGGATATCCTCGCGCGAAACCGCCGCCGCAAAAGCCTTGTCCTTCAGCTTCTTCTTGACGGATTTCACTTTCATGCCTTGCAGTTTCGTGGGTCGCACGTAAGCCACGGCCGTAATGAAGCCGGCCAGTTCGTCCACCGCGAAGAGGGTTTTCGCTAGCTGCGTGTCACGGGGCGTGCCGGAATACGTTGCGTGGCCGAGGATAGCCCGGAGCATGACTTCAGGATAGCCCCGTTCGCGAAGAAGGTCCACGGCGACGAATGGATGCTCCTCCTGGCTCGGATGTTTTTCGTAGTCCATGTCGTGGAGCAGGCCGGTCATCCGCCAAAGCTCCACATCCTCATCGAATTGTCGAGCATAATGCTCCATCGCCGCCTCAACAGCGTAGGCATGCCGGCGGAGGCTTTCGGTCTCCGTCCACTCGTGAAAAAGCTGAAGGGCGTCGTCGTAGGAGGGCATGTCTAAGCAGGCCGATTAGAAAAGATCGATCAGATCGAGGTGCCGGAGATATTTCTTCGGATCCTCCTGAAATTCCGTCATGATGCGCTGCATCGCGGCCAGCGTGGAATCGAACCGCTCATATACACTTGGATCGTTGATCATCCGGGCCACCGTACCGTCGCCTGTGTTGATTTTTTGAAGGATCTCGTCGAGTGTCGCGGTCGTGCCTTCCAGCTGATCCAGGGATGCCTCGAGCTGCTGCATCGACCGGTTGAGCCGCTGCACGGCGACGGCGAGGGTATCGGAGCTGGTGCCGGAGAACTCGGCCATGTCGCCGGAGAAGCCTTCCAGATTGACCATGGTTCGATGGAGCGACTCCTGTTGCGCACGCAGCGTCTGCTCGAGCGCGACGGCGGCTTGCCGGAATGCGGCCATAGTTTGCCCTACGTCACCACTCGCACCCTCAAAGAGCACCTCTGCGTCTTCAAGTGTTCGATTTGTACGCGTCAACACTTCTTCGACCTGGTCCGCAAGTCCGGGACCCTTGGACGAGACCATGTCCATTAAACTGCCGCCCACTTGTCCCGGAATGAACCCGCCTTCCTCCACGCGCGGATTGCCGGGGGGGCCGAGCTGGACCTCCAGATGGATACTTCCCAATGCGGCGATGCCGCCAAGCGTAGCGACCGACCCTTCCGGGATGGCGATCTTCTCATCTACATGGAACGTAACGAGAACGCGGTTTGCTTCCGCGCCCAATTCCACGTCGTCGACGGCGCCGACGCGGACGCCGTTGACGCGTACGGCATTGCCTTTATTCAGACCGTTCGCATTTTCGAAGGACGTATTCATGGAGTACGTCCCGCGAAAGAGCGGCAGATCCTCAAAGTACCGCACACCAAGCACGAAGATGACGGCGGCGATCACCAGCGAGAGACCTACGGCCAACTCTTTAGTGTATTTCACAGGCGGGGTAGGTCGTTAGGAATGGGGTGAGGATGGACGGAGTGGAATGCGGATGGAGTACAGGCGCGGCCGGGGCGACGTCATGAGCCAATAGAAGCTGGAACGCCGATCTTGTATTCGTTGGCGCGCACAAATTCCATCAGCACGTCGTCGTCGCTCGAATGAAGCTCGTCGATCGTCCCGGACCAATGGATCCGCCCGCTATGGACAAAGGCTACGCGGTCGGCGATGGCGAGCACGGAATGCATGTCATGCGTGATCACGATGCTCGTGACGTTCATTTGTTCGGTCAGCGATTTTATCAGTTCGTCTATTCGGTTCGACGTCTCGGGATCGAGGCCGCTCGTGGGCTCGTCGTAGATGATGTACTTCGGTTCGAGCGCGATGGCACGGGCCAGAGCAACACGTTTCTGCATTCCGCCCGAAAGCTCTGAGGGTGTCTTATCGCCGATATCGGCCAGGTTGACCATTTCCAGACACGCTTTCACCCGTTTTCGAATGACCGCGTCGGCATCGTCGGTAAACGTCCGCAACGGAAATGCGACATTCTCAAAGGCCGTCATCGAGTCGAACAGCGCGCCGCCCTGAAAAAGCACGCCGAATTTACGGCGAACCCGCCGCACATCACGGTACGAGACCTGGTTGATGTCGACGTCGTCGACGGTAACCCGGCCTTTGTCCGGCTTGAGAAGACCGATAATATGTTTCATGAGCACGCTTTTCCCCGAACCCGAACGTCCGATCACCGCGAGCGTCTCGCCTTCGCAGATGTCGAGGGACACGTCGTCGAGCACGACGACGTCTTCGAATCCCTTGGTGATATGTTGCATGCGGATCATGGACTAGAGCAGCAACACGGCAAGGATCAGGTCGGCGAAAAGGATGAAGACGCAGCTCATGACGGCAGCCTGGGTCGTGCTTTTACCGACCCCTTCTGCGCCGCCGTCGGTAAAGTAGCCTTTGTAGCAGGCAATAGACGTGATGATAAAGCCGAATACAAGCGATTTGATGACGCCGAAGAATGCGTCGAACGGGCGGAAAAATTCCCGTGCGCCCTGGATGAATTCGCCGGTCGACAGATAGTCGCCGAGGTTCGCAACGAGGAGGCCGCCTGAGATGCCCACAAAACAGGCCGCAACGTAAAGCATGGGAAACATGAGTACGCCGGCAATTACTCGTGGCGCGATGAGGTAGCTTACGGAATTCAGTCCCATGGCTTCAAGCGCATCGATCTGCTCGGAAACCCGCATGGTGCCCAGCTCGGCGGCGATGCGCGCGCCGACCCGGCCTGCAAGGATGAACCCGGTCACGACGGCTCCCAGCTCCAAAATCATCGACGGCGCAACGATGGCGCCGATTACGGTGGCAGGAATGAAAGGTGATACCAGCTGATAGGATGCCTGCACCGTCGTCACGGCGCCCGAAAACGCCGCAGCCAGCGTTACGATCGGCAGGGATTCGAGACCGATACGCACCATCTGGTCCATCGTATTTTTCCGATACGTTCGGAAATCGTCGAGCGATACGAAGGCATTGACCAGCAGCAGAACGTAGCGGCCGAGGATAGTAAACGGCTTTACAAGCCAGCCTAACGAAAGAGACATGCAGCGTGGAGCAGCGTAGATCGATCTCGCCAAATTAGGTGTGCCAACTCCCATACGAAGCCTGCGCCGTTTCGGTTCGTTGGCGTATTCGTTTGTTCGTCGGCCCCCATTTTAACAAAAGGGGCTATTTAACAACAGGCGCTACGAGGAATCCGGAATATATCTC
>CAZART010000041.1:12113-13911 GCA_964487555.1 uncultured Rhodothermales bacterium
ATCGCGGTTATAGAGGATTCATCTCTCGATCGCGGGCTTTAGTTGATTCACGGGCCACAGAGGATTCAGAATATTTTGCCCCGCCGGTTATATCGGTGACGCTTAGGTGTCATATGTAGGACGTTACTTGATCTTGTTTCAAATCTACGACCTCTGATCCCCATATGACTCGGACCAAAACGCGTTTCGTCTGTCAAGAATGCGGCCACGCCGCCCACCGGTGGATGGGGCAGTGTCCCCAGTGCGACTCATGGAACGCGATGGTCGAGGAGGTGATGCCGGCGCGGGTAAAAGCGCGGATTCCGCCGATGGGATCATCGAACGGCCGGTCCGACAACCGGCCGACGCCCCTGCAGGACGTCGAGTTGGGCGCGGAGACGCGCATCCGGACCGGCGTCGCCGAACTGGATCGCGTGCTGGGCGGCGGGATCATGCACGGTTCCCTGATCTTGATCGCGGGGGATCCCGGTATTGGGAAAAGCACGCTCATGACCGAGCTCGGGAAGCACCTTACCGGTCGGAAATTACTCTACGTCACAGGTGAAGAATCCATTCGCCAGGTGAAACTACGCGCGGGACGACTTGGCGTCGATACGCAGCGTTTTTATTTGCTCTCCGAGACGAATGTAGAGGCTATCATCGAAGTTGCGAAGGAGCTCGAACCCGACGTCATGATCGTCGATTCCATTCAGACGGTCTTCAGGCCCGACGTCGAGAGCGCCCCCGGATCTGTGAGCCAGGTGCGCGAGAGCGCAGCGGCGCTGATGCAGGTCACCAAGGAAATGGATTTCCCTACGTTTCTCGTGGGTCACGTCACGAAGCAAGGTTCGATTGCTGGTCCTCGCGTACTGGAGCACATGGTCGATACCGTGCTTCATTTCGAGGGCGATCGCCACCACGCCTACCGCATTCTCCGCAGCGTGAAGAACCGCTTCGGTGCGACGAACGAGATTGGCGTTTTCGAGATGCGAAGCGACGGGCTCGCGGAGGTGACGAATCCCAGCGAAATTTTCCTGTCGGAGCGGGAGTACGACGTCAGCGGATCGACGGTTATCTGCGCGATGGAGGGCACCCGGCCCGTTCTCGTGGAGATTCAGGCGCTCGTTACGCCCACCTCCTACGGTACCCCGCAGCGCACGGCTACGGGATACGACGGCAAGCGTCTTCAAATGCTGCTGGCCGTACTCGAGAAGCGGGAGGGGCTCCGACTATCCACCCATGATGTTTTCGTAAATGCGGCCGGAGGCGTTCGCCTCGACGAGCCGGCCGTAGACCTGGGCGTCGTCGTGGCTGTGGCCTCGTCCTTCAAAGATCGCGAGATCGACCACAGCACGTTCTTTCTAGGCGAAATCGGCCTTGGAGGAGAGCTTCGTACGGTTGGGATGCTGGAACCTCGCCTGAAAGAGGCGACCAAGCTGGGTTTCAAGCGGGCTGTCGTGCCGAAGAACAATTTGAAGGGGCTGTCGGAATGCGGTCTCGAAGTCGAGGGCGCCCGACGTCTGCATGAGGTGCTCGACCTCGTGCTTTGACGTGGAGGGAGCCCGGCGGCTCATGAGGTACAGGTCGCCGTCGTCCGGCATTACGACGAACAGTGGACACGGCTCGCGCTTGTTCGATTTGAGCCTGGCCGCGCTTGCGTCCTGGTTGGTCCGAACCTGCGACGTTGATGGTATGCGGCGGGTGCCAGGTTGGCCCGCGGCTGAGATTTCGTTGCTACGCGGCAGGTGTCTCGTTGGTCGGCGCGGGCGTCCTCTTTTGTCCGCACCTGCGGAATTTACGTCCGCGCCTGCGGACTTTA
>CAZART010000041.1:14011-16079 GCA_964487555.1 uncultured Rhodothermales bacterium
CTCTTTGTCATGCGGTGGTGTGCTCGTAGGTCTCCGCCTGGGCCTCGTTGGGGCGGATCTCCGGACGCGTTGTGCGCACGGGCAGATTCATTTGTGCGCGCCCACGGACTTGGATATCCGCGGCGACTTCACTGGACACAGCGGATTAAAACCACCGCCGGCCGCGCTTGGCCGTGATGATCCCCGTATTCATCCCCACCCAGTGCATGCTGCCGTTATAGCGGCCGTGCTCCATCTTTACGCATCGGTCCATGACCACGGCGAGCCCGCCGGACTCGGCGATTTCCGCCGCCTCCACACTGACGACGCGCAGCTGCATCCAGAACGAATCCGCCCCCACGTCGACAGCCTGTCGAGCGAGATCCGGGCATTCGGGTGCCGGACGGAAGACATCCACCATATCGATCTCCCCGGGAACGCTTGCCAGATCCGGATAGGCCGTTTTGCCGTGCCAGGAATCGATCGAAGGATTTACCGGGACGATGTCATAGCCGGCGTATTCCAGGTAAGTGGCGACGAAATGACTCGCCTTCCGGCGGTCTTGCGAAAGACCGACCATGGCGATCGTCGTCGTTTCTGCGAGAACCCGGCGGATGATGCCGGTATCCTGGTATTTAGCCCTCAGCTCCGGCTCCAGTGTGGAGTTCAGAGTGAGATCGCATGCAAGGCTTTGTCCAGATCCCATAACAGGTCGTCTACGGTTTCAAGTCCGACGGAGAGGCGAATCATCTCCGGCTTTACCCCGCTCTCGATCAATTCATCATCGGAGAGCTGCTGGTGCGTCGTCGAGGCCGGGTGGATGACCAGGCTTCGAGCATCGCCGACGTTGGCGAGGTGCGAGAAAAGCTGAAGCGATTCTATGAATTGCTTGCCGGCCACACGTGGACCATCCGTACCTGATTTCACACCGAACGAGAAAATGGAGCTTGGCCCCTTCGGCACATACTTCAGTGCCAGCTCGTGATACGGGTTGTCGCGTAGGCCTGCGAAGTTAATCCAGGCGACCCGCGGATGGTCGTGGAGGAATTCTGCGATGGCCTGCGCGTTCGCTACGTGCCGATCCATCCGAATCGACAGCGTTTCGAGCCCCTGAATCAATAGGAAGGCGTTGAACGGTGAAAGCGAGGCGCCGGTGTCGCGCAGCGTTTCGGCCCGCACCTTCATCAGGAAGCCGTGATGGCCGAACGTATCGAAGAATCGCAGGCCATGATAGGAGGGCGAAGGCGCCGCGATCGTCTCGTACCGGCTGAAATCGAAGGTCCCTGCGTCGATGATGGCGCCGCCAATGCTGTTGCCGTGCCCGCCGATGAATTTCGTGGCGGAGTGGACCACGGTAGAGGCGCCCCAATCAATCGGACGGCACAGGTACGGCGTGGCGAACGTGTTGTCGACGACGAGGGGGATGCGGTGCGACTCGGCAAGTCCCGCCAATCGCTCTATATCGAGGACGCTTCCCTGTGGATTGCCGATCGTCTCGCCGTAGAGCACGCGTGTATTCCGCGTAATGGCGGCGTCCCACGCATCGAAATCTCCGGGCTCGACGAAATGTGCGGTGACCCCCAGCTTTTTGAACGTATGGACGAACTGCGTGCGCGTACCTCCGTAGAGGTGGGAGGAAGAGACGATCTCGTCACCGGGCTGCAGAAGCGTCATCATCGTGATGAACTGTGCCGACATGCCGCTGGCCGTAGCCACCGCGCCGGTGCCGTTCTCGAGGGACGCGAGGCGTTCCTCGAAGACAGCCGTCGTGGGATTATTGATTCGGGTGTAGATGTTGCCGTATTGCTTCAGCTCGAAGAGCTGGGCCGCATAGTCGGTATCTTCGAAGACATAGGACGTTGTCTGGTAGATCGGGACGGCCCGCGAACCGGTAACGGCGTCCGGAATGTGTCCCGCGTGAAGCATCCTGGTCTCGAATCCGAACGTACGCTGGTCGTCGGCGCGGCCGGTGCCGCGGCCCTCGGCAGAAGCGGGATCGGGCGTTTGTCTCGACATCGGTGGTAACGTGGGTGAATGGGTGGCGATTTAACAGGACGAGAATAGAGATGTTCGTGAGCAGGAGAGAGGG
>CAZART010000041.1:16179-41064 GCA_964487555.1 uncultured Rhodothermales bacterium
ATGGGTGGCGATTTAACAGGACGAGAATAGAGATGTTCGTGAGCAGGAGAGAGGGGGCGCGTGGAGAGTTGGGAGGAGAAAGGGCGTGTGGAGCGTAGGCAGTCCGGGAGAGAGGGAGCGTGAAGCGTAGAGCTTAGGGAATTCTGGAGAGAGAAGGAGCGTGAAGCGTAGAGCGTTGGGGGGAGAGGGAGCGTAGTGCGCAGGGACTCGTGGGGAGAGAGGGAGCGTGAAACGTGGAGCGTATAGGCGGGAGAGCGGTAGGAAAAACGGGCTGTGCAATAATAGGAGCGGTACGCACGTTGAATTAGCGAGGGCGCTGGAAAACGGACCGACCCCCGACCCCCCTTTTGCAGATGGCGCGGCGCTGAATAATAACACTGTATGGATGCACCCGACGAAGCCTTAGTGGCAGCATACCTGGATGAGGACGACCAGGATGCATTTCGCAAGCTGGTCGAGAGACACCAGGAGCGGGTGTTCGGCTACCTGATGGGGATGGTACGCGATCGCGACGTGGCCAACGACCTCTTTCAGGAGACGTTTTTGAGGGTGATTCGAGCAATGCGCAGCGAGCGCGGGTCGTACGAGCGACAGGGTCGATGGCTCGGATGGGTCATGCGCATCGCGCGAAATTCGGCGCTCGATCACTTGCGCCGCCGCAAGAAGTGGCGCGACGTAGACGACGGTGAGGGATCCTTCTGGGACCGGATGCCCGATGATGTGCCGACGGCCGACGAGAGCGTCTCGAGAGCGCAGCTGACATCGCTGCTCGAAGAGTGTATCCAGCGGCTTCCCGCCGAGCAGCGCGAGGTTGTGCTGCTACGCCACGAAGCCGATTTGACGTTCCGCGAGATCGCGGAGCTCACGGATGTTTCCATTAACACGGCACTCGGACGTATGCGCTACGCGCTGATCAACCTGCGGAAAATGATGTCCGAAACGATGCGTGAAGATGCCGCACGGGTAGGAACGGCATGAAAAATAAATCGACGATGGATACCAGGCTACGAATGATCGAGGAGCTCTATGACGGCGACGACCATCTCGACGCTCGGATTCGTGTAGAGCGCCCGGAATTGCAAGACGAGTTGACGTCGATGCAGTCGGTGAAATCAGCACTGGACGCGCGACCGCGCCGACGTCCCGATGTAGAAACCGTCGACGCCGTGCTGCGAGCGGCGGCGGATGTGTCAGCGGGCCGTCCGCCTGCGGGCCGTCACCCGCGCGCACGGCAAGACCGAAAGCCGCGTGCTCGGCGCGCCGTCTATCTCCGCAGTGCGGGTATGGCGACGGCGGTGCTGACCGTTCTCATCGCCGTATCGACCGTTTGGCAGACCGACATCCTCGACGGATTGTCTCCATTTACCGGCGACCGAATGGTAACGGAAGAAACCGCTGATCATCGCGCACCGGCCGCGGCTGACGCCGCTCGCGCGGACGACGGCGCTCGCGCGGACGCCGTCGACGAAACGCCCGACGATGAACAAGTCAGCGCCGGCCGGGACCGTGCCGATGCCCGGCGCGCGCAAAGCGAGCGAGCGGCGTCCATGGGCAGGTATGAGATTACAGGTCCGGCGATACTTAAGGGCGAAGAAATGGCGGCCGCTCGTGCCGCCGTGGCGGACCGGAAATCCGCGTCGACGAACACGGCGCCAGGGATTGTTGCCATGAAGCCTACGATTCGACACATCGATTCCGGATTCGCCGCGGAGCCCTATCGAAATCGCGGTCAGAATCTGCTCACGGGGCGCCGGCCGTCGGATATCCTCCCGGTCGCGATGCGTCCGACGGCACGCACCGCATTTGTCGCTGAGCGCGGTAATGATGGCCTGGCCTGGGATCAGGCAGGCGACGTGATGGAGATGTACCATCAGATCGAGATGATCGAAGATGGTGTATCGCGGGGATGGGAGCCGCCGTCCATCCCGCTGGAGATGGCGCCCGCCTCATTAGAACGACGCGCAACGGGCATTCAGCCTGCAGGCGAACGGCGAATCCCGTAGCGCCCGTTCACGACAGGCCGACGTGCAGCCTGATCCGAACATAAACCGATACTCACAAGATATCATGTGTAAAACGTCACTTCTACGTCGCGTCGTCGTTTTGCTGCTCGGCGGATTCCTCATTGCGTCGTCGTCGACGGCGCAGGACGAGCCGATGCGGTCATTGAATATCCGCGACGGACAGGTTTTCATAGATGGCAAGCTCATTCCGCCGAGCGATCTTCCGCCCTCACTCGAGACGGAGGGCATCCAGGTGCAGTACACGTTCAGCGGAGACGTCCGTCCCGTCGTCGACATCAATGGGGCCTTCTACGTCATCGAGGTCGACGGCCTCCGCATGGCGGATGTATCCGAACGCCATCGTACGTCCGTCAGGTTAAGCCAGGGAGGTTCCCGCGCAGCCAACGAATTCGGCTTCGTGGTCGGGGACGAGGATGATGATTTTTCGTCGTTTGCCGCACCGCATGTCGCCGGCGTCGGCAAACAGGCTCGCGAGTTGGCCGCGCAGGCTGTTCGCTTACAGGAGTTGCAATCGCGCTTGAAGCACGAATTCGAGCAGACGGACATGGAAGAGCTTACGCAGGCTGCCGCGCGCTTGAGCCGGCAGGCTGAGCAAGCCGCCCTGGCGGCGGAGGCGCTACCCCGGCTGGAGGTGCAGAGTTATCTCGCCGGCGTCCAGAAGCACGATCAGGAGCTCTTCGAATTGCTCCTCAAGGAGCGTGAAATCGAGCGCGAGACGATTCATCTGTCGCGAGAGATCCGCGCGACGGCCGAAGGTCCCGAGCGCGACGTCCGTGTTGAAGAGCTACGGCGAAAGCTGGAGGAAGCCTTCGAGCTAAAGCAGGCGAACCGCCGTCGCGAAATTTCACAGCTGGAGGACCGGCTGAACGACCTGCAGCAGAAGCTTGAAGAGCGCGAGCGTATGCGTTCGGAGATCATCGACAACCGGCTGCGCCAGCTTCTGCACCTCGAAAGCGAATTCAAGTGGTAGGCCGATTCATCATCGCCACCGTCTTTCACCAATCGTCACAGAACAACCATGACCATTAACAGACTAGCGGTGGGATTTTTCGCTGCCGCATTTCTCGTCGCGCCGTCGGCCCTGGCGCAGAATGAGGATGCCGAGGACGTGCGCGTTCGCGCAGAGCGCGTGATTATTGAAGTCGATGACGAAGGCCGTGTCCTTGTCGACGGTAAGCGCCTCTCGGACCGGGATGAAACCGTCGTCCTCCGCGTCGAACCCGGCGACGGGGAAATAGAAGTCGAGGCTGTCGGACCGCGGCGGCGCCATATGGTGTTTCGCGGAGACGCTCGCCAGGGACATGACCGCGTTCGCTTTCGCCGCGGCGCCGATGGGCCACATCCACACATGGAAGACTTTGACTTCGAGATGCCGCACATCCCGGACGTGGCGCCGCTCCTGGAACGCTTTCGATTCGAACTGGGTGACCCGCTTCGCGAGTCCATGAAAGAGCACCGCGAGGTCGCAGAACTCGAGCGTCAGTCGCGCGATCTGGCCCGCGCGGCCCGCCGTGCCGAAGGCGGGGAACGAACCCGGCTCGAGGCGGAGCTCCGCACTCAACTCAACGAGATCTTCGACAAGAAGGTCGAGCTCCGCGAGGAGCGAATCGCAAATCTGGAAGAAAAGGTGGCGGACGAGCGGGAAAAGCTCCAACGGCGGCGAGCTGCTCGCGCAGAGATGATCGAGAGCCGGCTGCGAATGCTGATGGGTGAGGACGACATCCTGGACTGGTAATTATGTACTTAAGGCTTTACTTTAAGTCGCCTCTGCCGCATTTTCACGGCAGAGGCGATTTTTTTATGCCGCACGCCGGATGCGCTTGATGCGGCCGTCTATCGGCCGTTCGCTCGCCTTTACGGGGAAAAACATGCCTTTGGCACCAAACGGCGCGCAAGCGCAGGCACGCCAGGTTAGATCGGCACGGAATGTGTCACGTGGAGACATCCTGAATCGATCACCTTCAAACGGAACCATGATACGTACTCGGATACGTTCTAATCGCGGGCACTTTCCGTCTAATCGCCGGCTCCTTCCGTCGATCCTGGTACTTGCTGTCTTGACCGTGGCGTCGAGTGCATGGGCGAAGCCCACCGTCGACCGAATCTCGTTTGCTCCGCGCTCCGACGGACAGGGATACGTCATCCGCTTTCACGTGGACGGACCCGTTGGAGCGTACAGCGAGCCGCGTGAGATTAGCGGCGGCCATGTAGAAATGACCCTCTTCAACACGTCGATAGCGAAACGATTCAAGCACGACAAGGCGGAAGGCCCGGTTACGGACTATTCGCACGAGCAGTCCTCGGGCCATACCATTTTCCGATTCCGGATTGATCGAAAGTCACCGGTCACCGCATCGGCCTACCGGGACCGTGCATCCAACGATATTCTGCTCGGCCTCGCCAACGCCGCGGATCTGCCGACGGCGCCGGTGGTGGATATCCGTGATGATAGTTCGGTGCCGGTGAGGCCGGTGGTATCACTGGATGATCCTGGAGCACGTTCGGAAGCCCCTGTGCTAAAACGCTCGAGCAATGCATCGGCCGAGGCCAGGCGCTGGATGCTCGACACGATCGTCATTGACGCGGGCCACGGCGGACACGATCCCGGTGCCGTGGCAAACGGTTTCCGCGAAAAGGATATTACGCTAGGCGTTGCGCTGAAGCTTGGGGAGTACATTAAGGAGAACCTCGGCGTCGACGTTGTTTATACGCGCAACGATGATCGTTTCATCGAGCTAAAGGACCGAGGAAAGTTCGCGAACGCCCGGGGCGGCAAGCTCTTTATCTCGCTGCACGTCAACGCCGCCGGAAATTCGAAGGCGCACGGCACCGAGACATACTTCATCGGCATGCACAAGTCGGAAGCGGCCCGATCTACCATGGAGCGCGAGAACTCCGTGGTCCAGCTGGAAAGCGATCCTGAACAGTACAAGAACATGAACGAGGAAGCCCTTATTCGCATGGAGCTCACGCAGAGCGCCTACATGCGAAAAAGCGAAGAGCTCTCGGGGCTGATCGAGGAGCAGTTTTCGAGCCGTGTGGGGCGGAAGAGTCGAGGCGTAAAGCAAGCCGGCTTCTACGTGCTCTGGGGGGCATCGATGCCCGCCATCCTTGTAGAGATGGGTTTCTTGACGAATCGAAACGAAGCGGGATTTCTAAGTAGCGAGAGTGGGCAAGCCTACATGGCGAGCGCTATCTTTAGGGCCGTTCGTGATTACAAGCACCAGTACGAGAAGGGCCTGAGCTTCGTTGCCGAAGAGTGAGGTGGCCGCTTTGCGCGGCACGACCGGCGGCTCGGCTTTTCATATCCTACGTAGAAAGTCTGTTCGACCGCCTTGTCCGTCATGCTCCAAGCGGATCAGCTTCGCAACGCCGTCCGCACCATCCCCGATTTCCCCTCACCGGGTATTCAGTTCAAGGATATCACGCCGATTCTCGGCGACCGCGATCTGCTCAAAGCGTCCGTAGAGGCGCTTGCCGAGCCGTACCTCGGTTCGGGGGTGACGAAGGTGTTGGGGATCGAAGCGCGCGGATTTATTCTCGGAAGTATGCTCGCCCTCCGTTTGGGAGCCGGGTTCGTACCCGTGCGGAAGAGAGGAAAGCTTCCCTATGAGATCGTCACGGCCGACTACAATCTTGAGTATGGGGCGGACTGCATCGAAATGCACGTGGATGCGTTCGGCGAATCCGACACGGTGCTCATTCATGACGACGTCATCGCGACGGGAGGGACGGCGGCGGCCGCCGGCCGCCTCGTCCGGGAGATGGGCGCACGTATCGCGGGCTTCTCCTTCCTCGTGGAACTCGGGTTTCTGTCAGGCCGGGACCTTCTTGAGGATAGCGTCCGGGTTCATTCCGTCATTCGTTATGATTAAGATGAAGCAGCCCATCCTGAAGCGCGCGCATCGCATCGAGCACAGGGATCGTGAGCGCCTGCCCAGGACGTTTGTGCTCGGCGTGGTGACGATTGCCCTCGCTCTTGCATCCTGCGACACGGTGAATCCGACCGAGAATATCGTACTACAGGCAAAAACGGTATCGTTTCGGTTTGAAATCGACACGGAGGGCGTTGATGCGGGACAGTCGATCCGGGTGGATTCGGAGGATTCGGCGGATCTGGAGCAGGCGCTCAATGCCGATGGATTTTCGAAGGGAGAGGTCGTTTCAGCGACCGTGACGCGGGTAGAGCTGGAGCGGATAAACCCGACGACCGTCGATCTTTCGATTCTCGAGGAAGCGATGCTGGCGTTTATGGCCTCAGGTGTATCCAACAGGACGATCGCTACCTCGACGTCGCTTCCGTCCAGCCGTTCGGCAACACTCCAGGTAAGCAGCAGTGCCGATGCCACGAGCTTTGTGGTCGCGCCGTCTTTTCGAGGTTCGTTGACCATCGTTCCCGGAACCGTTCCGCAAACGCAGCTCGTGCTGCGCGCCACGGTGACGTTTCGGATCGAAGTGGAAGGCGTTTAGGAGAGGACGACTAGACGAGGACTACCTGACGGCGACACAGGAGATTTCGACGCGGGCAGCGCGTGGAAGGGCCGATACTTCTACGGCCTCGCGCGCCGGAGGCGCTTCCGAGAAATAACGCGCGTAGACTTCGTTGACGGTCGCATAATCGTTGATGTCAACGAGATAGACGGTGCATCGCACGACGTTTTGGTAGTTCATTCGTGCAGCCTTCAGCACCGCACCGAGATTGTCGAGCACGCGCTCGGTCTCCGCCTCCACGCTGCTCGTCACCATGCTGCCGCTTTCCGGATCGATGGCGATCTGACCGGAGCAGTAGAGTGTATCTCCGGCAAGAATGCCCTGACTATAGGGGCCGATAGCGGCCGGGGCGAGAGGAGTCTTGATACGCGAGCGTGGCGGTGGCACGGGCGACTGATTTGAACTCATAAACCCAGCGCTTTAAAAAGCTTAATGCAGGTCATAACTTCCGCCGCATGTCGGAATAAACACAAGCGAATATTTAACTAAGACGATGGATTTGGGACTCGAGGGAAGAGCGGCTTTTGTAGCGGGCGCGAGCAGTGGTTTGGGATATGCAACCGCCAAAGAACTCGCAGCGGAAGGCTGCCGCGTCGCCATCTGCTCGCGAGATCGGAAGCGCATTGAAGAAGCGGCGAAGCGTCTTGCCGAGGAGGCCGGCGCGGCGCCCTCCGGCGTGCTTCCTGTCGTCTGCGACGTCACGGATGAGGCGGCGATCGATCGTGCCGTGGCGCAGACGGTAGCGGCGTTCGGGGGCCTCAACATCCTCATAACGAACGCCGGGGGACCGCCGGCAGGAGGAATCGACAAGCTGTCGTCGGATCAATGGCGAGGTGCTTTCGAGCTCAACCTCATGAGCACGATCAATCTCTGCCGCGCGGCGCTTTCCCACCTCCGCTCCGCCGCGGCAGAAGAGAATCCCCTCGCTACCATACTGATGCTCACGTCCGTATCGGCGAAGCAGCCGATTCCGAGTCTCTACCTCTCGAATACGGCTCGAGCCGGCGTGCAGGGTTTTGCGAAGAGCCTGTCGGAAGAACTCGGTCCGGAAGGTATCCGGGTGAACACCATTTTGCCCGGTTACACCAGGACGGATCGGCTGGAGGAACTGGCCGAAAACATCACGTCAAAAACGGGCACGTCCAGGGATGACGTAGAGCGCTCGTGGGCGGAGCATGCCGCGCTCAAGCGGATCGCCGAACCCGCCGAATTCGCCGCCGCCGCCGCATTTCTCGTAAGCAGCAGGGCGTCGTACGTCACGGGTATTGCCTTTCCGGTCGACGGCGGGCGAGTGAAGCATTTGTTGTAAGAAAGGGGAAGGGGAAGATGGTAGGGGAAGGGGAAGATGGTAACGGCGTACGGCGCGCGGGGAACGGCGAACGAGGGACAAAGAACGGCGGACGCAGAACGCGGGTGGGAACGACGGGGTTTGGCGGGCGGTTGGACCGTGACCTCGTTTGTTAGGCGAAAGGGACCTCGATGAGTAAACACGGAAAAGTTCTGGTCGCGATGAGCGGAGGCGTTGATTCGTCGACCGCCGCCGTTATGCTCTCTGAAGAGGGTTACGAAGTGATCGGAATTACGATGAAGACGTGGGACTACGCGAGCAGCGGCGGCCATGACGGCAAGGTTGTGGGATGCTGCACGCTCGAGTCCATGAACGACGCCCGGTCCGTAGCCCTGAAGTACGACTTTACGCACTTCATTGTCGACATCCGGGAGGAGTTCGGCGAGTGGGTAATCGACACCTTTACGAGCGAATATCTCGCAGGGCGCACGCCGAATCCGTGCGTACTATGCAATACTCACATCAAGTGGGAGGCCTTGATTCGACGAGCCGATAAGCTCGGGTGTGAGCATATCGCCACGGGTCACTACGCTCGCCTTCGCGCAGACGAGATAAGCGGGCGAACGATTTTGATGAAAGGACTTGACGTTCGCAAGGACCAGAGCTACGCACTCTGGGGAGTGTCGCAGTCTAATCTGGCGCGCACGATCCTTCCAATCGGCACGTACGAAAAGCAAGAGATTCGGCGAATGGCTTCGGATTTCGGATTGAACCGCGTGGCCGACAAGCCCGACTCGTACGAGATTTGCTTCGTCCCGGACAACGATTACCGGCGGTTTCTCAAGGAGAGAGTGGAAGGCCTGGAGGAACGTGTTTCCGGTGGCGAATTCATCACCTCCGACGGCACTGTGGTCGGACGACATGAGGGATATCCGTTCTACACCATCGGACAGCGGAGAGGGCTCGGGCTCGCGCTTGGTGAACCCATGTATGTCACCGACATCGATCCGGAGACGAACGCCATTACCGTCGGGCCGCGCCATCAACTTCTTGCCCAAACGCTTTCGGCGCGCCAGGTAAACATGATCAAATATCCGCGCCTCGACGAGGAACGCCCGGTGGAAGCGAAAATTAGATACAACGATCCGGGAGCGCCCGGTCTCGCGTGGCAGGAGGATGCGGACGAGATTCGCGTCGCATTTGCGAAACCGCGCCGTGCTATTACGCCGGGACAGTCCGTAGTCATCTACGAGGGCGAAGACGTAATCGGGGGTGGGTGGATCCAGCAGGTGGGTGAGCCGAACCAACGGCTCGCGCAGCAAATCGCCCAATAAACTCGGTGGGTGGATTTACTACAGGGCGAGTCGAACTTCGATGAACAGCAACTTTCATATTCCGTTGAGGCTCAGTGATGCGCATTCTGGTGGTCCTTTTCACCTTTAGTCTACTTTGTATCGGCTGTACGTCGACGCAGCGAAACGACGACGGAGACATCCTGGAGGGGACCGGTACGGTGCAGTATATCGAGTTAGAAGGTGGGTTCTATGGCATTGTCGGTGATGACGGCCGTCAGTACGACCCCGTAGATCTCGATGACGCCTTCAAGGAGGACGGGCTTCGTGTCCACTTTCGAGCTCGCGCCGTTGAGGACATGGCAAGCATCCGCATGTGGGGAACCATCGTGAATCTCGTCTCCATCGAACGCATCTGAGGGGCGGAGGCAGGTTGTAATCGTCCTGTAATGGTCCCGTCATATTTCAATCCCTTTACACTTTCGATCGACCATTCGCTGCATTCCGGGTACAAGAAAACATACCCGCTGATGAGCGAGGGATAGGTCTCTCGCTCATTTGCGTTTATACCTACGCTCGGAGCCGGAGCCGTTCTGGTGCTGAGATCCTACGCGAAGTACGATACGAAGTAGTGGAGGTACACATGGCGTGGTACTCGATAGATATGCCGGAAGAAAGCGTCACCGATGGCGGATATCACCGGTTTTGCAGGCAGTTCCAGAAGGCATTCATCGGCGCCGGCGCGCCGCCGGATCTGGCGTTATTCGCCTGCCGAAACGGTACTTCAAGCGGCCGGCGGCTCTATTTGACGCCGTGCAGTCCGGGGTACCTCCCTGATCTGGTTCAGTGCTACGGGGCGGAGCCGTGCGCGGTACCCGAGCCGGGTGCGGTTACGCTCGTATACGGCGTTCCCGGGGCCAAAGCACTCCTTTCCGTTCAGGACGATTCCAGCGTTCCGGCCGGACAGCGCGAAGGACATCCGGCATCGAGCAACATTTCGACGGCTCGCAAAATGCGCGATCGGCCGACGATCTACCCGTTCTCGCAGACCCGTCAGGTCGCCTCCAACGGATAGTAACGTTATGATAACGCACGAGGGACTTGCTTCCGTCGAGACGTAACTTCGTTTGACGTGAAAGGCCGTAACATGGATCAGGCAAGATGCAGGGCGCATTCGTACGGGATGCGGTTCGGCCGACCTGCCCGTTCCGGGTTCGCTCATTTACGTATGCCGCTCATAGAATCTAAGCAATCAGGTCGCCCGCCATGTATAACGCGCCGGCAACACTCACGAGTGGGCCGAAATCATCCCGTCACACAATGAACTCCTCCGATACGAAACTGAAGAAGCTGCTTATTGTCGAGGACGATCCGGAGCTTAGCACTGGACTCCTGTTGTATCTCGAATCCCAAGGTTTTGATGTAACGCTCGTCAACGACGGCGAAAAAGGACTCCAGCAGGCCATTTCGCTTCCCGGCTTCGATCTCATTGTGCTCGACGCGAAGCTGCCGAGTCGCAGCGGATTCGACGTGCTGCGAGAGGCTCGTTCTCGGGGTGTCAGTACGCCTATCCTGATGCTCACGGGGTTAGGCGGCCACGACGATAAGATGCGCGGGTTTGAGCTTGGAGCGGATGATTATTTGACCAAGCCGTTTTCGACGGAAGAGCTTCTGGCAAGAGTTCAGGCGATTCTTCGGCGGACGCAGCAAGAGACCGACGACGCCACGGGCGTCTTCGACGTCGGGGGTATTCGCGTGGATCTGGGAGACAGACGGATCACGCGGGACGGCGAGCCGATCTCGCTGACGGATCTGGAGTTCAGGCTGCTGCGCTACCTCATTATGCATCGCGGACGTACAGCCACGCGCGAGCAGATACTGCGGGACGTGTGGGGGCTTCCGAGCGACGTGGAGACGCGCACGATCGATCGCCACGTAAACGCCCTTCGGAAGATCATGGATGGGGAGGACGAGGATAGCTGGCCGATCAAAAGCGTATATGGAATAGGATACAAGCTGGTTGGAGCGGAACGAGTCGGCCAAAAGGCCTCCGAGTAGCCGCCCGGTCCGCCCTGAAGGTGCCGGGGTGATGGAGAAGGTGCGGTTTCCCGTCGTTGCGAAGTCAATGCCGTCCTTGAATAGTCAATGCCGTCGTTTCGAAGTCAACGCCGTCGTTTCGAAGTCAATGCCGTCGTTGCGACGTCAATGCTGTCGTTGCGAAGGCAATGCTGTCGTTGCGACGTCACTGCCGTCGTTGCATAGTCAATGCCGTCCTTGCATAGTCAATGCCGTCCTTGCATAGTCAATGCCGTCGTTGCGAAGTCACGGCCGTCCTTGCATAGTCAAGAAGAACGGAAAGCGTCGTCAAGAAGAACGGCGAGAAGAACTGAAAATCCGGTCGAGCCTGGACGGATGCATACGGGAAGCGGCTGTCATCGCATGTGTCCCGGAAGGAGCCGGATATTCGAAGCGCCTGGGTCGATTCGTCGATCCAGGCGCTTTCGATATTCGGATGGTTCGGCTAGACGGTGAGCGTCAGCTCTTGAATCGGTAGCCCAGCCCGTACACGGTTTCGATGTGTTCGGGTTCATTGGGATCGTTCTCGATCTTCTTGCGAACCGACGCGATGTGGCGATCGACGGTACGCGTGATGATCTCCTGCTCAATCCCCCAGACGTCGCGAAGAAGCTGCCGTCTCGTGACGGTTCTTCCGCGGTTCTGGATCAAATAGCGAAGGATGTCGAATTCGAGGGCCGTGAAGTTGACCGCCTCGTCTTCGTTAGCGGCTTCATGCGTCGTGAAGTTGATTTCTACGTCGCCGATCCGGTAGACGCTCATAGGCGCCTTGTCGGGCGGCTGGGTTCGGTGGAGGATCGCCTTCACGCGGGCAGCGAGCTCTTCCGCATTAAACGGCTTAGTCACGTAATCTTCGGCACCGAGACCGAAGCCTTTCAAGATATCCTCTTGCTCCCCCTTGGCCGTCAGCATCAAAACAGGGGCCGTCACTCCTATCTCCTGGCTCTCTTTAAGAACTTCAAAGCCGTTTTTCTTGGGCAGCATTATGTCGAGAAGGATGATATCGTATTCATTCTCGCTGATCTTGCCCGTGGCCTGCTCGCCATCGGTGGCAAGGGATACGTCATAGCCCTTCAGCTCGAAAAAGTCCTGGAGACCCATCCCGACGTCCTGATCGTCTTCGACGATGAGCATCCTAAAGGTCTGCGCGGTTGTGTCCATATTAAAGGGTACCTGCTCTATAGTCGGTGAATCACGGTCTTACGAATGCCCCTCTCTCGAGGAGGCGAGTTAATATATGCAGGGCCCAGCCATTTTGAAACGCCTAACGGCCGTCTTGACCCATGCATCCGGATGGCCGCGCCCGTCAAGGGGCGTCCGGCGAGGTGGAGACGAGGGGTAAGCTGATCATGTTTGCGAACGCCTTGTACGCTCCCGGATGGAATATCTTTAATTGTCGATACCAGACAAGCGCCGTATACAGGTAGGTACCCTCGCCGTAATCGGCAAGAAGCATAGAACCCTCGAGAGGGCGTTCTCCCGGATCGTGCAGGCTCACGAGCTCCAGATACCGGTCATCATAGCTCTCGGGGAAGTACAGCCCGCGTTCCTGCACCCACCCGGTCCACGTTTCCGGGCCGAGCTCATTGGGGCGGTGGAAGAGGTCGTGGTCGGGTACAAGAATCGACACGGGAGCGTCCTCTCGCGTCACCCGGTCTCGTCCCAGAACCAGTCGATAAGGAGCGAAGTTTCCCGGATCGTTACCAGTGGAAGCAAAAGGATCGGAGTCGCCCTCGTTCCATTCGAATGTTTTGTGGTAGTTCACGATCAGATGCCCGCCGCTGCGCACCCAATCGAGCAGGGCATCGTTGTGAGCACGCAGATCGTCGCGCACCAGGTAGGCGCGTATATCGACGACGATGGAATGCAAACCGTCAAAGCGCCCCTCAGCGAGAGCCGTCGAGTCGAGCATCACGTGCGGCACGCCGAGCTCCGTCAGTGCTCGGTCGAGCGTGTTGTCGTAGCTCTCGACGACGCCGACGCGGAGTTGTCGGGGAACTTCTACGTCAAAGACGCGGGCAGGGAGAAAGGCATCGACGGTTGCGGTACCGAGCACGGCGGGTGATGCAATGCCACTCAGCGCAACCGTATACGCACCCGTCGGCGGGTCGGAAGGCAGCATGGCAGATACGGAATCGAGCCGCGGCGACGACCGGGCGAGCGAGACCGTCGTCTGTTGCTGATCGAGGACGCCCCGGTCCTCATCGTGCGATACGGCGATCGTGAGCGTAAGCGATTCGATCTCGGGATCGAACGTCTGCACCCGATAGGCGAGCCTATTCTTCCCGGCCTTGAGGCGGACAACATCGGAGACCGTCTCGAGCAACACTGCAGGCGCTATCTCGACATCGAGATAATCGGCGGATTTCAGCGTCTCTCCGCGCACGTCGTACAGCGCGACGCCTATCGGGGAGTGGTTGGTGGGCCGAGCATATTGATAGATCTCCTTCGGGGTTGTCGGTGTGAAATCCGCCGGAATCGGCAGACGAACCGGCCCAGGCGTGTCTCCTCGAATCACGATCGACGTGTCGATCATCCCGAAGAAACGAAGACGGGCAGGGAGTTCGGGAAATGCGGCCGTATCCCAGTGCACGCGGACCGTTTCTCCCGGCACGTAGATGCTGTCGGCGATCGTGATAGCCGCCGCCGGAAGCGCTCGAACGCGTCCCGAATCGATCCAATAGCTGAGATCCGGATCCGCCGTACGATTTGGAGGGAGATTTGCGGCGAGATCATCATCTCCCAGCGGAGCGTTCGTGGCGGAGCGGAGCAGGTTGAAGTAGGTCTCCGTCCATCCGCTGATGCGCTCTGCGAATCGGTCCATCCCCTGTGAAGCATGCTCGTACAGGGCGCTGCCGGCCATCTCGGCGTACGTCATTCCGATTTCGGCATCGCGCTCTCCCACCGGCACGCTCACGTCGTGCGTTCCGTCGGAGCTCCACAGCCTGAGAAAGAGCCGCTTCGGCTGCCAGACGTCGACGCCTTCTTCTTGCATCTGCTCCGGCTGGTACGTAGAATCCGCGGCCAGCGCGAAGGCATCGTACGCGGAAACGCCCACGGCTTGATGATGACCATGCTGTCGATTCGATCCGACGGTCGTCGTGTCGTGGTTGGTGAAGAGGACGTCCGGCTTCAACTTTCGGATGAGATACACGAGCTGCGAGGTGACGTGATCGCGCCCTCCCCATCGTTCGTAGGTTTCGCCGGCGGATTTCGAGTAGCCGAAATCGTTGAAATTCAGGAAGTAGACCTGCGTCCCGAGGCGGCGTGCCGCCCGCTCCGTTTCGCGCGTCCGAATGGCGCCAAGCTCTGCGTAGAGCTCCGGACCGATCTCGTTCTGGCCGCCTTCCCCTCGAGTAAAGATCACGGAATAGGTGATCGCGTCCTTCGCATGGCGGTAATAGGCCAGCGTGCTGCCGTCTTCGTCGTCGGGATGTGCCGCCAGGTTCATGACTACGAGAGGCGCGGTTGTCGGGACGTTCGTTTGAGCGGCGGCCGAATGCGGCGCAGCAGCCGGCGCGGCGTGCGTCAGCAGCATCGCCGCGAGGAGAATCCACATGTTCAACGCGCGGATGAGGCGGATGAGGGTCATAATTACGATGTTATTATTTCAGCGTGAGCCGTTGCGTCCGACCGGATCGGCTGGGATCGGGTTCCTCGGGTATGAAGTTACAGCACCGCAACCCGATTCACGAGATCCGTGTGCATGCGGCGGTAGTTCGCCCCCCGCGCAAGCGATCATCAGAGCCATTACGTAGCCCACCATATGCCTCTTCCGCTGCTGGGAGAAGTCGTCGCCCTCTTCGTCGTCGCGGTCTTCATTGCGTACCTCTGCTACCGAATTCACCTCGTCCCGATTGCCGGATTTCTGATCGCGGGGGTGATTATCGGACCGGGTGCGGTCGGCCTGGTTGAGGATACGACCCTGATCTACAATCTGGCTGAGATCGGCGTCATTCTGCTCCTCTTCACTATCGGCGCTGAGTTCAGCCTCGACAAACTCGCACGCATCAAGCGGTTTGTCGTATTGGGTGGATCCATTCAGGCGGTCATTATGGTCGCGCTCGTGACGTTGGCCCTGGCCCTCTTCGGGGTTGGATGGCGGGTGGGCATTTTCACCGGCTTTCTCGTTGTGCTCAGCAGTACGGCGATCGTACTGAAGCTTTTTCACGAGCGCGCGGAGATCGACACGCCGGCGGGCCAGGTCTCGCTGGGGCTGTTGATTTTCCAGGATCTGGCGATGGTGATGATGGTGTTGTTCGTGCCGGCGCTCTCGGGGGATACGAGCTCGTTCGTCGACATCTTCATCATTCTGGGCAAAGTGCTGATCATCCTGACGTTCGTCTTCGTACTGGCGCGGCGGGCGATTCCGTGGCTGCTCGAGAAAATCGCCCAAACGCGTCGGGAAGAACTATTCTTGCTGACCGTGGTCGCCGTGTGTTTTGGAACGGCGTGGCTAACCAATCTCTTCGGCATCAGCCTGGCGCTCGGTGCCTTTCTGGCCGGCCTCGTCGTCAGCGAGAGCCGATACAGCGGTTATGCCCTTTCTGAGATCCTGCCGCTGAGGACGGTATTCAACGCGATCTTTTTCGTTTCGATCGGCATGCTGCTGGACCTGGGATTCGTGATCCAGAATCTCGCGCTCATGATCACCGTAGCGGGCAGCGTACTGGTGCTGAAGCTTCTCGTGACCTCTGGAACCGTGATGCTCCTGGGCTATCCCGTGCGGATCGCGACGTTCACCGGGTTCGCACTGGCGCAGATTTGTGAGTCGTCGTTCGTCCTCGAGCGTGCCGGCGCCGCCGTCGGAATGACCCCGGCCGGTATGGGCGATTTTGGTCAGCAGACGTTTATCGCCGTCGCCGTGATCTTGATGGTGATGACGCCCTTTCTGATTCAGGCGGGCCCGCGCGTCGGCGAATGGCTCTCACGCACGCCGCTGGCAGGGAGCGGCCGTGAGCCGGACGCACCGCCCCACATGGCCGAGCTCGAGAATCACGTCATCGTCATCGGCTACGGGCCGGCCGGACGCCGTCTCGTCCGCGTCATGCAGACAGCCGGCATCCCTTTCGTCGTTGTAGAGCTGAACCCGCAGACGGCTGCCGAGCTCGAAGCGGGGGGACACCCTGTGCTCTTCGGCGATGCAAGCCGAATCCATACCCTCGAGCTGGCCGGCATCCACCGGGCGAAACTCTGTGCCGTCGTCATCAATGATCCGGACGCCGTGCT
Organism: uncultured Rhodothermales bacterium; assembly: GCA_964487555.1. GTDB lineage: Bacteria > Bacteroidota > Rhodothermia > Rhodothermales > VXPQ01 > CAZART01. Next base: position 32,580 of record CAZART010000041.1, read on the forward strand.
CCGGATCGTAGAGCTGGTGCATTTCCTGAATCCAACCGTCCAGGTCATCGCACGCGTTCGTTTCATGTCGGAAGCATCGGCGCTCCAGGACATCGGCGCCGACATCGTCGTGCCGGAGGAGCTGGAGACCTCCGTCCGCATCTTCTCCCACGTTCTTGATGCCTATATGGTGAAGGCGGAGGAGATCGAAAGGCTGTCTGAGATCGTGCGGAAGGGCGACTACGGCGCCTTACGCGACACCGGTGAGTCGCGTCCGCTGCGCGGCGCGATGGAGATGGAAAAGCGAGGGCTTCAGACGCGCGTCGTCAAGGTGCGGCCGCAAGCGCTGGCCGCCGGTAAGACGCTCGGCGACCTGGCGCTGCGAAAACTCTACGGCCTCACGGTCGTGGCGGTGCGCCGCGACGGCGAGACGGTTGCGGGCCCCGACGGGGCGTTCACCGTCGAGCCGGGCGACCGCCTGGTGATGATGGGCTCGGCCGCTCAATTCGCCGGCAGCGCGCACTTGTTCAGACGAAGCGTGGAGGGGGGAGGGTCGGGGATGAGGATCGAGGATAGGGGACGAGGATCGAGGATCGATGATCGAGGATAGGAGATCGCGGGTCGAGGAGATTCTCGATTCTCAATCCTCATCCCTCTCGATCTTCGATTCTCTATCCTCATCCCTCTCGACCCGCGCCCCCTTTCATCTGCTTGGATTTGCGGACGATGAGGAAGGCCATCTCCAGGGCTTGTTCGTAGTTTAAGCGGGGATCGACCTGTGACGTGTAGGCGTGTGCGAGGTCGGCATCGCCGAGGCCACCCGCACCGCCCGTGCATTCGGTGACGTTCTCGCCGGTAAGTTCGAAATGGACGCCGCCGAGATGCGAGCCGCAGGCCTGGTGGATTTCGAAGGCCTGTTCGAGCTCGGAGAGGATGGCCTCGAAGCGACGCGTCTTGATGCCGGTCGCGGTCATTTCGGTGTTGCCGTGCATGGGATCCGAGATCCACAAAACCGTGCGGCCCTCGCGCTTCACGGCTTCGATGAGAGGAGGGAGGCTGCTTCCGACGTGCTTGGCGCCGAACCGACAGATCAGCGACAGACGACCGGGTTCGTCGTCCGGATCGAGACGATCGATGAGTTTGAGGAGCACCGACGGGCGGAGCGAGGGACCGACCTTCATCCCGATCGGATTGACGATGCCGCGGGCGTATTCGACGTGGGCGCTGTCGAGATGCGCCGTGCGCATGCCGATCCAGGGAAAATGCGTCGACACGTTATAGGCTCCTTCGCGATGGGGGACGAATCGCGTCAGGGCCTGCTCGTAGGGCAGGTGCAGTGCTTCGTGGCTCGTGAAGAAGGAGGCGCGCTCGAGGCTGTGAAGCGGGCTGTCGGAGACCGTCTCCATAAACGAGACGGCGTCGCGGATGGCATCCACCATCGCATGGTACTCTTGAGCGAGCGGGGCGTGCTGGACGAAGCTGAGGCTCCAGTACTCGGGGTGATGGAGATCGGCAAACCCCGATTCTGCGAGGGCGCGCACCAGGTTGAGCGTCATGGCCGACGACGCGTACGCCTGCAGCATCCGCTGCGGGTCCGGGCGGCGGGCCTGTCCCGTAAACGCGATGTCGTTGATGATGTCGCCGCGATAGCTCGGCAGCGTCGTTCCGTCGATCGTCTCCATGTCCGACGAACGCGGCTTAGCATACTGTCCGGCGAAGCGGCCGACGCGCAGGACCGGCTTCTTAAGCCCGAACACGAGCACGAGGCTCATTTGCAGGAGGATCTTGAGCCGGTTCGTTATGATGTCGGCCGTACAATCGTCGAAGCGCTCGGCGCAGTCGCCGCCCTGAAGCAGGAAGCGTTCACCGCGCGCGGCTTCGGCGAGCTGCTGTTGCAGCGTTCGGATTTCCCACGACGTGACAAGCGGCGGCAGCTTCTCGAGCTGTTGGATCACGGCATTAAGCTCGCCCTCGTCGCCGTAGGCGGGCACGTGACGAGCTTCTTTACCGCGCCATGAGGTCGGACTCCAACTCGTATCGTGGATGGCGGGCATGGGAGGGGGCGAATCGCCTTCTGAGGATGACCAATAAACGTGCACACAACGCACGTAACGGCCGGTCGTTTCTTGAAATCTCGACGCGGCGAAGGCCGAGCGCGCCCGCGAACCGTCATTCTGCCCTCGATTCAGCGATTTGTTTAGCCGGACCGGGATGGTTATCTGCCTTTCGACGCACGAAGGGAGTACGTAGCGTTGCCTTCTCGGAGTGTCGACAACCGTCCGGTGCGGTCCATGCGATCAGCTGCGAACTGGCATACAGCGCGTTTGCGGACACGCGTACTTTCGATAAGCATCGTCATTGGTGCGATTCTCGGTGGATCGCCGCTTCGCGCTCAGGAAGCTTTCCCGCACCAGGGGGACCTGTGGGAAACCTTGACTGAAGGCGGCGAGCTGCAAGGGGCGGGTAACCGGCTCCGGATCAGGACGGAATCGCCGTCGAAGAAGGCAGCCGGACTGGTTCGCCTCGATGATCATCTCTATCAGAACGAGCACGCGCTGTTTATTATCGATACCGTGCATATCGAATGGCCCGATTATCAAAGTGTCTATTCGTTTGACAATGTGAATTATTACTTCGACACGTTCTTCGAGCACTTCTCCGGAGAATTCACGACGATTGTCGTCGCAGCCAATAATCTCGAGCCGAATTACACGCCGAATTACTTCTCATCGGCTCGCAAGGCGTACGGCATCGGGGATGACCTCCACAACAGGGATTTTGATTTCTGCCGGTACAACGTTGGAGGTGGTCCCTCGTCGTCCGTGGACTTGAGCGTCTTCGATCATGAAATCGGCCACGGCTGGGGAGCGTATCTGCCGCCAAGTCATGAGGGGCACTGGATCAGGCATTCCACTATCTTCGGTCAGATGGCGGAGGTCTACATCCCACGTGCGGCAACGGTCAACTATATCGTGGGCGACGAGGCGGACGGCTTTCGCTGGAAATCAATCTGGAATCAGACGCGAAACGAGCGGCAAGTCTATTCGCTGCAGCAGCTATACGTGATGGGTCTGCACCCAAGGTACCCTGACACGTACCGGCTGCATGATCCAGTTTATCACCCGGATAGTTCAGTCTCCTATTCATCGCTCGACAAATACGACCATTCCTCGATTACGACGGAATTCGGAGAGAGGACGCCGGATTACAGGACGGCGACGAAGCGGTTCAGGCTCGGCTTCATCTATGTCGGCCGCAATTACCGCGAGATTGCCGGGGCGGCCACCGCGTTCGAGCGCAGCATCAAACATTTCACCTATGCAGAGGATGTCGATCTGGATCATTTTCTCTACGAGGTGCCGTTTCTAGTCCTGACCAGGTTCCGCGGAAGCGTCGATTCGAGGCTCAGCGATCTCGACGGAAATGCTGCCCCGACGCTCGAAATTGTTGATTCGTATGCGTCGGTTTCGAAGGGTGGCACGGCTGCGCTTCGGTTCGAGGCGGGCGACCGGGATGGAACGCCGCCTACGCTGTCCTGCCTCACGTATGCCGAACAGTGTTCGTTCGATCGGGATGTTCTGCACGTGGGTCCGATGGATTCGACCGGCGCGCATTTCATCACGGTGAAGGCGGTTGATGCCGGGGGGAAGACCGTGTTCGCTCACGCGGTCGTGGACGTGCTCAATGCACCGACGCACGCCGAGGTGCCGTCCGGTGGAGAGTTCGAAGGCTTCGCCCTCCTGCCGAATCATCCGAATCCTGTGCGGACGTCGACCACCTTCACGATCGAGTTGCCGCAGCGGGCCTTCGTCACGTTGAACGTGTACGATCTGCTGGGCCGGGAAATCGACGCGGTCGTTTCGGAGGATCTTCCGCCTGGCCGTTTCCAACGAACGTGGACGCCGACGGTCCGTGCGAGCGGCATGTATCTCTATCGACTGCGCGCAGGTGGGTACAGCGAGGCGCGCCTGATGACGGTTCGGAGGTGACATTCGTTGAGCCGCGGCTCATCTATCGCCGCGGTTCACATAACTTAGAAGGTAACTTTCGGTTTTCGTACGGAACGAAGGAGGCTTTGCGCCGAGCACCTCTTCGAGGGCCGTCACCCCTCCCAAGCTGCTGTGCTCCAGCAGCGCATCCTTGAAGGTCTCGTAAGTGGGCGCGATGAACGGATTCACCGTCCAATAAAGATGAAGTAGAGCAGTAAGATTGCGGCAAGGATGTAGAGGATTACGTGAACGTCTTGCCGGCGGCCGCTCAGGAGTTTGATGGCGGCGAAGGAGAGAATGCCGAAGACGATGCCGTTGGCGATGGAATATGTGAGGGGCATGGCGGCGATGGTGAGGAAGGCCGGCAGGGCCTCGTCAATTTCGGCCCACGCGACGTCGCGGACGGCGCCCATCATCAGGGCACCGACGACGATGAGCGCGGGGGCTGTCGCGGCGGCAGGGACGGCGGTGAAGAGGGGCGTGAAGAAGATGGAGAGAAAGAATAGCGCGGCTACGACGACGGCGGTAAGGCCGGTGCGCCCGCCCTCCTCGATTCCGGTGGCGGATTCGATGTAGCTCGTGACGGTGCTTGTGCCGAGCAGCGCGCCCACGGTGGTGCCGACCGCGTCGGCCGTGAAAGCGCGGTCGGCGTTAGGCAGATCCCCACGTTCGTCAAGGAAGCCGCCCGCTTTGCCGACGCCGACGAGCGTCCCTGCGGTGTCCAGGAAATCGACGAAGAGGAAGGCGAGGACGACGGTCACGAGCTTGCCACTCCACAGCGTATCGAAATCGAAGGCGAGGAAGGTCTCGGCCGGGAGTCGGGGCATCGAGAACAGGCCCGTCGGTCCGGGTGCGGCGCCGAGCAGCCAGGCGCCGGAGGTTACGACGACGATGCCGATGAGAATGGCGCCGGTCATCCGGCGCGCGAGGAGGACGCCGATGAGGACGAGGCCGATCAGGGCGAGCACGACGTCCGAGCGGCCGAGATCGCCCAGCGCGACGAGGGTGGCCGGATCGGCGACCACGATTCCTGCATTTTGAAAGCCGATGATCGTAAGGAAGAGCCCGATGCCGGCGGTGATGGCGGCCTTGAGCGCCATCGGAATGGCGTTGAGGACGGCGGAGCGGATGCCGCCCACCGCCAGGAGCAGGAACACGATGCCTTCGACGAAGACGGCGGCGAGCGCGGTCTCATAGCTGACGCCCATTCCCTGCACGACGCTATAGGTAAAGTAGGCGTTGAGGCCCATCCCCGGCGCGAGCGCGAAGGGATAATTGGCATAGAGGCCCATCACCAGCGTGGCGACGGCGCTGGCAAGGGCCGTCGCGATCGCGACGTCGCCGGCCGGCATGCCCGCCTCGGAAAGGATCTGCGGGTTCACGAACAGGATGTAGGCCATCGTGAGAAACGTGGCGAATCCTGCCCTGACTTCGGTGGCGACGGTGGTGTGCCGCTCGCCGAGATGAAAGGTGGCCTCTAGGAAGGACATTTGAGGGGAAGGGGAAGGGGACCTGGTTCGGTCGTCGCGTCGAAAGATACTCTTCCTCTTCCCCTTACTCATCTTCTCCAAGCTGATGCAGGGCGCGCCGCTCGAGCCGGCGGGGTTCAGCACCGTCATCCAAAAATACGAGAGCGCGCGCTATGCCGCGATGCCGGTGTAGAGCTCGCCGTATTTGCGGCGGATATAGGTGAGCCAGCTGCCGGCCTGGAGGGGCTCGCCGGTGACGGCCTCGAGCAGGTCGTTTGCGTCGAGCCTGCGGCCGTGGCGGTGGATGTTTTCGCGGAGCCAGGCGAGGAGCTCGGCAAAATTGCCTTCGGCGATCTGGGATTCGAGGGTCGGTAGGTCGCGGACGGCCTGGTTGTAGAGCTGCGTCGACATCAGGTTGCCGAGGGCGTAGGTCGGGAAGTAGCCGAATGCGCCGAGGGACCAGTGGATGTCCTGGAGCACGCCTTCGGTGTCGTTCTCCGGGCTGATGCCGAGGTAGTCGGACATGCGCGCGTTCCAGGCCTGCGGGAGGTCGTCCACGGCGAGGCGGCCGTCGAGAAGCTCATTTTCCAGCTCGAAGCGGAGCATGATGTGGAGGTTGTAGGTGACCTCGTCGGCTTCTACGCGGATGAGTCCGGGACGAACTTTGTTAATGGCGCGGTAGAAGGCGTCGAGCGGCGTGCCGTTGAGCTCGTCGGGGAAGACGCTCTGCAGGCGGGGGTAGTAGTGCTGCCAGAAGGCGCGGCTGCGTCCGACCACGTTTTCCCAGAGGCGGGACTGCGATTCATGCATGCCGAGGGAGGTGCCGTCGGCGAGAAGGGTACGCTCGAGCTCGGCGTCGACGCCCTGCTCGTACAGGGCGTGACCCGCTTCATGGAGCGTGCCGAAAAGGCCGGGACTGAGGTTGGATTCCATGACGCGCGTGGTGATGCGGACGTCGGTAATCGAGAAGGTGGTGGTGAACGGGTGGGCGGATAGATCCTGCCGGCCCCGGTCGAAATCGTAGCCGAAGTCGCGGATCACGTCGAGGCCGAAATTCCACTGCTTCTGGTGGTTGAATTTCTGGCGCAGGGCGGAATCGTCGGTATCGTCGTTGTCCGCGACGGCTTCGACGATGGGCACGAGCTCGCGGCGCAGATCGTGGAAAGTCTGCGCGACCTGGGTGGTTTTCATGCCCGGCTCGTATTCGTCGAGGAGGGCGTCATAGAGGCGATCGTCGTAGCCGTAAGCCTCCGCTTTCGTGCGGTTGAGGTCGATCAGCCGCTCGAGATGAGGTGCGAATTGGTTGAATCGATTTGTTTTTCGGGCTGTTTTCCAGGCCTCCTTGCCGCGGCTGACGGCTTCGGCAATGGCGACGACGAGATCGGTCGGGAGCTTGACGGCTTTGTCGTAATCGCGTCGGATAACGCGGACGAGGCTCGCCTCTGTGGTGACGGGGTCGAGCTCGGCGGCGAGGGCGACGAGGTCGTCGAGCAGTCGGCCGACCTCGTCGGAGGTGAACCGTTCGTGGGCGATTCTGCGGAGCGTGGCGAGCTGGTTTGCGCGCGCCTCGGCGGCGCCCGGCGGCATGTAGGTTTCCTGATCCCACGACAGGACGGAGGCCGCCGAGCGCAGGTCGCTGACCTGGGCAAGGATTTCTCGGAGGCGGGTGAACGCGGGGTTGGGCGTGCCGTGTGAGTCGCTGGCGCGGGCCGTCGCGGCGGTGGATTTACTCATCTATTCGGATGGGCTGGTCTATTCGGATGAATTTTTTCGCAGCTGTATGGGACGACTAAGTAGAATCCAGGTTCGCGCGTGATGCGGCTTCGAGGGTAGGCCTATCGGACATCGCCGGCCCATCGGCACGACGAAGCGCTCGGCGGTTCCCGCGGCATGCGGCCGCGAGGCGGAGGGCGATCGGGGCAACGAAGTGCTCGGCGGGATCGCGGGTCATGCGGCTGCGAGGCGCAGGCCTTTCGGGACGACGAAGCGCTCGGCGATCTCGAAGAGACCTTGCGCCGCAAGGGCGAGGAGGGCGGCGGGGATTGCCCCTTCGAGGATGAGCCCGACGTCGTCGAGGCGGATTCCGGTGAGGATGGGCTGGCCGTAGCCGCCGGCCCCGATGAGCGCTCCGAGTGTGGCCGTGCCGATGTTGATGACGGCGGAGGTCTTGATGCCGGCCAGAATGGTGCGGGAGGCGAGCGGGAGCTCGATTTTTCGCAGGCGGGCCTGCGTGGTCAGTCCGAGCGCATCGGCCGATTCGATGAGCTCGGGTGCGATGCTCTTGAGGCCGGCGTGGGTGTTGCGCACGATGGGGAGGAGGCTGTAAAGGAAGAGGGCTACAATTGCGGGCGGCCCGCCGATGCCCATCAGCGGGATCATGAAGACGAGGAGGGCGAGGGCCGGGATCGTGTAGATCACGCCGACGGTGCCGAGAATGACCTGTCCGGCCCGGTCGTAGCGGGCCGCGGCGATGCCGAGTGGAATCGAGAGGAGGATGGCGGCGAGTAGTGAAATGCCGACCAGCCACAGATGCTCTCTCGTGTGGTGCAGGACGCGCTGGAGGCGGCCGGTTGTTTGCGTCCGGCCGGTTTGAAGACCGAGTTTAGCCTGAAGGAATTCGGCCGCGACGCGGGCCTCGGAGATTCGCTCTATCTTGGCTTGCGCGTTCATGCGGATCATCGCGGCTTCGTCGATGGATCCCTCGAGTCGCTCGAGGGCCGCGATCGCGGGCGGCGGCAGGTCGAGCCGGTAGAGGTACACGGCCTCGTAATCGGGGAAGAATCGGCGATCGTCCTCCAGCACGCGCAGGTCATAGTACTCGATCTCGGCGTCGGTCGAATACAGGTCGGTGACGTCGATCGATCCGGCGGCGACGCCGCGGTAGGCGAGGTCGTGATCGAGGCCGCGGACGCTTCCGTGCGGGAGGTCGTACGCAGCCCGGAGGCCCGGCCAGCCGTCCTCGCGATCCATGAACTCGTTCGAGAATGCGAGGGTGAGTTCGGGGTGGTCGCGGAGATCGGTGACGGTGCGTATGTCAAGTCTATCGGC
>CAZART010000042.1:0-40077 GCA_964487555.1 uncultured Rhodothermales bacterium
CGGTCAAGGACGCCGGGCTGTCCCAGGGCGAGATGGACTCGATCATCCTCGTCGGATAAAGCGGCGCCGCCTGGGCCAAGAGTGCACTCGGCGTCGCCCCTTCAACATTGATCGCTCGCTCCAGAAGGGCGTCCGCACTGTCGGCGCGGCCCAGATCCCGGTACAATTCCGTAAGATTCAGGAGCGTCTCAACGTCTCCGGGATTCAGCTCCAGCGCCTGCTCAAGCTGTGCGGCGGCATCGGCAGTTCGCTCCTGGCGAACGTAGACGTCGCTGAGCATCTGCCGAAGCTCGACGTCGTCCGGCCGCTCTTCGATCATGCTCTTCAGCACGCGTTCCATGCCATCCTGATCGCCGAGACGTCCGTAAAGGTGAAGAATCTCCTGCTGGACGTCGCGATCGGCTCCAATTTCCGCCATGAGGCTATGGTATGTCTCGATCGCCTGGGCGAATTCGCCCTCGATCGTGTAAACACGTGCAAGTTCGAACAGGACGTCCGGGTTCTGCGGGAACAGCGTTCGCATCTCCCGATAGATGGCCGCCGCCTCCTGCGATTGTCCCAGGCTCAGATGGAGTTGTGCAAGCTCGAAATGATACTCGGGATTGTCACGGCCGAGCTTTCGGGCGCGGCGGGCATGATAGAGCGCACTGGTTTCATCACCGAGCGCCTCGTGCGACTCCGCCGCCGCGGCAAAAATAGATGCGGCGTCAGGCGCGAGTCGAAGAGCCCGGCCATAAAACCCGAGCGCCGCCTCGTGATTGCCGATATAGGCCTCTGTCATGCCGCGGATGAATAACTGCTTTGCCTGTTCCCCATTCGAGAGAGGGTCGACGGCCATCGGGCGAAGTTCTGCGTCGATCTGCGGACTTTTCGACGGCGCCGTCGTCGTGGCACACCCGGTGGAGGTCAGGAGGAGGAGAACCGTCAAGAGTAGGCACACCGCACCCGGACGGACTACGAGCCGCGGACCTCGGAGCCGCCGGCAATATTTGTTCTCGAGTCCTCCTGTTTCCATCATGGCACTTCTAGGCCCGGATATGCTCAGGACAAACGTGAACCAGAAATAGAGGTTTCCAGCGCGTATTATAGCAGCATGGGACAGCATGACGTAAGACACGATGCGGACGAGGCCGGTCTTCGCCGATTCACGAGACAGCTCATTCAGGACGTTCATGCGCTCGAGCATATGCTGGAGCGCGACATGTTCGAGAGCGGCGTTCGTCGAATCGGCGCCGAGCAAGAGCTGTTCCTCGTCGATGAGCGCTGGCAGCCTGCTCCAGTGGTCGAAACGGTTCTCGAGCACAACGAGGACGAGCAACTCGTCACAGAGCTGATGAAGTTTAATCTTGAGTTCAATCTCGAGCCGCTCGTCTTCAAGAACGACTGCCTGCGAAGAATGGAGCGCCGACTCGATGAATCCATAGAGCATGCCCGTCGCCTGGCCCGTCGGGCCGGCGCTGAAATCATGATGGCGGGGATTCTTCCGACGATCACATTGTCGGATCTCAAGCTCGACAATATGACGCCGTCTCCACGGTATTTCGCGCTGAACGAGGCCATATCGCGTTTGCGTGGCGGTCCGGCCGAGCTTCAGATTCGCGGCACGGACGAGCTCTTCTTCAAGCACGACTCGATCACCCTGGAAGGGTGCAATACGAGTTTCCAGACGCATTTTCAGGTGCATCCGGATGAATTCGCGAGCCTCTATAACATCGCGCAGGTCGTTGCCGCGCCGGTGCTTGCGGCGGCGACGAACTCGCCTACGTTGTTCGGAAAGCGGCTCTGGCGCGAGACCCGCATTGCCCTCTTTCAACAGGCGGTCGACACCCGCAGCTCAAATCTCTACCTGCGGGAGATGAGCCCGCGCGTGCACTTCGGCCGGCAGTGGGTTCGCGAATCGGTAATGGATATCTTCAAAGAGGATATCTCTCGATTTCGCGTGCTGTTGACGGGGGGCGTGGTCGAAGATCCGTTCGAGGTGCTGGAGAATGGCGGCATTCCCCGCCTCGAGGCGCTCCAACTTCACAACGGCACCGTCTACCGATGGAACCGTGCCTGTTACGGTTTGACCGACGGCGTCCCGCATCTCCGCATCGAGAACCGGATCCTGCCTGCGGGACCAACGGCCGTCGACGAAGTAGCGAACGCCGCGTTCTGGTTCGGCCTTGTGAGCGGATTGTCGCATACTCACCCCGATATCACGCAGGTGATGGAGTTCGATGATGCGAAGCATAATTTTGTGGCCGCCGCTCGACATGGCCTCGCCTCGCAGCTCTCGTGGCTGAGGGGCGTACGCGTACCCGCCCACGAGCTGATATCCAGTGAGCTGTTGCCGCTGGCGAGAGACGGCCTGCAAGCCTCCGGCATCGTGGCCGACGACATCGATTATTACCTCTCGGTTATCGAGGAACGCGTGAGGACTCGGCGAACGGGCTCGCAGTGGCAGCTGGAGTCGCTCGCCGGCATGAAAAAGGACGGGACACGTACCGAGCGTTTGAATGCCATCGTCGCTGCCACCATCAGCCGCCAAAAGGAGGGACAGCCCGTACATACGTGGCCGCCGGCAACGCTCCAGGAGGGATTCGTTCGCCGGCGGATGGAGCGCACGCGCGTTGAACAGTACATGAACACGGACTTATTTACCGTGAACGAAGAGGAGACGGTTGAATTCCTCGGTTGCCTCATGGACTGGCAGCGGATTCGACACGTGCTGGTCGAGGACAACGAACACCGCCTCGTCGGTCTTGTGACCCATCGGGGACTGCTGCGTTACCTGACGGGACGATCGTCGGAGTCCGACCGTTCGGCACGAGCTATTGATGAAGAGCCCGTTCCCGTCAAAGATATTATGATCCGCGATCCCATTTCGGTCACCCCGGAAACGCCGACCATCGACGCCATTCACGTCATGAGGAAGCACCGAATCGGATCGCTTCCCGTCGTGCGCGACGGCCGGCTCGTCGGATTGATCACCGAGCAGGAGTTCATCCACATTGCCGGGCAGATCCTCGACGACAGTCTTGAAGAAGATGACGAGCCGAAATCGGGAGAAAGGCCGATCGGTCCGCACGCCGAGAAGATTTCATCCTGAGATCGGCCCGCGGCTGAAAGGAGGTGCCGTCGTCCACCACGTTTAGGCGAGCGGTTCCGCTTCTTCAGGCTCGTCTTTGGAATCGGTGTCCAGCTCATTCAGCAGCGCTTCGAAATCCTCGTCCGAAGACGGCTCGATGACCTCGGGACGGCGCTCAATGACAGGCATGGCAATGAGCTCGTATACTTCGCCAAGGTGATGGTCGCGGACCTTGTGCACCAGTCCGTCTTTGATCATCTGGCGTGCGACGTTGTATGCACACATCTCATAGCCTTTTTCCTTCGAATAAAAATTGGCATTCTTGCGCTCCGTACCTACGATGAGTACATAACCGCGGGCCAGCTTATTTCTGGCGTGGTTTACCCATTTGTCCTTCGAGACGGTAGGGCCGATTTTTCGTTCCTGGCTGTCGCGTTCGCTGGTCGGTTCCATAGTACGTCGTTCCTCCGGTGTGGACTGCCGCGCGGGGGTAGTCCGGCGCAACGTTTGAATCGGCCGTGCGCCTTTGAGACTTCGCACGTCGGGTCTGAAAATTGCGGCGTCAACCCTATGAAGTTCGCCCGGTTCCTGCTAAGAAACCGTGAAGTCTATTATTTTTCCAAATGAGTTGCTGTCTGTGCTGAAGCAACCCACGAGACGTCCTACGATGAGAGGACGAGTATCTTGGCCTTCTTCCGCCACGCGCACCGACCAAACCACCGATCCTGACGCATTATGGACATCTTCACTTCTGAAGCGCTCGATGTTACCATTTTCGGCGCGACGGCCGGAGCCTGGCTGACGCTTGGGCTCGTATGGGTTGCGGCATCCGTCGTTCTTGTCCTTCTTCGGAAGGTGCTGGTGTGGCGCCTTGAAATCATCGCGCGGCGGACATCGAATGTAATCGATGACGTGATCACGTCGGTCCTTCAGAGGACGCACTTCTATTTCCTCCTCGCGCTTGGGCTCTACATCGCCGTTGCCATTTCGCCGCTCACCGAGGCGGTGACGACACACATCTCGCGGTTGGCTTTTCTCGTCTTGATGGTTCAGGTGATCTCGTGGGGTAATCACCTCATCTCGGATTGGGTAACTCGGTACAAGGAGCGGAAGCTCGAGACCGACGCCGCCGCGGTGACGACGATGCAGGCCGTCGGTTTCGTCGCGCGGCTCGTACTGTACACGATCATTCTCCTGGTGGCGCTGGAAAACTTCGGCGTCGACGTTACGGCGATGATCGCGGGCCTTGGTGTGGGCGGCATTGCTATTGCGCTGGCGCTTCAAAACATCCTCGGAGACCTGTTCGCTTCGCTTTCGATCGTGCTGGACAAGCCTTTCGTAGTCGGGGACTTCCTCATCATGGATCAATACCTCGGAACGGTCGAGCAGATCGGGCTGAAAACGACCCGGATTCGGAGTCTCTCCGGCGAGCAGATCATCTTCTCGAACAGTGATCTGCTGAACAGCCGCATCCGCAATTACAAGCGGATGTATGAGCGTCGTATCGTATTCGGTTTCGGCGTTGTCTATCATACCCCAAAAGAGCTGCTCGAGAAGATACCCGCCGTGGTTCGTGAGATCATCGAATCGCTTGAAGACACGCGGTTTGACCGTGCTCACTTCAAGGAATTCGGTAGTTCCTCGCTTGATTTCGAAGTCGTGTTCTTTGTGCTGGTGCCCGACTTTAACGTGTACATGGACCGGCAACAGGCCGTAAACCTTGCCATCTTTGAACGCTTCGCAGAAATGGGCATCGAATTCGCCTACCCAACACAGACGCTGTACATGGCAGGAGCAGACGGAGAAGACCGATCCGGCCGCGTCGAGGAGGCACGCGCATGACCTCACGCAACTGTACGCGGCTGCTGTACATCGTGCTTTTTCTGCCGGGTGCCGGCATTGCGTATGCCCAAAATGAAAATCCGATTGCGGCGGATACGACGGCGGTGCGGATTGACGAGGTGCGTGCGCGGGGTGAGACCGCAGATTCGCTGGATGCCCTCGACAATTCTCCCGGTGGTATCGTAGAGCTACTTCGGCGGCTCGAGACCAGGATGACTAGTGGCGGTGGCGCTGAATTCATGGGTTTCCGCCCCCTCCTGGGTGGTCTTCGACAGGGAGCCGGTCTCGCAGGGGGACTGCGCTTTGAGCCGCTCGGCCGCGGCGGGCGCGCCCTACTCGCTATGGAAGCAGCGGCCAGCCTGAAGAAATATTGGGGGGTCCGCGCACTGGCCGGTTACCGGTGGGATCCGCTGGTGATCGCTGCGTACGCGCAGCATCGACATATGCCGAAAGAACGCTTCTTCGGAATTGGTGCCGGCTCCAGGCTCGACAGGGAAACAAACTTCCGCCTGAATGAAGCTGATGTCGGCGTGCTCGCCGGTGTTCAGGCATCTTCTCACTTCGCTTTCGGCGTGCAGGCAGGATACGTCAACGCAGACCCCGGCCGGGGGAAGGATCCGGACCTTCCGACGACCGAAGCGGAATTTGAGCGCCTTCCCGCTCTCGACGTTACTACAGAACACATTTCAGGAAGTGGATGGATCCAGTTCGACGGGCGCGCTCCGGCTCCGCCCCGACGCTTCTTCCAGGATCTATCTCCACTCGAGCCTGGAATCATACGGATGCCGCTGGCGGCCGAGCGCGGTTTTTTCGCGCTCGTCGAGGTCACAAACAACGTGTCGCTGCGAGACCAACGATTTGGATTTCAGCGTCTGAACGTTCAGAGCCAGCAGTACATTCCGTTCCTCCAGGGCCGCCACGTCTTCGCCTTCCGCGAGTTTGCATCATTCACGCGCACGGACGGCACGGAAGTTCCCTTTCACATGCTGCCGGCAATCGGAGGGGCGTACACGTTGCGCGGGTTTAAATTATTTCGCTTCCGGGACCGCCATGCCGTCCTGCTGAATGCTGAGTACCGCTGGAACGTCTGGCGCTTTGTCGGCCTCGTCCTCTTCGTGGATGCAGGTCAGGTTTTCGCCGATGCCGGAGAGATGTCCCTTAGCAGCTTAAATAGCAGCTACGGAGGAGGTCTTCGGCTTTTGACACGGGAGCGCGGATTTCTTCGAGTCGAGGTGGGCAGAAGTCATGAGGGTACACAAATCATCGTTCTGCTGACGGGACAGTTCTAACTCGCAGGCGATCAGAACACTCGAGATCGTTCGTTTTCGGAGCGGCAGAAAGGGGGTCCGGCGCGGGCGTTCACGTTATACGAAAGCCGGCACAGGTATCCTAGGCAGCGACCGACGTCTTGTCCGGTGAACCGATTTCAGCACGGCCGTCTTCTACGTGAGGGCGCGATTCCCATTCACGAAACGCGCTGAGCTGCTCGTGCACGGCGCGCACGACGGCGGCTGCGACGGCCGCATCGTCGATAAAGCCGATGCCCGCAAGCACGTCCGGAATAAGGTCAATCGGGTTCACGAAGTACACGATCGCCGCGACAATGTACACCAGGCTCTTCCAGGGTATCGTACGATACTCGCGCAGCGCCCAGGCCCGAACCATGCGCAGCATCGTGTGAAGATCATGCTGGACCTGTGCCATGGCGTTGCTGTGCACGCCAAGTTTGAGATAGGCGCGCTTCAGCAGCGCCAGCACGCGAAACCGGCGCCGGAGCACCTGGCGTGCAGCTTGCTGCGACACGTGAAAGACACGGCGCAGGCGAGGGGGAAGGTCGCTGTCCGGCGGCGAGTCAGCTTTCGTCGAGCTGCGGGGTTTGATCGAGCGCATAGTCCGGGAGAATCTGATCGGGTGGGGCGGTCTTTTAGACCGCCGCCTCATGGAGTAACTCTTCTGCGCGGAATCGTTCCCTGCATGCCGGACCTAGAGCATCGCGGCTACGGATCGCTTTCGGCTGCTGTCGGAGAATTCGACCTGCGGATCAAGAAGTAGCGGCATCAATGAATCGCGTACGTCGAAGAACAGGTCTCGATAGCTGGGATCGACCGGATGGGCAGGAGGGATCTCTTCCTTGAGTGGATCGATTTGCACTCCATCCTTCCATAATCGATAGCAGACGTGCGGTCCTGTCGCGAGGCCGGTGCTGCCGACGTAGCCGATCACGTCTCCCTGCTTCACTTTTACGCCAGGGCTGATTCCTTTCCCCCTTTTCGACATGTGGAGATAGCCGGTCGTATACGTGCCGTTGTGGCGGATTTTGACGTAGTTGCCGTTGTGGCGTTTGAACTGGGATTCGAGGACGACGCCGT
This sequence comes from uncultured Rhodothermales bacterium, assembly GCA_964487555.1. Classification (GTDB taxonomy): domain Bacteria; phylum Bacteroidota; class Rhodothermia; order Rhodothermales; family VXPQ01; genus CAZART01. Next base: position 7,282 of record CAZART010000042.1, read on the forward strand.
CGCCGACGGAGCGGATGGGCGTGCCGGGATCGGCGGCGTAATCCGTTCCGAGGTGGGCTTTATATCGTTTCTGGACGGGATGAAAGCGGCGCTTCGTATACCGCGAGCTGATACGCTTGTACTTGAGCGGCGCTTTCAGCAACGCCTTGCGCAGGCTGTTTCCTTCTTCGTCGTAGAAGCCGGCGTGTTCGCCCTGATCGAAATAGATGCCGTAAAAATCCGCCTCCATATGCTGGAAGCGGGCGGCGACGATTCGTTCGATGCCGATGGGCTCGCCGTCAATCGAACGCTCTTCGTAGAGCACGCTGAATTCGTCGCCCTTCTGAATCCGGTAGAAATCCAGTTGCCATTTGAAGACTTCCGAAAGTTCCGTGGCGAGCGTCGGAACGAGGTGGCTGGAAACGTCGGTTTCATCGAGCGTCTGGTACAGCGAGTTGTGAATGACGCCGCTCAGGCGACGCTGCGTCACCTCCACAGTGCGCGCGCCCTCGTAGATATGAGCAGAATCGGCAGAGAGATCGAACACGACGTAGTTGACCGGATCCTTCTGGTAGACTACGATTCGGGCTGTCTCCAGCGAGTCTCGGTAGACGCGGAGTGGGCGTCCCGACTGCATCGACCGAACGTCGAAGAGCGGAAGTGCCGATTGAGCGAGTTCAACTACGTCCGCATAGGCCACGTTGTGGGACGTAAGGATTTCCGCGAACGTCTCGTTCCGTTGGACGCGGCGGTCGAGGACGTCGAATGATCCACCGTCGAAGCCGAATTCATCGCGCTCGACCGCTGCGGTGGAAGCATCTTTCTGAACCGACACCTGCGCCGTTTGATAGAGCGCTCTGTCTCGACCGACGTACAGCGCAGAAACACACAACATCCCCAGCACGGTGAGGGAAGCACCGACTCTCAACACTCTTTTCGTCCGCATGTACCCGGAATTTTCTCGGTGGATTGAAGGGGCCTCAAACGCCTGTGGGTGGGTGGGCTGTAGCTATGGCGATTCCTGAAGAAGGCCCGTTCAAAAAGAACTACGTGGTGGAGGCAGGGTGGCCGGGAAAAACCGGCCCTAAAATAGGAGGCCGCGGTAACGATTGCAACAAACTTGTCGATTTCTAGCCGATAAGGGCTCAATCGGTAGGCGATTCATCGGCCGAGTGCGGTCTCGTACGGCCGCTGGTCAACTCAGGGAGCAGGATTCCATTCATCTTCGCGAAAGCCTTCGCGCATGTTGGTCCAGCGAGCCGCTACGAAAAGCAAATCCGAAAGGCGGTTCAGGTACACCGCGGCAAGCTCTGAAACAACGGCCTTCGACGCCGCTTCCAGAACGAGTCGCTCGGCTCGGCGGCAGACGGTGCGCGCCACGTGAAGGCCGGCTCCAGCAGGAGATCCACCCGGAAGGATGAACTGCTTCAATGGTTCTAGATCCTTCTCGAGCATATCTATTTCGTTCTCGAGTTTTTCGACGTGTTCACTCGAGATCCGCGGAGCCTTCGCTCTGGATTCTTCGGGCGTCGCGAGATCGGCCCCGAGCACGAAGAGATCGCGCTGAACGTCGGCCAGGACGCGGTCGACTGCGGCCGTTTCGTCCCGGCGTAGTAGAGACGCGCGGGCCAGACCGATGATGGAGTTCGTTTCGTCTACGGTGCCGTAGGCCGCGATGCGGGCGTGCGTTTTCGGAATGCGCTCGCCTCCGAAAAGGGCCGTACTGCCCTGATCGCCGGTCCGTGTATAAATCTTCATCTGGATGTCAAAACAGGCATGTCCTGGCGAATGGAAGAGATGTACTCGATGCGGAGCGTTCCGTCCGAGGACGTATGGAGGGTAGCCTGCATGCGGAACACGTTGGCGATGAGCTCCTCCGTGAGGACGTGGCGCGGCGGTCCGGCAACGGCGACGCAGCCTCCGCTCAGCACAATGAGTTCATCGGCGTAGCGGGCTGCCATCTCCAGGTTGTGAAAGACGGCCACCGCCGTCCTTCCCTGACGCACCAGATCGTCGACAAGGTCCATAAACTCAAACTGATAGTGAACGTCGAGGTGTGCGGTCGGCTCATCGAGCAGGAGCATCTCCGCCTCCTGCACAAGGGCCTGAGCCAGCATCACCCGCTGAAACTCGCCGCCGCTCAGCGACAATACACTTCGGTCGCGAAATCCGGCAAGATCGACGCGTCGAAGGGCCTCTTTCATCTTCGCCATGTCGTCGCGCGTGTAGTCCTGCATCCACCGTTTGTGGGGCGCGCGGCCGAGAAGGATAAGTTCCGAGACGGTGAAATCGAACGACAGCGAAACGGCCTGGCGTACGAACGCCATCCGCCGGGCGAGAGCGCCGGGTCTCCAGGCGTCGACGGAACGGCCGTCAAACGTCAACGCTCCTTTGTAGGGGAGGAGTCCGCTCATGCAACGCATCAGGGTTGTTTTACCGCTGCCGTTAGGACCCAGGAGGCCCACGAGTCGTCCTCGCCCGACCTGAAAACTCAGTCCCTTGAGGATGGGCGTCGAGCCGATCGACGCCGACAGGTTCTCCGCCCGTAGTATGGGTTCGTTTCCTGGCTGTCGGGTCGCTGGGGAGGACATGCGCTCGAATAAACATCCGTTACGATGAGGCCGCGGTGCCGGAACTTCGCCCCGCCCGGTCGTCGTGCAACGATCGCCTACGTATCCACTTATCCATAGATCCGATCGTGCAAGTGCGCTCGCCAAACATCCCTGCCTGCATCGCTGTGCTGCTTCTGTTTGCAGGCTGCGATTCACACGGGCAGCAGGATGAATTCGCAGAAGACGCCAGTGCTCCTCCCAGCGGATTCGTGCAGACGGTAGACGGCACGGAGATCATTTCGGACGATCTCGACGATTGGCGTACAGCGCCGGTATACGCCGGCAAAATAAGCGTACGGCCTGCCTTTCCCAATCCGGTTAAGGTGGAGGACTTCGTTACGGTGCCGTTCAGCGTCACGGCTTTCGGCGCCGTTCGCGCGCCGCTCCGCCTCGAGGTCCTTCGAGACGGCAGGCTCGTGAATCTCGAGTCGATCGACCGTGCCGGGGATCCGGGCAGCTATGCCTTCACGTTCAGTGCGGCTCGACTGGGTCGCACGGGCTTGCACCGGCTCTTCTTCTTCGACGGCGGTGGAGAGCTCGTTTCATACGGCGACGTGATGGTGCAGTGATCTGCCTGGGATACAAAAAAGGCGGATCCGATAGAGATCCGCCTCTAAAACTAACAACGGTCCGGCCACGTCCCTCGAGGCGGTCACGTCACTTGAGCAGCGTCATCTGACGCGTGGCCGTGAAGTCCTCGCCGCGCACGCGGTAGAGATAAATACCACTCGGCAGATCGCCGGCCTCGAAGATAAACGTTCGAGTCTCGTCAGCATCCATCGTTCCCTCGAACAGGATTTTTATGGAGCGTCCGAGGAGATTGAAGACCTCGACCTTCACATCCTGCCGCTCCTCGACGCGCAGCGAAAAAGAAGTCTGCGGATTAAACGGGTTGGGATAAGCGGACGAAAGAACGAAGCCGTCCGGCTTGTCGACGGTCTGTTCGTCGACACCTAACGCCGGGGCAGCGAGGGACATCGACGGCAGCGCCGTGAAAGCCGCAAATAGAAGGAGTAGTAATGCGTGTTTCATAAGCTCTCTATATCGGAGATCGATACCCGACCTCTGTAAGTTCGTGTTTTTCGGCCAATTACGCCACCTTTATTGTTAGCTCAAATCGGTCGAAGGTTTCCATATGGGCGTAAAGGTAACGGTCCAGGACCGGCTTTCTATAGTCGTGTAACGAATTCAGAGGCAATTAACGAGGAATAACGTCGAAGTATGCGCAAAAATCACGCCGACAGCGGTGTAGCACGGAATGGCGGGGCCGGGACCAATCGGCTGTACGCTTCCTTCGCAGTACGATGGCATGGTCGCCTGGATGCATTTTTAGCCGAATGTTTTATCCAGCCTGAGGATGAGCTGTTTAAGTCCCGCCTCCAGGACGCGCTCGTACGCGGTCTGTACAGGAATCCATTCCCGGATTCGATCCTGATCCTCCGGCCATCGCTCAAGCACATGCTCTACTTCCATTATGAAAACCTCGACTTCAGTCGGGAATCCGGCGCTCTCATGCAGATAGGAGCCGAACGGAATAGGGTGGACGCGGCCGGTAACACCGGCTTCTTCGAAGGCCTCCTTTCGGGCCGACTCCAGCGCACTCATGGTGGGTTCTACGTTTCCTTTTGGAATGATCCACCGCCTCCTCGTGATGGAGGTGACGAGCAGTACTTCGAGCCGACCGTCATACCAGCGGTACGGGATGATCCCCGACTGCCTCTGTTCGTCTTTGTTTATATACATATGTGGGCACAGAACGATACAGCCGGCCTCTTGCAATGCCTGGTCACGCGCCGCAGTTTCCGCCGGGTCTGAGACGGGAGATGCTGTCGCTTGAAAGGACTGAAACGCCTCCTGCAACCTGTTTCGGTGTGGAAAAGTATGAGGAAGGCAGCGGAGGCCCGCCTTTGATGGGAGGCATGTTGGCCTTATTTTTGGTCGAGTCTTCGCAACTGTAACACGTAATTAGTAAAGAGGTCAGCCTTCGGAAAACGTATTCTAAACGAATCTTCAACGCTGCATCTCAGCGGATGCGTTAATCGTCACGTCCGTCCCGTCCGCATACGTTTTTGCGCGTCATGACTGGTCACGTACTCGTCCTCAATAACGATTATCGAGCGCTCACCATTTGCAGTGTGGAGCGCGCCGTCGTACTCGTCGTCCTTCAGAAAGCCGAGCTGGTGGAGTCATTGCCGGACCGGTTCGTACGCTCGCCCAGCACGCAATTTCCGTGGCCGAGCATCGTGCGACTCCGTGCTTATGTGACGGTGCCGTACAAGCGGATTATGATTTCTCGCAAGAATATTCTTCGGCGGGACCGCTTCCGCTGTCAATATTGCAGCAGCCGGGAACAGCTTACTATCGACCACGTCCTTCCGAAGTCGCGGGGCGGGCGTGACACCTGGGAGAACCTCGTCGCTGCCTGTACACCGTGCAACAATAGGAAGGGAAACAGAACGCCGGATGAGGCTGCAATGGTGCTCAACCGGAAGCCGTATCGCCCCAGTCACGTTATGTTCATCCGAGATTATATCGGCAATCTGCACGACGCCTGGAAGCCCTATCTCTTCCTGAAATAGCGGTTTAGGAGCCGCGTCCCTTCTTATACCTCTAATTGCTTCGACTTCGTGCCCACTCCGCGCTCTCGTTTCGTGGCCCGGTTGCTCTGGATCTTTCCGGCAATCCTTCTTTTCCTCACCATCAATCAGAGCAAGGTAGCTTTAGACCTCCGCCACACGCTGAATCGCGGCATTCCGGCGACGGCGGAGGTCATCGAGATCTACCAGACAAACCGGGTGGATGTGACGTTCGGATACGTGCTACTGCGTGTACCGACGGACGAAGGCCTCGTCGAGCGCCGCCTTTCGATGTCCGTCTCGCTCCTGCCGGCGCTGGAAGGGCAGGACAGCCTGCAGGTGCGACTTCTTCCGGGAGAGGATCAAGACATCGTCATTACGGCCATCGCGCGGCCCCAATGGCAGATGGCCGCAATTAACAGCGGAATCAGTTTCATCGGCCTGATCCTGGTATCGATCGGCGTGTGGGCGTGGAATGGCTTCCTTCGGCGAAAAGGCGATCCGGCGGAATCTCCGCGCTGACGCAGAGCTCTGAACGGAGGGGTGGATCGGGATCGAGGATCGAGGATCGAGATAGAGGATCGAGGATCGAGGATGGAGGATCGAGTGACGCCGAGCGGGTGCTGTCATCCATCATTTGACGAAGAACGGCGCGAGGGCGTAGAATGCCGACGATCCTATCGGGCCATCGGCGGTCCTGGCTTCCTCGGCTCGTCGGGGTAGAGGTCGCCGACCCATTCTTCGTAGCCGTTGAAGAGCAGTGTCGGGATGCGGCGATCGTCGTTTAGATGCTTTTCAGTGGCCTGGGTCCAGCGGGGATGCGGGATGTTCGGATTGACGTTGGAGTAGAACCCGTATTCTTTCGGCTGAAGGTCGTTCCAGAGCGTGGCGGGACGGCTGTCGGTGAAATCGATCCGAACGATCGCCTTCGGACCCTTGTAGCCGTATTTCCAGGGAAGAGCTAGCCGCATTGGCGATCCGTTCTGCTTCGGCAGGGGCTCACCATACATACCCGTGGCGACGAACGCGAGGTCATTGACGGCTTCATCCATGCGCAATCCCTCGTAATACGGCCATGGATACCACGGCTGGGATTTGATGCCGGGCATCTCTTTCGGGCGGTTGGCGCAGACGAACCTGATGTGCGTGGCTTTAGATAGCGGTTTGCAGCGCTCCACGAGTTTCTTCAGGGGGAATCCGGCCCAGGGTACCGTCATCGACCAGGCCTCGACGCATCGGAAACGGTAGACCCGCTCTTCGAGCTCCATCTCACGGATGAGGTCGGCCACGTCGATCTTAAACTTCTTCTCGACCAGTCCGCCCACGGATACGGTCATCGGAAATGGATCGTAGTCGTCGGTAAGTGGCCAGATCTCCTTGGTGGTCCCGTCGAATTCGTAGAAATTGTTGTACCCGGATGCCTTAAGGCGCTGCGTAACGTCGCGCTCGGGGACCTCGAACTCCGCGTTGCGCGCGGGCGGTAGGCCGTCGCGCGGTGCGTCCGAGGGAATGGTGTCGAGGGGACCGCCGGATGCCGTGCCCGTACCGTTCGCCTCGTTCGTGCACGCTCCCAACGATAGTGTTGCCAGCCCGACCGTTCCAAGACCCATCTCTTTGATGAAACGGCGGCGATTCCGATAGGTGCTTTCCGGGGTGACGTCGCGTTCGCGGCCTCGCCAGCCCGGCGGGAGGATGATGTGCGGCATAGGAGCTTCAGGTACGTGATCGACCAACTAATCTTCGGTTGAATACGAGCGAGGAGAGTACGGGTTCATGCGTGCTTCATAGGAGCCGGTCTGAATTCGCCTCGTTCAATTGCTATATTCGATACAAATCCGCTCTTTCTACATTACGACGACAGTCTTTGACTGTGGGGGTGTCCCGGCGGCGGCGGCCGTGTGGGGCTGAGATAATACCCTTCGAACCTGACCCGGCTCACACCGGCGTAGGGAAACAGTTTGTCGCTTCACCGGCCGATTCCGGCGCCGGTGGACAAGCATGACTTGAAGGAATCTACTCGCCCACATTGCAGAGATGTCGGGCTTTTTTTGTTGCATTTTTCCGCGAAAGTCATGCGATCAAGGCGTTTTAGCGAGCTGTTCAGCCGCTGTTTATTGCGAGCCATTGCCATTGCGCTGCTTGCATTTTGCGCCGACGAATCATACGCCCAGAATGGTCGCGTCTCCGGCGTGGTTGCAGACGACACCGGACGCCTGCTGCCTGGTGCGACCGTCGTCCTTGAGGAGGACGGGCGTCCGCGTTATGGGACGGCGACTGATCGTGAAGGCGTATTCAGCTTTCCGTCGGTCCGGGTGGGGCGCTATGATTTGATGGTATCGTACGTGGGCTTCTCGCCCCACGAGCGGACGATCGACATCCGAGTCGACGTTCCAGTGAATGTGGAGATCACGCTCCGATCCAGGACGCTTCCGCAGGACGAGGTGGTCGTGACGGCGGACCGAGCTCGCCGTCGCGTGACGCCGATCACCTTCTCCAATATGACCGTGCGCGAGCTCGAACAGCAGCCTTCGATGAAGGATCTGCCGGTACTGCTTTCCACGCTTCCGTCGATTACGCATCATTCCGAGAACGGCAACGGGATCGGGTACTCGACGCTGCGGATGCGCGGCTTCGATCAGCGGCGCGTTGCCGTGTCGGTGAACGGTATTCCGCAAAACGATCCCGAAGATTTCAATGTCTTCTGGATCAATTTTTTCGACCTGCAGGGCTCGATTGAGGACATTCAGGTGCAGCGGGGCGCAGGCTCGTCCGTATACGGGCCGACGGCGATCGGAGGCGCCATCAACATTGTTGCGATGCCGTATAAGCCCTACCCCTACGCCGAGGCCGAGATCGGCGTCGGATCCTACGAGACGCGGCGCTACACGGTCGAAGCGAATAGCGGCCTCTTCGCGGATCGGTACGTCGCATACGGACGGTTCAGCCGGCTGTTATCCGACGGATATCGTGATTGGTCGTGGACGGAGTTTTACCGCTTCTTCGGCGGCGTGACGCGCTTTGGGGACCGCTCTTCCGTCACGCTCCAGGCGTACGGTGGTCCGCAGCGCGACGGGTTGGCGTTCAGCGGCATTCCGAAGGCGGCCAATGAGTCGACCATTAGTGACGGGTTTGGCGGGAAAATAGACCGGACGTATAATTTCAGCACGTTTACGGAGGATCTGGAGGATTTCCACCAGCCGCACGTCGAGCTGATTCACGACTGGGACGTCTCGCCGCGTGTGAACTTCCACCAGGCGCTCTTCGGGGTGAAGGGGGAAGGATATTTCGATTTCGGCGGGACCTTTCGATCCCCGGAATATCTTCGTCTGCCGGAGACGTTCGGAGGATTTTCGTCCGTGGAGCGCCGGCTTCCTATGTTTATCGTTGCGCCGGACGTACGCCTGCTTTTCCGGGCGTATCTGGACCAATGGCAGGTCGGATGGCTACCGCGGATGACGGTTCGCCACCGAGAGGGTGAGTCGACGATCGGTGCTGAAGCACGCCTTCACCGCTCATTGCGGTGGGGTCGGATTCAAGAGGCCACGGGCCTCCCGGATTCGCTGGTCGGCAGTGAGAATGACGTGCGGGTGTACTCGTTCCGAGGCGAAAAGGTGATCTCGTCGGTCTACGGCCGTCATCTTTCGCGGCTCAGCGATGCACTGGCCGTGCAGGGCGACGTTCAGCTGACCTACCGGCACTACCGGCTCTATGACGAGGCGTTTTTCGGCCGCGAGTTCAGGAAGCCGTACGTTTTTCTCAATCCGCGTCTGGGCCTGACGTTATTTCCGGAGCGCGCGCTCAGTGCGTATGCTAGCGTGGCGCTTGCGCACCGCGAGCCACGCTTAAAGTCATTGTACGACGGCGAGGAGGCCGGTGCCGGTTTTACGCCTCGTTTCGGGGAGGATCGAGACGGAGCACCAGACGTGGACGATCCGCTCATCAAACACGAGCGCCTGCTGGACGTCGAGCTAGGCGCCGCTCTCGACAGGCGTTCGGTTCGGGCGTTGGCCAATCTCTTCTGGATGGAATTCAGCGACGAAATCGTGCCGAGCGGCGGGCTTGATCAGTTTGGCGTGCCGCGGACCGGCAATGCGGACCGGACGCGCCACCGTGGTGTGGAGCTGGAGGCGACCCTACGACTCGCGCGTCGGGTGGATGTCTACGGCAACGCGACGTTGAGTCGCAATCGTTTCGTCAAGTTTACGGAGTTCGTCACGGGGGCCGCCGGTGAGCCGCAAGAAGCTGCTCGTGACGGGAATCCGATTGCAGGCTTTCCCGAGCGCATGGCCAATGTGGGCTTACTCTTGCGCGGGGCCGGATTGACGCTTCGGATGGACGCCAAGTTCGCCGGTAAGCAGTTCATCGACAATTCCGGGGGTGTGCTGCCGGACGGCACGGCGTCCGATGAACTCGTTGTTGATCCGTATATGCTGATCAACGCGTCGCTGCACTATGAACCCTCCGCGCTGCAGGGGCTCCGCCTCGCCGTCGACGTCAACAACATTCTCGATGACGAAGTGCTGCTTTACGGAAACGTAGGCCCCACGGGGCCGCAATTTTTCCCCACGGCAACACGGCACATGCTTTTCAGCCTGAGGTATCGCCTGCAGTGAACGCGAATAGGAATCACGACCGACGTTGTACTCTATTTAAGGCGGAAGGTGATGGGCAGCGTGAGCTTCATCGCGACCGGCTCATCCTTTTTTTGCGCGGGTACGAAACGCGCATTTTGCACGGCGCGAAGGGCCTCCTCGTCAAGACCGGCGCCCACACCTTTTACGATGCGCGCGTCGCGAGCCATTCCAAGTTCAGTGACGACAAACTCGACGATGACGCGTCCTTCGATGCCGGCTTTCTGCGCAATGGACGGATATTTAAGCCCCTCCTGTATGGCTTCCAGTCCCCCGATAATTTCGGGCATCTGGTCGACTTCGGTGGCATCCGGGGACACTTGATCGATGGTCATCTGACCATGTTGAAGCGCAGCGTCGCCAGGCGCAGATCCGACGTCACTTCCATCGAGTTTGAACGTGATCGGGATCGACATCTTCACGCGAACCGGCTTGCCGCGCTGTTCTCCGGGTTTGAACACGGCCTGGCGAACGGCTTCGAGGGCGGCCTCATCGAGTCCTGATCCGATTCCGCGAATAATCTTTGGGTCGACCACCTCACCGGTCTCGTCAACAACAAACTGCACGATTACGCGACCGCTCACGCCGGCCTCTTTTGCGATCTCGGGATAGCGGAGGTTACTCTGCACGCCGGCTAAACCGCCTACGAGTACCGGCATCTGCTCGACGATGACAAACGTCGAATCGTCATGTTTGTCGGATCCAACCTGGGCAAGCGTCGGGTCGGTGTTGCTCGACGTCGACTCAACGAGCACATCCGTGCACGCTACGGCAACAACGGCCACTACCAACAGCGAAACGGAAACGGCCAACCCGATGCGTTTTGAACGAGTCAATCCGGCAAAATCCAGGCGATTTTTCATGGCGCTAATCCTCTTCTTTAGATGGTTTTCCCGCAGCAGAATGCCAATCGCTAGTTTCCCGCGTGATGCGTCCCCGGACGAATACTGGAACAGGAGACGTGCGTAACTCGACCGATCTCCGACGTGGGCGAGTACGTCGGCATCGCAGGTGATCTCCCGAAGGATGGACGCCTCGTTCCGCAGAACGGCGACGAGGGGGTGAATGAAAAAAAGAGCGCCGATCAAATGTTCACACCATTGCCATAGGTAGTCGCAACGTCGGATGTGCACGAACTCATGTGCCATCGCGAGACGAAGATCTTTCGACGCAGTGAGAAGGCGTCTTGGCAGCACGACAACAGGGCTTCTCCAGCCGAACGTAAGCGGTGAAGACTGTGAATCGGACACGACGATCCGAATTTCACCCTCGAATCCGATCTGCTCAGCGAGACAGGCTGCTGCTTCCGCAACCGCGACGGGCGGTCTGTCGGTCGCCGTTGAAGCAAAGCGCCGAAGCTCCTGTGTGGCACGAAAGAGTGTTGCGGTGCGAAGCGCCGCAAGCACACCCGCGATGACGGTGAACACGCCGGCCGAATGCCATAGTGTCCAGGGAAATGCCGATGCGGCGGAGGAGGCCTGAGCGGTTGGTGCGAATGCGGGGAAGCTTACGACCGCTGCGATCTCTCGGACAGCACCGGCATCAACGGCGACGAATGCCCCTGCTATCAGGCCGATCGGTAGCGACGACGTCAGTCCGATTGTGGTCCAGTATCGGGTGTGTGAAGACACCCCGGGCGTCCAGCGCTGAATAGCAAAGATCGGCAGCGCAATGGCGGTCCAAACGAGCATAGGCAGCCAGACGGCGTCTACACTCCAGCGACCGATCTCGTAAAAAAGGTCAAGGAAGTTCATCATTTTCCTCCATCTTCTCGATCATTTCGACGATCTCTCGGCGCTCCTCGTCGGACAGATCCTCGTACTTGATCAACGTCTGCACGAGCGCGGAAGGGGAGCCTTTAAAGACTTTCCGAAGCAGCCCATCCAGCAAGCTGTGCCGTACCTCATCCGCGTCGCGACTTGCTGAGTAGACGTAGGCGTTGCCGTCCTTCTCGAATTCGAGGTAGCCTTTCTCGGCCAGGTTCTTCATGACCGTCATCACCGTCGTATAGGCGATGTTCCGATTCTCGAGGATGCGCTCCCTGATGTCGGCCACGGTCGCCCGCCCAACGTCCCACACGTGGTGCAGGACTTCCATCTCCGTTTCGCCAAGTGGGCTCAATGATCGTTTTCGCATGTCCGTACTTGCAAGTCGATGTTCTCTCCAGTGTGCTGCCGAAAGGAGACCCTGAGGCGCCGCCTACTATATAGTTAATACTACCATGATAGTAATGTTGCGGAACCATGTCAAGCCTTTCTGAAGATTGGCTGAGCTTTTGCGGAAGAGATCTGCTGCTCGGCGACTGGAGATCTGTAGGCGGTTCCCAGAAAAGTCAATGGCCACAGGGGACCATATTGTCAGCAAGTAACTGCATGTTTACATTATCTTTGTCGCACCATTTGATTCCACGTTGCTTCGTCTTGCGGCCGCATCGATAACGCGCGCGGTGTTTCCATCCCGAAATCGCACGATGTTCGTTCCCAAACAGGGTCGGCTACACTCAGATTTACGTAGGCGAGCTATCTTCGCACCACATGCCTTCATCGCCGTCGGATTAGTCCTGCTGTACGCCTTCCGGCCCCTCGCGGCGCAGGCGCAGCATTCCGTGGCGCGGGAGTGGAATGAGGTGACCCTGGAATCCGTAAGGAACGACCTCGCCAGACCGACCATCCACGCACGCAACCTCTTTCATACGGCGGTAGCGATGTACGATGCGTGGGCGGCTTTCGACGACACCGCCGACGGGTATCTGCTCGGCAACGCTGCGGGGTCGTTTGCCTGTCCGCTTGAGGACTTTCCGAATCCGGCGGACGTCGGTGCGGCGCGCCGCGAGGCGATCAGTCACGCCGCCTACGGCCTGCTCACGCACCGTTTTCGAAATTCGCCCGGTGCGGTGGCGTCGCTCGCTCTCATGGATTCGCTCATGTCGGCACTCGGCTATGACCCCGCATTTGCATCGACTGATTATTCGGAGGGATCGGCGGCCGCCCTTGGAAATCACATCGCGGAATGCGTGATCGATTATGGCTTGCAGGATGGCGCTAATGAGGACGACGGCTACGAAAACGCCTTCTACTCACCCGTGAATCCGGCTTTGAATCCGAACGACATCGGAAATCCCATGCTCGAGGATCCAAATCGCTGGCAGCCGCTCGCGTTCGATGTATTCGTCGACCAGTCCGGAAATGTTGTGCCGGGCGGCACGCCGAAGTTCGTAAGTCCGGAATGGGGGCAGGTAAAGCCGTTCGCCCTTACGGCAGACGAGCGAAACTCGTATGAACGTGACGGGCATCCATTTTCAGTTTTCTACGACCCTGGGGATCCGCCTTACCTCGATACGACGGCGGTCGGCGGTATGTCGGAAGAATTTAAGTGGGGCTTCGGCCTCGTCTCGATCTGGTCGAGCCACCTGGATCCCTCCGATGGCGTGACGTGGGACGTCTCGCCGCGCTCGATTGGAAATATTCGCGACCTTCCGCGGGATGTGGAGGCCTACCGCGCATTCTATGACCTTCGCGATGGAGGCGATGTGAGTCAGGGGCGCGACGTCAACCCGCACACCGGTGAGCCGTACGAGCCTCAGATCGTCCCCAGGGGAGACTATACGCGCGTCCTCGCGGAATTTTGGGCGGACGGCCCGGATTCAGAGACGCCGCCCGGTCACTGGTTTACCATCGTGAACCACGTAAGCGACGATCCGCGTCTGGAGAAGCGGTTCGAAGGAAGGGGCGCCGTGCTGGAGGATCTGGAGTGGGATGTGAAATCCTATTTTGCCCTCGGCGGTGCGCTGCATGACGCCGCCATCGCGGCATGGAGCATCAAGGGCTGGTATGATTACATCCGACCGATCTCTGCAATCCGCTGGATGGCCGAGCGTGGACAGAGCTCCGATCCGACGTTGCCACGGTATCATCCCGCGGGGGTGTTGCTTGAGGAGGGTCTCATCGAGCTGGTGGAGGAAGGTGACGCGCTCGCCGGAGCATCGGGAGAACACGTGGACAAGATAAAGGTGCGGGCTTGGCGCGGTCCGTCCGCGATTGCGGATCCCGAGAAGGACGCCGCAGGAGTCGATTGGATTCTCGCCGAGAACTGGTGGCCCTACCAGCGGCCGACGTTCGTCACACCGCCGTTTGCGGGTTACATTTCCGGCCATTCCACCTATTCTAGAGCGGCAGCGGTCGTGCTGAGCCTGCTGACGGGCGATGAATACTTCCCGGGTGGAATGGGCGAATTTCACGCGCCGAAAAATGATTTTTTGGTGTTTGAAGAGGGTCCGAGCGTCGACGTGACCCTGCAGTGGGCCACGTACCGCGATGCCGCCGACCAGTGCAGCCTGTCACGCATCTGGGGAGGCATCCATCCGCCGGCCGACGACATTCCCGGCCGCATAATAGGGGAGCGCGTGGGCGCGGAAGCCTTCACGCTGGCCGGCCGCTACTTCTCCGGAGAAGTCACGACGAGTATCGACCCGCCGGACAACGCGGCCTCCGAGCGCCGCCTGGACGTGTACCCGAACCCGGTCGACCGCGGAGACCGGATAACGATCTCGCTTCACAGCTTTCCATCGGCAGTTCTCGTGCAACTCTACAACGTATTGGGGCAGCTTGTTTTCACGCAAGGCCGGGTAGCGGCGTCGGAACTCATGGTCGGCACGGAAGATCTCGCCGCCGGCGTGTATGTCATCCGGCTAATATCGGAATCGGGCGCCTCGGGTCATGCGAAGGTGATCGTCCGGTGAAACGCACTGCATCGAGAGTCGCCTGGTACGTCCTACTCCTTGCCGCATCGGCGATGATGCATGCGGCGGCGCCTTTGGCGGCATACCCGCAGGCGTTCCGGTCGCGGACCTATGCCGCCGGCTTGGGGTCGCTGATCGGCACGAACGGAGTGGCGGTGGCCGACTACGACCGGGACGGCGATCTGGACGTGTATCTCGTCGCGCGAGACGCGTATGATCCGCAAGACGCGCGAACCTGGAGCCGTCTCTTCGCAAACCTGGGAGACGGGACGTTTTCGATCGTCACGACATCGGCGGAGCTGGCCGGTTTCGGCTCGAGCAGCGTCGCGAGTCCGTACGGCTACAAGATGGGAGCCGCATGGGGCGACTATGACAACGACGGCTGGCCGGATCTCTATCTCAGCCATCTGGGTCCGAATCAGCTCCTGCACAATAACGGCAACGGCACGTTCACCGACGTGACGGCCCAGGCCGGCGTTGTAGGAGGCAGCCAGGTGCTCAGCAGCAGTGCCGTTTGGTTCGACTTCGATTTGGACGGCGATCTCGATCTTTACGTGAGCAACTGGGAGTTCTATGCAAGCAAGCTGGGAAACGACGGCGACGATGATCGGGATCGGGGAAACCGGCTTTATCGAAATCGGGGCAACGGCCGGTTTGACGATGTCTCGATACCGGCGGGCGTCGCGGATGCCGGCGCCACCTGGATGACCGTGGCTTTCGACGTCAATGCCGATCGGTTCCCCGATCTATATCTCGCCAACGATTTTGGTCCCAATACACTTTATGTAAATACCGGCCACGGCACGTTTGAAGAAGCAACGGCTGAATTCGGGGTCGAGGATAGATACCATGGAATGGGAATGGCCGTCGCCGACATCGACCGGAACGGACTCTTCGACGTGTACCTAACCAACATCTCCCTGCCGTCATTCGATCAGGAGACGAATCCACTTTTTCTAAATACGGGGGATGGAGGATTCGTGAACGCATCCATACAGGCCGGCGTGTCGCAGGCGGGATGGGGCTGGGGGACGGCTTTTTTTGATCCGGAGAATGACGGAGACGAGGATCTCTTCGTCGTGACGGGCAACTTCGGTTCGGATAATCCGAACGTGCTCTTTATGAATACGTCAGAGGCCGGACGGCTCCGCTTCGAAGAGTCGGCTGAGGCGTTTGGCGTTGCCGACATGATGCCCGGGAGAGGCGTGGCCGTTTTCGACTATGACGCCGATGGAGATCAGGATCTTCTGATTTCAAACGTCTTTGAACCCGCGTCGCTATACCGGAACGACGCGGCGACCGGCAGCTGGCTACAGGTTCAGCTCGAGGGGACGGTATCGAATCGGGACGCCATTGGAGCCGTTGTTGAAGTCCAGGCCGACGGTGCAACGTATCGGCACTATCATCACGGTGCGCAATTTCTGGCACAGAGTCTGATGCCGATTCATTTCGGCCTGGGCCCGGCCGGGGAAGAAGCCGTCGTCACCGTGAGCTGGCCGAGCGGCCGGATCGAGACCATAACGGCCGTCGGACTCAATCAGCTTATCGCCGTCAGGGAAGGTGCGGGAATGATTTCGGGCGAAACGGCGACGTTGACCGAGACCGGTGAAAGCCCGGAAGCGGGAGCGTCGCCGGGCAACTATCCTGACCCCTTTGGTGCATCGACGACCGTTCCGTTTGTGCTGCGGACACCAGGCGTCGTCACGCTGATCGTTCGCAATGCGCTCGGGCAAACGGTGGACGTCCTGGACGCCCATTTCGGCGATACGGGCCATCACGCGTTGGAGTGGCATCCATCGCCGGCACATGGCTCCGGCGTATATTTCTATGAGATCCGAGCGGATCAGGGTGCCGTTTTCCCTCGTACTGGTGCGATGATTTACGTTCGGCCATGACCGTCACCTTGTGCGCGATATCGGCGGTGAGGCGATCGACTCGGAACGCCGCTTCGCTTAGCGCCGGGAAGATGACGGAAGGTACATAAGCCCGACGTACGGCTGCGGCCGGTCTCTACCAGAACATCTGCTTCATGCAAAAAACGGAGCCTCCGGCTTTCAGGAATTCACTCGTATCGACCTCTACCGGCTCAAAATCGGCTTTTCGGAGCAGAGCGTTGGTCTCTTCACAGCCCTGCTGAATGATCACGTGCTCACCGTCGGGTGAATGCGCATTGCAAGCGAAACGTCGCCGGGCCTCGTCTTCAGGCGCCTCGATCACGCGTTCGAAAAAGTGACGAATCAGAGGCAGACCTTCGTCGTCAAAAGCCCCCGGATAGATCAGCACGCTTCGCCGATCGAGGACGGAAAAACACGTATCGAGGTGATAGAAATCCGGGTCGTTCAGCCGAAGTAGCAAGACCCGCACGTCCAGAAGCTCGGATATCACCTCGTAGGCCTCTCGGCTGGACCGGATGCCGTAGCCGCCCCACAGAAGGTATTTTTGCGGATGCCAGATGGCGTCGCCCATTCCCTCGAAGTCGTCGACTCGCTGCTCGTCCAGATGGATGATTTCGTAGCCGATATTCCGGAAGAAGCGTTCAAAGTGCTCCACCTCGGGCCGCCGTTGAGGAGCGTGCATCCGACTCATCACCACACCACGCTTTCCGGTCCTGGGCCGGTAAAAGGGGAGCGTCTGATTGGCGCAAAATGCCATATCTGCCAGCCCCTCGACACCCTCCGCGACATTGACCGTGAATCCCAGCGATTCATACGCGTCGTAGAGCACGCGCCACTCCCGGCCGGACTGCTGACCGTCCACCTCGCCGACGTGATCCGCCATGTGAGGATTGATCACGTATTCTACGTCGAAATGCGTAGGCGACGTGAGTAGAACCCGGCCAGGCCGCGGCAGCGACGGGCAGTCTTCCAGAGCGAAGTCGATCTGGGATGCTGATTCGTATACCATAGACCTTCCGGGGTGCGGTTGCTGGGGTCGCTAAATTTAATCTGGTTTTTCCGTCAGAGCCGCAATACCAGGTAGGGATTTCCCTTCGAGGAATTCGAGCATTGCGCCGCCGCCTGTTGAAACGTGGCTGACCCGTTCGGAATACCCGGACTCGACGATTGCTGCGACGGAATCGCCGCCGCCTACGACGGTGAGGGCCCCCATGTCGGTCGCCTTCGCCATCGCTTCGGCGATGGCGAATGTACCCCTGGCGAAGTTGTCCATTTCGAACACGCCCATCGGCCCGTTCCACACCATGGTCTTTGCGTTCAGGATCGACTCACTATACGCCGCAGCGGTTTCAGGACCGATGTCGAGCGCCATCCATCCGTCCGGAATGTCTCCGCTGACGGTCATCCGTTCGGCGTCGTTAGCGAATGCTTTCGCGATGACGTGATCCGAGGGCAGCCTGATCTTGGAGTCGGCTCTTTCGAAGACATCGGCCGCCACCTCCAACTTGTCGTCTTCCACCTTCGAGGCGCCGACCCCGTGGCCGAGCGCCTTCAGGAACGTGTAGCTCATTGCACCGCCGATCAGCAGCGAGTCGACGTGTTCCAGAAGGTTTTCAATAACGCCGATCTTGTCGGAAACCTTAGCACCGCCCAGAACCGCCACGTAGGGATGTTCCGGCTGGTCGATCAGTTTAGAAAGATAATCGACTTCCTTCTGAAGTAGATATCCCTGCGCGGCCTTCTGCACTTTGTGGGCGACTCCTTCGGTGGATGCATGCGCCCGATGGGCCGACCCGAATGCGTCGTTTACATATAGATCTCCGAGCCTGGCGAGCTGAGCGGCCAGATCGTCGTCGTTTTTCGTTTCGCCCGGTTCGAACCTCGTGTTTTCGAGAAGGAGGACCCCGCCCTCCGGCAGCTCGCGAGCGGTTTCTTCGACGACCGATCCGACGGTGCTGCTGATGAATCGAACGCGGTCGCTCAGGAGTTCCTGGAGCCGTTCAGCAACCGGGGTGAGGCTGAATTCAGGTTTCGGCTCGCCTTTTGGGCGCCCGAGGTGACTCATCAGTAGGACTTTGCCGCCCCGCTCCTGAATCGCACGGATCGTCGGCAGCGCCGCACGAATTCGTGAATCGTCGCCCACCACCAGGGTGCCGTTCTCGCCCTCCTTGAGGGGAACATTGAAATCGACCCGAACCAGAACGCGTTTCCCGGAGACGTCGAGGTCGTCAATCGTTAGTTTGCTCATTGCATGAAAGCCCGTTATGCTGTGATACTAAAACGGGAGAACGAACCGCGTCCGCTCTCCCGTCTAGTGGCCGGTGGCCGGAATTAAGCCGGTTGGGCGACTTTCATGACCTTCATGACGAGTTCGGCCGTGCGGCATGAGTAGCCCCATTCATTGTCGTACCAGCCGACGACCTTCACGAGCGATCCGGAAGCCATCGTAGACTGCGAATCAAAGATGCAGGAGTGCGGATTATGGATAATGTCCATTGAAACCAGCGGATCTTCGCTGTACTCCAGGATGCCTTCGAGCTCTCCGGCCGCTTCGCGAAAAGCGGCGTTGACCTCATCCTCGGTGACGTCCTGTCCGAGCTGCGCGGTCAAATCCGTAATGGATCCAGCCGGCGTCGGCACGCGAAGCGCCATTCCGTCGAGCTTGCCCTGAAGGTGAGGAAGCACCAGGCCGACCGCCTTCGCGGCGCCCGTTGTCGTGGGGATGATCGACAGGGCCGCAGCGCGGGCTCGCCGCAGATCGCTGTGGGGTCCATCAACGAGTGCCTGGTCTGCCGTGTAGGCATGAACGGTCGTCATGAAGCCGCTCTCGACGCCGAACCGGTCGTCGAGGACCTTCACCATGGGAGCGAGGCAGTTCGTCGTGCAGCTTGCGTTGGAGACGACCTCTTCGTCGCCGGTCAGCACGTCGTCATTGACGCCGAGGACAATGGTCGCATCCATCTGCCCCTGGCCGGGAGCGGAAATGATGACCTTCTTCGCTCCGGCCGCGATGTGCTGTGCCGCCTTTTCACGAGACCGAAAGATCCCGGTCGACTCGACAATGACCTCCGCGCCCAGCTCTCCCCAGGGCAGCCTGGATGGGTCGCGTTCGGCGAAAACCCTGAATCGGTCGCCGTTTACGACGAGATGGTCACCGTCGACGTTGATTTCGCCTGGAAACCGGCCGTGTACCGAATCGAACTTGAAAAGGTGGGCGAGGGTTTTGGCATCCGTAAGGTCGTTGACTCCTACGATGTCGATGCCGCCTAAATTACGCTCGAGGATGGAGCGAAAAACGAGACGGCCGATGCGTCCGAACCCATTGATGCCAAGTTTAATAGCCATCGGGGCTGTTCTCCTTTATGATGGGTAATGATCGACGAATGTGGGTGTGAAGGATTCGCGGTGCAGCGTCCATGTAGAGCGACCGCGGCCGAGAAATTCTGAATGTTCGCAAATAAATAAACGGAAGCGGCGCAACAGCGATCCACATTCCGAACGAGTTATTTGGTGAAATTCGTGTCGAGACGACACCGGACGATTTCTGGAAGCCCTTTTCGCGGAAACGATGTTTTGGTGCCGCGTACAAGCGAGCGCCGTCTTGTAATCGGTTTTACCGCAGCCGATCTTATCCAGTCTTTTTGCGGCTCGATCAACGTGATTTAGGATTCCATGTCTACGCTAAATCCCCCCAAACGGATTTCAAAGAAGCACGAGCTACGTGAGGATGCCGTCATTACGTCGTATGCTCGGGCGTGGGGCTATTTCGACCAGAATCGAAAGCTCGTGTACGGCGCTCTCGCCGGCCTGGTTGTCTTGGTGGCTCTCGTAGTCGGTTACGTCTTGTACCAGAATCAGCAGTCGCAAGAAGCTGAGGAGCACCTCGCCAGGATTATCGTGGTTTACGAGGAAGGCTCCTATCAAGAGGCCCTTGACGGTACGCCCGAAAACCTTGGTTTGCTGGAAATCGCCGAAGAATATGGGAGCAGCACGGCGGGTAACCTTGCCCATTTTTACGCGGCCGATGCGCTGTATAATCTGGGAGAATACGAGCGGGCGCTTGAGCATTTCCAGGAGTTCGACAAGCCGGAGGGCTTTCTTGGCGCGAGTGCGATCGCCGGCGCGGCCGCGGTGCACGAGAACCAGGGCGACTACGAGCGCGCGGCCGACCTATACGCGGATGCGGCTCGTTTCTTCGAGAATCCGCTTAGCTCGCCTCAATATCTCCTGAGTGCCGGACGTGCCTACGAGTCCGCGGGCAACTACGCGGAGGCGCAGAGGGCGTATGAAAAGATCCGGAATGATTATCCCGATTCGAACGTGGCCAGCCAGATAGATGTGTACATCGCACGGGCAGCGGCCAAGCAGAATTCGTAGCGTATAACCAGTGTAGCCGGCCCATGCCCACGATTCTCGTTGTCGACGACGAGCCCAGTATTCGGCGTACTCTTCGCGAGATTCTCGAGTACGAGAATTTTCAGGTGGAGGAGGCGGTGGATGGAGAAGAGGCGCTGCAGAAGATGCGGGGCAACCAGTACGATCTCGTGATGCTGGACGTGAAGATGCCCAAGAGGGACGGCATGGAGGTCCTCGAGACGGCGCGTGATGAGATGCCGGAGGTCCCCATCATCATGATATCAGGCCACGGCACGATAGAGACGGCCGTAGAGTCGACGAAGCTCGGCGCATTCGATTTCATCGAGAAGCCACCGGATCTCAACCGGATGCTTCTGACGGTACGAAACGCCCTCGACCGTGGTGAGCTCGAGGTGGCCAACCGCCGGATGCGCCAGGCCATCGAAGAATATGAAGGCGAATTGACGCCGATCCTCGGAGAGAGTTCGCCGATTTCTCGCATCAAGGAGACCATCGAGCGGGTTGCTCCCTCCGAGGCCCGCGTGCTTATCACCGGCGAGCCGGGCACGGGCAAAGAACTCGTCGCGAAGTGGATACATCATCTATCCTCCCGGAAAGAATGTCCGATGGTGGAGGTGAACTGCGCCGCCATTCCGAGTGAGCTGATCGAGAGTGAGCTGTTCGGGCATGAAAAAGGGGCCTTTACCGGTGCCACGAAGCAACGGATCGGCAAATTCGAACAGGCAGACGGCGGTACCCTCTTCCTCGACGAGATCGGGGACATGAGCCTTTCGGCCCAGGCCAAAGTGCTTCGTGCGCTCCAGGAGAGCAAGATTCAGCGGGTCGGCGGCGACCGCAACATTACCGTGAGTGTCCGCGTGGTCTGCGCGACGAACAAGGACCTTCTCTATCAGATCGGGGAAAATCTATTTCGCGAGGACCTCTACCACCGCATCAGCGTGATTCTGATTCACGTGCCTCCGCTGCGCGACCGCCGCGAAGACGTGCCGATCATCGCCCGTCATTTCTGCGACCGCCTTGCGCGGCGCAACGGCCTTCCGGGCAAGCATTTCGCCGACGGGGCCCTCGAACGACTCAAGAAGCAAGAGTGGCGAGGTAACGTGCGCGAGCTTCAGAATGTGGTCGAGCGCCTGATCGTCCTGACGCAGAAGGACGAAATCACGGCGGAGGACGTCGACCGCTACGTTCGTCCGGGCGCGGCTACGGCCGATCCCCTTCAGAATTTGCTCGAGCAGTATGACGAGTTCAGCGATTTCCGCGATATGGCCGAGAAGATCTTCATTCAGAGGAAGCTGGACGAGTTTGAATGGAATGTCAGTCGGACGGCCGACTCCATCGGCATTCAGCGCTCGCATCTCTATAATAAGATGAATAAGTATGGGATCGAGCGGGACGAGTAACACGCTGGACCGTTCTTCGACATCCACAAAAACCCGCTTAGTCTTGCGCGAGGCGAATCGAATGGGGGATCAGAAGGATGCCTTTCTCGTCGCGCGAGGTGTGGAGAAGAGCTATCCGACGGGTGCAGGCGGCCGCCTCGACGTGCTCCGCGGCATCGACCTCGATGCGCGTTCGGGCGAGGTGATCGCGGTCGTCGGGGAAAGCGGAACGGGCAAGAGTACGCTGCTTCATATGCTCGGCGCGCTCGATCGGCCGGATGCCGGCACCATATTGTACCGCGGCGAGGATATCTTCCAAAAGGGCGATGAGGAACTGGCCGCTTTCCGAAACCGGGAAATCGGATTCATCTTCCAGTTTCACCACCTGTTGCCGGAGTTCACGGCCCTCGAGAACGTAGCGATGCCTGCCCTCATTCGTCATCAGCGGCTTTCGGACGTGCGTGGGCGTGCGATGGAGCTGCTTATGACGCTGGGGCTCGACGATCGTGCTACACACCGTCCGTCGGAGCTGTCCGGCGGCGAGCAGCAGCGTGTGGCGGTGGCGCGTGCCTTGATGAACGAGCCCGGACTCGTACTGGCGGATGAGCCCACGGGCAATCTGGACACGAAGACAGCTGACCGGTTGCATGAGGAGATATTGCGACTCAGCCGGTCGTTCGACCACACGTTTGTGATCGCGACCCATAACCTGGCCCTTGCCGCCATCGCAGATCGAGTGTTGAGATTGGAGCAAGGCACGCTGGAGCAAGTAGAGACCGTTGCCGGCGGCGATTAGGCGTATCGAACGTCTCGGCTATACTTGCGTTAGATGGGCGAATTCCTCCACACCGATTCCATCCCCACATGGCTGAGATTCCCGTACTCGATTCTGCCGTAGGATTTATCGATGAGCGCGTTGATCCGATCCTCGACCTTTTCGAGGAGATCCGGCGGCTGAAGGACGAGAAGAATGCCGTCCTCCTGGCGCACTACTATCAAGAGGCGGCCATCCAAGACATTGCCGATTTCGTGGGCGATTCCCTTGGTCTGTCGCGAAAGGCGGCGGAGACGGATGCCGACGTTATCGTTTTCGCGGGCGTACATTTCATGGCCGAGACGGCGAAGATTCTTAACCCGACGAAAAAAGTCCTCTTACCGGACCTGAATGCAGGCTGTTCGCTGGCGGATTCATGCCCGGCGCCCGACCTCGCCGCGTTCAAAGAAAAATATCCGGATCACATCGTGGTGTCTTACATCAATTGTACGGCCGGCGTGAAGGCGTTGAGCGACATCATTTGCACGTCGTCGAACGCCGTGCAATTGATCCATCAAATCCCTGAGGATCAGCCGATTCTTTTTGCGCCGGACCGCAATCTGGGTCGCTACTTAATTCGTGAGACCGGACGGGATATGGTGCTTTGGGACGGTGTCTGCATCGTGCACGAGACGTTCAGCGAGCAAAAGCTGCTGCGCTTAAAAATGCGGCACCCCCAGGCGCTCGTGCTGGCCCATCCCGAATGCGAGGAAGTCGTGCTGCGGCACGCCGATCACGTGGGATCGACCAGTTCGATCCGCAGGTTCGCTCGTGAAAGTGCCCACACGGAGTTTATCGTAGCGACGGAGGAGGGCATTCTCCACACGATGCGGAAGGACAGTCCGAACAAGACGTTCATCCCCGCCCTTCCGGAGAGCGGTTGCAATTGCAGCCAGTGCCCCCATATGCGCCTCAACACACTCGAGAAGCTCTATCTCTGTCTAAAGCACGAGGTGCCCGAGATTACGATGGACGAGGAAACGCGCGTCAAGGCGCTGCGGCCGATCGAGCGAATGCTGGAGATGAGTGTGGGCGTGGTGACGTGATGACCGCCTGCATTCGCCAGGCTACGTCGCTAAAAATTCGCTGTGGTCGTCGACGATTCGTCGTGCCTTTTCTTCGCTGAACGTGCGTGCGTTTCATTTCGACGTGACGCCGCGTTTTGAGCAGACATCATCGAGAGGACAGATCGGGCATTTCGGTGAGCGCGCCACGCAGATCTTCCGGCCGTGCCAGATCAGCGCGTGGCCGAGAAAAATCCAGTCCTCGCGTGGAAACACGTCCATCAAATCACGTTCGACTTTCTCCGGCTTCTTCTCGTCGCTGAGCCCGATACGATAGCCGACACGCTTCACGTGCGTGTCGACGACGAAGCCAACGGGCTTCTGAAAATACGTTCCGAGGACGACGTTCGCCGTCTTCCGTGCGACGCCGGGTAGCTGCATGAGAGCGTCCATGGTTTCGGGCACGTTGCCGCCATGTTCCTCCAAGATCTTGTTTGCCGCGGCGATTACGTGTTTTGTCTTGTTTCGAAAGAAGCCCGTCGAACGGATCTCTTGCTGAAATGCCTCCGGATCTGCTTCCGCGAAGTCTTCAATGGTTCTGTACTTGTCAAAAAGCGTTTCGGTGACGCGGTTCACGTTGGCATCCGTAGACTGTGCAGAGAGGATCGTCGCAATCAGCAACTCGTGCGCGTTGGAGTAGTTCAGGGCGCAGTGGGCATCGGGATACGTATCGTGCATCGCCTGCTGCGTGCGCGCGGCGAGCATGGCGCGGTAGGAAGGGGAAGCCTTGTTCATCCTTGGATAGCCGTGTCTGCTTAGATCCTAAGCCCGCCGATCTCTAGAAATCGAACCGAACCCCTGTAAACGGCTCAAATCGTCGCTGCACGAGAAACATGCGCGTGCCGTCATCGGCAACGCCGGTCTGCTCGAAGCTGTAGCGGGCGTGCACGAAGGCCCAGAACGGTCCGGCGATGCGGTAGTCAGTGCCGAAGACGAGCGCAGTCTGGTCGCCTAGATCGTTGAACAGGCTGAAGAAGCCGAGCAGTCCGCCGCGGTCCATGCCCACGTTGATGCGAAGTCGGTTGGGTTGATTGAGGAACATGCGGAGATGGTACTCGCTCAGACTGTGCGAGCCGTAATGGCGTCGAAAATAGTACCACAATTCGAACCTTTCGAAGAACAGCAGGCGCAGCTCCGTTTCGAAGTCGTTTCCACCCAGCGCATCCGTTAGTGCAATGCCCTCGAAGTCGATGATGCGATCGCCCGTGAGATATCTTTCGGCATTGAGGATCCGTGCTTCCGGATTGTTGACCTGATAGAAGGAGCCTACGTAGCCGGGGATGAACTGCCGTCCATTGTAGTACAGCGCCATCTTAAGCCGAAAACGGGCGAGATCGATGAAATTGTCGCTTTCTATTTTTGCACCAAAACTGATTCCGCTGCCGTAGTCCGGGTACCAGGCGAAGCTCGCAAAGGGCACGAATCGTATCTCGCCGGATTCAAAGGCGTTGAAACTCATATCCGTGTTGAAGGCCGTAAGATGCTGCGAGTCGGACGAGCGCGTGCTCAAGTCGGTGACGTAGTTCAGCCCGAGTTCGAGCGAACGCGTACGCAGGCCCTCGCTCCAGAACAGGGGGCGCACGGCGGCGCGGCCACCCGCGACGCCGTTGACGAGTACGTTGTCGGTGAAGGCCGCGAGATCTAGAAGGCGGCTCGTGCGCGCGGCCTCCGCTCCAACCGTTCGTTCGTCCCAGGCGATGTGGGAGTTAAAGAAGTTGACGACGTGACCGGTGCCGAGACGCATTCGCTTGATCGGGCCTACGCGGGCATACACCTGTGATCGTGGTGAGGGATTGAGACGCGCGAATTCAATCGTGCGGATGAGATCGTACATCTCGTCGGTGTCCGGTTCGTAGGCGCCGTAGATCCCACCCCGCACGGTCCCGCCAAGTCGGGCCGTGATCGGCTGCGTGACGAAATTCATGCTCGCACTGACGCCGCCGCGCCAGTGATCGGAGATAAGCGAGAGCCCCCCGTTCAGATCGAAGCTGCTCTGATACCTCCACCAGACCACCTGCAGCCGCTCGCGCGGGTCGTCGGAGGCGCCGAACTCGACGGGCTGCGACGAAACGCGGGGGGGAGCAAGC
This sequence comes from uncultured Rhodothermales bacterium, assembly GCA_964487555.1. Taxonomy (GTDB): domain Bacteria; phylum Bacteroidota; class Rhodothermia; order Rhodothermales; family VXPQ01; genus CAZART01. The sequence goes on from CAZART010000042.1 coordinate 33,434, forward strand.
AAAAGGGCGATCGAGGCCAGGAGAAGGAAGGCGCCGCGAAGAAGCCTTTGCGTCACAATGCGGACCATCACTGTCCTCCTTCCCGGATGGGGGTTTGCTCACGCGGTTGCATAAACAGGGCGCTCGGAGCCGCGTAGACGAAATACACGTACCTATAGATTAACGCGTTGCGTGGGTCTATGCAATGCATAGAGCGGATCCCGGCAAGGCAGCGAGCGGATCGCCGCAATGCAAGAGCGGATCGCCGCGTAGGGCCACAGAGCCGCCAGGCCGCTGTTCGCGAACACATGGGATTCGTGTGCCGCCCGAAGCCGAACTGTGGGGAAACACTATAGATGTGAAGCGATTACGATGGAAACGTTCGCATCCGCTTCTACCGTGGTACGGTCGATCTGAATGGCCATCGTTCCGTCGCTACCGATCTTTCCCCTCGGGGTCGTCCTGTATCCTCAGGAGCGCCTCCCGCTGCACATCTTCGAGCCGAAATATCGCGACATGGTTCATGTGTGCCTAGAGGAGGACAGGCCGTTCGGCATCGTGCTGTTCGACGAAGGGGCGATGGCCGACGTCGGCTGCACGGCGCAGATTCTAAGTGTCGTAGCACGCTATGAAGATGGGCGAATGGACATCCTGGTCGAAGGCCGCCGCCGCTTTCGCGTGCTCGAGGTGCACCCTGAACGGCCGTATCAGACGGCCGATGTGGAAATTCTAAGCGAAACGCCGGAGCCGGCGGAGCGCGAGATTACGGAGAGGGCCATCACGCAGCACATGAAACTCCTGGAACTGGCCGGTCGAACCGTGCGACCGAGTTTGTACCAGGACGTAAGGGAGGTCTCTTTTGTGATGGCGCACAACGCAGGCCTCACGCTACGCCAGAAGCAAAAGGTACTCGAACTGGCGACAGAGAACGAGCGTATCGCGTATCTGGTCGATCACTTCGAAGAGCTTATCCCACGCGTCGAGCAGATGGAGGATCTGAAGCGAAAAATACAGTCGAACGGTCATTTCAAAGATTTTCCACCAGAAGCAAAAGAGGATTAATGCCGAAAATCGGATCGTATTCGCTCTATTCGATCGAAACCGGTCGTTTTGGACTCGACGGGGGTGCTATGTTCGGCATTGTACCAAAACCTCTCTGGTCGCGCCGCACTTCGGCGGACGATCGGAATCGGATTCCGCTCAATATGCGGTGCCTGCTGCTGGAGGGGCAGGGCCGCGTGATCCTGGTAGATAATGGTCTGGGGGAAAAATACGACGACAAGTTCGCGCAGATTTACGCGATCGACGAGACGTATCCGACACTCCGAGACTCATTGCAACGCGCCGGATTTTCAGAGGAGGACGTGACCGACGTCGTACTCACGCATCTTCATTTCGACCACTGCGGCGGGTCCACTCGCCGAACGCCGAAAGGTTATGAGCTGGTCTTCACGAACGCACGATATCACGTACAGCGGGCCCATTGGGATTGGGCGCTTGATCCTAACCTGCGAGAACAGGCGTCTTTTCTACATGAAAACATAGGTCCGCTGGGTGAGTCCGGTCAGCTCTCACTGCTCGATGGGAGAATGGAGCTGTTCCCCGGGATCGAGCTCATTTTGGTAAACGGTCACACGGAGTCCCAGCAGTTGGTGAAGGTAATGGATGAGGAGACGACGCTGTTGTACGTGGCTGACCTGCTCCCGACAACCGCCCACATCCGGCTGCCGTGGATCATGGCCTACGATGTACGCCCTCTCGTTACGCTTGAAGAGAAGGCGCGTCTTCTGAGAGAAGCCGCCGACGGCGGCTGGCATTTCTTTTTCGAGCACGATCCGGAGATCGCCGTCGCCACGGCGCAGGATTCGGAGCGCGGCATCGACGTGGTGCACGGCCGCTCCCTGGAGGAGTTATAACGGTTCGGGCATACGTCTCGATTCCTTCCGCCTTTCGGACACAATTGAGTAACTTACGTTTTCGCAGTTGGGTGTCGCACCCGCCGCGCGTGTATTGACCACTTACAGCGCCACCATGCAATCCGAAATCAACGAAGCATTCGACCCGTCAACCGACCCGGTAAATGCGATTCGGACCGTTCAGCGAATTCTCGGGCGCCTTTATCACGACACGAACAACCCGCTCGCTATCGTATCCGGCAATGCCCAGTTTTTGCTCGAATTGGCCAAAGCGATGGAACTCGACGACGACCTCGTTCAGCCCATGCAGGACATCGAAGAGGCGAGTGAACGTGTCGCGGAAGGGCTGCGGGATATTTTAAGGCTGCGCGAGCAGATTGATACGTACCTGCATCAGCTCAATGCGAGCGGAACATCGTAACATGACCTTCTTAGAATAGCGCGCTCGGATCGGCCACGGTCCCAGGGTATTCGATTCGCCTTGCGCAGCCCCAACGGTTGGGGTATCTTTTTCGAGTTTTCCGCTATCCAGCCCATCGAATCAGCCTATCGACTTCAACTGTTACGAACCATGTGATTGCGCCGATGCTATGCATCGTTGAACAGTCATTCTCTTAGATCGTCATCCTTCGTAACAGACTACGTCCCTCTTAGCGGCCGACCGGCCGATGTTGGGGACCCATCGATCGTATGAGCGTGAAAGCTGCGCCCCTTGTTGCGTTGCTGTTCGTCCTCTTCCTTGTCGCGGGGAGCGTGCAATCGGCCCGTGCGCAGCAGGTAGAGTTCCGCACGGTCGAACAAGATGAAAGCGGCCTCGTCGTGGACGTGATCGTCGACTGGGACATTTCTCTGAAGACGATCGTCGATTCGACGGGCATGTCCTCATTCACGCCCGCGTCGGCCCATGCACTGGCGATGGGTGTTCTCGATGATTCGGAGACCTACACGCTGCCGTCGCTCGATCTGCCCCGCGCCACGCTTCTCGCCACCGACTATGATGAGATCCAGCTGACGGAAGGTGAAGGCGATCTGGCGCCGTTCGGCGGTGAGCCTTTCGAGCTCGCCGGGCTCGGTTTGAGTCGAAAGGAGCCGCAGGTGAGCCTCGTAGTGCGGCTTCTTACGTACGAGAACGGCATCGTGCGGCGCTATCGGAAGCTGCGCGTCGCCCTCCGGTTCGCCCAATCTCGGCGGCCCGGAGACGTCAGCTTTCGCTCCAAAACCGCCAGGGACGACAATCCCCATCTTGAAATCACGGAAAGCGTTCTCGCGGACGGTATCGTTTACAAAATTCCCATCACGCGGGAAGGCGTCTATCGGATCAATCGTCAGTTTCTGGCAGATCTGCCCGGTCTCAGTCGCTCGCCGGACGATATCGACCCCGACGACGTGAAAGTGTACGGCAACGGCGGGCGCCCTCTGCCGGCTCTGAATGGCGCTCCTCGGCCCGCCGATCTCGTCGAAAACCCGGTCCATCGGACGGGCGGAGGGGACGGTGGTTTCGATAGCGGAGATGCCGTGCTTTTCTATGCGAAAGGGCCGAACGGGTGGGCGTACAACGCGTCGGCACAGGCCTGGGAGCACTACGTGCATCCGTTTTCGAACGAGAACTACTACTTCATCAAGATTGACGATACCGAGGGCAGGTCTGTCGGGGCGGCATCCTATCCCGGTTTTGCGGACGCCGAGGTTCTGACGAGCACGGAAGGACGATTCTTCCGGGACTTCGACGAGTTCATGTGGAGCAAGGAGAACGGTTCGGGGCACACGTGGGTAAGCAAGACCATCCGCACGGGCACGATACGCGGCCTGCTCGAAAATCAGCGCTTGCCCGGGCTGTTGACCGGATCGGTCCATTATGAGGTGCGCGTGGCCATTCGGTCGAATCCGGCGGCGCGCGTGCACTTCGATTCAGGATCCGCACGTCTCGCGGCCGAGCGGGCACGGCGAACGGTGACGGCGGATGAGACCGCGCCGGTCGCGGTATCGAGCATCGCCGCGTTTTCCCAGGAGGTGGGAGCCGGTGAGCCGGTCAATGTAAGCATGCAGCTGGATCCTGAGGCGCCGGGCGCGCCGGAGGCGGCCGCCGATTGGATTCGCGCGTTCTATACGAAGGAACTTGCAGCTCAAGGCGACACGCTTCGCTTTGCGACGCCGGGCAACCGTACCGGCCGATTCGAGATGGTCTTATCCGGATTCTCCTCGACGCCGCAGGTGTGGGACGTCACTGAGCCCGAAACCATCCACCGTCTCGGAGTGCAGTCCAGCGGCGGCAGCCACCGCGTTCAGGTGCAGGTGGATGACGCTTCGATTCCCCGGGAGTTGGTGGCCTTTACGCCGGCGGGGACGATCGTGCCGGCGGCGAACACGGCTCAGCAGGTCGGCGCGCAAAATTTGCACGGCATTGCGCAGTATCCGGAGTTTGTGATTGTGGCGCCTGAGGAGTTGCGCCCGTCGGCGGAAGCACTCGCCGAATATCGGGCGCAGCAAGGGATGCAGGTGGTGGTGGCCGACATCCAGAAAATCTACAATGAGTTCTCGGGCGGCCTGCAAGACATGCGCGCCATTAGGGATTACTTCAAGTTTCTCTACGATCGTGCCCCCGACGATGCACGACGCCTGAGATACGCGCTCCTTTTCGGTGACGGACACTACAACTTTCGGACACTCGGTGACGAAGCGCAACGGCCGGTGCTTCAGAACTGGATACCGCCTTATGAGACGGAAGAGTCGTTCGACCCGGGCCAGTCGTATACGAGTGACGACTATTTCGGGCTTCTCGACGACGGCGAAGGGATCTGGGCGTGGCCCGGCCTTGACGTCGCAAGCAGCGAAAAAATGGATATCGGCATCGGCCGATTCCCCGTGCAGACGCCTGAAGAGGCGGCGTCGATGATCGAGAAGATCAAGCGCTACGAGAATCCGGAGACCTACGGGGCGTGGAGAAATCGCTATCTTTTCGTCGCAGACGACGGATTTAACGGCACCCGCGCCACCGAAGAAATCTGGCCCGACCTCCACACGCAGAACGTCGACGTGGTCGCAGATCTCATCGGTCAGCAATATCCAAAGATCGACGTCGAAAAAGTCTATGCGATGTCGTACACCCGTGAATTTCTGAACGGGTGGCGTATTCCCGGTGCAAAGAGTGACATTCTCTCGTCGCTGAACGACGGCGTCCTGGTGATGAACTATGCCGGCCATGGCGGCGAATTTGGACTGGCTCAGGAAGAGATCTTCACGCGCGATGACGCCGCGTCGCTGCAGAACTCCGACAAGCTCCCGGTCTTCGTGACAGCGACGTGCTCGTTCGGATGGTGGGATCTGGGTAGGGAGCAGAGCGGCGCCGAAATGCTGATGCTCAACCCGAACGGCGGTGCCATCGCGCTGATGACGACCGTGCGGTTGGTCTACACGTCTCCCGATCTAAACTCACTGAATGTGGGCTTGAACCGCCGTCTAAGCGCCGAGATGTTCAAACGAGACGAGAACGGGCTGCCCCGGCGTCTCGGAGACATCATGCTGAGCACCAAGAATACGGAGCCGGGCCTCGAAGGCAATAACCGCAAGTTCAACCTACTGGGTGATCCCACGCTGCGACTCGGCGTAGCGCCGCGCGACGCCGTGGTGGAGACGGTCAACGGCCAACCGGTTTCCGAGCAGCCCAGGTTGAGAGCACTCGACAAGATTACGGTGACCGGAAGTGTGAGGAGCTCCGGTGACGAGGTGGACACCGCCTTCGACGGCCGGCTGAATTTGACCGTCTTCGATGCGGCGCGCCGCGTGCAACTTCCCACCCGTCGCGTGATGCCCCGCGACTACTACACGGTTCGCGAAGACCTCATCTGGCGCGGCATCGTTCCGGTGCAGGGGGGGCGGTTCGCGGCGACGTTCGTCGTCCCGAAGGACATTTCGTACAGTGACGACGCCGGCCGCATCAGTGCCTATGCTTACAATGAGAGCGTGCATGCGGGAGGATTCACCGAAAACGTGACGGTGGGAGGCACGTCCGAAAATCCGCCGAACGACCAAGTCGGTCCGGAGATCAGGCTCTTCTTGAACGATACGACATTCGTTGCGGGCGGGATGACGCCGCCCGAGCCCAGACTCATCGTTAAACTCGTAGACGATAGTGGAATCAATGCCGTGGGCGCGGGCGTGGGGCACGAGATGCTGCTCGTCGTCGACGGTGACGAGCAAAATGCCGTCGATATCAGCTCTCGATTCGAAAGCGATCCGAACTCCTATCGAAGCGGCAGCGTCACCTTCTCCTTTGACGATTACCCGGTGCCATTACAAGACGGCCCGCACCGGCTTTCCGTCCGGGCGTGGGACGTATTGAACAATTCTGCGGCCTCGGAGCTGGATTTCTTCGTCTCGTCCGTCGACGACCTGGTGCTGCGCAACGTCTATAACTATCCGAATCCAACGAGCGGTCGGACGCAGTTTATTTTCGACCACAATCAGCCGACGGGCACCAGTGCGGACGTGCAGATTCGCATCTATACGCTGGCCGGCCGGCCGATTCGCACGATGGAGACCGATGAGGCGCTTCCCTCCGGACTGCTCACGGCTGGACCGGTACAGGTTTTGTGGGATGGAAGAGATGAGGACCTAAACGTAGTCGCCTCAGGTATTTACCTCTACAAGGTGCGGGTGGCGGTCGATGGATTTGATGGAGAGCGGCACATTTCGGAACGGATTGAGAAGATTGCTGTGATCAGGTGAGGGGGGTGGAGGATGGAGGATCGA
>CAZART010000043.1:0-39857 GCA_964487555.1 uncultured Rhodothermales bacterium
CTGGCGGAGCGGCTCTTCGAGTGCGCGGCGGATGATGTCGACTCCGATGCGCTGATCGTCATTGTCGATATCGATGCCATCAAGCGCGCTAAGGGTGCGGATGTAGGCTACGCCGCCGCCTGCGATGATACCTTCTTCGATCGCGGCACGAGTGGCATGGAGCGCGTCCTCAACGCGCGCCTTCTTCTCCTTCATCTCGATCTCGGTGGACGCCCCGATCTTCAGCACCGCGACGCCGCCGGAGAGTTTGGCCAGGCGTTCCTGGAGCTTTTCCTGATCGTAATCGCTCGTCGTGGTCTCGATCTGCTGCCTGATCTGGTTGGCGCGCGCCTTGATATCACCGGCCGCTCCGGCGCCGTCCACGACGGTCGTATTGTCTTTATTGATCACGATACGCTTTGCGCGGCCGAGCGAGTCGAGCGTCGCGTTTTCGAGGCGGTAGCCCTTCTCCTCGGAGATGACCGTGGCGCCCGTCAGAATCGCGATGTCCTCGAGCATCGACTTGCGCCGATCGCCGAAGCCCGGTGCCTTGACCGCCGCGACCTTGAGGGTGCCGCGAAGCTTGTTGACGACGAGCGTCGCAAGGGCTTCACCTTCGACGTCTTCGGCGATGACGAGCAGCGGCTTGCTGAGTTGGACCGTCTTCTCGAGGATCGGAAGGAGGTCCTTCATCGACGAGATCTTCTTGTCGTGAATGAGGATGTAAGCATCCTCGAGAACTGTCTCCATATTGTCGGGATCCGTCACGAAGTACGGCGAGAGATAGCCTCGATCGAACTGCATGCCTTCGACCACGTCAAGCGTAGTCTCCGTACCTTTCGCTTCTTCGACCGTGATGACGCCGTCCTTGCCGACTTTGTCGAACGCATCGGCAATGAGCTCTCCGACGGCCTTGTCGCTGTTCGCCGAAATGGCAGCGACCTGTGAAATCTCGCTCTTGCCCTCGATGTCGCGGCTGAGCGAGCGGAGCTGCTCGACGACGGCCGTCACCGCCTTGTCGATGCCGCGCTTCAGGTCCATCGGATTGGCGCCGGCCGTGACATTCTTCAATCCGGCCGTCATGATCGCCTGGGCGAGGACTGTGGCCGTCGTGGTTCCGTCGCCGGCGACGTCGCTCGTCTTTGAGGCGACCTCTTTGACCATCTGGGCGCCGACGTTCTCGAGCTTGTCTTCGAGCTCGATCTCCTTTGCGACGGTTACCCCGTCCTTCGTGACTGTCGGAGCGCCGTAGCTCTTCTCGATGATGACGTTGCGGCCCTTCGGACCCAGCGTCACCTTTACTGCATTCGCGAGCGCATCCACACCCCGCTTGAGGGCATTGCGCGCTTCGGTGTTGAATACAATTTGCTTAGCCATAGTATTTCGTGTGGTTTTTTGATCTGTCTTACCAAGCCGTCAACACATTAGAAAGGGCGGCCGCCGTCGGCAGCGCGCCTTGTAGATCCATTGTTATTCGCTGATGACGCCGAGAATGTCGTTTTCACGCATGATGAGGACTTCCTCTCCGTCTAGCGTAATCTCGGTGCCGGAATACTTACCGTAGAGGACGGAATCACCGGCCTTCACGGTCATGTCGACGCGCTTTCCATCCTGGACGGAGCCCGGTCCGACAAAAAGGACCTTGCCACGCTGCGGTTTCTCCTTTGCAGTGTCCGGAATGAAGAGACCGCTGGACGTTTTCTCTTCGGCGGCCTCAGGCTGGACGACGACACGGTCGCCGATAGGTTTGATCGATGTCATAGATTGATCCTCCCGGCCCTTTAAGCCGGACGTTGGTTGAGTGTTGTACTGTCTTACAGGTGGAGGGGCAGTTGCGGATGCGAATCCGCCGCATTTTCCAGACCTGAAGCATTTCCGACCGCCACGGAGGAGGGCTAATTATTAGCACTCTCACGCAGCGGCTGCTAATCAGCTTCGAATGTCGGTGTTATCAAACGCCATACCAAATGAATAATCTGCCGGGTTGGCAATCATTCGGCGCTCAAGATGGCAGAGGTGCCGAAAGAATCATGACGAAATGACTACGTCTACAGATTTTCCGACGCGCCGTCCTGACCTGCCGTCCTGTTCAGATGCGCTTCGTAGCTTGGTACACGCCGGCTGTAAATGCCGTCGAGAAGGGGAGAGGAGACGAGGAAGTCCGCTGTGGCCCGATTACACGCTACCGGCAGATTCCATACGACGGCCACACGTAGAAGCGCTTTGACGTCGGGATCATGCGGTTGCGGCTCCAGCGGATCCCAGAAGAAAACGAGTAGATCGACCTGCTGATCGGCGATCAATCCACCCAGCTGCTGGTCTCCGCCGAGGGGTCCGCTTTGAAGCCCGGTTACCGGCAGGTCCAGCCTGGCCTCCAGTATTCGAGCGGTCGTTCCGGTGGCGAGGAGCGCATGCCGTGCCAGAACGGCGCGATTGTACTGCGCCCACTCGACGAGATCCGCTTTCATGTTGTCGTGTGCAACCATCGCGATGCGCTTTCTTTCGGGGAGCTTGTCCATATATAAATCGTCCATCTGGGTTGGCTATCAGAAGACCGGACCTACGTCTCCTCCAAAGCGCCTGTGTACTTGAAGGAAACGTGCCAACTATGCGTCAGCTAGTCTAGTGAAGCCGGATTACGTTAAGCGACACCGAGTGTTTCCCTAAACAATGTAGATCATAACAACGTAGCCCTATTTAATATGGCCGATTCGACGACGAGGCCTTACTTCCAAAGGCAGCGTCTCCAAGTATTCTGACCTCCTGAAATCTCCTCCCGAAAAACTAAAAGGAGTGAACGGCGATGGCTCAGACCAGCCTCATCCACAGCAGAATTCCGCTCGGCCTCTCAAGCAGGGAGGGGCTCGGTGGCGGCAGAAGAGAAGCCGAGGCAGAACGAGCTACTCGGCATAGGCCTCGGTCGGCGGACACGCGCAGACAAGATTGCGGTCACCGTAGGCGTCGTCTACGCGGCGGACGGACGGCCAGAATTTATGTTCGCGGGTCCAGGGAGCCGGAAATGCCGCTTTTTCGCGGCTGTATGGCTCGTCCCAGCCGTCGGACGTCACCATGGCCGCCGTGTGCGGAGCATTTTTGAGCGCGTTGCGCGCGGGATCGGCCGCACCGGATTCCACGTCATCTATTTCGGTCCGAATCTGCTCGAGGGCCTCGCAGAAGCGGTCGAGTTCCGCCTTCGTCTCACTCTCGGTTGGCTCAATCATGATGGTTCCCGGCACCGGGAATGACATCGTCGGTGCGTGGTAGCCGTAATCCATCAGCCGCTTTGCGACGTCGAGCTCCGTCACGCTGCTCTCCTTCCGGATCGGCCGCAGGTCGACGAGGAATTCGTGGGCACAGCGCCCGGTACGGCCCTTGTAGAGAATCGGATAAGACTTTTCTATGCGAGCCATCATGTAGTTGGCATTGAGGATGGCCAGCTCGGTGGCCCGGCGCAGTCCGGCTGCACCCATCAAGGCGATGTACGCCCATGAAATGATGAGAATGTTTGCACTGCCAAAGGGCGCCGCGGCTACCGGCGCGATCGCCATGTCCCCTCGCGTCTCTTCGAACGGGTGCGAGGGCAAATAGGGTATGAGGTGTTCGGCGACGCAGATGGGACCCATTCCGGGGCCGCCGCCGCCATGTGGAATGCAGAACGTCTTGTGGAGATTGAGGTGGCACACGTCGGCGCCGAAGTCGGCCGGGCGACACAGGCCGACCTGGGCATTCATATTTGCGCCATCCAGATAAACCTGGCCGCCGTGCTCGTGCACGATGTGGATGATTTTGCGCACGTCCTTCTCGAAAACGCCGTGCGTCGACGGATACGTGATCATCAGCGCACCCAAGTCTTCGCGGTGCTTTTCGGCCTTCGCCTGCAGATCGTCGACGTCCACGTTCCCGTGCTCGTCCGTCTTCACGACGACGACCTTCATGCCCACCATCGACGCGCTCGCGGGATTGGTGCCGTGCGCCGATTCAGGTATCAGGCACACTTTCCGCTGCGCCTCTCCGCAGGCACGATGATAGGCCTCAATGACGAGCAGGCCAGTATATTCGCCCGATGCGCCTGAATTCGGCTGGAATGAGGTCTTTGCAAATCCCGTGATTTCGCAGAGCCATCGGTCGAGCTCGTCGATCAGTTCTCGGTAGCCCGCCGCCTGCGCCGGCGGAACGCACGGATGAATCCTGGTGAATCCGGGAAACGAGATGGGGATCAGCTCCGCGGCCGCGTTCAACTTCATCGTGCAGGATCCAAGTGGGATCATGCTGGTCGTCAACGACAGGTCACGCGAGGCGAGACGATGCAGATAGCGCATCATCTCGGTTTCGGAGTGATAGCTGTGGAATATGCGATGCTCGAGATAGGACGACGTCCGCGCGAGGGGCCCTCGATATCCGGCATCTACATCTCGGGCGAGGGTTTCGGCCGAGATGCCGTTCCCGGCACCGCTGAAGAGGCGAAACAGCGCATTGACGTCGTCCGGAGAAACCGTTTCATCTAGCGAAATGCCGATCGAACCGTCATTGAATGCCCGCAAATTGATCCGTGCACGGGCTGCGGCCGTGAGCACATCCTTTGAGGAGATCTTGCCTGGATCTACTCGAATCGTATCGAAGAAATCGTCGTGCCGGATAAGACACCCAAGCTGCGTCAGTCCTGCAGCGAGCAGTTTTGTCAGGTTGTGCACGCGCTCGGCGATGGCGCGAAGGCCGCCCGGGCCGTGATAGACGGCGTACATTGCGGCCATAATGGCCAGCAAGACCTGCGCGGTACAGATATTCGACGTTGCCTTGTCGCGACGGATGTGCTGCTCCCGTGTTTGAAGCGCCATGCGCAAGGCAGGCTTTCCGTCTGCATCGACGGAAAGGCCAATGATCCGGCCAGGAACCTGCCGCTTGAATTCGTCACGGGTTGCGAAAAAGGCGGCATGTGGTCCTCCGTAGCCGAGCGGAACGCCGAAACGCTGCGTGTTTCCTACGGCGACGTCGGCGCCGAACTCTCCGGGTGACGTCAGCACAGTGAGGCTAAGCAGGTCGGCCGCAACGACGACGTAGGCATCGGCCGCATGGGCCTTCGTGCAAAATCCGCCGTAGTCGTTGATGGCGCCGTCGGTGGCCGGGTACTGGACGAGCGCGCCGAACACGTCATCCGAAAATTCGAACGTACGATGATCACCGACCACGACCCGTACACCGATGGGCACGGCCCTGCCCTTTACCACGGCGACGGTTTGCGGATGGCACCCCTCGGAGATGAAGAAGACGTCGGCATCTTTCCGGCGAGTGATGCGATTGAGCATCATCATGGCCTCAGCCGCCGCCGTCGCTTCATCGAGCAGTGAGGCGTTTGCGATCTCCAGTCCAGTGAGATCGATCACCATGGTCTGAAACGCGAGAAGGGCTTCGAGGCGGCCCTGGGAAATCTCTGCCTGGTATGGCGTGTACTGCGTATACCAGTTCGGATTCTCCAGAATGTTGCGCTGGATGACCGGCGGGGTAATCGTGTCGTGGTATCCTTGCCCCAGATAGGACCGAAAGACCTCGTTCTTTTCCGCGCGCACGCGCGCGCGCTGCATGAGTTCGTATTCCGTGACGGCCGGGGGAAGATCGAGCTCGCGGTCGAGCCGGATACCTTCCGGAATGGCCGCCTCGATAAGCGCCTCCAGCGAGCTGAGTCCGAGGTGCTGGAGCATCTCCGCCGTTTCCTGCTCGGAGGGACCGATGTGACGGGTCTGAAAACGGTCGGTATAGGAAAGATCGATCGCCATCTGGCTTTTACTTCTCATTTAGTTGATCGAGGCGTAGGCGGTCCAGCGCCTCGCCGGCCGCTTCCTGTTCGGCTGTCTTCTTGTTGCGAGCGACGCCGCGGCCGTACGACTCTCCATTAAGAAGAACTTCGACCGTGAATGTTTTCTCATGGCTGGGTCCTTCCTCATCTGTCACACGGTACAGTGGCTGAGCCCAGCCCAGCGACTGCGCGTGTTCGAGGAGCAAGCTCTTGTAATTGTCGCGCTGGTCGGCGAGATCCTCGAGATTGAGCTCTTTCAGGATTTTTTCTTCGATGAAACCACGCGCCGCCTCCTCGCCGAGGTCGAGATAAAGGGCCCCGATCACGGCTTCAAACGCATCGGCAAGAATGGTCGGATTTTCGCGGCCGCCGGATTGATCCATGTTCTCACTCAACAGGATCAGCGGGCCGAGGTTGAGCCGCTCGGCAAAACGCGCGAGCGCCTGGCCGTTTACGATCTTGGCCCGGACGCGCGTCAAAAATCCCTCATCCCGCTCGGTGAACTTCCTGTAGAGATGTTCGGCCGTCACAAACCCCAGCACGGCGTCTCCGAGGAATTCAAGGCGCTCGTTCGACTGGAGATGGCTACGAGGTTCACCTCTCAGCATGGATCGATGCAAGAGCGCCTGTTGATAGTACTCGATGTTGCCGATGGGCATGCCGACGAGCCCTTCGATATCGGCCCGCGAAACGGACGGTCGCTTTCGCCGAGTGCGTCTCCTCTCCGCCGACTTCCTGAACAGGCGCTGAACGAGATTGCGAATCCGGCTAATTAGAGATTGGGGCACTTCCTACGGTGAAATTCGACAACGAACGAAAGGGGTCGTTACGCCAAAAATACAACGTGATCGACTCGAGCACTTTAAAAAAATGGCTCATTTAGGGAAGTTGCTGAATCACGTCTCCCTGCGTTGCTACTCCCTTACCCTTAACGGTGTCTCCAACAATGGCCCTCGTCTCGATCAACCCTGCCTCGGAAGAAGAAATTAAGCGCTACGAGGAGCATTCCTCCGATGAAGTCGATCGCCGCTTAGACAAGGCCGTTTGGGCCTTTCGGCGGCAGCGATCTGCAAGCTTCGCCGAACGGGCGGCTCGGATGAGGCGCGCGGCCGACCTGCTCGAGGAGCAGGCTGCGGAGTTCGCCTCCATCATGACGCTCGAGATGGGCAAGCCAATTCAACAAGCGATTGCGGAAGCGAAGAAATGCGCCTGGGGGTGCCGCTACTATGCCGAGCATGCTGAGGATTTTCTAAAGCGCGAAATGGTCACGACGGACGGTGCGCGCACGTACGTGGCCTTTCAGCCGCTGGGTCCGATCCTCGCCGTGATGCCCTGGAATTTTCCTTTCTGGCAGGTCTTTCGTTTCGCGGCGCCTGCTCTGATGGCCGGAAACGTATGCCTGTTGAAACACGCGTCGAACGTATGCGGGTGTGCCCTGGCGATAGAGGAGCTCATGGGCGAGGCCGGTTTTGCTGACGGAGAGTTTCAGACGCTGCTGATACCGTCCGACCGCGTCAGCGAGGTGATCGACGACGAACGGATCCGCGCGACGACGCTCACGGGAAGTGTCGGGGCGGGGCGTTCGGTGGGATCGGAATCGGGCAAGCAGATTAAGCCTTCAGTGCTCGAACTGGGCGGTTCGGATCCGTTCATCGTGCTGGACGATGCGGACCTGGACCGTGCGGCCGAGGTCGGCGTGATGGCGCGGATGCAGAACAATGCCCAGAGCTGCATCGCCGCTAAGCGGTTCATCGTGGAGGACGGCGTCTGGAAGGAGTTTACCGCCCGCTTCGCGAAACGCATGGGAGAGCTGAAGGTCGGCGACCCCATGAAAGACGATACGGACGTCGGTCCATTGGCCAGGAAGGACTTGCGGGCGGACGTTCACGACCAGGTGCGGCGATCCGTTCGGGGGGGTGCGAAGCTGCTCTCGGGTGGGGAGATCCTCGAACGTCCCGGCTTTTTCTATACGCCTGCGGTGCTCGTGGACGTGGAGCCTGGTAATGTCGCATTCGAAGAGGAGATCTTTGGCCCCGTAGCCTCGGTGACACGGGCCCGCGACGTGGACCACGCCGTGGAACTGGCCAACGCGACGAGTTTCGGCCTCGGCGGCTCGGTCTTTACGCAGGATCGGGAGAAGGGCGAGGATGTTGCACTCCGTTTAGAGGTAGGTTGCGCCTTCGTCAACGAGATGGTCAAGAGCGACCCGCGCCTTCCGTTCGGAGGCGTAAAAGATAGCGGCTACGGCCGTGAGCTGTCGTATTTCGGGATCCGCGAATTTGTCAATATCAAGACGGTGTGGATCGAGTAAGCGCTCGCCGACGCCGCGGCCGACTTGCAAAAATCCGGTCAAGGGCTTGGCATTGCCTTGACGCTGCCGTACGTTGTTAATCAGGTTCTTTCGCATACGCCTGCCGGTTCCAACTCCCTAACGGGATGGATTAAAAGGGAATCCGGTTCGTGCTTCTAGAGCTTCGCACGTGCGTTCGTCTCCGTACGTTCGCGCGCGCTTAAGCTGGACATAGCACAACTCCGGAGCTGTACCCGCAACTGTAGGCTGCGTTTATGACGCGCGGTGACGACGCGCCGGGCCACTGTTCGATCGAATGGGAAGGCCGGTGCCGAGCCGAGCGGCGATGCGGATTGGTTTTCCTGATCCCGCAGAGCGCAGCAAGCCAGGAGACCTGCCAGCAAGCGCAATTGCCGACAACCTCCGGGACAAGAGGTTCGCGTGCACAGCTTTCTCCGCTCGTAATGCCGGAGCCGACATAAGCGGCCACCCGAACCTTTCATTTGAGGTTTGGGATTTTTTATGCCGCCAACTCGCAACCTGCTAGTTTTTCTTCTTTTCGCTGTCTGCGCACACCCTCTATCTGCGCAGGTACTCCCACCCGACTCCTCCGGGACCGGGAGTGGTGCTCCGGGAGATTCGACCGGCGACGGCGGACATAACATCCGCCTTGAGGCTCGGCTGGGCGAAATCACCGTTACGGCGTCGCGACTCCGCATCGACGTCGCCGCGGCCCCGCAAAGGATCACCATCCTCGACCGGGCGACGATCGAACGCACGGGAGCACGCCACATCGGAGAGCTTCTTGCCGCCCGTGCCGGCCTGTTCATCCGGCAGTACGGCGAGGGGTTATCGACGGTCTCGCTGCGCGGTGGCAGTCCATCCCAGACCCTCGTTCTTCTTGATGGGATGCGGCTCGCTGATCCGCAGCTCGGCCAGCTGGATCTATCGCTTTTCCCCACCTACGTGCTAAGCGCCGTCGAAGTGATGCACGGCCCGGGATCCGCCCTGTACGGGAGCGACGGGATCGGAGGGCTCGTAAATCTTCGGCCTCGCAGGGCGCTGGATAACGAGGTGCGGATCTCGTCCGAGGTGGGAGCCTTCGGTGAACGCCGTCTGGGAGCGGGCGCCTCATATCGCGGCGGTGCAGGGGGTACTCTCGTCGCGGTTGAGTACGCCGAGGCAGAGGGAGACTTCCTCTACATGAATGAGTCCCTTTTCCCTGCGCGCGAAGTACGGCGACGCAACGCCGATCGACGCACCCGTTCGTTGTACGGCGCTTCGTTCCTGAACACCGGCGCGCACCACGTCGAAGGGGCCGTGCTTTTCGCCGATGCCGTTCGGGGGCTCCCGGGGCTCGCGACGGTCAATCCGTCGGGTGAGCGGCAGTGGGATGAGCATCTTCGCGTCTGGATGAGTGACGACGTCGCCCTTCGCTCGGGTCGCCTCTCGGTTCGCGGCTTCGTACATCGCAGCCTACTCCGGTACAAAAATCCGAACCTGGAGATCGACGACACCGGTCGTACCTGGTCGGGCGCCGTCGAAGCTGAACGCGTTGTGCCCGTGTCGTCGGATTGGATAATAAATGGAGGTCTTTCGGCGGGCTTCGCACAGGCCGATCATCCGATGCTCAGTGAGGCCGCCTCTGAAATGCACGGCGCCGCATTTACGGAGGCCGTCGGACAAATCGGAACGGTGGCGCTGTATCCCGCCCTTCGAGCCGATGCGTACGGCATCGGAACGGAGGACCGCCGCCTCGCCATGAGCCCCCGCCTCGGCGCCAACGTGCCCGTCTTCGACCGGCGTGTGCACCTCAAGACGGGTCTGGGACGCGCCTTCCGCAGCCCGACCTTCAACGAGCGCTACTGGCAGCCGGGAGGAAATCCGGACCTCGACCCGGAGCGAGCGTGGTCCTACGAAGCCGGGATCCACCTGCATTCCGAGGCGCCTACGTCGGGCCATGCGGCGACGGCGACGCCGCGGAGGACACCCGCAATCGCCGGGGAACTGACACTGCTTCACGCGCGCACGCTCGACCAGATCGTTTGGAGTCCGAAGGCCCGCGGCGTATGGATCCCCGAGAATGTAGGCGAAACCGTCACCCGCGGAATTGAAGCGTCCGGAAGTGTGGTCGCAATGGCGGGAAGTATGGTGATCGAGGGCGGTGCAACCTATTCATTCACCCATTCGGTGGATCGATCCGACGCCGCTACACGCACGTTCGGCCGCCAGCTTCGCTACGTCCCGCGGCACCTCCTCAAGGGCTTCGCCGGCGTGTCGCGCGGCGCCTTCCGGATCGACGCGAACGCCCGCTGGATCGGCCGGCGTTTTGTCACGGCGGACGAATCGCAGTGGCTCGATCCTTCTCTAGTCGTGGATCTCCAGGCCGGTATGCACCGCAAGCTCGGGAGCTTCCGGGCCGAACTGGCTGTGGTCCTCCAGAACGCCCTGGACGCCGACTACGCCGTCATCCAGAACTATCCCATGCCGCCGCGTCACGCGCGTGTGCGGCTCCTCATCCAATCCAGAAGCGATTCCCAATGAAGCTGCGACATCTACTCTATCTGTCGTTTCTTTTCGTGGTGGCTGTCGGCTGTGATGCTGCCGGCGATAACGACAACGAACCTTTCGTCCATGGCGTTTTTGTCGTGAACCAGGGTAATTTCGGGGACGGAAACGGCTCCGTTACCGTTCTTGATCCGGGAGAAGAACCCTTGCATCGCGGCGAGATCACCGGCATCGGATCGATTCTCCAGAGTGCGGCCCTCATCGAGGGCACGCTTTATCTGATGGCTAATTCTGCCGAGCGGATCGACATTTTCGACGCGGCGACGCTGGAGCAGACCGGACAAATCACCGAGGTCATCAGTCCACGTTACATGGTCGCCACGGGCACAATGGCTTACGTGACCAACTTGTGGGGTGCTTCAGGCAGCTTTACGGGAGGCAACGTGACGGTCATCGATCTCGTTCGAAACGAGGCGGTGCAGGAAATTCCAGTCGGCAACAATCCCGAAGGGCTGGCGGTGGTCGGCCGGCGGCTCCACGTCGCCAACCACGGCTTCGGCGAGGGGAGCACGGTAAATATTATCGATCTCACGACGCACGTGGTTATCGATACGGTCGACGTAGACTGCGATGGACCACGCTTCGTGATCGCTGATGCCGACGACGAGGTCTTTGTCTTTTGTACCGGGCGTACCGTCTTCGACGAGGATTTCAACGTCATCGGCGAGACCGACGGTGCCGTTCGCGTGCTCGACGGTAGAACCGGCGAGATCCTCAAGCGCCTCGCTATCGACGGCAGAATCGGCACGGAAGGCCCCGGCCAGGACGCGTTCTACGCGGCCGAAACAGGCCGCATCTACGCCGTCAAGGATCAATCGACCGTGCTGGTGTTCGACACCGGCAGAAATGTTCAGGTTGGCGACATCGGACCGTTCCCAGGGGATGCAATCGGTGCGGTCGCATTCGACGAACAGCGTGAACACCTCTATCTCGGTCGCTCGAGCGGGTTCGTGGAGTCGGGCAGCGTCACCATCCACACGGAAGATGGAGAGCAAGTCGGCGCCGCGACGGCCGGTATTGCGCCCGCGTACATTATATTGCAGCAAAGCAGATAAGCCCGTGAATCGCAGCGAGGCGCGAATTTGATCGGCGACGTGAACATCGATCGGTGTACCTGCTTTCAGGTGACATTCGAGGAATTATGGGAGATCGCCGCCCGGACCGGAGCCGAATCCGTGGAGGACCTTCAGAATCATCGAGAGTTTGGATTGCAGTGCCGCTTATGCCATTCATACGTGCGGCGGATGCTCCGCACCGGGTGCACGGCGTTCGATCGCATCATCACGGAGGAAGACGAAGCATCGTCGACACTGTAATCGGGGGCGGTACATTTCCCCATCCGCCTCGACGTGTTCCGCGGTGGCGCGTCGCTTAACATGTCGATAACCTGATCCGGCAGGCGAGTTGCTATCTTGAGCGTTTCAAAACACTGCTCACGTGCCGTCTATTCTACGGCCTTTGCCGATCCGCATGACCCCTTCCAAATCTTCGGAAGAGCGCACCATATTGATCGTCGACGACGAAGTCGATCTCCTCGATCTGTTGAAATACAATTTGGAGAAGGAAGGCTTTGGGGCCCTGACTGCTGCGAACGGCATCGCGGGCCTAGAGACGGCGCGCCGAGAGCATCCGGACATGATCGTTCTCGACGTCATGATGCCCGGTATGGATGGGATCGAGGTTTGTCGCAGGCTACGCCAGGACGCAACGCTGCGTGATACGCCGGTCATTATGCTGACCGCGCGAACGGAGGACGAGGACTACGTCAGCGGCCTTGACGTCGGCGCCGATATTTACCTTGGCAAGCCCCTATCGGTACCGGTGCTTCTCAGCCA
Source organism: uncultured Rhodothermales bacterium (assembly GCA_964487555.1). Lineage (GTDB taxonomy): Bacteria > Bacteroidota > Rhodothermia > Rhodothermales > VXPQ01 > CAZART01. The sequence goes on from CAZART010000043.1 coordinate 12,464, forward strand.
GGTCAGAGCGCTATTCCGACGAGCCGACCGCAATGAGACGCCGCCCGACGTATTGCACATCCACGGAATGGAGATCAATCGGGATCGCTATCTCGTGCTTCGCGAAGAGGAGGAGATCCGGTTGCCTCGAAAGGAGTTTGAGCTGCTCCACTATCTTGCCCGCTATCCCGGGAAAGTATTCACCCGTCACGAGCTGCTCGACGCGGTATGGGGCTACGACGTTTACGTCGTGGATCGGACGGTGGACGTGCACATACGCAAGATTCGCGAGAAGCTCGGAAACGATCTCATAGAGACGGTCACCGGAGTCGGGTACAAGCTGAGACCGCAGTGATGCACCACGTCGCGTTCAAGATCGGCCTTCTGGTTACTTTCGTTGCCGGTGCGATGGGGTGGCTGTTTGCCGAGCTCGCGGCGACCCCGGCCGGATACGCGCTCGTTACGGCGCTCGTGTGCGGCGCCGTTGCGTACGGCGCCGCGGTGCGCCTGCTGGCTGGTCGCATCGAGCACGTCGCGTCGATACTGGACGAGATGGTGGAAGAAGGCAGCCGCAACGAACGCGTCGTCTCAGCAAAGGGCGACGACCTCGATCGGCTCGTTCGGCGGTCGGACCAGGCGCTGCATGCCGTGCGCAAGCGTGTTGCCGAGTTGAACCGTGCGGATAGTTTTCGGCGTGAGTACGTCGGGGATGTCTCGCACGAAATAAAGACGCCGATTTTTGCGATTCAGGGATTCGCCGAGACGCTCCTGAACGGTGCCTTGAGCGACCCCAGCGTCAATCGCGGTTTCGTCGAGAAGATCTTCAGTCACGCCAGTCGTCTGAATGCGCTGGCCAAAGACCTCTCCGAGATTTCGCGCCTCGAAACCGGCGCCTTGAAGCTTTCGATGGCGCCGTTTGGTGCGCGGCCGATGCTGCATGAGGTCGTGGAAAGCCTGGAGGAGGCAGCGCGCCGGAAGGGAATCGACGTACGAATCAACGTGGATGACGAGGCCGGCGTTGTTGAAGGTGATCGCGAAAGAATCTGCCAGGTGCTTACAAACCTGCTCGACAATGCCATCAAGTACACCAATGAGGGTGGATGGGTGGAGGTTCGTGCCGATCGAGGCCCACCGGGCCAGGTGCGTTTCTCGGTAGAGGACGCCGGCATCGGCATAGAGTCCGAAGACGTTCATCGGATCACGGAGCGGTTCTACCGTGTAGCGAAGAGCCGTTCACGGGACGAGGGCGGCACGGGGCTTGGCCTCTCTATCGTCAAGCACATCCTTGCCGCCCACGGAACGGCACTTCGAATAGAGAGCCGGGTCGGAGAGGGCTCCACCTTCTCGTTCACACTTCCTGCCGGGCGTCCGGCTGCCGGTTCGGCGTGACGCCGCTGCGCTCGTCTACCGTGATTCGCAGGACGATTGGAACGACGGACAGAAACGGTCTGTATTTTGGCCCCGTCGGAAGTGACAGAGTCGCCTTCGTTCACGATATTTGGGCCGCATGAAACTCTCGGAGCTCATCAGACAGGAGAAATTCGCATCGCCGGCGCAAGAGGCGATCCTCAATGTGATGGCGACGAACGCCTGGCTCGTGGGCGAGATGTCGGCGCGGATGGCCCCTCACGAGATCACACCGGTGCAGTATAACGTGCTTCGCATTCTCAGAGGCTCACATCCCACAAAGCTCACGTGCAGCGAAATCGGCGGGCGGATGCTCGACCGGACGCCCGACGTGACCCGCTTGCTCGACCGGCTCGAACGGGCGGAGTTCATCGAACGTGAGCGGGCCGAACACGATCGTCGCGTCGTACACGTCGGAATCAGCAAGAAAGGGATCGATCTGCTCGACGAAATGGCAGGCGAGATTCAAGTGATCCAGAATCGCCTTGCACGGCACCTCTCTGAAGATGACCTCACGAGGCTTTCCGGGCTGCTCGAAAAACTCCGCATCGATCAATAGCCGCAAGGGTCCCCCATGCTGCGCAAGGCGTACGTTCTGAGTCGTCCTCAGAAGCTCTTCGTCATCTGCACCGCCGTTTTTGTAACGGCTCTGGTCATTGCCGAGGCGACGGCGAGCAAGTTTTTCACGGCGTTCACCCTCCCGTTTCCCCTCTCGATCTTCGGCGTCGAGTTCAACACCGTGATCATGACGGCGGGCGTCATCGCCTTCCCGATCACGTTCATCGTCACCGACCTTCTCAACGAGTACTATGGAAAAAGCGGAATCCGTTTTGTGACGTTTGTCGGGATGGTGATGATCATCTTCGAGTTCGTCCTGCTGCAAATCGCGATGGGCGTTCCAACCGCCTCTATCTCACCCGTTCCGGAGGAGGCTTTCAACACCGTCTTCGGCGCATCCGGCAGAATTATTTTCGGGAGCCTGGTGGCTTATTTGATCGGCCAACTGGCCGACATCACGCTGTTTCACTGGCTGCGCCGGCTTACGCAAGGGCGCATGCTCTGGCTTCGCGCGACCGGCTCGACGTTCGGTTCGCAGTTTCTCGACACGCTCATCGTGCTTACGGTGGCTTTCGCGGGCCAGCTCCGGTTTCAGGAAATCCTTGCGATCACCCTCTTCAATTACAGCTATAAGTTCATCATCGCCATCCTCATTACGCCGATCATCTACCTATTTCACTGGGTGATGGACAGATATCTCGGCCACGAGACGGCTATGGAGATGATCGAGCAGGCCGAGCAGGGCCGGGACGTCGTTGTTAATGAAGCGGTGTAGGGGTTCGTAGTTCTGCTCCCGGAACGGTGTCAGCGGAAGAGCTTCAGAATGAGATTGACGACAACGGTCAGGATGATAGAAATGACGACCATCGTCGCGAGCGGGAAGTGGATTTGCGTGTCGCCGCGCTTCCAGGAAAAGTCGCCCGGTAGCCTTCCGATTGGCAGGCCGGGAAATCGGTCGAGGAGCAGGATAACGCCGCCTATCAAGACAAGGGCGATCCCCGCGAATAACAGTATCTTCCCGATATCCGACATGCCGGGGGCACAGACGCTTCCGTGATGGTCCGGAGCCTACACTTCGGCCTCCTGGCTGACGAAGGAGAGCCAGCCGTACGGGTCATTCCCGTTTTTCACGACGTCGAAGTAGGCGTTCTGAAGCTCTTCGGTTATCGGACCGCGGCGTCCCGCTCCAATGGTGTATTTGTCGACCGTTTTGATCGGCGTAATTTCGGCAGCGGTACCGGTGAAGAAGACTTCGTCGGCGATATAGAGCGCCTCGCGAGGAATGCGATTCTCCACGATCTCATATCCGCGTTCTCGCGCCAACGTGATGACGGCGTCGCGCGTGATGCCGGGAAGGATTGAAAGGCCGACGGGGGCCGTGTGGATGACGCCGTCGCGAATCACGAACAGGTTTTCGCCACTGCCCTCGGCCAGATAGCCGTCGTAGGAGAGCATGATGCCCTCCATGTAGCCGTTGAGCACGGCATCCATCTTGACGAGGGACGCATTCAGATAATTGCCGCCGGCTTTCGCCAGGGCGGGTACGGTATTCGGAGCCATGCGGCTCCAGGAGGCCACGTGAACGTCGACGCCTTCGTTCAACGCCTTCGGTCCCAGATAGGCGCCCCACTCCCAGGCGGCGATCACCGTCTCGACGGGATTCTGCAGCGGATTCACGCCCATGGGGCCGACGCCGCGGAAGACGAGAGGCCGTATGTAGCAGGCCTTCAGACCACTTGACTCGACCGTCGTCATTACCGCCTCGACGAGCTCGTCGAGCGAATACGGGATCTCCATGCGGTGGATCTTCGCCGAGTCGACGAGCCGCCGCATATGCTCACGAAGGCGCAGCACGGCCGAACCCTTTTCCGTGTGATAGCAGCGGATGCCTTCAAAAACAGAGGACCCGTAATGAAGGGCGTGCGCGAGGACGTGAACCTTGGCATCCTCGAACGGGACGAGCTTGCCGTTGAACCAGATGGTGTGCTCCATGAACAGGCGATTTTGAGTGTTTCACGAGTGACCAAAGAACGAGCGGCCATTCTAAAGGTTCTTCGATCGGAACGGTCCTGAGCGGTCCACGATTTGACGGATAGACGGCCCGGCGGCAGGCGGACGATCACCTCACAGCATGCTTGGCGACGGGAGAAGCCGGTTGCCTTCCGCGTGATCGTAAACGGCGAACTCGAATTCGGAGTGGATGGCGTAGGCGCCGTATTGCCCCTGCTTGTCGAGTGCCAGAAAGCCGACCTGTATGCCATCGTAATTCTGAAACTTCTTCGCGATGCGCTCGACGGCGAGCCGGCACGCTTCGGCGGGCGTTCGGCCCTGGCGCATCAGCTCCACGACCAGATGGCTGCCGACGGTGCGCATGACGGCTTCGCCCCATCCGGTCGCGCAGGCTCCGCCGACGTCGTTGTCCACGAAGAGGCCGGCACCGATGATCGGCGAGTCGCCGACACGACCGTGCAGCTTGTATGAAGTTCCGCTCGTCGTGCAGGCGCCGGACAGGTTGCCGGCCTCATCCAGCGCCAGCATGCCGATCGTATCGTGATTCTCGACGTTGATGTTCGGCGGTGCGATGATGCCGCCTTCCTCCTGCCAACGGCGCCATTCGCGCTCGGCCTCGGGCGTGAGTAGATTCTCTTTTTCGAATCCCTGTTCCAAAGCGAACTCGAGGGCACCCTCGCCGACGAGCATCACATGCGGCGTCTGCTCCATCACCCGCCTGGCGACGGAGATGGGATGCATGATGTGCTCGAGAAAGGCGACGGATCCGCAGTTTCCGAGCTCATCCATGATGCAGGCATCGAGCGTTACCCGGCCCGTCGCATCCGGTAGGCCTCCGAAGCCGACGGACATGGACGTTGGGTCCGCCTCCGGCACGCGGGCGCCCGCTTCGACGGCATCGAGCGCGCGGCCCTTGCGGGATAGAATGGCCCATGCGGCGTCGTTCGCCGGGAGGCCGTGATCCCAGGTGGATATGACGATAGGCTTCACATCGCCACCGCCATAGAGAGAAAGGGACGGGGTAACGGCCCCGACAACGCTCATTTTCAGAAATTGCCGCCGGTCGGTCATGGGATGAAACGATTTGCTATTCTCGCTCACGCTGGCGGGGGAGCGCTATCCGGCGTCTCCTGCCGTTGCCGAAAAGTAGGATGTTTCCGATCGAGAAACCCTCTTCGCGTCCGAAGCAGCCGGTCTGCACGCTTTTCGCGCAGCGCGAATCGGCCGATGGTCCAGAGAATCTTCGCCGATGCTTTGACCGTGCCCGCGACCGTTCCTGTTACTTTGGACACGCCGATCCGCTTGCGATATGAAACAGGCACTTCTTCGTAGCGCAGCCCGCCGCGAAGGACGCGGATCTGCATCTCGATGGTCCATCCGTACGTCGTATCGCGCATACCGAGGGCATCGAGCGCATCGAAGCGGATCGCTCGAAAGGGGCCGAGGTCGGTAAAATCCGCACCCCAGATCATCCGCATGAGATAACAGGCAAGCTGATTTCCGACGAGCGCCTGCGGCAGCATGGCACCCGGCTCGCGGCGTCCGCGAATCCTCGACCCGACGACGAAATCGGCCCGTTCCGAAGCGATGGGCTCCACAAGGGCCCTCATTTCATCGGGATGGTCACTGTAGTCCCCATCCAGAAAAACGATGATGTCCGGCTTCTGCCGACGCGCATAAGCAATGCCCCTCAGACAGGCATGACCGTATCCACGACGAGATTCCGTAAGTACCGTCGCTCCGGCAGCCTTCGCATTTCGTACCGTCTCGTCGGTGGATGCGTTGTTTACGACCACGACTTCATCCACGAGGCCCGCGGGGATGTCTCCGATGACGCTACCTATGGCCCGTGCTTCGTTGAAGGCCGGTATTATGACCAGTATGCGTGGTTTCGTCGGCAAGAGTTCGGCGCCGCCAGGCGCGACTTTAAGAAAATTGATGAGGTTTCCTCCGACCGGGAGGCGATGATGGCGTGATCGATCGATCCCGGCTACGGCGTACGGTACCCGATCGATTGCAGGATGGTTGTATCGAGCGACCAGCTCTCCCGGAACCGACCCACGGAGGCAAAGAAACCGGTTCCGTTTTCAATGTTGGATGCTTCCTCTGTTACCGTCCACTCCTCACTGGGTGCCTCGATCGACATGGAGAGATCGAGGAGGGCGATTGCCGTGTCGCCGCGGGCGGATTCGGTGAAGCGTCGCACGAGACGATAGTCGCGCTCGAGCGTGACGCCGAAGATCCAGCCCTCCGGCGCACGTTCTCCGAGGCCGACGTACGATATGGCGATCGTCGTGTCGACGCCGGTTGGCAGCGTGCGTACCTGATAGAAGACGTGGGCGTCGCGCGCTCGAGCGATACTGCCCCAGAGAACCGTCTGCTCCAGATCTCCAAAACGGTTCGGGTGCGGCGTACCGGCGATGATGCCGTTCGTGCCGGGTACGGTCGTAAAAGCCCGTGTCGGCTCCGCGCCTTCATCTGTTACGTCCAAGCGGTATGTGGCCGACGGCTGAATGTCGAAGCCCGCGAAGTAGACCAGACCGAGCGATCCATTTTCAAGGCGAATCAGGGAGTCCGCCCAGACCACCGTCTCGCCGGTGTGGAGGTTGGTTGTCGTCACGAGTGGAGGATCGTCATTGTCACTGGAAAACGTCGCGTCGGATCGCACTCGGGCGACTCGGACATACTGCGTGTCGGCCGCCGTATCCAGATAGCCGAATACGGCAAAACGGTGCCCTTCGCCGGGTACGAATGGATCCACGGAGTTTTCGCACGCCGAGAGGAGGATGAGGACGGCAAGAAGGCCGGCTATCTTGGCGGAGGGACGATATGTGAAGACGGGAGAGGCGATTCCGGCGCAAGGGATTGGTCAGCGATCGAGTTCAACGCGAAGCCCGGCTGACGGAATGATGGGCAGCTGATCCACGCGGCGCTCTTGAAGAAGGTCGTAGCTAAAAATGTTGTTTCGATCGTAAGCGTTGATCAGTCCGGCATGAGCGACGATTCGCCACCCGTCGAATGTGAAGTCCCGTTCACCACTGACGTCTAGCCGGTGATAGGAGGGTAGACGCGCCGAATATGGATCCGCGAAGGACACCTGAACCGTCCCCGGATCCGTGAGGAAGGAGCGGTCGGCCGTATTGTTGGGCGGTGAGGCGAGGAAGTATCCGTTGATCGGCGTAAACGGTATTCCGCTTCCGTATTGCCAGCGGACGCTCAGTCGGTACGCGCCAATGGCGGCCTGTGCCATCACATTGAGCTGGTGACGACGCTCGTGAGGCGGGCTAAAGGAGCCGCGGCGTTGTCGCGTGCTCTCGTCGATGTCGGTCCCGTCTACGACGCCGGCCGTCTGCCGACGTGGATTCTGATATTGAACATAGGAAAGGCTATATCCGGCAAACGCATAAATCCAGGAATGTTGATATTCGGCGCTGAAGTCGAGACCTCTGGCACTCCCGTCCACACGCTCGAGAAGAGGCCGGCGGCCAAAACCCTGATCGAAGAAAGGAAAGGAAATATTCTCGACCGCGCGGTGGTATGCTTCCGCATTTAACCGTAGCGACGGCAGCAGCTGCCTCTGCCATCCCACGATGGCATGTTGGGATCGCGGCAACGGTTCGCTCGTCGGGGCGGCAGCCCAGGCCGTGAACGCGTCCGTCACGTCACGTTGATTGTTAACGCCGAGCACCTGCTGATAATAGATGCCCCAGGCCGCACTAAACGTCTGCCGACCACGGCGGCCTCCCGGCGTCCAGCTTGCCCGAACTCGTGGTTCCACGGTGCCGCCGATACCGGATGAATACGCTTGCACGCGTGCCCCCGGTTCCACGTGCAGTCCGTTCGCGCCCCGCCATTCGCCGGCTATATACATGCCGCCTTCGGTTACGTTCTGTTGCTGGGGTAGTTGAGGGCGGCCGAGGTCATAGTCAAACCGGGACGTGGCGGCGAAAACTCCGAAGTGAAGCTGGAGATCGCCGAACAGATAGGCGAATCGAATTTCTCCATGGAAAGCCTCAACGTCGGACGTGCGTTCTTGATCGGCGGAGGGCACGAACCGGCTTTCATAATTCGTATGATACACCGCCAGTTCGGAGAGGATCGGATAATCCGGCGGAATGAAGACGTAACGCGCGCCGACGGCCGTATTGCGCCAGGTCGAAAGCCGCTCGTCATCCTCGAGACCGGCTACGTCGCCTTCATCGAAGCTGTGAAGAACCGTGGCCGACAATGTGCTGGTCTTCGTAAGATACGCGTGCATTTTCACGAATCGGTCGCCGAATCGGTAGGGAAGATCGACGCCCAACAGGCCGGGTGCGACGCGCTCGATTACGGATTCTCGCGCCGAGGCGAGGATCGAGACCTGGTTCTTAATGAACGGGATTTCGGCCCGCACCGACGCGAGGAAGGGAGCGAGCGACGCCGATCCGGCTATCCGCTGCTTGCTTCCGTTTCGGGTCGTTACGTCGATTACCGAGCTAATGCGCCCTCCGTAGCGAGCGCTATACCCGCCGGGGAATACGTCCGCGTAGGCCACGATGTCGGCCGGGAAGACGGAGTAGAAACCCACGATGTGGAACGGCTGGAAGATGCGCATCCCGTCGACAAGAACAAGATTTTGAGCCGGCGTGCCGCCGCGGATGAAGAGCTGTCCGCCTCGATCGCCCGTCATGACGACGCCTGGACGAGTAACCAGATAGGCCATCAGGTCGGAGCTGACGTCCGGCATCGGGACGCGCTGCAGGTCGGCGGATCGTACCTGAATGTGCGCCGGGCCGGTGACCTGCGATTCGCGGCCATCCTCCGACTCGACGACGAGCTCGTCCATCTCTTCGAGCTCGTGCCCCAGTTGGATACGAAAGAACAGGCGCTGGCCGAACTCGATCTCCAGCGTGTCGGAGTAGGCACCGTATCCGACAAAAGACGCATCCAGGACGTACGTGCCCGGCGGCACGTTTGCGATGGTAAAGCCGCCATCCTCGTTTGTCGCGGTGCCTCGCGAACCGGACTCGGACTGAAGATGTACGTTTACGCCGACGAGGGGGGTTTCGGATTCAGCATCGACAACGCGCCCCTGAACGACGGCGAACTGGGCGCTAGCGTCGAGGAAGGACGCAGCGAGAAGAGCTACAATGAGGAGAATGCATCGTCGCACTGCGTGTCGTTCGCTCAACCATACCGGCTATAGAAGTCGTCATCGTCTTCGCCTTCATCCAGATCGTCATCCTCACCCGACAGCGGCCCGAGCGACGAGAGCATCGAGCCCATCATGTCGTTGTAGGTCACGCTGTCGTCGATGAGCTCTTTGCCGATGAGCGAATTCTGATGGAGGGCTTCGAGAACAAATCCCATAGCAGAAGCCGCTTCAGCAGGCGTCGACGGGTTGGAATGCTTACTGACGAAATCGCGGAGTCCATCCACCTGGTCCACGGCCTTCGCGTACTCGGTGAAGGCCATGTCGGGATAGATGTCGACCTCGTTTCCTTTTGCGAACCAGCTGAGAATGCCCTGATAGGGCGAGCGTCCTTCCTTCTTGTCTGATGAATCCGGAAAATACCGCCGGTAAATGGCGTTAATGGCGCGGCCGATAAGCAGCCGCGCCACGTTCTGGGCGCCTTCCTGCTCTCCTTCATAGACGAGTTCGACCTTTCCAGTCACGGCGGGCTCAATGTAATGAAGGTCGCTTACGCGAAGCGTGGTCTCCTGCTCGTCGTTCAGGAGCGCACGCCGTTCAGCGGCCGAGATGAGATCCTCGAGAGCAGCGCGCGTCATGCGCGCAGATACGCCGGATTTTTGATCGATGTAGTCGCTTTTCCTTGCTTCGAAGGCCACCTGCTCCACAACCTCACGGAAATAATGCGGGATATGGACGGTGACGCCGGTGCCGTCTTCAGCGCTGCGATCTTCCCATGCTTCCTGGCGCGTAATCTCGATGCCGATGGAAAGCGTTTTCGGATAGTGCGTAATGATCTGGCTATCGATACGGTCCTTCAACGGCGTGATGATGTTGCCGCGATTTGTGTAATCCTCGGGATTCGCGGAGAAGACCATAAGCACGTCCAGCGCGAAGCGGATGTTGAATCCGCGAATCTGAATATCCTGCTCCTCCATGATGTTGAGGAGGCCGACCTGGATTCGGGGCTGCAAGTCGGGAAGCTCGTTGATGGCAAAGATGCCCCGATTCGTCCGCGGGATGATCCCAAAATGGATAACCTCCTCGTCGGCGTACGTGAGCTTGCGATTGGCGGCTTTGATCGGATCGATGTCGCCGATAAGGTCCGCAATGCTCGTATCCGGCGTCGCGAGCTTCTCGCCGTACCGCTCGGAGCGGTGCAGCCAGTCAATGGGTGTATCGTCGCCTCTTTCCTCAACGAGGTCTCGTCCGTGCTTGGAAATAGGATCAAAAGGATCGTCGTTGATCTCCGAGCCCTGGATAATCGGAACGTATTCGTCGAGAAGCTTTGGAAGCATTCGAATGAGGCGGCTCTTCGCCTGGCCCCGAAGCCCTAGCAGGATGAGGTCGTGGCGGGCCAAAATCGCATTTTGAATCTGCGGGATTACGGTCCGTTCGTATCCCACGATTCCCGGAAAGACGTCTTCTCCGTTGCGTAACCTGGCTACAAGGTTACGGCGCAGTTCGTTTTTGACGGAGATTGGCGTGTAGCCGGATTGCTTGAGCTCTCCGAGCGTTCGGATTTCAGTCCAATTCGGTACGTCCGAAGCCACGATGTAGAGTCTCCAAAGGGATACTTGAGAAAGGACGATGTACCACGCGGGGGTATCGGTGCTGTTCCCAGGTGGAAGAGTCGAAGAACGAGCTTCGAAGATCGAGGTGTCCCCTCCTCCGTCTTCGTGTCTCCCGTTTCCCGTCTACGGTATGGGGAGTAGAGCGGGCGATTTCTAATTTTATTGCGACGCTGGCGTAATATCCACGTCCTCCGTCGGGATCGCATTCCGTGGCGGTACGTACAGCAACCATCCTTGAGCCCGCATACACCGGGGATCGCCGTCCGTCCCTCCATTTACGAGCCCGATCATGGCCCGCGTTCTCGTTGCAGACGACCACGCCGTGGTGCGTAAGGGTCTGGGCCAAATCATCGCCGAGACCATCGACCTTGAGGTGGGAGCCGAAGCGGCCAATGGGGCCGAAGTGCTCGCGCTGATTCGAGACGACACGTTTGACGCGGTCGTTCTGGACATCAACATGCCCGGAATGGACGGCCTTGATACATTGAAGCAGCTCCGTGCCATTCGCCCCGAGATGCCCGTGCTCGTCCTGAGCATGCACTCCGAGGACGAGTACGCTATTCGTGTTCTAAAGGCGGGGGCGTCGGGATATATGAATAAGGAGAGCGCGCCCGACGAGCTCGTCTCGGCGCTACGCAAGATCTCAAGCGGCGGTAAGTACATGAGCTCGGACGTCGCCGAAAGTCTCCTCGCGCACTTGAACTCGGGTAGCAATGGTCCGCTTCACTCGAACCTCTCGGATCGTGAGTTTCAGGTGCTTTGCCTTATCGCGTCCGGAAAGACGGTTTCCGAGATCGCCGATCAACTCTCCCTGAGCGTGAAGACGATCAGCACGTATCGCGCGCGGATTCTTGACAAGATGAGTATGAAGAACAACGCCGAGCTGACGCACTACGCCATTAAAAATGAGCTCGTCTACTGATCTGACAAGAATGAGCTCGTCTATTGATCTGAAAGAGAGAGCTTGTCTACTGATCTGAGCCCGGACTAAGGTCGCGAGACGGCGTCGCCGGCCACATTCATGTCCGCGGATTTCCAAAATGAACCTGACGGCTTCCATAGATACAGCTTGAGCGCGGGTTCCGGCTCCGAATAGACGACGGCGATTTCAAACCCGCGGCTCGTGCGCCGTACGTCGAGATCCTGCGGAAAGAAGGCACTTCGATAGTCTACGCCGTGTCCGATGAGCTGTCGTTGCAACACGCCGTTGCGGCCGAAGACGTCCACGTGAAGCCAGCCGGCCCGCATGTTCAGCACGAAGAGCCGGTCTCCTGCCGGAGCGGCCGACGACGAGAGCAGCGGTGCTTCGTGTACGTCCCCTTTCATGAATGAGCGGCTGCGTGCCAGCATCGGAGAATCGAATCCGACGAGGGCAAGCGTGTCGGAGCGCATCCTCCGGCGTTCCGTCGGGGCCACGAGGTCGACCACCGGTCGGAAGCCCGACAGGCTGACGAGCGTATCGCCCCACATCTTGAGAAGTCCGGCGTAGCGCCACTGCGGCCCCTTCAGATGTGTCGTATCGATCGCGGATCCGTCTCGCCTCAACGTGACGATAAACCCGTCGTATTCCGGATCTACGCGTTTGTAGTAGAGGTGCTCGCCGGCGGCGCCGTACACGAGCGAGGTTCGCTCGCGACCGGCGTCCTCGACGCTCACGGAATCGAGCAATCGGCCGGCGTGAAGGCGGTAATAGGTGAGCGAGGCGGGGCTAAAAAGCGAAATCGTATCTCCCGTAACGCCCGCGAGATAGGGAACTTCGACGCCCCCTAGACCCATTTCCGTGACAACCTGGTCGCCCGACACGACGAACAGGCTATTGCGCTCGACGTCCGCGACGTAAATCGTGTCCCCACGGCCGAATCGGACGGTCCGAGGGAACTCGAAACGGTGTGGAGCCAGGCCCGACGTCGACCACACGAGCTGCAATGTGTCTACCACCGCAGATGCCGCTACTCCACGCGAGAGCGAATCCGACGGCAGGATGCGGGTGGATTCGATGCGCTGACACGAAGAAGGAAGGCAACCGACGAGGAACACAAGCGCGGCGACCGTGAAGATCTCGACCACCGGCGGCCGTATCGATCCCGGGAGCGTCGCGCCGGCGGGGCCATTCCAGAGAATCATCAGCCCGATTGCCGGCCGAGGCGCATCGTGATCTCGCGCCCGGCACCGTCGCGCACGATGCTGAACTGTACGGCGTCACCGGGCCGATAATCGTAAAGCCGGGCCAGGACGTCGTTCTGGTTCGCCACTTTTTCGCCGGCCACCGAGACGATGACGTCGTAGGGCTGAAAGCCGGCCTTCTCGGCCGGAGATCCGGAATCGACGTCTCGTACGAGCACGCCACGCGCCTCTGCCAGATCGAGCGCACTGGCGATTCTTCCGTCGACGTCCCAGACCCGCAAGCCCGTGTAGAATGAGCGGTCGACTTTGCCGTGTTCGCGGAGCTCTTCGACGATTCGGAGGACGCGATCGGCGGGCACGGCGAATCCGATCCCTACTGATCCGCCGGTCTGGCTGAAGATAGCCGTATTCACGCCGATGACCTCACCCGTGGCGTTCACGAGCGGTCCGCCTGAATTCCCCCGATTGATGGACGCATCCGTCTGAATCATGTCACGGTAAACGCGGCCGTCCCGCGTCGATTCGAGATTCCGGCCCGTCGCGCTGACGACACCCACCGTCACACTCGGCTCAGCGGCTTCAAACAATCCGAATGGATTCCCCAACGCGATCACCCACTCGCCGACGATAGCCGTCCCGTTGCCGGCGAAGCGAAGGTAGGGCAACTCTTCCTCCGGATCGACTTTGATCAGCGCGATGTCCGACACCGGGTCGCTTCCCACCAGGCGGCCGTCCAACACGGTACCGTCCGGAAAGGCGACGGTGATTTTGGACGCATTTCCGGCCACGTGGTCGTTCGAGACGATGTATCCGTCCGCCGAAATCACAAAGCCGGAGCCAAGACTCTGAACCTGCCGCTCCTGTACGCGATCGCGCCGGCGCTGCCCGAAAAAGTGTTCAAACCACGGGTCTTGAAAGAAGTCAGCGAACGGATCGCGGTACCGCACCTGCTGCACTTCAATCACATTCACACTCACCACGGCCGGCGACGCCGACTGCACCGCACGGGTAATCGCCGTCTGGCGGCTCAGGTAGACCGACTCGTTTGCATCCGCGACGGTCGTATCCGCCGGCGCGCTCTGCGTCACGCCGTTCGAGGTCGGCGTTCGTTGGGACTGCGCGTCGCGGTTACATCCGAATACGGCCGCTGCAACCAGCACGATAAAAGCAAAGCGCACCATAGTAAAACGTTTGATTTTCTGGACGCGCGTAGCGCGAATGTTCGATCGACTCACGCGTGGTGCATTGGCAGAGTCACGGTCATACGGCTGGTGAAACGGACGAGTTTCGGAGTTTGCAGGATGATCGGTCATACTCATACCGGCCTTCTCTTGTCGATCCAAAATGGGCGGATTCATACAACGGCGTCATACAACAGTCGCACGGCCACTACGGCGGCGATAGCCGCAAAGGAGAGTCGCAGCGCGCGCTGGTCGATGCGGTGAGCGAGTCGCACGCCGAGATTTGCGGTGAAAAGGGAAGGAACGGCGAGCAGAAGCGCGCGCACCGGGTCTACGTAACCGACGGCGCCGTACACATCGGTTTCGCCCAAGCCGAGAAGGGCATAATTGATGATCCCGACCAGAGCGATTAATACGATTGTGGCGCTGGACGTACCCGAGGCGATGCGCATCGGCATGCCCATGAGCTGACTATAGGCGGGCACGAGCACGATACCGCCGCCGACGCCCGCAGCGGCGGAGACTGCTCCCGCTACCGTGCCGGCACCGGCGAGGCCGAGCCGGCTCCGCCGCGTAGCGACCTGGATTCGGATGCCACCGCCGCCCGACTCCGGCCTATCGCCGCGTCGGAACACCATCCGTCCTACGACGGAAAGGAGAACAATACTGAACACGACCTGAAACACGGTTCCGTCGTACCAGGTCCGGGTCGTTACAAAGCGCGTCATCAGGAAAACGGCGAGCGCGCTGAAGAGGCCCACCGTCACCGCGATGCGCGTGACGACGGATTGCCTTCCGTATTGCGTCCATGCGCTGGCGATAGCGGCAAGGAGCGTGCAGAACAGGCTCGAACCAATCGTCAGTGGGGCGATAATCTCAGACGCGACGCCGATTGACTGATAGTAGAAGAAAAGCACGGGTGCGAAAATGATGCCGCCACCCACCCCTATCAGGCCTGCGACGAATCCGGCCGCCAGACCGGCCCCGATCAGCAGGGGGAGATGCGTCAATTCCATGCCGTAGAACGAGGTCGGTGGAGTTCAGCGTCGGCGCACGTGCAACTCAGCGGGGCGATAGAATAGCTCGATAGCCTGAAGTGTCCTTGAGCAGGGATACGGCATCCAGGATCTGTCGATCGTGCCGGAACGAGGCGGCGATCTGGGCCGAATCGCCGTGGTACCGCGCAAGAATCTCCGAACGCAGGCGCTCTTTCAGTTCTTGGGCGTACCGATCGAAGTCCGCCGTCTTCTCCTCCGCCACCGCCCGTCGAAGCGCATCCAGCTCGTCGCCTGTGGATCGGTATCCGTTCTCCGTCAGGTCAACTTCGAGGGCCTCTACGGCACGCTCGGCGTCGGTGCTATACGTGAATTCCTGCTGATCAAGCCAGCGGCGAAAATCCGCATAGACATCATCAGAAACGGTGAAGGGACGTTCCAATTCCGAATGCTCGGCGGCGAAGTGGTTCGCATAAAAGAAGAAGGCCGCGCGACGGTCGAGTGCCGCTTCCAGCTCGCTATCCGTTCCGAGCGACACGCCGCGGTCCGGTTCGATTCCCTTCCCGTCCATCACGCGACGTCCCGACACCGTCCGATAGGCATGGCGAAGCGAATCGGGTATCGCCCGTTCGATGCCGTCGTGTTCGCCATAGTCGATCGACTGAATGCTTCGCCCGCTCGGCGTATAATACTTGGACGTCGTCATCTTGAGAGACGTATTGTACGGAAGCGGCTTGATGATCTGAACGAGCCCCTTGCCGAAGGTCGGATCCCCCAGAATGACACCACGGTCCAGATCCTGGACGGCGCCGGCTACAATCTCGCTGGCCGACGCACTGAGCCCGTTCACCAGGACTACGAGCGGAGCGTCAGGGAGCAAGGGCGGCAGCTTGCTGCGGTAGACGCGCTCGGATTGCGCCTCGCGCCCGCGGGTGGAGACGATGACCGATCCCTGAGGAACGAACAGCTGTGCGATCTCGACGGCGCCGTCGAGCAGTCCGCCCGGATTGTCCCGAAGATCGAGGACTACGGCCTTCAGACGCCCGGAGGACTTCAATTCTTGCAGCGCACCCCGCACTTCACCGCCGGCATCGCGGGCGAACCGGTCGAGCTTCACGTACCCGATGCCGGCCGAGGAATCGGCAAAACCCGAAAAAGCGACATTCTTGAGCTCCACCTCCTGCCGCGTCAGGAGAAACTGCAGCGGCTGCAGCTCGCCTTCACGCTCGATCGTGATCTCGACAGCCGTCCCGGGCTCTCCGCGCATCAGGTGGCGAATGTCGCTGAGCGTAAGGTCGGCGGCGTCGCGGCCCGCTATCCGCGTGATCACGTCGCCCGTGCGGACGCCCTGCTTGTACCCGCTCGTCCCCTCGATGGGGGAGGTCACCGTGATCTTTCCATTGCGGATCCCGATGTTCAGGCCTACTCCACCATAGCGGCCTCGCGTGATGATGTCGATGTCGGAGTTGTCGGCTTCATCGATGAAATTCGTGTACGGATCCAGGTCTTCGAGCATCGCGTCGATTCCCGAGCGCATCAGCTTCTCGGAATTCAGCGGATCGACGTATCCACCGATGAGCTCCTCATAGACGGCGCCGAAGATCTGAAAATTCTTCCGCAGGGCGAAGAAATCGTCGTCCGGCATCAGGAAACCGAACGCAAAGCCGGTAGCCAGCGTCGCCAGAATGACAGCTGAAAGCGTCAGGCGTCGTTGCATCTGATCAGACGATGGGGTGAAATTATTCGAGAGCCTTTTTCATCTCTTTCGCGCGCCTCCGCTCGACGACGGAAGAAATTTTGATAGAGAGTTCGTAGAGGCCCGTCATCGGAACGGCAATGAGCACCTGCGAGATTACGTCGGGCGGCGTGAGGACGGCGGCGAAAACCAGAATGATGACCATCGCGTATTTCCGACCCTTGCGAAGGAAATCCGACGTGACGAGTCCCACTCGCGCGAGGAAGTATATCACAATCGGCATTTCGAAAACCATGCCGACGCCGAAGACCCACATCGACACCATTCCAAAGTATTTGGTGATGTCGAACTCGTTCACGATTTGCGGCGAGATCACGAAGTTCGCAAAAAACTGCAGGGCGATGGGCGTAAGGACACAGTAGCCGAAGAGGATGCCCGTGATGAAGAACAGCGTGGCGAAGAACGAAGCGAAGCGGAGGCCTTTTTTCTCACTGGGATAGAGCCCCGGCTCTATGAACTTCCACATCTGGTAGACCAGAATGGGCGAGCCGATGATGATCCCCACGCCGATCACCGATCCCCAGTAGGCAAAAAACTGACCGGTTATGGTACGGTTCTGGAGAACGAGCGGGGTCGCGTCGAACCCGAACAGCTCGTACATGAAGAAGTCGGGGTGGGTGGGCCCGAGCAGGATCTGGTCGATTACGAAATCGGCAAAGAATCCGCAGATGATACTACCGAGGAGGACGCCGCCGAGCCCCTTGAATATACGCCACCGCAGTTCCTCGAGGTGATCGAGGAACGACATTTCAAGAAGCGGCGATTCGGGCGGGAGGATGCTTTCAGTGGAGCCGTCGCCCTGGGAGGGCGAAGCCTGCTCGATGGCCGTAGATGTGCGAGATCCGAATAACTTCATACGACTGCACGGCGATGGGGGTCACGCCACTTTCACCCATGGAATCGACGCGCGTTCCATGGAGAAACGGGTATTTCGTGACGAACCGTTAGATCGAATCGGAGGAACTCTGGGCGCTCTCGCGGAGGTTCAGATCGAGAAGAGAGTCCACCCAGACGCCGTCGGCCTCGATCCGTGTGCGGCCGCCGCTCCACGTGAAGTTAAACAGCGTCATCACGCCGGCGACCTCGAAGCCGTCGTTTCTCAACAGTGAGATGGCGCGCGCGGCGCTTCGACCACTATTCAGGATGTCGTCGAGGAGAACAATGGGTTTGGCGCGGTTGAGCGGGCCCTCGACGAGTCGCCGCCGGCCGTGCGGCTTGCGATGCTCGCGGACGAATCCGCCCTTGAAGGCCGGGAGCCCGGGCGCCGCAAGGACGGCGCATACCATAGAGTAGGCCCCGAACCCGTACCCCGCCACCTGGTGGATGCCTTTGGCACGCAGCCGATCCGAAAGCACGCGGCCCACCTCCTTATACATTCGACTGTCGAGCATCGGAATGCGCGTATCGAGCAGCCAGCCGATCGGCTGGCCGCGCGGATCCGTAATGAGCTCTTGCTCGCGCCGAACCAGCGCTTGCTCGTAGAGTCGCCGCCCCAGGTCGACGAGGTCGGCGTACGTGGCTGAACTTAAGGTACTACTCGTCATTCCTGTGCTTCCATACGAAGCGAGGGCTGTATCCAAATGTTGCCGGGCGCCGTTCACGAGCTCGGATCGACGCAGAGTGAACCAGCCCTTCGCAGAATCCGTTCCGATTCGCCGTACCTGGAAGGAATGGCCGATCACCGGCTTTAAACGTCCGAATCACGCCGTCACGAAGTCATACAGGGGAAATTTACCGCAGAGGTCGTGCACCTCCTGTCTCACTTCGCTTCGGACGCGATCATTAGTGAGATCGCTCAGCACGCGATCTATCAATTCGACGACGAATCTGAATTCGCCTTCGCCGAACTCGCGCGTGGTCATCGCGGGGGTACCAATGCGGATTCCGCTCGTTACAAACGGGCTCTTGTCGTCGAACGGTACCATGTTCTTGTTGACCGTGATTTCCGCCTCACCGAGCCCCTCCTCGGCCTGCTTGCCGGTGAGGCCTTTGTTGCGGAGGTCGATCAGCATCAGATGATTGTCCGTGCCGCCCGAAACCAGCTGGTAGCCGCGTTCGACGAAGGCATCGGCCATGGCCCGGGCATTGCGGATGACGCGCCGGCCGTACTCCGCGAACTCCGGCTGGAGGGCTTCGCCGAATGATACCGCTTTCGACGCAATGACGTGCATCAGCGGCCCGCCCTGCGTGCCCGGAAAGACGGCCGAATCGAACAACTCACTCATCATCTTCGTGCGGCCGGACTTTGCGGCGGTCTTGCCGAACGGATTCTCATAATCGCGGCCGATCAGCAGCATGCCGCCGCGCGGTCCGCGCAGCGTCTTGTGCGTCGTCGTCGAGACGATATGGCAGTGCGGCATGGGATCGTTCAGCAAATCGGCCGCGATGAGGCCGGCCGTGTGGGCCATGTCCATCCACAAGAAAGCCCCCACCTCGTCGGCGATAGAACGAAACGCCACATAATCGAAATCCCGCGGATACGCACTGGCCCCGATCGATATCATTTTCGGGCGGATCTCCCGTGCCTTATCCCGCACCTTGTCCATATCGATACGCCCGGCGTTCGGCCCGTCCTTCTCGACGCCGTAATAGGTCGCGTTGTAGAGGAGTCCGGAGAAGTTGACGGGACTGCCGTGCGTGAGGTGCCCTCCGTGCGCGAGATCCAGGCCCAGAAACGTGTCGCCGGGCTCGAGCAGCGTGAGGTAGACGGCGGCGTTCGCCTGCGCGCCGGAGTGCGGCTGCACATTCACCCAGTCGCACCCGAAGAGCTCCTTCGCGCGGCTGCGCGCGAGATCCTCGGCGACGTCGACGAACTGACATCCACCATAATACCGCTTTCCAGGCAGCCCCTCGGCATACTTGTTGGTGAGCGGCGTTCCCATCGCCTCCAGCACCGCGCGGGAGACGAAATTCTCGGAGGCGATCAGCTCGAGCCCCTCGTTCTGACGATCCACCTCGTTTTGAATGGCGTCGAAAACCGCGGGATCGTGTCTTTGAAGGTCAGTCATGTATTGAGAGATTGGTGCGGGGATGCGCTCGCCGGATTGTAATAGGCGCTCGGGCCGGTCGCGCCGTCATCCCCCCGACTCATGCTCCATGGAGTCGGGCCGTTCGAGTTCGACGAAACGGCCGGCGAGGCCGAGAAACTTCCACTCCTCGACATCGGATTCCTCGCCGTCCAGGTCAATAGTATACGTGCTGAAGACGAAATAATTGCGCCGTTCCGTAATCCGATCGACGTACTGTCCGGCGAGGCTCCCACCCGCTCCGGAGAGCGCCCGTCCAAGGGCCGTGTCCCCGGCCTCCCGCTGAATCATGCCCTCCGCCTGTGCCCGGACGAACGTGCGAAAGTCATCCATTTCCGGATTGAAGAAGGCCAGTGCGATGACGGCCAGAATAACGATGACAATGCCGGTGCGCATGATGCGTCGCCTGCCATAAAATGAAACTGGAAGTTAATCGCGTACGAAGCGTACCGTGTACCGAAAAGTAGGGCGTACTTCCCGCGATAATCGTCAGTCGGTACGCCGATACCCTGATATCCGGTACGAGGCGCCGCTCGCGGAGAATTAACGCATCAGCGCATACGTGAGTATGTTCGTCCCCATCCGCAGCGCTTCCTCTCTTTTTTCCGGCGGGTCGTTGTGGACGTCCGGCGACTCCCAGCCGTCACTGATATTCGTCTCGTAGGAATAAAAGACGACGAGGCGACCTTCGTGGAAGAGACCGAAGCCTTGTGGAGGCTTATCGTCGTGCTCGTGGATCTTCGGCAGCCCGTTCGGGAAATTGTAGTGCGTGTGGAAAATCTCATGATCGAAGGGGATCTCCACGAACTCCTTCTCGGGAAACACCTTCTTCATCTCGCGGCGGAGATACTCGTCGATGCCGTAGTCGTCATCCACGTACAGAAAGCCGCCGTTCTCGAGGTAACGTCGCAACCGCCGTGCTTCACCGTCCGAGAACACGACGTTGCCGTGGCCGGACATGAACAGAAACGGGTGACCGAAGAGCTTGTCGCTCGAAAGCTCAACCACCTCGGGCTCCGGAGCGACGTCTACCAGGGTGTTCTGGCGGACGAATTTCAGCAGGTTCGGCAGCGGCGTTTGCGCCTGATACCAGTCTCCGCCGCCGGCGTATTTTACGGCGGCGACTTTAAAGGTGTGGGCGTCCTGGGCGACGGCGTCGGGTATCGCCGCGGCCCCGACGAGTGTCGTCAGCACCAGGGCCGCTATCATACGCTTGCTCATGCTTCACCGAGTCGATCTCTGGTACGTCTTTTCGTGGCGACTCCTTTCAACGGTACGTCCGCCGATATGCTCCGCCGACGGACCGCTTGTCACTTAGCCCGCCGTTCAGGACATTGAGTCGTACATACACCTAAATCACACGATTCGACTGATGAGACGATATTATCTCGGGCCGGCGCTTCTGGTCATTCTCGCGGCGAGCCTGGCGCTTTTACTACGGCATTCCGATCAAGAAGAACCGTTCGTGGCCACGTTCTCGATCGTTGGATTCGATCCGGCGACGGGTGATCTCGGCATCGCCGTGCAGTCCAAGTTTCCGAACGTGCGGCCGATCGTGCCGTGGGCGAAGGCGGGCGTGGGTGCGGTGGCGACGCAGAGCTTTACCGAGCTGGATTACGGGATTAAGGGGCTCGAGCTCATGGAGAACGGGGCGACGGCCGAGCAGGCGATGCGGATCATCCTCCAGAACGACGACGGGCGGCAGCTGCGGCAGGTCGGGATGGTAGATGCGCAGGGGAATGCGGCCACCTGGACCGGCGAGGAGTGCTTCGACTGGGCGGGCGGCATGGTCGGGCAGTCGTCCGGTGCCGCGACGTCGGTGGGGCCGGAGGACGGAGGGGTCGGGACGGTCGTCACGGGGCACGGCTACACGGCCCAGGGCAACATCCTCGTGTCGAAGGAGACCGTGGAGGCGATGGCCAGCGCGTTCGAGGGTACCGAAGGCGAACTGTCCGATAAGCTGATGGCGGCGCTCATCGCCGGAGGCAAGGCGGGTGGCGATCAGCGCGGCGAGCAGAGCGCGGCCCTCCTCGTCGTGCGAGACAGCGCCGGCTACGACGGGATGGACAACTTTATCGACATATCGGTCTACGACCACGAGACGCCGATCGCGGAACTGAACCGGCTCTACCGGCTCAACAATCTCTACTTCACCCGGTCCGACCCGGCGAATATGATTCCGGTGACCGAAGAGCTCGCGACGGAGCTTCAGGAGATCTGGCGGGAGCGGGGGTTCTACGACGGCCCGATGGACGGCATTGTCGACGAGGAATTTCAGGAGATTCTCGTCGGCTATTTGGGCTGGGAGAACTACGACCTGCGGATCCCACCTGTCGAACGCGTAGACGTCGCCGCCGGCGAATCGCTGTACATCGACCGTGAGGTCCTCGCCGACATCCGGAGCGTCTTTGAAGAAGGCCGGTGGAAGCCGCGGCAGCGATGAGCCGGCGCTCCCCGGCGGCGCTTCGGCGCGTATCCTGACGATGAGCGCTTTGGCGGTGCTGCGTCTATCCCAACTTCAAGATTCCGTTCGGCGCGGCCGGGGGGATCACCAACGAGCGCGCATCGTACTGCCGTTGCACACAAAAACAAGGAGGTGTAGGCATGGCAAATCTACGGCAGGCCGTTTGGATCTCGACCCTTGCAACCGGAGCGGCAGCTGCTGTGTGGATGATGTTCGCGCGCCGGAGCCATCAGACGACGCGGTTCGACGGGGCGCGGACGAACCTGGATCTGAGTCCCGAGCGCTCGCGGTCCGACGAGATCGAGGAGCTGACGCAGCAGCAGAAAGATCTCATGCTCCGCGAACTCTACGACCACATCTAGCGTCGATGGCTGAGCAGGAGCGAGAATGCCCTTCGTGTGCGCTTCCGATCGACCGGGATGCGGATGTCTGCCCGTATTGCGGTTATGATTTGCCTCGGCAGAAGAGCTCGCTGAAGATAGCAGCGCTCGTCATGGCGCTCTTGCTGATCTGGCCCATCATCGAGCTTCTTAAGCGGCTGTTCGGCTAGCCAGGGCGGCGGTGGCGGCGTTGTACCGCCGGCTCGCGGATCCCGGGCCATTGTTATCGTCCATGCGACACGATGCTGCCTGCGCGAGCGAGATGCTGCCGGTGCGAGCGTTTGCTGCCTGTGCAAGCGATCTTTCGTCATCCGAATCATCCGAATCATCCGAATCATCCGAATCATCCGAGACCATTGTGACGATTCCCGAAACCCTCCTCGGCGGATTGAGCGTCGAGGAATTTCTACGCGACTACTGGCAGAAGAAGCCGCTGGTCATCCGCGGCGGCCTGCCGGCCTTTATCTCGCCTCTATCCCCGGAGGAGCTGGCCGGTCTGGCGTGCGAGGAGGACACGTCCTCTCGGCTTATTCTGGAACGAGGAGGAGCGCACCCGTGGGAGCTGCGGTACGGCCCGTTTGCGGAAGAGGAGTTCATGGAGCTGCCGGAGAAACATTGGACGCTGCTCGTTCAGGAGGTTGACCGCTGGGTGCCCGATGTGGCGGGCATCCTCGACTTCTTCCGATTCGTCCCCAACTGGCGGATTGACGACGTCATGGTGAGCTATGCGCCGGACGAGGGCAGCGTCGGCGCTCACGTCGACAACTACGACGTGTTTCTGTTGCAGGGGCTCGGAGAGCGCGAATGGCGGATCGGCACGACGCCGGTGGAAGACGAGAACGTGGTGCCGGACATCGACGTCAGCATGCTGCGCGATTTCGAACCGGACGAGACGTACGTCCTCGGGCAGGGAGATATACTCTACCTGCCGCCACGGCTGGGCCATCATGGGATCGCAATCGGCGACTCAATGACGTATTCGATCGGTTTTCGCGCTCCCAGTCACGAGGAGATCCTGGAAGGCTTTCTCGGCCGCGTGCTCGAACAGATCGACCCCTCGATCCGCTATGCCGATCCCGATCTGACGCCGCAGGAGCATCCCGGCGAAATCCGCCACGAAGCGCTGGAGCGCGTTCGTGATGTTGTTCGCAGGGCCATGACGGACGATGAAATCGACCGCTGGTTCGGATACTTTGTCACGGCGCCGAAGCACGGCGAAGAGCCGGCGCCGTCGGAAGAAACGTGGGACGGCGGAGAATTGCGAGAGGCGCTTGAAGACGGAGCGTGGCTCGAGCGCGTCGCGCCGACCCGATTTGCGTTCATCGAGCACCCGCGAGGGCAGATCTCACTGTTCATCCACGGCGATGAATACGTGCTTCGTCCTGAATTTGCTTTTGCCGCCCCCTTGCTCAGCGGCATGGAGACGCTCGATCTCGAAACGCTGCGTCCTCACCTCGACAAACCCGACCTTATACTTCTGCTCGTCGAATTGATCAACGACGGCCACATCGAGGTTGCCGTGCCCGAATAGGCCGCTCGGCACGACTGCAGCACGACGCCACGAACGGATCGCGCGCGGCCGCAAGGCCAGGAGAACTACGCCATGGTCGAATATTGGGAAAAACTCGAAAGCGTGGTGCGCGGCGATTTCCGCGTCTTTCGCGTGCGCGAAGATCGAACGCTTTCGCCGATCACCGGCGAGGAATTCAGTTTTTTCGTCGTCGAGGCCAACGACTGGGTCAACGTCATTCCCGTCACTGAGGACGGCCGCATCGTTTTCGTGCACCAGTACCGCCACGGCACCGAAGAGGTGTCTCTGGAGATCCCGGGCGGCGTGGTCGACGAAGGCGAATCTCCGCTGGAGGCGGCACGCCGCGAGCTGCTCGAGGAGACCGGCTACGAAGCCGAGACCATCGAGCGGATCGGCGTGGTCGCGCCGAATCCGGCCATCCAGAACAACCGCTGCTATACGTTCCTCGCGACAAACGTCCGCCGCGTTCGCGGCCAAAGTCTCGACGCGATGGAAGACATCGCCGTAGAGCTCATTGACGCTGGGGACGTGGCTGCACTCATTGCCGGCGGCACCATTAACCATGCCCTGGTGGTCGGGGCGTTTTACTTCTGGGAGCGGATAAAGGGGGAGCGAATGTAGCCCCTTGACGACGGAGGACGTCAGCGTCATTACCGTCATGGCGTTTTCGCCGACGTGCCCGCCCGTATCGCCGCCGGCACGATCAGTCATTTCCGGCGGCGGGGTATGTGGTGCGAGAATGTAAGAACGTTGCAGCATCCGCCACCGAACCCGAACTCCGGACGCCGTCGTCCGGTTTGCTCCATTCGCTCATCGACGTGGACGTTACCCTGATCCCGTTCCTGTCTCGCGCACTCACATGCTCACGCTCGACGTGCGAGTCATTCCGGATCATAGAGCAACGCCATGTCCCGTCGTACCGGAGTCGTTTCGCACTACCGGTGATTCGCTAATCGAATTATTTGCTGCATGCGTATAAGAATGGTCCTTCTGATTGTAAACCTGATGCTTGTAATGGGCGTGCTCGCCCAAGAGCACGAGCATCATCCGGAGACGGACACGTCATCGACGGACGAGCATCATCCGCAGAGGCCGGAGGAGGCATCCTCGGGGGAGCGCGAAGAAATGGGCATGACGGCGGGCCCGTTGGGGATCGGAATGGAGCGTGAAGGCTCGGGCACCTCCTGGCAACCGGACTCCTCGCCCATGTATGCGATCCACTCCATGGCGGATGAGTGGGAGCTGATGCTGCACGGCAATATGTTTCTACAGTATGTCTACGAGGGGAGCGACCGCGGAGACAGCGGCTTCGGGCTCGTTAACTGGATCATGGGAATGGCGAGCCGGCCTGTTGGACCCGGGCAGATCGGCTTTCGGGCCATGCTCAGCGCGGAGCCGATCACGGTAGGAAAGTGTGGGTACCCCGACTTGCTGGCGACGGGGGAGTTCTGTGACGGGGAGCCGCTGCACGACCGACAGCATCCGCATGACGTTTTCATGGAGGTCGCTGCTCGTTACCAGCAGCCACTGGGAGGGAGCATGGCCGTCGAGATATACGGCGGTCTGGCCGGTGAGCCGGCACTGGGGCCGGTAGCATACCCGCACCGCATTTCCGCGATGTCCATGCCCCTCGCTACGATCGGCCATCACTGGCATGATGCCTCCCACATCTCGTTCGGTGTCGTGACCGCGGGCCTTTACGGCCTCCGTTGGAAGCTGGAAGGCTCCCTCTTCAACGGCCGGGAGCCCGACGATGAGCGCTTCGACCTCGATCTTGCGCCGCTGGATTCCTATTCCGGGCGAGTGTGGTTTCTGCCGAACGATCAATGGGCATTCCAGGCGTCGATCGGTCGACTCACGGAAGCGGAGGCTCCGCGGGAATCGGGTGAGAGCCGCGCAGACGTGACGCGGGCCACGTCATCCCTCACGTATCACCAACCGTTCGGCCGAAGCGGCATCTGGGCGAGCACGCTTTTGTGGGGCCGGAATCGGGCGCACGGCCTGAATACCGACGCTTTTCTCATTGAGAGCAATTTGAACGTCGATGAACGCAACGTCGTTTTCGGGAGAGGCGAGCTGGCGCGCAAGAGCGGAGAAGACCTCGTGATCGACCAGGAGGCACACGACGTAGGTCATGAGGTGTTCACGGTAGGAAAACTGACGGCAGGATACATGCGTCAGTTCGGCCATGCCGGGTCACTCCTTCCTGCCGTCGGCGCGCAGATCTCCCTCAGCGTCATCCCATCGGACCTTGAGCCGTTCTACGGCGCGCAGACGCCCGTCGGTTTTGCCGTATTTCTAAACCTCAAGCCGGCGCCGATGCACATGAAACACACAGCGCCGCACGACATGGACCACGGAGAGCACTGAACACCACGCGGATCCTCAAACGTGGCATCCAAGATCTCAGTCAGCGCTGTCGCCTTCTTCGAGGTGTCGGTGTACTGAGGGCGAGAGTGCGATCGTTCGTCTTACACTCTGCTCTCTACCCTCAAACTCTCCACCGCCCCAAGCACCATCTCCCTCGCCGGCGCCCGTCGATTATACTCGTTGCTCATGACGCGGCCGTAGGCGCCGGCGGTGGCGATGAGGATGACGTCGCCCTCCTCCGTTTCGGGCAGCCGACGGCCGTAGCCGAGCACGTCGCCGGTCTCGCAGATGGGGCCGACGACGTCGGCGGTGATCTCGAGCGGCCGGTCGAGCTTGGAGAGGTTGACGATTTCGTGGTAGGCGCCATAGAGTGCGGGGCGCAGCAGCGAGTTCATACCCGTCTCGATCCCGACGTAGCGCGCGGCGCCTTTTCGCTTGACCTGCGTGACTTTCGCGAGCAGCACGCCGGAGCGTGCGACGAGGAAGCGGCCGGGCTCCATCCAGAGCTCGAGGCCGGGATTGGCGCGCTTGAAAGTCGCCAGATGATCGGCGACCTCGGCGACATCGAGCTCGGGTGTACTTTGTCGCTCGGAGACGCCGAGGCCGCCGCCGACGTCGAGGATGTGCACGTCGGGGAATCGATCGGTCAGCGTCGCGAGGAAGACGGCGGTTTCTGCCCAGGTGTCCGGCGAGATGATGCCGCTGCCGACGTGTGCATGGAAGCCGATGACTCGGGCGCCGACGGCCGAGGCCAGGGCGTCGAGCGAGTCGAGCTCGTCGGGGGAGACGCCGAACTTGGATTGCGGGCCGGCCGTCCGCACGTACTTGTGATGGCCGTGGCCGCGGCCGGGATCGACGCGGATGATCAG
>CAZART010000044.1:0-28567 GCA_964487555.1 uncultured Rhodothermales bacterium
GCATCGATCAAGATGTTGAGGCGCTCGAAGCAGCTCGCAGCAGACTCGCCGCCGATATTGAGCGCGGGCGGTTTATCGCCCTACAGGGCAATTTCGAGCACCTCGAGCGATTGCTTGCCGAGGTGGATGCGACCCAGATCGACGGGCTTCTGCTCGATCTCGGCGTCTCGTCCCACCAGCTCGATACCGCCGCGCGCGGATTCAGCTATCAAGCCGAGGCAGAGCTCGACATGCGGATGGATCCTCATGCCGGGTTCTCCGCCCACGACATCGTGAATACGTGGGATTGGCGAGATCTGAAAGATTTGTTTTCCACCTATGGTGAGGAGCCACGGGCGGGTCGGATCGCGCGCGCCATCGACGGCGCGCGTCCACTATCCACCACGAAGGAGCTGGCGGACCTTGTCCGCCAACACGTGCCCACGCGGGATGAAGTAAAATCTCTTTCCCGCGTTTTCCAGGCTCTACGCATCGGAGTAAATCGAGAAATCGATGTGCTCGAGCGTGTCCTGGAGGCTTCGGTCAGAGTGATCCGTCCTGGCGGTCGGATCGCGGTCATCAGCTATCACTCGCTGGAAGACCGGCGTGTGAAGCGGTTTCTCAGATACGGGAATTTCCGAGGTGAACCCGTGCGTGATCTCTACGGCAATCTGTTGACGCCGTGGAGGGAGTTGACGCGGAAGCCCGTCCGCCCCGGCGAGGCCGAGATGGACGTAAATCCGCGAGCGCGCAGCGCACGGCTTCGAATAGCGGAACGCACCCGAACGGAGAACGCGGCGAAGGTCTGACACACACACGGCAAGGGCCATTCAATAGGAGAACGCGCTCAACGCCGCACGGCGAAGATCTGCAACCTACGAGCAGAGCCCGTGAGATATGGGAGGTGATACGATGGAAGTATCCGTTGAAATCAACAACAGGGTCGTCGAATGGCTGTCCTCTATGGGATACCCCGTGGCCGGCATGCCGCAGGAGCTGCTTCGTGGGATGCTTCTTCGTGAGGCACGACAATGGCAGCTTTCGCCCTCCAAATTGGCAGCATTTATCAACGACGGCATCAGGCAGCCCGCCTATGCGGGTCTCGAGCCGCGAATCGAGGCCCGGGAGGCCCAGCTTTCGCGTCGGACCAACTGGTTGGTCGGCGCACATGGATAACATGGGGGCGATGAGATGGGGCTCCGTCGCATCCCGCACTGAAATCGAGGAATACGTGCGTAATGGCGGTTGCACGAAACGTAAAAACGCGACACAGTGTCCGGAAGGCGCGGCCTCCGCGGTCGACTAAACCGTCGGGGCCTGCCGCTCGCGCTCGGAACACAGGCGCAACCGAAGCACTCCCCGGCTGGAACGACCTGGCCAAGGCGAATCAACGGCCCCCCGGAAGCGGGCGACGCGGCACATTCCTGGAGAGGATCTCCACAACACGCTTCGCCCTGCTCATCGTTGCCATTGCCATCCTGTTCACGATGTACGTCGGTCACGTGCACGCCACGCACGATCTGCTGGCCGACGTGCAGCAACTCCGCCGCGAAAACCTTCAGTTGCATCTGAAACACAACCGTTTAAAAGGAGAATTCGACCGCATGGTCGGACCCGGCGTGATCTACGACAGAGCTCGCAAGCTGGGGCTCGAAGAAAATGCCGTCTACGGTCCGACGATCAAAATAGACGAATGACGGCGATCCATAGCATACAACACAGCAAAGAAGTACTCGCCGCCTCAAGCGCAGGGCAACGTGGAACCGAAGGATCAGATACTGGCCCGAATGTATGTGGTGCTCACGCTTCTGAGCCTCGTACCGCTCGTAATCGCCATGCAGGTAGTGCGGATTCACCTCACCCAGGGAGATGAGCTGCGCGAGCAAGGAGAGCGACAGGCCAGTTCTTTCGTCACCATCCCCGCCATACGCGGCGCGATTCTCGACCGAGCCGGGCGCACGCTCGCCGTTAATACGGCGCGGTACGACATCGCCGTCGATCCGACCGCAGTCGGATTCGAACGGGTAGCATCTTCGTTCTTTGAAAGATTGTCAAAGCTATCAGGCCGACCGGCGTCTGCCTTCCGACGGAAGGTACGCGGTCGATCAAGCCCTCAGTTTGTCCTTCTTTTACGTGGCATATCGGAAACCCAGAAGGAGGCCATCGAATCGTGGGGTGTGCCGGGGCTCTTGGCCAATCCCACGTTTGCGCGCCGGTATAACTATGGAAGCGCAGCGGCTCACATGCTCGGGTACGTAAGCGCCGACGGCGCCGGGTTATCGGGTCTGGAACTGCAGTACGATGCATTCCTGCAGGGGGTCGATGGCCAGCGAGCCGCAAAGCGTGATCGCCTGGGACAGATTAAAGCCTACGTCCAGGGAAGGGTGGTGGAGCCGAAGCACGGAGAGACGCTGATGCTGACGATCGACCTGATCCGTCAGACCGTCCTCGAGGAAGAGCTTGCAAGAGGAGTGGCCGAAACGAAAGCAGGCTGGGGTTCGGCGGTTGCCCTCGACCCCAAGACAGGCGCAATACTCGCCATGGCGAACGTGCCGACGTACGATCCGAATCGTCCCGGCGCGTCGCGGGAGGACGCCCGGCGCAACCGCGTGGTGACGGACCGGCTAGAGCCCGGGTCGACCTTCAAGCTGGTCGCTGCCGTAGCCGCCGTGGAACAGGGCCTCGTTGAACTGGGCGATTCGGTTGAAACCGGAGACGGGTGGGCTTTCATTCAGGGACGAACGCTGCACGACACGCATGCGAACGGCACTATCACATTTGCAGACGTCATCGCTCTAT
The DNA here is from genome assembly GCA_964487555.1 of uncultured Rhodothermales bacterium. Lineage (GTDB taxonomy): Bacteria > Bacteroidota > Rhodothermia > Rhodothermales > VXPQ01 > CAZART01. The sequence goes on from CAZART010000044.1 coordinate 2,779, forward strand.
CGAGCAACGTCGGAACGGCCAAGGTGGTGGAGCGGATGAAGCCGGGCACGCTCTACCAGTACGCCCGCAACCTCGGATTCGGCCATCCAACGTGGATCGATCTTCCGGGAGAAGTGCAGGGGCGGTTGAAGCGACCGGAATCATGGAGTGGAACGAGCCTCACATCGATAGCCATCGGCTATGAAGTTGATGTTACGCCTCTACAACTGGCGACGGCGTATGCGGCCCTTGCAAACGGCGGACTCCTGGTGCAGCCACATGTGGTTTCCGAGCGGCGCAACGTACTCGGAAACGTAACCTGGAGAGTCCGTCAGGACTCCGTGCGTCGCGCCTTCAAAGCAGAAACAGCCCGGAAGCTGTTGCCCGCCTTCGAGCGTGCCGTAAAGGAAGGAACCGCTATGCTGGCCGGCGTCGAGGGGTTGACCGTCGCCGGTAAGACCGGTACGGCGCGCAAGGTATCAGGAGGGTCTTACGTGCAGGGCGCCTACCGCGCGTCATTCGTTGGTTTTTTCCCGGCCGACGACCCGAAAATCGTGCTCGCCATCGTGCTGGACGAACCGCGCACCGCGTGGTACGGCGGGTCCGCGGCGGCACCGATTTTCCAGAGAACGGCGAAGCGATGGATCGCGACGTTCCCCGAAATTGCTCAGCGGTTGTCCGCCCCGGACAGTCTCCCGCTGGAACCGGCCGCCACCCTCCCGGATGTGCGCGGACTCCCACCTGTCATTGCGGAACGGCAGCTTGAATCTTTCGGCTACCACGTCCAGGTCCGTGCGGATGACGAGCTCATCCATCCCATCATCTTGCAGACGCCGCAGCCGGGCACGAGCGGACAGGCCCACAGGACGATACGCCTCGTCGCAGCCGATACGGTCGCCATCGACCGCGACCGGATGCCGGACGTTCGAGGATTGAGTACTCGAAACGCGCTGCTCTGGCTGCGATCATTCGGAATAGATGCGAAGCTGGACGGCGTCGGTACCGTGGTGGCACAGACGCCCGCGCCCGGCCAAACCGTGCGCGGACGGGTGCTTATCAGGTCCCGCTAGGATTTTCGCCAAACGGCCGCATACGCATGATCGCCTTAGACGTGCTGCTGCAACGAATTGAACACGCCGGCCTCGTGCTAGGGCGTTACGGAAGCTTTGACAACAAGAGGATCGACCACCTGGCTAACGATAGCCGGAAGGTCGGTCACAACGGACTTTACGTGGCCATCAGCGGTGTACATGCTGATGGTCACGCGTTCATTGACAAGGCTGTTCAAAACGGAGCCATCGCCGTAGTGTGCGAAGCGATGCCGGTGAATCATGAAACGCGGTTCACCGGCATTGCCTTCGCGCACGTTTCGAATTCGCGCGCCGCGCTCGCTGAGCTCGGCGCCGCATTTTACGACGACCCATCACATTCGATGACGACCATCGGAGTCACCGGCACCAATGGCAAGACCACCGTCACCTACCTGCTCCATCACGCTCTTTCACAGATCGGACATAAGACCGGGCTCATCGGCACGATTGAAGTCCGCATCGGAGACGACGTGCTGGAAACAAGTCTCACCACGCCCGACGCCCTCGAAACCCAAAAATTGTTCAGGCAGATGGTGGATGCCGGCTGCAGCGCCTGCGCGATGGAGGTCTCGTCTCACGCTCTGGATCAGGACCGCGCACGTTGCATCGACTTCGACGTCGGAGTCTTCACGAATCTGAGTCGCGACCACCTCGACTACCACGGGACGTTCGGCGCCTACCTCACGGCCAAAAAGAAGCTGTTCGATCAGCTTCGAGGGGATGCCGTCGCCGTTTACAATATCGATGATTCGGCTGCCGAGGAATTGGTCGCCGATACGAAGGCGGCAAGGATCTCCTTCGGCCTGACTGGAGATGCGTTGGTCCGCGCGGAACTTATAGCGAATCGGATAGACGGTTTGCGGCTACGCCTCGATGGCGAGCATCGGCAGTTTCGATTGGTGGGGCGCTTCAATGCCTACAATCTGGCGGCCGCTTATGCGGTGCTCAATGGACTCGGCTTCGATCGCACGGCGGCACTGGATGCGTTAGAGCATGCGCCTCCCGTCCCCGGACGCTTCGAATTGATCCGTTCCGACGACGGCAGATTTGCGGTCGTTGACTACGCGCATACGCCGGACGCATTAGAGAATGTGCTGCAGACCGCCGCCGAGACAAAGGATCGGGGCGCCAGGATCATCTGCGTGTTCGGCTGCGGCGGCGACCGCGACCGCGAAAAACGTCCGATGATGGCTGCCGCGGCGGAGCGCCTCGCCGATCAGGTGATTGTAACGAGCGATAATCCGCGCACGGAGGATCCCGGGGAGATTATGGCGGATATCCGCCGCGGATTTGAACGTCCCGCCAACGTGGAGTGGATCGTTGACCGGCGGCAAGCGATTCGCAAGGCCGCCACGATCGCACGCTCGGGGGACGTCATCATTGTAGCGGGAAAGGGTCACGAGGCGTATCAGATTATCGGTACGGAGAAGCGGCACCTGGATGATCGCGAAGTAGTTCGTGAAGCGTTCCACCAAACGTCCACAGGAGATATCCAAGAAACCTGATCGTCAAAACCTGCTGCCAAGTCAGCGCGGTTGAAAAACCTGCTCACCAAAAATTTTGACGCCCACTCGGAGATGCTTTACTACCTGATCGATTATCTGGAGCAAATCTATCAGCCTCCGGGATTTCAGATGATCCAATTCATTACGGTACGAGCGACGCTGGCCGCCATCACGGCCATGTTCATCTCTTTATTCATCGGCCGCAACATCATCAACTGGCTGAGTCGGAAACAGCTCGGTGAGCGGGTGCGGGAGGGCGAAACGGCGGGCGTCGTGAGTCACGCGCACAAGGCGGGCACGCCAACGATGGGCGGCATCGTGATCCTCTTATCGATTCTGACATCGACGCTGCTGTGGGGGGCCATCGCTGAGATTTACGTGCTACTGGCGGTGCTTTCGATCGCATGGATGGGCGCTTTCGGGTTTCTGGACGACTACATCAAGACGGTCAAGAAGAACAAGCAAGGCCTTCCGCCGCGAGTCAAAATAACCGGTCAGATCGCCATCGGCATCATGATAGGCACGGTGTTGTATTTCCTGCCGCAGTTCGAACCGTATCACACACTCGCTTACGTGCCGTTCCTGAAGGAGAAGTCGATCGACTATAACATCCTTCGGTTCGCAGCCGGCGACGTAGACCTCGGCTTCCTCATCTATATCCCGGTGGTTGTGTTCATTATGACGGCCGTGTCGAACGCCGTCAACTTGACCGACGGACTAGACGGATTGACGACGGGCGTCACGGCGTTCGTTGCCGGTGGGCTGGTGATTCTCTGCTACGTCTCCGGAAACGTGGTCCTCGCTGATTTTCTCGACATCATGTACTTGCCCGGCACCGGTGAGCTGACCGTATTCGCAGCGGCCATGACGGCGTCCTGCTTCGGCTTCCTCTGGTTCAACGGCTATCCGGCGACCGTCTTTATGGGCGATACCGGATCTCTAGCGCTGGGGGCGGCTGTTGCGTCGCTCGCACTGATGATCCGCATGGAACTTCTTCTGCCGATTCTAGGCGCCGTCTACCTCATGGAGGCGGCCTCGGTCATCATTCAGACCGGGTACTTCAAGTTTACGAAGCGACGTACCGGCGTTGGAAAGCGCATTTTTCTAATGGCGCCGCTGCACCATCATTTCGAGGCACGCGGCACGCACGAAGCGAAAATCGTGACCCGGTTTTGGATTATCACGGCGGTCATGGTGGTGGCGACGCTACTTACGCTGAGGATCAGGTGAGTACCGATCACCAACTACGGAACCTCGACTGATACATCGGAAATCACGGTACTCGGTACACAGTACGTGCTACGCGGCAGGCGAAGCGAATTATGAAGGCTGAGGAGGTTAGAGGCGCAAGAGTAACGGTCGTCGGTGCGGCGCGCAGCGGCCTCGCCGCGGCTGCATTGCTTCAACGTGCCGGTGCGGATGTTTTCATCACGGAATCGAAGGACGTCGACGAACAGACGCAGGCAACTATCGATGTACTGGCAATCCCTTATGAGACAGGGGGCCATTCGGAGCGCGCCTTCGAGGCGGACTTTTTTATCGTCAGCCCCGGCGTACCGTCGTCAGCCCCGGTGGTGCAGGGTGCTCGTGAACGGCGGGTCGCTACGTATTCGGAAGTTGAGGCGGCCTCGTGGTTCTGCAGAGCGCCGATCGTCGCCATCACCGGATCGAACGGTAAAACGACGACCACTTTGCTTGCGGGACACGTGTTTCGGAGCGGCGGGCGACAGACGCACGTGGGAGGCAACATTGGCAACGCCTTTTCGACATTTGCCAGGGACGCGGAACCCGAGCACATCGTCGTCCTCGAGGTGTCCAGCTTCCAGCTCGATGATATCGACTCGTTTCGCCCTCACGTGAGCGTGCTGTTGAATATTACTCCGGACCATTTGGACCGGTATGGCCACGACTTCGAGCAGTACGCGCGGAGCAAGTTTCGAATTATTGAAAATCAGCGCCACGACGATGCATTCGTCTATAACAAAGACGATCCCACGGTGCGGGACCGGGTACGGCAGATTGCCGGCGCTCGGACAAAGCCACGTCTGTTCGGGATCAGTTTGGAAAGTGAAGTAGAGGCAGGCGCATTCCTTAGAAAGGACGATCTGATCCTGCGACTCAATAATCAAGAGGAGGTACTCATGCGAGCGGAAGAGCTATCACTGAGGGGCCGTCACAACCTTTACAATTCGCTGGCGGCGGCGGTAGCGGCGCGGGTCACGGAGGTCAGAAGCGACGTCGTACGCGAAAGCTTAATGAGTTTCGAAGGTGTTCCGCACCGCCTCGAATTGGTGCGCGAGTTGGACGGCGTGCGATACGTAAACGACTCGAAAGCGACCAACGTCAATGCCGTCTGGTATGCACTGGAAAGTTTCACCGAGCCGGTAGTCCTGATCGTAGGCGGCCGCGACAAGGGTAATGACTACACCTCGCTGAAGCCTTTGGTGAGGCAAAAAGTCCGGGCCGTGATCACGATAGGCGAGAGCGGGGACAAAGTCTCGGCCGAACTGGGACCCGAGACCGGGCGGGTGTTCGACGCGCAAAGCCTACAGGAGGCGGTACAGTTTGCGCGGGTCTTCGCCGAATCGGGGGACGTCGTGCTACTGAGCCCGGCGTGCGCCTCGTTCGATATGTTCGAAAACTACGAAGAGCGCGGAGACACTTTTAAAGAATTAGTCCTTGGCCTATAGATGTCCCTCACTGCATCCCTGCGAACGAGGTTAGATGGGTCCGGTCCGGCGGATAAGTACGTCGTCTGGATCGTGCTGTTGCTTGCCGCTGTCGGTGTGGTCGCGGTGTACAGCGCTATTACGTTCTTTGCGGAGACCAAGTCCGACGGAGACACGGAGCGCTTTCTTCTGCGGCACGTCATGCGGCTGGGCCTGGCGTTCGGTGTGATGATCGCCTTTAGTCTCATCGATTATCGGAAGCTGGCGCGCTTCAGCCGCATCGCTCTGATCTTCTCGCTGGTGCTGCTGGTATCCGTGCAGATGGTGGGTGTCGCATCCGGTGGGGCGGAACGCTGGTTGAGCTTCGGTTCATTGGCCTTTCAGCCCTCGGACCTCGCCAAGGTCGCGCTCATTTTCTATGTCGGCGTACTGCTGACTCGAAAGCAGGCCTACATCAAGAGTTTCTCACGAGCATTCATTCCGGTCTTCTTCTGGATCGTGTTGACCTGCGCCCTCATCGGCACAGAGGATCTCTCCACCGCGGCCCTCGTCCTTGTAACGGCGCTGCTAATGTGCTTTGTGGCGCGGATGAGCGTGTTGCATCTGGGAGGTTTGACGGCTGTTAGCGCCGCCCTCGCCTTGCTCCTTCTTCTGGCCTCGCCGCAGCGCGCCGCTCGCGTCGAATCTTATCTGGGTGTGAAGCTTTTCTCTAATACGAGCGCCGAGGACGTGTTCAACCAGCAGGCAGAGGGATACCAGGCGCAGCAAGCACGTATTGCCTTCGCCATGGGCGGAGTGACGGGCGTGGGGCCTGGGAAGAGCGTGCAACGCGACTTTCTTCCGGCACCGTACAACGACTTCATCTTTGCCATCGTCGCCGAAGAATACGGGCTTATTGGCGCCCTCTCGCTCCTGGCGGCGTTTGTGGCGCTTCTCTTCCGCGGATTTCTGCGCATTTCGCGGCACGCCCCGGATCCACTCGGACTTCTGCTCGGCGTCGGATTTACGACGATGGTGGCCATGTACGCCTTCGTGCACGCCGCCGTCTCCTGTGCCCTGCTTCCTGTCACAGGCCTGCCGATGCCGTTCGTCTCGTACGGAGGCACGTCGATGCTAGCTACGGGAATGATGCTTGGAATCCTCCTAAATATCTCTCGGAGGTGCAAATAGGATGTGCTGCTGCGGACATGAGATGAGGAAAGGATGAGTTCGGCGCCGCGCATATTGTTTGCCGGAGGAGGCACGGGTGGACACGTCTACCCGGCCATCGCGATTGCCGATGCCGTCCGGCGAATGGAGCCGGATGCGGCGCTCGAATTTGCCGGTACTCGTGACCGGATGGAATGGGAAGCCGTTCCCCGAGCAGGTTACAAGATCCATCCGATATCAATCAGTGGATTCTACCGCCGCCAGCCGCTACGTAATCTGACGTTGCCCTTCAAGATCGCGAAATCGATGCGACAGAGCCTCTCACTGGTGAGTGTGTTCCAGCCGAATGTGGTGGTGGGCACGGGTGGATACGTATCCGGACCGGTTTTGCTTGCCGCCAATCTGAAAGGGGTGCCGACCGTCGTACAGGAGCAGAATGCGTATGCAGGATTAACGAACCGGATGCTTGGAAAGCGGGCTAAGCGGATCCACGTGGCCTTTGTTGAAGCGAAGGACTACATGCCGCCGGATCGATGTGTCTACAGCGGCAACCCGACGCGTCGGGAACTGCTCGTCGCCGACCGCACGGCGGGCAGAACGCACTATGGAGTGCCGTCTCATTCGTTTGTGCTCGCAGTCCTTGGCGGATCGCTCGGGAGCCGCGCCATCAATGAGGCGGTCGTTCGACATATAGAAGAATTGCTTCAAGACGACGACGTGTTCGTGATCTGGCAGAGCGGCAAACAGTATTTCGACGAGATGCGGCAGCGTGTCAGCGAGCACACGCGCCTGCGGCTGCTTCAATACATCGATCGGATGGACCTCACCTACGCGGCGGCCGACCTCGTACTTTCGAGATCGGGTGCCATCACGTGCAGCGAGCTGATGGTCACCGGGACGGCCTCCATCCTGGTCCCCTCACCCAACGTTGCGGAAGACCACCAGACCCTCAACGCGCGAAGCATGGCGAATTCGGGCGCCGCCCTCCTTCTGCCTGAATCCGAATTGGAATCAAGGTTGATGGTGGAGATCAGCACGCTGCGCAAAGACCCAAAGAAGCTGCAAACAATGGCCGACGCCGCGCGCCAGATTGCGCGGCCGAACGCCGCCGAACACATAGCCCGAGACGTATTGGAAATTGCCGGCTTTGGACCCATGGCATCAAGCACCGAGGTTTCAGCGAACTAACCGTCACTGAACACCCGCTCCCGACCGCATACGACGCACGCAGAACGACGAACCCAGGAACGCAGAACGGAAAAATGACCGAACGCCGCCGGCAGCCTCAGCTTGGTCGAATTCGACGAGTCCACATGGTGGGCATCGGCGGCATCGGTATGAGCTCTATTGCCGAGGTACTGCTGAATCGTGGCTATCGGGTGACCGGGTCGGATCTCCAAAAATCCGAGGTGACCGACCGCCTCGAATCTCTAGGTGCTGAAATCTTCGAAGGCCACAAGGCCGAGCAAGTGCAGCAGGCCGACGTCGTCGTCTATTCGTCCGCAGTGAAGCCGTCCGAAAACTCTGAAACCCAGCAGGCTGAACGGCTGCGGATGCCGCTCATTCCGCGATCCGTGATGCTCGGTGAGCTCATGCGGATGCAGTTCGGCATCGGCATCGCCGGTACCCACGGCAAAACCACGACCACGTCGATGACAGGGCTCGTTGTGAGCGAAGGGGGATTCGATCCGACGATCATCGTGGGGGGAAAGGTAACGGTGTTCGGTTCGAACGCCGTCGTGGGGGAAGGCGACATCATCGTCATAGAGGCCGATGAGTATGACCGGACGTTCCTGCGGCTGACGCCCTCACTTGCGGTGATCACGAACATCGAGGCCGATCACCTCGACACGTACAAGGATCTTGAGGATATCAAGACAACATTTACGCAGTACGCGAACAGCGTCCCTTTTTTCGGGGCGGCGATTCTATGCCTGGACGACGTCGTCGTGCAGGAGATCGTGAGCCTCGTCGATCGCCGGGTTTTGACCTACGGTACGTCTCGACAGGCAGAGATCCGCGCCGAAAACGTGCGTCAGGCCGGACTGCTCACCAGCTTCAATGTGGTCGCGCACGGCAAGCCTTTCGGTGAAATCAACCTGCAGACTCCGGGCCTGCACAACGTGCGCAATGCGCTCGCGGCCGTTGCGGTTGGAATCGAACTCGAGATCGACTTCGAAAAAATCAAATCCGGCCTCGCCAAATTTACCGGAGTCCAGCGCCGATTCCAGAAGGTGGGCGAGCATAATGACATCCTCGTTATCGATGACTACGCCCACCATCCCACCGAAATATCGGCGACCCTGTCGGCGGCGACCGAGGGTTGGTCGGATCGGCGAATCGTCGCCGTCTTTCAGCCGCATTTGTACAGCCGCACGCGTGATTTTAAGGAGGGCTTCGCCCGCGCCTTCTTTAACGCGGACGTGCTCGTCATCACCGACGTCTTCGGCTCGCGCGAGCAGCCGATCGAAGGGATCAGTGGCAAGTTGATTTCGGACATGGCACTCCGTTATGGCCATCGCAACGTGCATTACGTGCAAAAGAAAGAAGATCTGCCGGATTTCCTCACGACCCTGGCGATGCCGGGCGACACAATAATCACTATGGGTGCCGGGGACATCTGGCGCTATGGAAAGAAGCTGTTGGAAAACTTGCAATCCACCTAGATGATCACCGGTCCTCGACGACCTGACCCGAAACCCACCAACATCACCACCAATGGCCACGAAAAAGCGCGGCCGGCTTAATAAGGTCCTTTTCTTGATAGCGCTGGCGAGCTTTGCTGCCGTCGGACTACTTGGATGGAACTGGCTGAACGGACTCGTTTGCCGGACCGTCCAGGTATCCGGCCATGTGGAGGCCGATGCGAGTGAAGTAGTCGCTGCGGCCCGAGTGGACACGGGCAGTGTCCTGTTCGATATCGACCCGAAGCTCATCGAGGACCGTGTCCGCCGTCTTCCGTGGGTGAAGTCGGCAGACGTTACGCGGCGGCCTCCCGGCACGCTTTCGATCCGAATCGAAGAGCGGGTGCCGGTCGTGCTAGCGATCGCCGGCGACGGTACGCCGTCGGCCTTCCTCGACGCGGATGGATATGCGATGCCGATTACGGAGCGTTCGTCCTTTGATCTGCCCCTGTTGATCGGGGTGAATCTGCCGACGAATCCCAACGAGGCCGTCGACAGCCGCGCCGTGCGTGAGCTATTGCGCTCGGTAGCAGCGATGCCTCCCGAAACGGACCTCTTGATTTCCTCCTTCATCGTCGAAGCGGGAGGTCAGATTGCGCTGCGAAGCGTGCCGATAAACGGGCAGGGTTCGCTGACCGTCCGACTCGGGAGGCGACATTTCGATGTGAAGCTAGCGCGGATGCGTGCCTTCTGGGACCAGGCCGTCGTGACGAGGCCCGACCGCAAGTATGATTTAATAGATCTCCGTTTTGACAGCCAGATAGTCACACGAGAACCAAACAGAAAGTAGAGCGCCCCGCCGGTGAACGGCGCGGCGCCATGCACGGAAACGACATAAACCAGCCGTCATGCGATGAACGTGACGACACACTGACCTCTAGCGCGCGGTACCACCTATGGAAATGACGATGAGTGAGCGAATTGTGGTGGGCGTCGACATCGGTACGACGAAAGTCTGTGCCGTCGTCGCCGCCGTAGATGATCTCGATCGGATCAACATTCTTGGCGTTGGGGTCGCCGAATCGGAAGGACTCAACCGAGGTGTCGTCGTGAATATCGACAAGACCGTTGCAGCCGTCAAAATCGCTGTAAATGAAGCGGAGCGCGCCGCGGGCGTGACCGTGCGCAGCGTCTTCGTAGGGATCGCAGGCGATCACGTCCAGAGTTTTCAGAGCAGGGGTGTCATCACGATCTCGAACCGAGATGGTGAGATATCTAGTCGCGACGTGCAGCGCCTGCTGGAAGACACGACGCACGTAGCCATGCCCGCCGACCGCGAGATCCTGCACGTCATTCCTCAGGAGTTCATCGTCGACGGGCAGGACGGCGTGGCCGATCCTGCCGGCATGAGTGGGGTTCGTCTTGAGGCGAATGTGCACATCATCACGGGACTCGTCTCGGCGGCGAAAAACATCTATCGCTGCATCGAGAAGGCTGGGTACCACGTCGCCGACATCGTTCTCGAGCCGTTGGCGTCCTCGTTCTCCGTACTCCATCAAGATGAGAAGGAAGTCGGCGTTGCGCTCATCGACGTCGGCGGTGGCACGACCGATATCGCCGTGTTCGAGGACAACACGATTCGCCACACCGCCGTCATCGGGATCGCCGGGAACAAGGTCACCGACGACATTCGACGCGGCCTCGGTGTGATGCGTGATCAGGCCGAGCAGCTCAAGTGTCAGTTCGGCACGGCGCTCGCCGATCTGGTCGATGATGATGACGAGATTACGATCCCGGGGCTCGGGGGTCGTCCGGAGAAAAGTATAGGGCGGAGCACGCTCGCTCAGATCATCCAACCGAGAATGGAAGAAGTTCTGGAGATTGCGGCGATCGAGATCAAACGAAGCGGCTATGCCCGTCATCTTGCCGCCGGCGTCGTGCTTACGGGTGGGGGGTCGTTGATTACCGGCACGGCCGAGCTCGCCGCAGAGGTGATGGGCATGGAAACGCGCATGGGCACGCCCATGGGCCTCGCGGGAGGGATGGTGAAGGAAGTCAGCGATCCGAAGTTTTCGACCGCGGTTGGCCTGGTGCTCTACGGGCTTCGACCGAACGCCGCCGGAGGGACCTCGCTTAACGGCGAAATGGGTCGTCGCGTGGTGGTGAAAGAGACCGTGCCCGGCGATTCGCTCGTCGACAAAATTGCCGGTCGCATGAAGAGTTGGTTTGACGAGCTATGACCAGCCGCCTTGACGACTACAAACGGCAGATGAAGGGCTTAACGAACTGCAACCAGCCGCGTGAACACCCGGCTCAATGAACTGTAAATCCGACGGTCGCATGGTCGAGTGTGCTCAGCTCGATCTGTTTTGTGCCGGCCCGAGGGCTACTGAACCACACACGTTATTACAACTGGAGGATTCTATGGAAAACTCTTTCAGCTCTCGCTTCTCTTTTGATGATTCGATGAGCGAAGACGCCAAGATCTGTGTCGTAGGCGTCGGAGGCGGCGGCGGAAACGCCGTCAACAACATGATTGACCGTGGTATTCAAGGCGTCGAGTTCATCGCGATCAACACCGATGCTCAAGCGCTTAACGTGAACAAAGCGGCCCACAAGGTTCAAGCCGGTCACTCCCTTACGAAGGGGCTAGGTGCCGGGGCACGTCCAAGCGTCGGTGCCGAAGCCGTGGAAGAAAGCCGTAAGGAGACGGAAGCGGCTCTTTCGGATTTCGATATGGTATTTATTACGGCCGGAATGGGGGGTGGAACGGGCACGGGCGGAGCGCCGGTTGTGGCCGCGATCGCGAAAAAACTAGGCATCCTCACGGTGGCCATCGTGACGCGTCCCTTCGAATGTGAGGGCCGCCGCCGCACGAAGACCGCCGAGGAAGGCATTTCGCTCCTTCGCGATCACGTGGACACGCTCATCATCGTACCGAACGAGCGCCTCCTCGACATTGCCGAGGACAATACAAGCCTTCTCGAGGCCTTCGGTATGGCCGACGACGTGCTCTACAATGCTACCCGCGGTATTTCCGACCTCATCACCGTACACGGCCTTATCAATCTGGACTTTGCGGACGTCAAGACGACGATGAAGGGAGGCGGCACGGCTTTGATGGGCGCGGCGACCGCGACCGGAAACAACCGTGCGGAAACGGCCGCCATCGAAGCGATCTCAAGCCCACTGCTCGACGGCCTTTCGATTGCCGGCGCTCGCAACGTGCTCGTCAACATCACGGCCGGCAAGTCGCTCGGCATCCGTGAAGCGACGGCGGCCACCAGCATCATCCAGCAGGAGGCCGGCGACGACGTCGAGGTCATCTTCGGAACGGTGATCGACGAGAGCATGAAAGAAGAGCTGCGCGTGACGGTGATCGCTACGGGTTTCGACCGAGAGAGGAAGCAGCACGAGGCGGGAATGCGGCGGACGGTGCCGCTGAATCAGGGCGGCCCGGTGTTCCACTATAAAGGGGAAGACAATCTCAAACACCTCGACAAGCCCGCGTACGAGCGGCGAAGCGGACTCTACGCCGGTCAGCAGGAAGAGAAGGAGCAACGCGAGCCGGTAGGCGAGGGCGACGGCGCGATGAGTGAGGCCAAGATCAAGCGCCTCCAGGTCGACGATCTCCGAGAGCGCCCCGAGCGCATCCGAAAAGACAATACCGATACGCCGGCATTTCTCAGAAAGATGATGGATTGATCGCCACAAAGCGGCCTCTGAGCAAGGCCGTAGCTCTCGTTCGCGAGGACGGGAGCTATCGTGTGGTTCAACCGCGGCGAGCCGACAGGCTGATGCGGAAAACAAGAGGCCGCGCCCCCCGTCGAGGAGGCGCGGCCTCACGTTTATCAGCCAAGCGTCGGAATCAAGACGCGGGACTCACCGCCGGCGCATCGTCACCACGCGCGAACCAGGACCAGTCGCTGACGCGCGCCACCGCGGCCGTCGCATTCACGTAGACCACCGGAATAAGCACCAGCGTGATCAACGTTGAGGCCGTGAGTCCGCCGATTACAACGCGTGCCAGCGAAGCCTGAATCTCGGCGCCGGTGCCGAAGCCGAGCGCCAGTGGGAACAGGCCGAGCACCGTCGTAAGCGTCGTCATCAGAATGGGTCGCAGTCGCAGCCGTCCTGCCTGGACGACGGCATCGACGACCCCAAGTCCCTGTTCGCGGCGCATTAGATTCACATAATCTACAAGCACGATGGCATTGTTGACGACGATGCCGATCAGCATCACAATGCCCATGATGCTCTGCATGTTCATGGTCGTGCCCGTAAGCAGCAGCGTCGGCACGACACCTACAATAGCGACGGGAACGGCAAACATGACGATGAGCGGATCGAGGAAGCGCTCGAACTGTCCGGCCATTACCATGTAGATGAGTACGAGGGCCATGATCACCGCCAAAATGAAGTCACGCTGCGCCCGTTGCTGTTCGATGTATTCGCCGCCGAAGGTGATGGAAAAGCCTTCCGGCAGCGCCATTTCGGCGAGATCGGTGCGCACGCGATCGACGGCGTCGCCGAGGGCGACACCGCGTTCCAGGTTGGCAGAGATGTGCGTGACGCGCTGGCCGTTCACGCGCTGAATGGACGTCGGCCCCCGCTCGCGCACGCGCTGAACGAGACTCGATACAGGCACGACCTGGCCCTCCGCGGTCTGCACGGAAATATTGTTCAGATCCTGTGTCGTCAGCCGATCCTCCTCGCGAAGTCGTACGACAATCGGGAATTCGTCGCCGCCTGCGCGGAAGCGGCCCGCGCGGCTTCCACCTACGCTCGTCTGAATCGCCTGCGCCACCTGCTCGACCGAAAGTCCGAGACTCGATATTTTTGCGCGGTCGAATACGATGTTCTCCTCGGGACGCCCTTCGCGCCGGCTTACACGAACATCCGCGATCCCCGGGAGGCGCTCCATTCGCCGGACCATAGCCCTCGAGAGGCGGTCGGATTCTTCGAGATCATATCCGCGGAGTTCCACCTGCACTGCTTCCGTACCGCCGCCGGAGCTGAAAATACGCCGAAGGATCCAGAGTCCGGATTGGGCCTCGACGCGGATCTCGGCACCGGGGATAAGGCCGGTCACGTGTTCGCGGATCTCATCGGCAAGGGCGGTGCTGCTGATCGAGCGCTCTCCAGCAGGCAGCATGGTGATCTCCACCTCTGCGTTGCCCCCACGCACCTCCGTCGAGAAGCTCTGGATGTCGTCCATCGGTAGCAATGGCCGCACGGCGCGCTCAAGTTCTTCAAGGTAGGCACGCACGACGGCGATGTTCGTACCCTGCTCCATCTCCAATTCGACGTCGATCTCGTCGGCGTCCGTCTGCGGCGCAAGTTCGACGGGAATGAGCGGCCACAGCAGGACGGTCGCGACAACGAGCGCCCCCGTCGTGCCGAACACGACCGCGCGGCGGCTGATCGCGGAGCGGACGAGACGCGCATAATGGTCTTCCAGCCGGCGAAAGAAGCGCTGAAAGGCTGATTTCTTCGCGGGAGCCCGCTTCTCCGACGGTGCCGGATCGGCGTCGTCGTCCGCCACGTCGGGGCGTATCGTCAAGAAGCGGCTCGAGAGCATCGGCACGAGTGTTAGCGCTACGAGAAGCGAGCAGGCCAGTGCGAACACAACTACCAGCGCCAGCACCTGGAAAAGCGCCATCGAGGTCGTCTCAGTGAAGGCGAGCGGCAGGAAGATGACGCAGGTCGTGAGGGTCGATGCAATGATGGCTCCGCCCACCTCGCGGGTCCCGATCCGGGCCGCATCGATCAGCGTCCGCCCGTTCTCCTCACGGTGCCTCACGATGTTCTCGAGCACGACAATGGCATTGTCGACCATGAGCCCAATACCGAGGGCGAGCCCGCCGAAGGTCATCTGATTGAGGGTGAGCCCGCCGAAATAGAGGACACCGAACGTGGCCACGACGGAAATAGGGATGGCCAGCGCGATGATGCCCGTCGAGGAACCGTTCCGCAAGAACAGATAGAGAACGAGAATGGCAAGCAGCCCTCCCCAAAACGCGGAATGCTGCACATTCGTCATGCTCTGCCGGATGAACGTGCTTTGATCGCTGGTGATGAACAGCTCGACGTCCGAGCGTTCTTCATTTATGCGCTCGATCTCCGCGCGAACGGCGTCCGCCACCGTCACGGTGTTGGCTCCACTCTGCTTCTGGATTTGCATGCGGACGACCGGTACGCCGTTGTACTCGGCGAGCCGCTGCGTGTCCTCGTACCCCTGCTTCACATCGGCCACATCTTCCACGCGAATCGGTTGATCCCCGGAATAGGTGATCACCGTGTTCGCGATTTGATCGATCGAGACGTACTCACCGACGGTGCGCACGTAGAGATCCTTTAGGCCCTCCTTCACATTTCCGCCGGGAAGGGTCGTGTTCTCGCGGCTGAGCGCAGCGCGCACGGCGGCCGGCGTCAGCCCGCTCGCCTGCAGGCGGTCCCGCTTCAGATCGACGTGAATCTCACGATAGACACCGCCGCGGACTTCGATTGTACCGACACCGGGAATCTGCTCGAATCGCTGGGCTATGTCCCTCTCCAGCAGCCGAGTCAGCTCTTCTAGGTTACGCGTCGATTTCGCCGCGATCGTCACGACGGAAATGTTGTTGGGATCGAACTTCCAGATGCCGGGCGGTTCGGCTTCCTCTGGAAGGTCGTCGCGTATGCGGTCGAGAGCCGCACGGAGATCGTTCGCGGCTTCGTCAAGACTCGTGCCCTGCCCGAATTCAAGACTAACAAAGCTGACTCCTTCCTGCGACCTGGACGTAATCCGCTCGATGTTCGGCACACCCGAAACGGCGTTCTCGACCGGATCGGTGATAATCTGTTCGATCTCCTCCGGGCCCACATTCGCGTAGCGCGTATAAACGGTCAGACGAGGAAACTCGATGGGTGGAAGAAGATCGACGGGCAAATAGATGAATCCCGCGATGCCTACCGTGATGATCACGAGATAAAACATCGCCGTCGCGACGGGACGGCGGATCGAAATGTCTGTAAGTGAGGCCATCGAGTTCGCTGGATTCGAACAACCAGTTGATAAAGGGAAGAGGCTCTAGGGCATCGACGGCGTGCTCGCGCCGGCTGAATCTTCGGCTATCGTGCCGTCTATCTCTCGGGCCAGGCGCTGCTGCTTAGCCATGAACTCCCGAAGTAGGTCCTGGTCCTGAAGGCGCTGGAGCGACACGACGCGCTCCCACGGGATGGGTCTGGCCCGCGCAACCACGTCCTCCTGGGACTGTGAACTCAGGAGGTTTTGTCCGACGGTCACGACCCATTCGCCTATTTGCACGCCCTGGATGCCGGCCATCTCTCTTCCCTGCGCCAGCACGGTCACAGGCTTGAAGACCATGGGCGTCGGTTCGCTAAGCGGCGGCGGACGGTCCTCGTCGAAAGATTCAGGTACGTCCATCGGAACTTCTTCTCCTAGCCGGGGAGCTACGTAAACGCCGGTGGCACCGGTGTTCGGATCCTCGTATAGTGCGCTTAGCGGCACGATGGTCGCCTGCTGGCTTTCTCCGTAGTGCACATCCACCATCACAAACATTCCGGGGCGCAACAAACCTTCGTCGTTCTCCACGTCAATGTCGGCTTCCGCGCTGAAGCTGCCGGCCTGAAGAAACGGTGAGATGCGAGAAATCTCTCCTCGAACATACCGTTCGCCAAGGCTCTCTGCGGTAATGAGCGCGGTCTGCCCGGTATTGATCCGGCCAAGCATTTCGTCAGTGATGGCCACCTTCACCCGGACATTGCTCAGGTCGCCCATGGTGAAAAGCTGCGTGTTCGGATCTACGCGCATCCCGACTTCGACGTTGCGCTGCCCGACGTGCCCGGAAATAGGCGCTCGGACGACGGTGCGTCGAAGTGCCTCGTTCTGCTGATCGACGGTAGCCTGCGCCTGTTCGATGCGAGCTTGGGACTGCTGATACGACGCCTCTGCGCGATCAGCCTGCGCCTGAAGTGACTGCAGCTCCTGTTCGCTTTGAAACTGTTTCTCCGCAAGTTCCCTCGTTCTTTCGAGACGCGACTGAAGCTCACGGAGCACCGCCTCAGCCTCTCTTGCTTGGGCTCGGGTGATCTGAAGCGATGCCTCAGCCTGTCTCAGTTCATCGCGAAACTGCGTATCGCGCAGGTAGGCGAGGGGCTGCCCTTGTCGAACATATTCTCCGTTCTCGGCGACGACACGCACAACGGGCGCGGAGATTTCTGCGTAGATGACCACCTGATTTCCGGCGCGGACCGTACCGCTGAGGCGTTTCTCGAGTGGCAAGGAGCCCGAGGTAGCCCGTACCACCTCAACGGCGGCAATGCCGCCCTCGTTCGGGGCACCCGGGCGACCGCCATTTGATTCCGCGTCGTAACAGGCGGGGAGCAGGAGCAGCGCGAATAGAGCCGGAAGGAGAAGCGTAGTTCGATGCAGAAGCAAGGGATATCTGGATCTGTCGGGAGAGTTCGAAATCATCGGCGGACGCCGGTGGGGTGTGAGCGAGAGCCCCGCTATTTTCTTATCGAATTCCGCAGTGCCGCGTCTCGACATACATGTTAACACACTCGTTCTTAACAAGGGTACACCCTAATTGATCGGCAAAGCTGATCGAACTGCACGCCCGCGCCGTGAACTGCACGCATGTGTCTTGAGCACACCGGCGTCAGTGGCATCTATTGCACACGTATCGCTGAATGCGGGGCGCAATGGCGCACAGGGTGAAAAGCGCTTGGGAGGATAGAGACAAAAAAGCCGGACAGGGAAACTACCCCGTCCGGCTGCGGCGGTGCGCTCGCTCAATATGCTGCTATGTCCCCGCATCTATTTTGACGGGCGGCTTGGCCGGTGATTTAGATCCCGATCAATAATCCCCCTCGTACCCCGACATTAGCGCCATCGTTTATGTTGATCCGGGCCTCGACAAACGGTCGGAGCCGGCCGAACCCAAATGTCGCGCCCGCGAGAAGATTGGGTCCCACTTCCGTGTTGCTGTCGCCGTTCTCCGGTTTTAAAAAGTCAATTCCGATCCCCGCACCGGCATAAGGGGTAAACGTCGTGTTATCCACGCCAAACGGATAGAGCGCGTTAACATCGATCTGAAGCCACGTGAAGTTGTCGATGAAATATGTCTCTAGTGAGGGATTGATGATGACAGGTAAACCGCCGAGCCCAAAGCGCAGCTGGCCTCCGGCGAAGAACTCCTCGACATCCAGGTTGTAGCCGACATTGACGCCGACACTATTCTGGGCGGAGGCATCGTGGGCCGCGAAAGAGATCACGGCAAGAAACAAGGAAATAAGTACGATTCGCTTCATAGTATCGAAAGGCTAAATTGCGGATTAATATTCGCTTCAAATGTATTGCTCAGAATATCCGTGGTATAATGACGCGAACGGCTAGTTTCAGCATGGGGGACGGCCCCCGTGAAGCTGTAGTAACAGAACGACAGCGTTACATCGTGCGGCACGGCAGATCCACATCATGAGCATCCATCAGGTGATTGCAATTTCGGTTCATGGGTAAGCGACTCCTCCTCGTCTTCGCTGCGTTCGTCGTTCAGTCGGCGTACGGACAGGTCGAGTCCGATCGTTCCGCGCGTCGGACCTCGGCGGGGCCGGTACGCGGCGTGGTGTGGGAAATGCCGTCGCGAACCGAAGTCGCTGTGCGCGATCTTTCGGAGATGCACCGGATCGGCGTAGAAGCCGTCCGCACGAGTGTAATTCGGAATGCGGAGGTGCTTACGCTGGCCGACACGCTGGACATCGACTTCTACGTCGATTTACCGATTGCGCGTTTTCCGGCGAAGCGGCTGCGTGATACGCTGGACTACGCGGCCGCCGTGCTCGATACCGTTCTCGGTCTGGCGCAGATTCACCCGTCCATACGGCACATCGGGTTGGCTCGTCATGTCGATGTGACCGATAGCGTCGCCTGCGCCGCCATTGAACGTCTGGCTGATCGAGCACGTCGCGAGGGCCCGTCCGGCACGCAGGTGTATTATGTTACACGATTTACGACCTCCGACCAATGCGCCCAAGCTGTCGACTTCGTGTTGGTCGACGTGCGCGATCGGGATAATCCTATCGCTCCCTTCCGTGCCCGACGATCGGGCGCCGTAGGCGTGGGAGCGCTGGGAATATGGGTTCGAAGCGATACGCTCGGGGGGCTACGCGTTCCGTCGTCACCACAGGCACAGGCGAGGTACTTTGAGGAATTTCTACCGATCCTGCTGTCCGACACCCTGAGCTTCGCACCGCGAGTCGTGTTCGTGCACCGTTGGCGCGACGTTCGGCTATCCAATCCACGCACGGCTCACGACCTGGACGATCCGTACATCCAGCGCTACGGTCTGCGGACGTTCGAAGGCGTCAAGCGCCCGGCCTACGAGGTCGTAAAGGGAATTTATACCAACGAGCAGATGACATTCGCGTTCTACGCCGGCAGTGCTTCGACAGGCGGTGCGCCGTGGACGACATTTTTTGGATGGGGTGTCATTGCCCTCCTCGGAACGTTTTATGCGCTGTCTCCGCGTTTCCGCCATATGCTCCCACGTTACTTCGGCGCCCGGTTCTTTTATCGGGATGCGGTGCGTGAAGGGCGCGACGTGCTTTTCGGCGCCAGCACCGTCTTGCTCATAGCCACGTCGGCGGCGTGTGGTCTCACCGTCACCGTGATTGTGGATGTCCTTCGGATGACGGAGCCGTTCGGTACGGCCGTTCTATGGCTACCCCGACGCACTCAGGATGTGGTCGTTACCCTGCTTGCCGAACCGTACGCGCTCCTGGTCCTCGCGGGCTGCGCCTATGCCGTGGCAATGATTCTGTGGACGACCGTGCTATCCCTGTTGTCGACGCGGCGGTATCCCATCGCGCCAGGTCAGGCGCTGATGCTCGTCGTCTGGCCGCGGTGGCCTCTACTGATTTTGATGCTTGCCGCGATGGTCGTCGCGTCGATCGGCAGCGTCACTCCTATTGTGGTCCTTATCCTTGGCGCAGCGTGGATCTTGGTGAGTGTGCTCGCTGTCGGTCGCGCTCTAATGGACTTCGTCCTCGTGACGCGCATTCCCATCTATCTCTTGATCCCGGCCGTGATTTTAAATCCCGGCGTTGTTGCTGCCATCGTATTGACCGTTATCGTACTGCCCATCCAACCGGAGCTGTGGTTCCTTTGGAACATGGCCGCCAAGCCGTAACCTACCGTTAGCCTACTTTCGCCAGGACCGGCTCGACGCGACGAGTGCGCTGCGTCCACACGCGTTCGGAGAAGGCGAAGAAAGGTTTTTTGTGATGAAGCCACCCGAAGTGAAGGGCGACCGGGACGACGTCCTGATAATCGCCTCGGCCGGGAATACGGGTGAAGAAACGGATGAGCCGGTCACGAAGGCGGGCATTCCGAACGCCGCGGATGGAATAGACAAGACGGTCGCTGAAATAGCGGCACCTGACGTTTCGAAAATCGGGATCGTACTGCGTTAGCCCCTCGATGAAGTCGAGCTGAGGGCTCATTGCTCCGTGGTGCCACGGAATGATGGGAAGCTCCAGACGGCTCATCGCCATCGCGAGGCTCCACTCACAGGATTCTTCGCTGCGGCCCTCCTTAAGTCGGCTGCGGAAGTGAGTTTCGCCTCGCCGCTGAAGGAATTCCGAAGCCGTCTCGCAGACCTGCCGGGTTAGCGACGCGTCGGCGGCATAGATCATCCCGGCCTGTACGCGCGGCAAATGCGTGAGGTTAAAGCGCCGCATCGTTCGACGTCTGCGGTCGAGAAGAATGTCGGCCAGAACACCCCAACCCTTGGGGCCACCGAAAAAGAAATCGGCGCGTTCGAGACCGGTGGCGGTAAACGAGTAGGCTCTTAAGCGCTGCCACAGCGGCTCGGGACTGTTGCACCACACCATGTCCGCATCTATGAAAAGGCACCGCTCGTACGGCATGAACCGGTGCAAATGGTGCTTGAATCCGACGATGGAACAGTGCTCTTCCGGAAGCAGCTCGATATCCTGAAACAGACCGCCCAGCCCATTCTCTTCCAATGATGCGCGATGTGAAGGCGGGCAGAAAAGTGCGACCGGACGTTCCGGGTCGTGACGGCGAAGGGTTACGACCGAGGCCACGGCGTGACGAACGTACTGCTCATGACCGTATGTATGTAGGACGTATCCTTCGATAGGGGCGGGCATGTGGATCAACTACTTGGCGGATGCTTGGCAATAGACCCGGGTCGTCTATTCGTTCGCGACCGGAGAGAGAGGATAGCATAATACAAATGTTACCTCTACGCCACGTCTCCTTTGTTGTTCTCAAGGAGGAGAAGCATGCCGAACGATCCCATTTCCGTCACGAGTTCATCTTTTCCAGCTTCTTGTTCAAGCTGGTCATCAGCGCGTCGAAGCCTCTTTTCCTGATGACCGTCTGAAACGAGCGAGCATAGCCCTCGGCCGTACTGACGTCATCGAGGATGATATCCTGGACCATCCACTCGCCCTCTTTCAGACCCATGACGTAGCTTACTTCGGTGGGCACGTCCTTATAGACCGTCGTCGTGAGGACGGTGGCGGAGGTGCCATTTACGTCGACATCCTTGTACGTCACCTTTGAGCGATAGACGTCGAGGTTCGACAAGGACTGAGCGCGAACGATCTCAGTGAATACGTGGACGAACTGCGTCCGCTGGGCGTTCGTTACGTTGGTCCAGAACTCACCGAGAGCCCGGCGGCCCATGGCCTCGAAATCGATTCCCTGATTGATAACCTCCTTAAGCTTCTCGCGCTGGGCGTCGGTAATGGTTTTGTTGCTGCCAAGCACATTCTTGATTTCACGGTCGCGTTGTTCGAGGAGCTGTTTGATCTCCCGTGCCGTGTCCGAATCCTGGGCTTTAGCGGTAGCAGCAGAAACGGTGCCGCCGACGAACAAAAAGAGGAGGACAGTGGCCAGTATTTTGTTCACCATGATAGATTCTGTACACAAATCTTGATCGATGATTGCACGCCTCCGGAGAGAACGCGGATGATTCCTTGGTCACTACCAATTTAATCAACAAGCATGCCGGATCGCGCATTTTGGACGAGCATGCCCGTCGCGGCCAATAGTCGGAGCACCGTTACATTATAGCGTTGGACTCGTTCAAAATAGCCGGCTTCTAGTTCGAGGGCGGCCTGAACGGCATCGACGAGATTCTCGGTGTCTCCGAGGTCCAGATCAAAATTGATCTGCTCGGTTCTCAGCCAGTCCCTGGCGATTCTCAGTGCTTCGTGCTGCGCTTCCATGGCCGCGCGAGCCGCGATGAGATTGCGGTATGCTTCCTCGACTTCGAAAAGCACGAGCTGGTGTGCAGCCGTCATCTGATAGCGGACTTCGTTTCGCTCCGCCTCGGCTTGCTCTACGCGCGCACGTGTCTGGGCGAAATTTAGCGGCAGCCGCAGACCGAGACCGGCTCGAAGGCTGCGACCGCGATAAGGATCGCTGACGTAAGGATTCGGCTGGCGATATCGACCTTCGGAAAGGGTGATTCGGGATTCAATGCCGAGAAACAGTTTCGGGAAATAATTGGATCGGGCCACGTTCACGAGGGCCTCACGTGCCGCCACACCTGCGCGGGCCTGCGCCAGCTCCGGCCGGTTCTCGAACGCCCGATTTTGATAAGCTTCGAGTGAATCCAACGCAAATGAAATCGGTGTCAGCACCTGATCATCCGCAGCGACTGTTATGGATGGCGGGAGAAAGAGCTGCAGTTCGAGCGCGCTCCGGACGGTACGGAGGCGTTGATTGACTTCAACGACCCGCGTCAAGATTTCCTGTTCGGTGATCTGCACCTTGAAGAGATCGGCATCGTCCACATCTTCGGCGCCCTCGTCGAGGAGCCTTCTGATTTCGCGGTCCGCTTGATCAACGATGTCCCCTGCCTCTACCGCCAGGCGCTCGAGGGCCTCGGCGAGCAGGAGTCCGTAGTACAACTCACCCGTCCGCAGCGCGATTTCAATCTCTTTCTCTTGCACAGACGCCTTTTCGACGTCAATCCCGTATCGCGCGGCTTGAATACTGCCGCTAAGCTCTCCCCACGTGTAGATGGGTTGAATGAGACTGGCCTCGAAACGATTCAGAGGCCGCCAGTCTTCCCAGTTATTCCGCACGTCCGGGTCAAGGTACAGTTCATCGGTGTCGACACCTTCGGGCACGTTCTTGAGTCCGGGCGCGACGGCGTGAGCGGTCTGGAGATTGAACTCCGTGGCGAATCGGCTTGCGAGCGCAAGGTTCTTTCGCGCCTCTGCAAAGGCGAGCTCAGAAGCGACCGCACCGACTTCAGGACTCACGTCCAGTGCACGCACGACGGCGTCGGTCACGTCGACGACCAGGGTGTCGCGTGGCGGCGTGACGGTCTGCGCGTCAGCGGACGGCGCGGCAGCAGCAAACAGGGAGACGGCAGCAAGGATCGTTCGGATGCGCAGGCGGAGGAAATGCATAGCGCCTCACACTTCACCTTCCATCGCGTTGAGTGCGAGGCGTTCGCCGAAATTCGTGATGAGATCCGGCAGTTCGTCGACATCGAGAATGACTACGTGAGCGCCGTGATTTCGGAGGAGGCGTTCCAGCTCCACTTTCTCCTCAACGTAGGGCGGAATGATGCCTATAGCCCACATTCCCGCGGCGCGGGCGGACGACATGTCGTCAACGGTGTCGCCGACGTAGGCGCTGACGTCGGGGTGAAGGCGGCGTCCGGCGGCATCAAGAATCGCGAGGGCGTGTTGAAGTGGGTAGGGATCGGGTTTCGCGCGTCCCTCCTGCTTCTCCTTCGAGACGACAAGTGGGAAATAACGCTTCCAGCCAAACCGGTTGATCGTCCACCGCGCCTCGGCGTCGGGCCGCCCGGTGACGATGCCCATGACCCGGTCGGTCTTGCAGAGTTTTTCAAGCGTACGCGTCTGGATGAGCGGCGGTTCTTCGGCGATGAATCCGTCCCAATTATCACCGCGGTAGCGACGCTGAAACTCTTCAACCACGCGACTGAACGGAACCGTCATGCTGGTATCCGTAATGATGGCGTGCGTCAGTTTCCAATCGTCGTTAAACCCGCCTACGTTTTTGTAGCGCTGAATCGTCCCCGCAAGAATCTTGCGCCCCGTGAACTGTTCGACCGTTTCTTCGATGGCACGCCGATAAGAGCGTGACACGTCGACCAGGACGCCGTCCATATCGAAGAAAAGCGCCTTGAGTTCGACTTTTTCGGTCATTTGTCGTTGCTATTTGATTCGTCGTGTGCAGCCTTGTTGCACACAGGCTTCAGAAGACGGTTCCGGAGGGTGAGAGAAGAGAAAAAGGAAGAGTGGCTCGGCCGTCCTATGGTGCCACTCTTCCCTTCCTGATCCCCTTAAGAATTCATCGTGACGAGGAACTCATCATTGTCCCTCGTTCCGCGCATTTTGTCGAGTATGAAATTCATAGCCTCGAGCTGGTTCATGTCTGCCAGCAGTTTCCGTAGAATCCATACGCGACTCAACTTGGCTTCGGGGATGAGCAATTCTTCGCGTCGCGTCCCCGACTTGATGACGTCGATTGCCGGGAAAATACGGCGATCCGAAAGCGACCGATCGAGCACGATTTCGGCGTTACCCGTTCCCTTGAACTCTTCAAAAATCACCTCGTCCATGCGGCTGCCCGTCTCGATCAGAGCGGTACCGATGATGGTGAGCGAGCCGCCTTCCTCCACGTTTCGAGCGGCGCCGAAGAATCGCTTTGGGCCCCGCAAGGCGCCGGCTTCCATACCTCCCGACAGCGTCTTGCCCGATCCCGGCGTCACCGAGTTGTGTGCACGCGCCAGACGCGTAATGGAGTCGAGCAGAACCACCACGTCCTGGCCGGCCTCGACCAGACGTTTTGCCTTTTCGAGGACGATATCCGCCACCTGCACGTGGCGCTCGGCCTCCTGGTCGAACGTCGAGGCAATAACTTCACCGCGAACGTTGCGCTCCATGTCAGTCACTTCTTCCGGCCGCTCATCGACGAGCAGAACGATGAGGTAGACTTCCGGGTGGTTCGACGTGATAGCATTGGCGATTTTCTGGAGGAGTACGGTCTTCCCCGTTTTCGGCTGCGCTACGATCAGGGCGCGCTGGCCCTTACCGATCGGTGTGAACAGATCGAGTACTCGGGTGCTGTACTCAATCGCCTGCGTTTCCAGGCGAAGATGCTCGTTTGGATAGAGTGGTGTGAGAAAATCGAAGGCGTGCCGCTGCTCGATTTCCTGCGGCTTGCGGCCGTTAACCTCGTTCACCTGGATCAGTGCAAAGAATCGTTCGCCCTCTTTGGGCGGCCGTACTTCGCCGTTCACCGTGTCTCCGACCAGCAGGCTGAAACGTTTGATTTGCGAGGGCGACACGTAGATGTCGTCCGGGCTTGGCAGATAATTGTATTCAGCGGAACGCAGGAATCCATATCCGTCGGGGAGCACCTCGAGGACGCCCACCTTGTGGATCATGCCCTCGAGTTCCGTCTTGTTCGGATCATGCCTGGCCATGTAATCCGGACGCCCTTCGTAGACGCGCTGACGGCGCTCGTCGCGGCCGCCGCCCTTTCGGTTGTCGCGCCCGCGACGACTTCCACCGCGGTTGCGATCACCGCCTTTACTGCGGCGCTTGTTCTTGCCGCGGCTACGGTCGTCATCACCGTCGCTCCGATTCGGATTGCCGTCGCCCCGGCTCTGATTGCCGTCGCCCCGGCTCTGATTGCCGTCGCCCCGGCTCTGATTGCCGTCGCCCCGGCTCTGGCTGCGGTCACC
>CAZART010000044.1:28667-34772 GCA_964487555.1 uncultured Rhodothermales bacterium
CTGCTCGCTGCGGCTCTGATCTCCGCGACCCTGCTCGCTGCGGCTCTGATCTCTGCGATCCTGCTCGCTGCGGCTCTGATCTCCGCGACCCTGCTCGCTGCGAGGCTGATCCCCACGTGCCTGCTCGGTGCGATCCGTCTCATCACGGACTTGATCGCCTCCGACCTGGTCACCTCGGTTCTGGTCCCGGCGGTTCTGATCGCTCCGGTTCTGGTCACCTCGATTCTGATCGTCGCGGTTTTGCGCCTGCCCGCTCGTCGCGCGCTCCGGCCGGTCGCCGTTGGCGCTTCCGCCCTTCGAGTCTTGGGCCTGCGGGTTGGAAGCTTGTCGGCCGTTTCCGCGACGATCCGACTTTTCGGACGTCGGCTCCCCGCGGCCTTCCTGCGGGCTGCGCGATCGATTCCCGTTGCCGGCGGCAAGTTCGGCCCTTGCCTCAAGAATACGATAAATGAGATCCTCCTTGCGAGACTGCGAATATCCGCTCATGCCGAGGGAGCGAGCGATTTCCTTCAGTTCAGGAAGCTTTTTTTCTTGGAGTTCGGAAATTTTCATGACAAAAAAATGGGTGGTAGAGAGGAGCCGAATGGCTCCGAATGGATAGTCACTGGAAAGGTCGTTCGACGAAGCGTCACTGCTTTGCTTCAGCCTCAGAACGGACGGCCGGCCTGTATGGGATAAGGTGTTCCAGGCGTCCCGGGCGGGGACAAATCAACAAGGTAGGATGTATACGGGCGGGTCGGTCAACCCTAGACGGCGATCCAGACAAGAATGAAGGTGGATCGCCTCGGATTCAATGCTTGCGCACGAATTGCTCTAGGACCCTAAGATAGGGGATTTACCTCGAATTTCAATCGAGCCCGTTCGGGGTGTTGGGAAAATTGTGTTAATCGGTAATCAAGCCCCGTCCGTGCTTTACCCGTACGGCGTCGAATGAGCCGTTCACCCTATACACGATGTATACGGTAAAAGCGAAAGGCTCAAAATCCGTACCGAGAAGGTAGCCGCTTTACAAGGAGCGCGGGGCCGGCGGGCGTTTCATCACGTCCGTCCCTTCCAATTGGGCGACCACCAGATGGGATCCGGTGATCAGGAGAGCGTCGGACCGATCGGCTCCGGCGATGAAGTCGCGAATGCCGGACGCAACCGTACATGGTCGGTCCGTTTCGATCTCCCAACCCCGAAGGCGATAAGCAAGTTCCGCCGGGTCTAACGCGCGAGTCGAGCAAACCTCGACCGGACGAACGAACGCATCGGCTTTTGCGAGTCGGCGCGCCATCGCGTCCACGTCTTTGTCGCGCATTACTCCGAGAAGAACGTAAAGCCGGCCCTCCCCCGTACGCGTCGCTTCAAGGTGATCAATCGCAGCCGCAAGGCTGTCGGCATTATGGGCCACGTCCGCAACGATCAGTGGTTCGTCTCGTAGCACCTCCAGGCGCCCCCATAATCCGCTAAGCTCCCGAACGTGCCGCATTCCTTCAAAGACAGGACGGCCGTCCAACTGTACATCATCGTAGACGATTTCCGTTGCTCGGAGGGCGGTAGCGGCATTCGCGAGCTGATGCCGGCCGGGGAGGCCCACGAAAAGATTTTCATAGGTCCGCAGCGGCGTATGTGCCGTGACCCTGCATCCTCGTAGGCCCACCTCTTCGTCGGTCAGATTGACCTCGTCGCCGACGTGATGGAAGGATGCGTCGTTGTGAGCCGCGACGTCAGCGATAGTCCGCGCGGCCTCAGGACCCGCCGCCGTCACGACCGGCACCTGCCATTTGATGATTCCCGCCTTTTCGGCAGCGATGGCCTCGAGCGTCGTTCCCAGGTATTCCGTATGATCGAGCCCTATTCCCGTGATGACGCTCAGAACCGGCTGAAGGACGTTCGTAGCGTCGAGCCGACCACCCATCCCCGTTTCGACCACGGCGATGTCGATGGCTTCCTCTGCGAAATAGCGCATGCTGAGGGCGAAAGTGAACTCGAAAAAGCTGGGACTTACCTGGAGGGCGAGATCACGGTATCGTTCCACGACATCCGCTAGCCTCGATCTGGGGATCGGGATGCCGTCAATGCGCATCCGCTCTGAAACGTGGAAAAGATGTGGCGACGTATGAAGGCCGACGCGGTGACCGGCCGCCGTGCCGATCGCCGCAACGAGGGATGCTGTGGACCCTTTGCCGTTGGTTCCGGCGATGTGGATCGCGCGAAAGGTCGTCTGAGGACGGTCCATACCATCCAGTAGACGGACAGTGCGTTCAAGCCCCGGCTTATATGCTCTGCCCGCATCATCGGTGAAGCGCGGGAGCGCGTTCAAGAACGAGTCGGCGTCATCCAGGTTCATGGCGACCGCGGCTTTTGAGCTCCGTAACTACTTCGACGCAGACGATGCGACGATCGTCGCCGCCGCCGTGCTCGATTCGAATCCTGATCGCGTGATCGGGCAAGAGCGGTTCGATTCGGTCCGCCCATTCAATAACGGAGATGCCGTCACCGAAAAAGTACTCCTCATATCCGAAACCGTAGAATTCCTCGATACGCTCCAGGCGATAGGCATCAAAGTGGTAGACGGGAAGACGCCCTCCTTGGTACTCGTGCACAATCGTAAAGGTAGGGCTCGTAATCTGCGCCGGATCCAGGTCGAGCCCGGCACACATGCCACGGACCAACGCTGTCTTTCCTGCGCCCAGATTCCCGTAAAGGGCGACGACGTCGCCCCGTTGAAGAAATTCGGCTAGAGCGCGCCCGACACGGCGTGTTTCTTCTTCGGTTTGGGTTGTGGTCGGTAGAAGTCGACCCAAATCGGCTGCCGAATTCCGGATTGCATAGTCCATAGCTGCAAACACGTGTGAGCAGAGAGGCGGCGCGGGTGCATCACCGGCGCGGCTGCATCGTAACGACGGGAAGAATCATCTCCTCGAGAGATGCGCCGCCGTGCTGCATGGTGTCGCGATACAGGTTCTGGTAGTGGTGGTAATTCGTCGGATAGACGAAATAGTAGTCCTCCTTTGCAATGATAAAATTCGTGGTCATGTTATTGCGCGGCAGACCGAAGGTCTCAGGATCCTTGACGAAAATGGCCTGCTTCTCATCGCATTTCAGATTCCGCCCGTATTTGTAGCGTAGAGCGGTCGACGTCTCGCGATCCCCGATAACTTTGGCCGCGTGCATACTGCGGATGGCGCCATGATCCGTCGTGACGACGACGGTCACGTCCATTTTCGCAAGATCATTGAAGGCCTGGTAGAGCCACGAGTGCTCGAACCATGTGCGGGTGAGCGCGCGATAAGCTCTTTCATCAGGCGCGATCTCCTTCAAGACCCGTGAGTCGGAACGGCTGTGGGCGAGAATATCGACAAAGTTGATGACGATCGCGCTGAGGTCGTACTGGTCGTAATCCGAAATATTCTGAGCGAAATCGCGACCCTCCTGGGTCCCGATCAGCTTGTTGTACCGCAGGCGCACGTCGAGATGCTTGTTCTTTAAGACGTCACGCAGGAATTCTTCCTCGTTGCGATTGCGACTATGCTCGTCGTCTTCACCGCTCGCCCAGACCTGAGGATAACGGTTCGCGATGTCACGCGGAAGCAATCCGCTAAAGATGGAGTTGCGCGAGTAGGGCGTGGCTGTCGGGAGGATTGAATAATAAAACGACTTCTCGAGCGTGAACCGGTTGTAAAGGAGCTTCTCAAATTCAAGCCATTGATCGTAGCGCATGCAATCAATGACGAAAAAGACCACCGGTTTGCCGCCTTTGAGCTTTGGGAGAACGTGGCGAGGAAGCACTTCGTGCGACAGGACGGGGCGATGTTCATCAGGCTCTTCATCGACGTGATCGATCCATCCGACATAATGATCCTCTACGAACCGGCCGAAGGCGCGGTTGGCTTCGCGATACTGATCCTCCAGAATTTGCCGGGCACCCTCGTCCCCCTCGAGATCGACGTCGAAGCGAACGAGCCGCTGGTAAATATCCACCCATTCCTCGTGGGAGAGGGGATTCATTAGCGCCATCGTGATCTGATTAAAGGATTGCAGATAGTTCTGCGAGACCTTTTCCGTGCGCAGGCGCGCGCGCTCGAGCAGCCGTTTAATCGTGAGGAGGATTTGGCTCGGATTGACCGGCTTCGTTAGATAGTCGCTGATCTGGCCGCCCAGGGCCTCTTCCATGAGGTGCTCTTCTTCGCTCTTGGTCACCATGACCACGGGCACCTCGGGGGCGTACCGCTTGATTTGTTCCAGGGTTTCGAGGCCGCCCATGCCTGGCATTTGCTCGTCTAGCAGGACGAGATCGAACCGCTCGTCCTTCATCTTCTCGACGGCATCGGAACCGTTTGCCACGCTCGAGACGACGTAGCCTTTCGATTCCAGAAACAGGATGTGGGGGCGGAGAAGATCGATCTCGTCGTCTGCCCAGAGGATGCGAGGTTCGTTCGCCATGCGTTGGATTGCTGCTTTGAGTGTCCTTTTTTCTACGGCGCGCCGCCTGAGACGTCATTCCCCGTCGTGATTCGGGACGGCGGCGTACGGCCGGAGTTTCGGTAGCAATCTATCGGAGGCGAACGACGAGTTGGTGGGAGAAGAGCGAGCGGGTTGTACGGCGTGGGAGCCTGCAAGATTCGCCGGCATCGGTAGCAGCGCTCCGTCCACGCTGGTCGCCGGCTCACCTGCGGCCTATTCGGACGGCCTCCAGAC
Source organism: uncultured Rhodothermales bacterium (assembly GCA_964487555.1). Classification (GTDB taxonomy): domain Bacteria; phylum Bacteroidota; class Rhodothermia; order Rhodothermales; family VXPQ01; genus CAZART01. The sequence continues at coordinate 33,351 of CAZART010000044.1, forward strand.
ATACTCGCCCGTCCGATCGATATAGCCGTATTTTCCATCGACCATAACCAGGGCCAGGCCGGCCGCAAAATCCCATGCGAGGTCGTAGGCCGGTTCGATAACCCATTCGCCGGCGGGGTCGATAAAGCCCCAGAGACCGTCTAACTTCACCCGCGCCATTCCATCGGAGAAGTACCATGCCTGTTCGAAGCGGGGATGTATGACGACGTCTCCTGATTCGCTGCGATAGCCGTAGCGGCCCTCAGAATGCATCAGCTGATATAGCCTGGGTCGATAATCGGACTCGACATAAGTCTCCGGGCGTAGATCGAACCGTGGATTCACGACGGTTTCGCCACGCTTGTTGATGAAGCCCCACTTGCCGTCTTTCTGTATCGGCGCAACGTCACCGGCGAAGTGCCAGCCATCCTCGTACTGAGGTTCCACAGCAAAGCGACCATCCGGCCTGATGTATCCGAATCCGCTGTCGGTCTCAACGAGCGCAACGCCTTCATAGAAATGAAACGCACGGCTGAACTGGGGTTCGATCACGACGGTGCCGGCGGTATCGATGTACCCCCAGGCGTCATCCTGCGGGATCGGAAAGAGGCCGTCGGCGGCGGCCGTGGATTCGTCCTGATGCACGGTCTGCGGTTCGCAGGCCGTAGTGCTCATAGATAGCAGGGTGATTAACACGAGGAGCAGAATACATGGGATTTCAGGACGGGGCATCATAGGGTGTCGGGATAGAGGGGCTTTTGATTCGGTTAACGTGCGCCACCGTTCTCTCGCGGCGTTCTGCAAACCTCACCGCCACGGTGCGGGTTTTCCGGACCGGCGGATTGTTACTCTTTTCTCTTATATCATTATGACATTTGAGGTCGTGCATGCGTAAAGTAGCTCTCCTCTCACTCACACGATGGCTCATTTTATGAAGAAGAACGTTGTAGACGCCGTAAATGAACAGATTCGAGCCGAATTTGCGTCGGCGTATCTCTATCTCGCGATGGCCGCCGACTTCGAGGACCGAGGCCTGTCCGGATTTTCAAGCTGGCTGCGGGCCCAGTGGCGGGAAGAGCAGGAGCATGCTATGAAGTTCTACGACTTCCTCCTGGAACGCGGTATGCGTGTCGAGCTTCGTGCGCTGGCGGAGCCGGAATCCAGCTTCGGTAGTCCTCTGGAGGCGTTCGAGCAGGTGCTCGAACACGAGCGAGACGTGACGCGGCGTATTTATGAGCTTTTTGAGCTGGCACGCAGCGAAAAAGATTACCCGCTCGAGACGTTTCTGCACTGGTTTATCGACGAGCAGGTCGAGGAAGAGGCGAGTGCCGCGTCTGTCGTCAACCGGCTGGAGATTATTGGAGACTCACGGGCTGAGCTTTACATCCTCGACAGAGACCTTGATAAGCGGTGAAGGTGCATGAATAAACCAACCGGAGACGA
>CAZART010000044.1:34872-39314 GCA_964487555.1 uncultured Rhodothermales bacterium
TCGACAGAGACCTTGATAAGCGGTGAAGGTGCATGAATAAACCAACCGGAGACGATCATCCTTCTCGTCTGGAGAACCCGAGGTTTTGGGAAGAGCTCCAGGAGACCTTCGAGACAGCAATCGACCTGCTGCATGAAATCGCGGAGGCGCAGGGGATCGACGTCGCTGTTCCTGGCGACGAAGACGTACAGAAAGAGGAGACCCGGCTCGATGAGACATCTCGAAGTCACGAGCTGGTACGTTACGCGATGGAATATGCGGAGGAAGTGGATCTCTGGTTTCGCGGAGCGAAGGAGGCTATACGTGAGTGGGGTATATCGGCGACGCGTGATGCCGAGGAAAAGGGTCTTACTCCGAACGTCGAAGCGGAGGCAGACGATCTTCAGGAGGCCATCGAGTCGCTGGCGGATGCGCGTTACCGAATCAGTGTAAAGCTGACCCGCGCCGTACGGTGCCGGCTCCGGGAGGACTCGGCCGTGCTCTCAGCGATTCCCGGCGCCGCCGAGAAAGCCGCCGCCGAGGCATACGTGCTTGTCGAAGACTCAATCCGTTATTGGATGCGTCTTCGGGAGATTATCCCTGCAGAAGAGGATGCGATATTGCACCTTCTCATCCGGCTCGGTCGCATTCGTGAAGGCATCATCGCGGAGTTCGAGGGAGCCTTTACGGAGGGTGATCCGATCGTCTCGGAAGAATAGAACCGAATACGCGGGCCGTCATTGGCCGGCGAGCAGCGGGCGAACGTGGGATTCGAGGCTGTCGCGGTGGAGTGCCCCGTAGAGGCGCGCCGCGATGCGGCCGCGACGATCGACGACGACCGTCGTGGGAACCGCCACGTCGGCGCCGTACGCTTCCGCGACGGAGAGGCCATCGACCAAAAGCGGATAGTTAAAGGGAAAGGTGTCGATGAACGATGCTACTGCATCGCGGCTATCCTCTTCAATTGAGATGCCGACGATGCGCAGCCCTTCATCGCGATATTCGTCTTGAAGCGTAATCAGCCCCGGTATCTCGTCACGGCAGGGCTCGCACCAGGTCGCCCAGAAGTTGACGACACCGACGCGCTCGCGGATATCGTCGAGGTGGAAGGTCCCGCCTTGCACGGTAGGAAGTGAAAAAGGCGGCGCGAGCTCACCGACAGCGGGGCCGGGAAGCCGAACGGCCTCCGAGGCGTGCGAATCGGAATCATCGTGCAGAAGCGCCAGGCCCGACGTGTCCGGAGGGCCGAGGCCACGGATGTACTCCTGTGTCGGATCGGCGGCCGTATCGACGTCGTCATCCGTCTCCAAGCCGCCGCCTAAGGCCTCGCCCTTTATCGTGACGCGGCTCTCGGACGGACCGGCGTCTCGAAGCAACAGCGCAACACCGGCGGCGAGCGCCAGAATGACAACGATACTGATAATCAGTGCGCGGGTACTCATCGTTGCATGATCTTGTTGATTGATCCTGCCCGCAAAGACGTGGATGGCGCCACGAGGTTCGCGTTTATGACGAGGCTTCGTGTATACTTTCCCTTTTCTACGAGATCTAGGAGAACAGGATAGCAAAAACCCACAGACATGGCGCTGCATAAACTCGCCGGCAAGCCGGCACCTCGCGAGATCCTCGTCAACGTTCCACGTCTCATTTCGTCGTACTACGCGCTTCAACCCGATCCATCGAAGCCTGCACAGCGCGTGTCGTTCGGTACGTCCGGACATCGCGGAACGTCACTCGACGGCTCATTCAACGAAGATCACATAGCCGCAGCCTGTCAGGCGCTGGCGGAGATCCGCCGTGCCGAAGGCGTCGAGGGACCACTTTTCGTCGGCATCGACACGCATGCCCTCTCCGAAGCGGCGTTCACCACAACGCTCGAAGTCCTGGCCGCCAACGACGTAGAGGTAAGGATCCACGCGGGGCGCGGCTACACGCCGACTCCTGTGATTTCGCACGCCATCCTGACGTACAACGGGGTACGTCGTGGAGGCCTGGCCGATGGAGTCGTAATCACGCCGTCGCATAATCCGCCTGAGGACGGCGGGTTCAAATACAACCCGCCCAGCGGCGGTCCGGCCGCAACGGAGACGACATCAAGAATTCAGCGGCGTGCCAACGAGCTACTGGAAGCCGGACGCGAGGGCGTGCGGCGAGTGCCGTTCGCGCGGGCGCTTGAGGCGGCCACGACACAGGAGATCGATCTCGTCCAGCCTTACGTCCGCGACCTGGCACAGGTGCTCGACATGAAGGCCATCGCTGATTCGGGCCTGAAGATCGGTGCCGATCCGATGGGCGGATCGGGCGTCGGTTACTGGGAGCCGATCGCGGAGCATTACGGTTTGAACATCGACGTGGTCAATCCGGCCGTGGATCCGACATTCTCTTTCATGACGGTCGACAAGGATGGTAAGATCCGAATGGACTGTTCGTCACCGTACGCGATGGCGAGCCTGATCGAACTAAAAGACCGCTACGATATCGCTTTCGGCAACGATTCGGACTTTGACCGGCATGGCATCGTAACGCCGACTGTCGGCCTGATGAATCCCAACCATTACCTGGCGGTGTCCGTCTGGTATCTCTTTCAGCATCGGCCGGAGTGGCCAAAAACGGCCGCCATTGGGAAGACGCTGGTATCGAGCTCGATGATAGATCGTGTAGCCGCTCGCCTTGGACGCCGCCTGGCCGAAGTGCCGGTCGGATTCAAGTGGTTTGTCGATGGCCTTGTCGATGCATCATATGGATTCGGCGGCGAGGAGAGCGCCGGCGCATCCTTTCTGCGCCGCAACGGAAAGGTGTGGACGACGGACAAAGACGGCATCATCATGGACCTATTGGCGGCCGAAATAACAGCGGTGACAGGTCGTGATCCAGGCGAGCACTACAAGGCGCTCACCCGGGAGTTCGGCGATCCGGTTTATGAGCGGATCGATGCGCCGGCGACGCGCGATCAGAAAACAGTGCTCAAGGACCTCTCTCCGAATCAAGTCGAAGCGGCGGAGTTGGCCGGCGAGCCGATCGTCGCCAAGCTTACGCGGGCGCCTGGAAATGACGCGCCAATCGGCGGGCTGAAGATCGTCACCGAGAATGGATGGTTTGCCGCACGACCCTCCGGCACAGAGGACATCTACAAGATCTACGCGGAGAGCTTCAAGGGCGGCGATCATCTAAAGCGTATTCAGGAAGAGGCCCAGGCGATTGTTTCGGCGGCGTTTCGCAGTGCCGGTGTGGAGTGACGTCGGCGCTGCGTTCGGGTAACGTCCCACGTCGGCGCTGTGTTCGGGTATGGTCCCAAATCGGACTGAGTTCGGGCATCACCCACGTCGGCCGCGCGCGGCTTCGCTTGCAGCGGATCAGTGAGGTGTCTCGACGCAGTGTGTGCGGGAGCGCTGCAGCCAGCGATATAACAATTCCGTTTCAATTCTGGGCTACGTTTCTGTTACGGTCGAAAACTTGACCGGTCGAGCGCCGGTAGGGCTCTTGATCACCGGTAGGGCTCTTGATCCCCGGAGCCGACTGCCTGTCAAGGATCGGAGCCAACTACGAGGTATAAGGATGATGCGTCGAATACGCTTTCAGTTTATGGTGATCCTTCCGCTGATTGTGCTCTACGTGGGATGCGCAACGTCGGGGGTGAATCGAGGAGACGTTAATCTCGTCTCCCTGGAGGAGGAATGGCAGCTCGGTCAGCAGCTCGAGCGGGACATTGCGAAGCAACTTACACTTGTTCGAGACCAGGCAGCGCTTGCCTACCTCAATGAGATGGGGAATCGGATTGTATCCGAGACGGAGATGGCGAACTTGCCTTGGAAATTCCACATTGTGGCGGATCCATCGATCAATGCGTTCAATATTCCGGGTGGTCACGTGTATGTCCACTCGGGCCTGATCGACCAGGCCGGGAGTGCGGCGGAATTGGCCGGCGTGATGGCTCACGAAATCTCTCACGGTGTCGCCAGGCACGGCACGGAACGGCTGACGAAGGCGCACGGCTTGAACATCGTCGCCGGCCTCCTTCTCGGCGAAAACCCGGCCGTGTATCAGCAGATTCTCGCACAGATCGTTGGAACCGGCGCAATTGCCAAGTTCTCCCGGGATGACGAGCGCGAGGCTGATTTTCTGGGGGTCCGGTACATGTACGATGCTCGCTACAACCCGCAGGGCATGGTGAGCATGTTTGAGACCCTGCTGAATGAACGACAGCGTCGGCCGAGCTCCGTCGAGCAGTTCTTCTCGACGCATCCCCTGAGCGAGGAGCGCATCAATAACGTGCAGACCGAAATTAACAAGTTGCCGTCGAAGCAGGGCCTCGTCACGAATGAAAACGGCTTCCGATCGCTTCAGCAACGCGTGGGAAGCTGAGTCCTCATTTCACCCCTCTAATCTAGCGGTCACTCTATCCTCTCGATTCATCATTCCTTCATCGAATCCGGCACGGAGATAGGCGGGCCGTTGACGCCCGC
>CAZART010000045.1:0-25349 GCA_964487555.1 uncultured Rhodothermales bacterium
ATTTGTTGGAGCGCGGCAAATTTCGGAAGGGATTTAGAAGATTGCTGTGATCAGGTGAGGGGGGTGGAGGATGGAGGATGGAGGATCGAGGATCGAGGATGGAGGATCGAGGATTGAGGATCGAGGGTTGAGGATGGGGGATCGAGGATGGGGGTTGGGGAAGCGAAAAGATTGAAGGTACATGATGGACCTAAATTGGCACACGAAAGAGAGGGATAAGATGAATCGGAAGAAATTAACAGGGCGTCTCGGGCATGTTTTGCTTGCGTCCTTGCTGTTCGGCGGTATGACGCAGACCGCCGTCGCCCAGATTGGCGGCGCGGCCGTTGTGTTTTTGCAGATCGAGCCCGACAGCCGCTCGGCCGGCATGGGAAATTCCGGCGTCGCATTGGGGGACAATGCGAATGCCATCTTCTGGAACCCGGCAGGCTTGGCCGCGCAGACCGGTACGGAGGCCTCGCTTACCCATTCGAACTGGCTTCCGGAATTTAATGCCGGACTGTTCTACGAGTATCTCGTCGCGAAGCATCACGTTGACGGTATCGGGACGTTCGGCGCCCATCTGACCTACCTGTTCCTCGGAGAACATGAGGGCCGCGACGCGCAGAACAATCCGACCGGAACGTTTCGCTCGTATGATCTGGCTCTCGGCGCGTCATACGGTACGGATCTCACCAAAAACTTCGCGATCGGTACCGGCGCACGGTTGATCTACTCGAACCTGGCGCCCGGCCAGGTGGTCGGTGCGCAGGAGACGCGGGCGGGTGTGGCCGTCGGATTCGACCTCGCGGGCCTCTATAGAGTGCCGAGCTTCAGCCTGGGCAATGTGGACGTGGGCCTTAACCTCGGCTTCAACCTCGCGAATATGGGTCCGAAAATTCAATATTCGGACCAGGGTCAGTCGGATCCGATACCGACGAACCTGCGATTCGGCTATGCGCTGAATTTCGACTTCGACGAGTACAACAGCCTGACGTTGGCTACCGATTTCAACAAGATGCTCATCCGCGTCGTGCCCGATAGTGTGAACGGCGGAAATACGGCCGATCCATTTTACAAAGCGCTATTCTCGTCGTGGCAATCGATCGAAGTATGCGGAGCGTCCGTACAGGAATGTGCCGACGACCCGTCGCAGATGGAGAGCATCGGCATCGTTGACCAGCTGACGATCGGAACGGGTCTGGAGTACTGGTATCGTGACCTGTTTGCGCTTCGCGCCGGGTACTTCTATGAGAACCCGTACAACGGCAATCGGCAGTTCCTGACCTTCGGCTCGGGTATCCGCTGGAACATCATCGGCGTCGATTTCTCCTACATCTACGCGCTGGAGGAGAACCATCCCCTTGCGAATACGATGCGGTTCTCACTATTGCTGAACTTCCTCAAGTAGAAGGTTTCGCTTTTCCCTCTTCACGTCTGCCTTTTTCGACAGGGCCGCACACCGCGAACAAACGCATGGGCATTGACCGGAGGCGTTCGCTCCGATCCGCACTGCTTTTCGTCGTGTGCGGTTTCGTTGTCACGTTCTCGTTTTCGCCGCCCGCGGTGGCACAGAGGGTGGACGTCGCTCGGGACGTTCTTGCAATGCGATCTGCCGTTCGTTCGTCAGCCCCGGCGGCTGATGGTCGACGACCGGCTGTCGGCCCCTATGACGTGGTGGCCTTACGCGTCGAGTTCCAGCCCGATACGACGCGATTTACGACGGGCGACGGCACGTTCGGCGGATCACTGTACGAGGGGCTTGAGCCTTCGATCGATCCGCTACCGCACGACGCCGCGTACTTTCAGGCGCATCTTGATTTCTTGAGCGACTACGTGAAGCGGGTCTCTGATGGGATCTCCGAGGTGCACGGCCATCTCGTTCCCGAGGTCGTGCGTCTCCCGAGGCAGATGGGCGACTATGCACCAACCGGACCCGATGCGAACTCCAACGACGAGCTGCGTAAGCTCGCCTCCATGGTCGCGGATGCGTGGACGGCCGCCTCACAGCAGTCCTCGTTCGACATGAGCGGCTTCGATCCCTCGCGCACCGCACTTATTCTTCTGCACGCCGGCGTCGGACGTGATATCGAGCTCATCGGAACGACGCTGGACAAGACGCCCATGGACCTGCCGTCGCTCTTTTTCGACGAGGGCGCGCTCACGCGGCTGCTCGGCTCGGCTTTACCGTCGTTCAACGGATTTCCGGTGCGTCACTCACTGATCATACCAAGGACGGAAACGCGCCGCGCGACCGACTTCATTGCGGACGAGCCCTTTCTGTTGGAGCTCTCGATAAACGGCATGCTGGCGGCCAGCTTTTTCAACTTTCTCGGCGTGCCGGACCTGTTCGATACGGAGACGGGCGAGAGCGCCATCGGACCGTTCGGGCTGATGGACCCGCAGGGAATCTTTGCGTACCGAGGGCTCTTTCCGCCGGAGCCGATGGCGTGGACGAAGTGGTTTCTTGGGTGGACGGATCCTCTGGAGATCGAGGGCTTGGGACCGGAGTCAGTGTCTCTTCGGGCGGCGTCGGTATTCGGGTCTTCCGAGTCGGCGCGTGCGTCGATATCGTCAGCCGAGTATTTCCTGGTGGAAAATCGGCACCGCGATCCGGAGAACGACGGGCTGACGCTCCGCGTGTGGAAGGATGGAACGATCGTTGAGCAGCACGTGGAAAACGGTGATCCCGAATTCAACAACGAGGTCGTCGATGGATTCATCGGCGGCGTCGTCGTCGGGGTCGACAATTATGACTGGGCGCTGCCCGGCGGAGTGGATGAAGACGACAATGAGCTGAACGGCGGCCTTCTCGTCTGGCACGTGGACGAGCGGCGGCTCCGGGACGGCTTTGCGACGAACACCGTAAACGTCGGTACCGGTTCCCGCGCGATCGACCTCGAGGAGGCCGATGGCGCGCAGGATATCGGCTTTCCTTCGGGTGGAATTTTTGGGCCGCAGGCCGAGCTGGGATCACCTTTCGACTTCTACTACGAAGGAAATCCCGTCTCGGTATTGTTAGGGGGCGGCCGCGAGGTACGGCTCTATGAAAATCGATTCGGACCGGACACGTATCCGAGTTCGGAGACGAATGCCGGCGGGCCGAGCTTTATCGTCCTGGAGGATTTTTCCGCGCCGGCCGCCGTCATGAGCTTTGTCTACCGGCAGGAGGTGCAGGCGGGCATCGAGCCGGATCCGTGGCCTTTCGTCGACCGGCTAAACGCGACATTCGGCGTCGGATCTTTTGTCTCCACGGCCGGCGAGTCGGTTCTATTCTACTCGGCCGATGCGGACAGTTTTGCGACGTTTCTGGGAGGGCGGTCGTCTTCACTGACGCAGCCGGCGACAGGCTCGGAGGTCGCTTCACTGGAACGTGAAGACGGCCGATTCCGGATCGTGACCACTGATTTCTCCGGCACGGAACCGGTAGCCGGTACTTCGTTCGATCTGCCTGAAGAAGTGTCGGAAATGGTACCGGTGTCTCCGATCGTGCGGACGCATTTCGAGCGCATACGGATGTACCATCTTCTGCTCCGGGGCGACGGGACCACGTCGGTGGTCAGCGCTTCGTCCTCGGGTGTCACCGTGTCGACCGCGCCGGCTCCGCGCGAAGCGGTTGCTCTGGCCGCGATATGGACGAATCTCGGTTCGCAGATCGTCGTCGTCGGGCGGCAGGGCACCTCTTCGGCTGACGGTGAGTGGACCTACACAATTCCTGCGGACGCGCACGTCGGTCAGGCCGCCTTCGGCCGAGACGGCGGTGGATTGATCGGTGCCGTGCCGATTACGAGCACCGGAGAGCTTCTGCTGCTGGGCTCCGACGGCGCCGTAGTTACCGTCGACGTGCAGGGACAAGCGGAACGGCTCGGGGCGGCGGCGACGGATTCGCTGGCGGCCTATCCCGTTCTGGCGGATTTCGATGGGGATGGACGCCTCGACGTGCTTAGCGCCTACGGTTCAATGCTGCTCGCGTTTACGCAGTCCGGTGCCGTAGTAGCCCATTTTCCCGTGCGCCTGCCGGGCCGCGTCGCCGCGCAGCCGCTGGTCGCGCATTTCGGCGAGTCGCTCGGCATTCTCGCCGCCTCAGCGAACGGATCTCTTTATGCCTATGACGTGACGAGGCGACAAAGCCTGATCGATGGATTTCCGTTGGAGATCGGCAATGCCGGATTTGCGACGCCGGCATTAATCGATGACGAGACGGTGATGACCATATCCGAAGACGATGAGATCAAACGCTGGCGGATCAGTGGGATTTCCTCGGTCTCGTGGGGTCGGCTCTACGGCGACGGCGACAACAGCAGCTTTGTCGTTCTGGCGTCGGAAGATCCGTCCGGTGCGGGCTCGTCCGAGCCGCTGATCGACAATGCGGAGACCTACAACTGGCCAAATCCGATCCGCGAAGGCTCTACGCACCTGAGGGTGGCTACAAGCCGGGACGCCCGCGTGAACGTCCGTATCGTCGATGCCGCCGGGCACCTCGCCGAAGATATCGACGTGGGGGAGGTACGAGCCGGCATTCCCAAGGAAGCCATCTGGCATACCGGTGCGGCCCAGAGCGGTCTTTACTTCGCCCGGTTCACCGCTGAAACGACCGACGGCGATTCGGCGACCACGTTAGTGAAGATGGTGGTGATACGATGATAAATCTTGCCTATCCGCATGGCTCCCGGCCGGACGTTCAACATTCGACGTTCGTCTATCGTCGTAGGTGGTGCGGCGTAGGGCCCTGCGAACAAAGAACCACGAGCGAGGAACGCAGAACGTGGCGTTGGTGGCCGCTCATCGCACTGGCGGCGATGGGATTGCTAGCACTGATTCAACCGTCGGCGGCCCAGACGTCGCCGGATCTTTACGACTACACGCGACCGACGCTAAAGTGGTACACGATCGAGACGGAGCACTTCGACATTCTTTTCCACCACGATTCCACCGGACGGGGGAGCAGCCGCACGGCGCAGACGGTGGCTCGAATTGCGGAAGAGGTGTACGAGCCCATTACGTCCCTCTATCAGTACAGGCCGGAGAAAGTCTCCATCATCCTGAAGGATTTCGAGGACTACTCCAACGGTGCCGCCTATTTCTTTGACAACAAGATTGAAATCTGGGCGCCTTCGCTCGACTCGCCGCTGCGCGGCGATCACAACTGGCTGCGTAACGTGATCACGCACGAGTTCACACACATGGTGCAGGTTCAAACTACCATGAAGGCGAACCGGCAGCTGCCGTTTTTCTATCTGCAGGTGCTCGACTACGAAGACGTGAAGCGGCCCGACGTACTTTACGGCTATCCCGACGTCATCGTGACGTACCCGATTCCCGTTCTGAACAATCCGGCATGGCTTGCCGAAGGCACGGCTCAGTACCAGCGTACGTTTTTGAATTACGACCGCTGGGACACGCATCGAGATATGCTCCTGCGAACGCGCGTGCTGGCCGGGAAGGAAATGTCGCTCGACGAGATGGGCGGATTCTACTCGCATTCAAGCCTCCTGCGCGAAGGCGTGTACAACCACGGTTTCGCCTTCACGCATTATCTCGCCAACACGTACGGGGAGGACGTGCTGCGGAGGATCTCCGCCGAGCTCTCCAGGTGGTCGAACTGGAACGTACAGCGTGCCCTCCGCGATGCAACGGGCGTTTCCGGCTCGCAGATCTACGAGGACTGGATGGGGATTCTGCGAAGCGAGTATCGGGTGCGTACGGCAGACATTCGCGCCCATCAGGTAGGGGGTGATCTTCTCGCGGAGGACGGCTTCAGCAATTTCTATCCGAAGTTTTCACCCGACGGCCGAAAGGTGGCCTATATCTCGAATCGAGGCGAACATTTCAATCTCATGAGCCTCTACGTCGTCGACGTCGAAACCGGTGAAGAGACGGCGTTCGCGCTCGAGGGCCTGAGCGGGGCACCGACGACGTATACCTGCGCGCTCGGCTACGAGCACAAGGTGAAATCGGGGATCGGAAGTGCGGTGAGCTGGCATCCGAACGGAAAGCACGTCGCCTATGCACGCACCAAGGACACGCCCGAGGGCTATCGGTATTCCGACCTGTACGTGCTGGATCTTGCTACGAAACAGTCGGAACGGCTGACCCGGAATGCGCGGGCGTTTGCACCGGTCTATTCGCCGGACGGTACCGAGCTAGCTTTCGTAGGACACGACGACGGCACCACGAATCTGTTCGTTCTCGACGTCGAGACGAAGAATGTCCGTGCGCTGACGCGCAACGATGACGGCACCCAGGTATCCGATCCGGCCTGGCACCCGGGGGGCGCGTGGATTTACTATGCCTACTCTACGGCGGCCGGCCGTGACATCTACCGTGCTGCGGTCACAGGAGAGTCACCGCCTGAAACCGTCGTTGCAACCGAAGCCGACGAACGCTCGCCGGCATTCGATCGTTCAGGTGAAGGGCTCTATTATTCGTCCGACGCATCCGGCATTTTCAATCTATACCGCACGGCGATTGCCGCGAACCGTGAGGCTGAGCTCGTCACCAACGTGGTCGGTGGCGCCTTTCAGCCGGACCTAGCGCCGGATGGATCGCTCGTCTTCTCACGGTACGAGTGGGACGGATACAAGATCGCCCTCCTGAAGCAGCCGGCCGGCCTTGACGACGTGCCGGCCTACGAGCCGCCGCCCATCACGCAGAAGGAGGTGACGCCGAAACTGGCTTCCGAAGAGTGGGGCCACCTCACGGCGTTCGATGATACCGATTTGCGGCCGATGCCGGGCACCGTCGTGACGGACGTAGGGACGATGGAACGTTTTCCGGTTCTCGGACAGGGAGTGGACGACGGGGAGCAGGGGAGGGACAGTCTCGCAGTGCGGCCGTACGGCACTTCCTTTACGTCGTTCAGCTTTTATCCCGTTCTACGTTTCGACAACTACTCATCGCGACGTCAGAGCAGCGCGCAGCGGCGCCTGCCTCCCAGGACGTACGGCGAGACGCTCGCCCGGAACACAAAGGTGGGCATGTATATGTCCTCGCGCGAGATACTCGAAGAGATGACGCTGCTGGGCGGGATGCTCATCGGTCCCGCGTCGCGTTCGGCCGAGACGGCGGGCGACTACGTATCACCGTCCAACCTCCTCAAACTGGAACGGGATGCGTTTCTGCTGGTCGATTACCGGCGTGGATTCGGCATCCTTCCGAAGCGATGGTCGCCGCAGATCTCACTTGAGTTCTACAACATTCGCCGAAACGTCGAAAACGGTCTTTCGATCGAGGAATTTCCGTGCACCGCGTGCTTCCCGGATACGACGCTCGTGGACCTGGCCTATAGCCTGTGGGAGGCCGACATATATGCGCGCAGCAAGTTCAACGAAAATCTGCTGGCCGAAGTGGGCTATCGTTACAGCCCGTACCGGGTCATCTCCGACCGGTTTTTCTCGAAAGAGGCGGACCAATTCGTGCCCGAAACGGCGTCGCGGTACTTTATCGGTCGCGCGTTTACGGCGGGGCTTTACTTTGAGTTGGAGCATCCGCACAAGCACAGCAACGTGCTGCCGGAACGGATCAAGGCCGAGCTTCGATACGAGCACGAGGTCGGACGCCTGCTCGACAGTTTTGACGTAGAGGACGGGGCGCTTGTGCCGTCGTATGAGGAGGACGGAAACGACCGTCTCACCCTCGATGCCCAGGTCGGAATGCGCTTGCCCGGGCTCCCGGCGCACGCGGCGCACGGAATCGGAATGCGCTTTCGCGGGAGCACGATCCTCGGCGGGGAAGTCGATGACTTCTACAACGATTACGTCGGCGGATTTATCGGCGCTCGCGGGTATCCGTTCTATGCGCTGGGCGGGAACGAGACGCTCTGGTTCCAGGCATCCTATCAGTTCCCCATCGTACCGGACATGTCTAAGCAGGTGCTCTTCGCCTACTTTGATAAGCTGTACGGGCGTGTTTATGCGGATGCGGCCATGGCCTGGAGCGGCGCATGGCCCGGGTTCGACGCATTGAGGCGAGACATCGGCGCCGAGCTTCGACTTGGGCTCGGATCGTTTTACCTCCTGCCGACCGCCCTTTTCCTGAGCGGAACGTATGGTCTGGATGCGTTCGAATTTGAGCTGGACGAGGGCTTCGTAACCCCCGACGGCGCGACGAGCGTTCGCTACGGCAACGAACTTCTATGGCACTTCGGGATACTTTTTAACTTCGATCTGTAATGGGCGGGGAATGCGGGGCGTGCGTGCTTCGGCTTTTCCGCTTCAACACCTCGTAGATCTGACGAACCGGCTGCGGTTGGCTTTAGATATGAACTATACACTGGTCTACTTTCTGGCCTTTTTGATGCTGGCGGTCGGCGTGGGCTTCATCGTCTTCGTGTATCGGAATACCGGACGGATCTTCCCGCCGGACGTTGCCGAACGACTTGGGGTACTGATGTCGATGGTACTCGTGGCGGCTGCGGGACTGCTGCTCTTCGTGACGCTGCGCGTCGAATCCGGAGACACCTTCGTGCGTCCGAGCGGTCCGCACCTCACAGACGCCGAACTCAATGCACCGGCGCCGAACTTCTCGTTCAGGCTGGTCGACAGCGAAGGCACCAAGCAGCTGGAAGACTATCGCGGCGACGTCGTGGTGATCAATTTCTGGGCCACGTGGTGCGCACCGTGCCTGCAAGAGCTGCCCGACCTGAATGAGCTCCAGACGACCTATGCCGACGCGGGGCTGACCGTGCTGACGATCTCGGACGAAGCGCGGGAAGTCCTCGTCGATTTCGAGGAGCGGCTCCCGCTCGAAACCGTCGCTGGATTCATCGAGGATCGAGACGATGTGCCGGATCCATATCGGCGAACGCTGGAAGTCCGTCCTACGACGTACGTAATCGATCGTGAGGGCGTCATTCGCGACTTCGTGCTTGGCGCGCGGGATTATGAGGCGTTCGAACGCATGATCGCGCCCTATCTCGCAGGCGAACTTGCCCTTTCGTCGCCCACGTTCTGAGGCCGTCCGACACCATCACTGAATGAACCGTCTTTTCGTGCTCAAGTCGTTTATCTGCTGCCTTGTTCTGGCGTCGATTATGCGTCCGGCGCTTGCGTCCACGGCGCCGGCCGACTCGATGTCGACGGCGGAGGTACGCGCTGCGCTGCTTTCCATCGATGGTGGATCGCAGAACGTGCGGGCGCAGACGTCCTCCCGCAACGTGATGCTGGCTTTCGGCATGTCGGCCGTTGCGCCCGGCGCGGGACAGATTTACAACAAACAGTGGGTGAAGGCTGCCGTGGTGGTCGGCCTGGAGGCGGCGCTCATTGCGGGGTATATGGTTTACCGTTCGCGCGGCCGGAACGAGGAAGATGCCTACAAAGCGTACGCCCACGAGTACTGGGATCCGACGCAGTATGCGAGCTGGCTCAACGACTACGTTGATTTCCTTGAGGAGGAACACGGAGCAAGCATCGGCGCTGATCCTGTCGTCATCCCAGCCGGCGTCGATTTCACGACGCCCGATTCATGGACGGCCGACGATCGTCAGATGGCGCGATCTTTTTTCAATCAAATCCGCGGTGTGGAGGCCCGGATTTTTCATCCCGAAACCGGCGCTTCCTTTTCGCACAAGCTGCCCTTTTTTGCGGAGCAGCAGTATTACGAGCTGATCGGCAAGTACTTCCAGTTCGCTCCGGGATGGGTGGATTACCCGACCTGGAGGGCGGGGGATGAGTTTACCATCGCCATCGATCCTGAGCACACCGGTGCAGGCGGGACGAAACCAAACGTACAGGGTCGTTTTCTCGAATACGCTGCAAACCACGCCGATGCGAACACGCTTCTTCGGCGCGCGTCTCGCATGTCGGCCGTGATCGTGCTCAACCATCTCGTCTCGGCGATCGACGCGGCCATCACGTCCAAGCTGAACAACGACCGGCTCGATGCGGACGTAGCGCTTCATTACGACGTGTTCAACGAGCCGCAGCTCCTCGCGTCCATGCGCTGGCGGTTTTGAAGCGATACGATTCACGGCCACTTGCTTCCAAGACGTTGTTTTCGGTTTTTACGGCAGCGATTGCGTACCTGAGCGCCCGACCGGCCGCCGGGGACGCGCTTTTATCTCATCGTCCGATCGATTCTTGAAGCGAGCCGCGCATGGTCTGGTATAAGAAGCTGCACTGGCAGATCGTCGTTGGCCTCGTCCTGGGTCTACTCTACGGCATCGTTGCGGCGGCGGCCGGATGGATAGATTTCACGTCCGACTGGATTGCGCCCTTCGGCACCATCTTTCTCAATCTCCTGAAGCTGATCGCCGTGCCGTTGATCATCGCTTCGCTGATCACCGGCGTGGCGTCGCTTTCGGACCTGAAGAAGCTTTCGAGGATCGGCGGAAAAACGATTGCCATCTATCTCGGCACGACGGTCATTGCATTGGTCATCGGATTGACGGTCGTCAATCTCATGCAGCCCGGGCGGGCCGTGCCGGAAGACATGAGAATCCGGCTGCAGGAGGCCTATGAGGGCGACGTCTCCGCACGCGAGCTTCTGGCGGAACAGGCGAAAGAAAGAGGCCCGCTTCAGCCGCTCGTCGACATGGTGCCGGAGAATGTACTCGGTGCTGCTTCCGAGAATGCAGACATGCTGCAGGTGGTTTTCGTGGCCATTCTGTTCGGGATCGGGCTCCTCCTTATCCCGCGAGGGAAAGCGGAGCCGCTCATCGCATTTTTCGACGGTTTGAATGATCTGGTCATCAAGCTGGTCGAGCTGATTATGCTGACGGCGCCGGTCGGTGTCTTCGCGCTTCTGGCCGACACCATCACGTCGATCGCCCAGGACAACATCGGCCAGATCGGCGAGCTCCTTGCGGCATTGGGCTATTACATGCTCGCCGTCGTGATCGGATTGATGATCCACACATTCGTCACGTATCCCGTTCTGCTGAAAATTTTCACGCCGAAGCTGCTGCGAAACTTCCTGCCGGCCATCGCACCGGCCCAGCTCGTCGCGTTTTCGACCTCGTCGAGCGGCGCTACGCTACCCGTAACGATGGAAGTGGCCGAAAAAAACGTCGGCATCTCGGAGGAAGTATCCTCGTTTGTACTGCCGCTCGGAGCCACAATCAACATGGACGGGACGGGGCTCTACCAGGCAGTTGCCGCCGTGTTTATCGCGCAAACGCTCGGTCTCGGACTGGGCATCGGGGCGCAGATCACGATCGTACTGACGGCCGTTTTGGCGTCGATCGGCACGGCCGCCGTGCCAAGCGCGGGCATCGTTATGCTGGTCATCATCCTGGAGGCGGTGAACATCCCCGCGGCCGGTATTGCCCTAATTATCGGGGTCGATCGTCCACTCGACATGCTCCGCACCGTCACGAATATCACGGGCGATCTCACCGTAGCGAGCATAGTGGCGCAAACGGAGGGCCAGCTGCATGCGCCGGGCGAAATTGAAACGGCGCCTGTGAGCGCCGGCCTCGGTGCTTTAGACTAATTCGGATCGGCCGCGGCGAATTAGCTCGCTTCCAGAAAGGCGGCGACGCGCAGCTCGGACCAGTATTCACCGGCGCTGTTCTTTGCCACGAATCCGAGGTGACCACCGTAGCGGGGGATGCACAGAAAGAGGTGCCGATGATCGCGCGCGATCTCGACGGGATAGCAGGCGGGAGGGAGGAAGGGATCGTCTTCGGCGTTGACGAGCAGCGTGCGAATCGCAATATCCTTCAGGAAATGCTTGCTGCTGCACCGTTTCCAATAATCCTCGGCGTCTACGAAGCCGTGCAGCGGCGCCGTGTAGCGGCCGTCAAAGTCGTGGAAAGACCGCAGGTGCCGAATTCCGGCCGTGTCCAGCACGTCTGCGTGAGCGGGCGCTTTATCGAGAACCTTCTGCCGCAGTGAAGCCATGAAACGCCGCATGTAAACAGCGTTGCCCGGCCGAGAGAGATGAACGGAGCCTGCGGCCAGGTCGCACGGCACGGAGAAGGCCGCCGCGGCGTCGATGCGATTGTCGAGGTCGCAGCTTTTCTCGCCGAGGTACTTCAGCGTCAGGTTTCCACCCAGGCTAAATCCGATCAGCGTGGCGCGGCGATAGCCCTTCAGAGCCCACGTGAGCACCGCATCGAGATCTTCGGTGGCGCCGCTGTGATATGATCGAGGAAGCCGATTAGCTTCGCCGCTGCACCCGCGCAGATTCCAGGCAACGACGTCCCAGCCGCGTCGATTGAGCGCCCGCACCATGCCGAGAACGTAGCGACTCTGCGTGCTGCCTTCCAGGCCGTGCGAGAGGATCGCGAGCTGGTCCGATCCCGTGCGGGACCAGTCCAGATCCAGAAAGTCGCCGTCCGGCGTATCGATGCGTTCGCGCTGATAGCGAACACCGCCGACCGTGCGGAGCAGACCCGCATAGATCGTCTGCACGTGACCACGTCGGAACGGCCAGGGCGGCTTGTAGTCGGTTGAGAGGAGAGGCATGGCGGCTGCGCTCACGCTGTGCGTCGCCGGAATGTTTCGAATCCTGTGCCTAGCATCGCTCGTTGTGATAGCAAGCCTGAGAATATGCTAACGAGGACGAATAAGCGATATGGTACAGCTGGATATCAATGACGAAGAACGTGAGATCCTGGTGGGTGTGCTCAACAGCTATCTATCGGATCTCCGCATGGAGATTTCGAATACCGACAGCCTGGACGTTCGCGAGATGCTGAAGAGGCGGAAAGCGGTGCTTCAAAAAGTGAGGGGTGCACTCGGCGGGGCGACGGCGAACGTCTGATCGGTGCCGCGGACCCGCCGGGAGTCCGAGGTGGTGCGCAGATACACCTGAGCCGTGGCGTAGATACACCGGAGCCGGGGGTAGATAAACCTGAGGCGGCATGTAGATACACCTGAGGCGGGGCATAGATACATCGGCGGCGGGCGTAGAGATGACAGTAGGCCGGCTCCTGTCTGGGAACCGGCCTACGCGCATTGGAATCGGCGCTGTTGGTGCGCCCAACAGGATTCGAACCTGTGACCTTCGGCTCCGGAGGCCGACGCTCTATCCAGCTGAGCTATGGGCGCGCAATGAGTAAGGTAATAAAGAACCGGAATCCAACGCTCTGAAGCTACCCGCACTCTTGAATTGATGAACAAGGATGCGTGAGGAGGCTCAAGGAATACCTGACGTGAGGGTCCGCGGAACCAGCTAAATTAATCCCGCATCACCTTGAAAAGCGATTGAAAACATGTAGTTTAGAGGTCCTCGTTGCCCACTTTTGCGGTGCGGACCTGGCCAGACGCACCTCGTGTAACACATTAGCTCCACCCACTCAGATGGCTTATGCCTACCTGGAGATCAATGCGGGCCATGCTCTCCATGCACCACCCTCCGACGGAGCGCTGATCCAGCGGTTCAAAGAAGATCCCGAAGAGGCTTACACCCTTCTGCTCGATCGTTTTACACCGGCGATCCTGCGGATGATCCGGCGCTACATGCGCGATCCGGACGAGGTAATGGAGGTCTACACCTCTATCTGCGAGCGCTTCCGAGCGAACAACTTCCGTGCACTACGACAGTTTCGCGTGGATGCGGAAATTCTTCCATGGCTTTCCGTGGTCACGGCGAATGCATGCCGGGATCGTCTGCGGAAGCAGCGCGCACTTTCCGTTCCGAAATCGGTCCTGTCGAAGCTCGATCCGTTCGAAGATCTGGTCTTCAAGTTCTACTACTGGCGCCGCGTCCCCCATGAGGACATCGCCGAGATCATCAACACGAACGAAGGCCATTCGTGCACACCGCTTGATGTGATGCGGGCCATTGCGAAGATCAATGATCTGCTCTCGATCAATAAGCGCTGGCATCTTCTGGTCGCGCTGAATGCGAACCGGCCGGCGCTATCGCTGGAGGAGCTTCAAGAGGCCGGCATTAACGTGGCCTGCACCGATCCACCCGACCACCTCGATGAGGCGTTGCAAAGCCGCGACCGGATAGACGATTTGAACCGTGCGATGGACCGGCTTGGAAGCGAGGATAAACTACTCATCCTGCTGCGCTACGAACACGGGATGAAGGCGCCGCAGATTGCCGATGTAATGCAGTACGATAGCCATAAATACGTTTACACACGCTTGCGGACGGTCATTTCGCGTCTACGCCGTGAGATGGCCGAGTGATGACGGCAGCGGTTGACGGGCACTGCGTCCATCATTGCCGTAGGCGTTACGTGGACGCAGATGCGTCACGACGCACGCCTGGACGTTGGTGAGCGCGGTTCGTATTGTCAGGGCCTGCATGCTCCGCCGCGAAATGCCATTCCATGTCTGAAGTCCCTCCGGAATCTACGACGCCGACGCTGCCCGATCGATGGGAGCGACGTGCTCCGATTCCGCTCGACGGGTGGCTGGAGCGCCATGAATTCGGTCCGATTTTCCTGGCCATCTTCGGATTGATTGCCGCCTTCGTGCTGTTCCAGCTCGTGATCAGCCCGGCGGCGACCGTCCTGATCTTCATGGCGCAGGGAATTCCACCGGCCGAGATGCTCGGTCGGTTCGAAGCGCTTATCGAAGAGCACGCGCGATCGCTCCTCACGGCCAACACGATCGGACAGGTGCTGGGCCTCGCCGTACCGGCGTACCTTCTGGCTCGTTTGCACACGACCCGTCCCGGGGCGTTTCTGCGTCTTCGCCGGGGCGACGGCACCCTCGTCGTGCTCGCCGTCGTCGGACTTTTCGCATTGACGCCCGCGATACAGTGGCTGGGTACGATCAACGAGCAGCTCCCGCTGCCGGATTTCATTCGCCAGTTTGAGCAGTCGCAGATGGAGCTGATCGAGCGGGTGTTGAGCATCGATACCGGTCTGCTGTTTAATCTCGTCGTGCTGGCGATCACACCGGCGCTCTGCGAGGAGCTGCTATTTCGCGGCTACGTGCAGCGGCAGCTGGAGCGTGGAGCCGGCGTGGTCGTCGGCATTCTCGTCTCGGGTGTCGTGTTCGGGCTGTACCACCTTCGGCTGACGCAGGCGATTCCGCTGTGCGTACTGGGAGTTTATCTGGCGTGGCTGGTCTGGCGCACAGGGAGCCTGTGGCCCGCCATCGTCGTACACTTCATCAACAACGCCATGGCTATTGCCATCGGGGCCTACCTCTCCCGCCGAGACGATGTTGAGATAGCGGACATTGAAGCGATGGAAATGCCGTGGTATCTGGTGGTGGGCGGGCTTGCCATATTCTTGGTCACCGTAGTGGGGATGTGGCGGCGGGCGGAGGGGCTTGGATACATGCGCACTGCCGCACGTTAAGATAACATGTCGAGCGGACGGCAGCCGGAATAACGCACTCGTGAAATCAAAGAGTTGAAGTAGATGAGCAACGAAACCACGTACGAAGATTGGATTGTCGTATTCAAAACCAGCACGGATTACGAAGGCGACCTGGTGCGGGATCGGCTCGACGATGCGGGAATTTCCGCCGTCGTCCTGACGCAGCGTGACCACGCCTTCAATCTCACCGTAGGCGATCTGGCTCCGGTAAATGTGCTCGTGCCGCCCGATCAGGTCAAGGAAGCTCGTACTCTGCTCGAGAGCAAGCCGTTCACGGATGCGGAGCTAAACGAGGCGGCCATGAACGCGGATCCGAATGCGCCGTCCGCACACGATGAAAGGCGTGAAGCGATGCTGGATTCGGGTTCGGAGTCGATCAGCCTATCGGTGCCGGAGGACGAGGACGACGAGGAAGATACTTCCGCCTGACCGGCCAGCAACGGCGTGTCCAATAATCAACTTCGTATCCTCACCGGGCTCATCGGCATCCCGGTTGTCGTCGGCCTGGCATACCTGGGCGGCTGGACGTTTCTGGCGCTCGTCGCCGTTGTGGCGCTTGCGGCGCAGTACGAAGTTTACCATCTCCTGCGTGCGGCAGGGCTCTCGCCCCGCGTTCCGCTCGGGATCGTTCTTGGCGCGCTCATTCTTCTGCATCAGATGGTGCCGGCGGCGCTCGGCGTTGCGATCGCTCTGCTGGTTCTGGCCATCGCGCTCTCGCCGTTCGACCGGTTTCGCGGCAGAGATGCAGGGACCGTTCGGCCCGATGCCCCCACGGACGGCGGACCGGCATCGATGGCAGCCACGTTATTCGGCGTAATCTATCCGACGACGCTGCTTGGTTATTTGGCGGAGATCCGCGGCGGAGGTACGGCGCGGGGTGCTCCTGAGATCGAGACCGCAGCCGTCACAGGGATGACGGTGACCGACAGCGAGGCTTTCGCGCTCACGATAGCAGTCCTCATCCTCGTATGGACGACGGACACGCTGGCCTATTTCGTGGGGCGGGCGATCGGAAAACGGCCGCTGGCACCGAGCGTCTCGCCGAAGAAGACGTGGGAAGGAACGGCCGGCGGCGCCTTGGGAGCCGTGCTCGCCGGTGTCGTGCTCAAGATGTCGCTGCTGGCATTCCTGGCATGGCCCCACGTGATCGCCATGGCGCTGCTCTGCGGTGCGCTTGGACAGCTCGGCGATCTGGCCGAGAGCAAGATGAAGCGTTCCGTGGGTGTCAAGGATTCGGGTGCGTTGGTGCCGGGACACGGAGGCATGCTCGACCGCTTCGATTCGATGATCGTCGTGGCGCCTGCCGTATATCTGTACCTTCGCTACGTGGCCGGTATCCTCGGGTGAGGCCGTGCTGTGAAGGAACGGTGTCATAGGGGGGTGGTATAATGTTGGCTCGTGTAAATAGTTAAATAATACGCCTCTAGTCGCGCTCTGCTATGAGTATTTTTCTGCCGCGAGCGCGCGCGAAGCACCGGCGATTCTCATATGAGCCGCGGTATTACGATCCGAAGAAGGATGAGGATCTGCGGCGCCGAATGAGGATCAAGAGCCTCTCGCGCCGCAAGCGCCGCAACCCGGCCGGTATTCTCGTGTTCGCTATCCTTCTGGTGATGGCCGTATTCATGTACATTCAGCTTGGCTAAGCCTTCATGTACCTTCAGCTTGGGCAACCCTCCGTACGGCCCGTCGCCCGCCGCCGTCGTCCCTGTCGAACGCCTTGACCGATCCGCTCAATTTACGGGGAAATGTGTCTGACGTATCTGTAGACTCGGAAAGCCTGATCCGCGTGATGCCCGAGGCCCTGGCGAACAAAATCGCCGCGGGTGAGGTCGTCCAGCGTCCGGCATCCGCTCTAAAGGAGATGATCGAAAATGCCATCGACGCCGGAGCGGAGGACGTCGAAGTCATCTTGAAGGGCGCAGGCTCGGAGCTTATCCAGGTGGTCGACGACGGCTCGGGAATGAGCCGTGAGGATGCAAAGGCCTGTTTTCGGCGCCACGCCACCAGCAAAATTGCGTCCATCGAAGATCTGGAGCGAATTCGCACGCTTGGATTTCGTGGCGAGGCGCTCGCCTCGATCGCGTCGGTGGCGCAGGTTGAGCTTCGGACGAAACGGCCGACGGATTCCGTCGGGTTCTGCGTGCGGATGGAGGGTGGGGAGATCACGGCGGCCGAACCCTGTGCCACGCGCGACGGCACGTCCGTGGCGGTGCGAAATCTCTTTTACAATGTCCCCGCTCGTCGGAATTTTCTGAAGACGCCGGCGACCGAACTCCGCCACTGCGTCGAGACGTTTCAGTTTCTCGCGCTGTCGAACCCGAGCATCGCGTTCGCCCTCCATCATGACGACCTGGAGATGTACCGCGTCGCCTCGGAACGCGAGGGCCCCTGGATGAACCTGCTCCGCGGCCGTATCCGCACGCTTTACGACGAGGATCTCGCACGTCGGATCGCGCCGGTAGAAGAGCAGACGAGCTACCTCACCGTCCGCGGATATGTCAGCGAGCCGGAACTGGCGAAGAAGAGCCGTGGCGAACAGTTTCTCTTCGTGAATGGGCGCTACGTGCGCAGTCGTTCACTGGATCACGCCATCTTTTCAGCCTATCAGGATCTCATCCCGGAGGGTGCCTATCCGTTCTTCGCGCTGTTCCTGACACTCGACCCCTCGCGCGTCGACGTCAACGTGCATCCGACCAAGGCCGAGGTCAAGTTCGACGACGATCGCGGAATCTATAACTTCCTGAAGTCCATCGTCCGAAAAGGGCTGGGCTCCGCGCTGATGACGCCTCAGATTGACGCGTCGAACGGACACTGGTCTGCCGCCGACACGCCGACGTCGTTCCGGGCAGCGTCCCCCGGGGCGGCGGGCTCCTTCCGTGACGTCCCAGGAAGAGGCGGTGAAGAGTCAGGTCCCATGCACTCATCGGCGGGATACCGGAATTCTCCCAGGATCCCGGGGGATCCTTCAAACACGGATTTCCCCGGCTCTATCTCGGAACGTCTTTTCGCGGTTGATGCACGGACGCGGCATCTGGAAGGAGAGGAACGGAGCGGTACCGTGGATGATACGCTGCTCTGGCAGCTCCACGATGCCTACATTCTGACGCAGATCCGCTCAGGCCTGATGATCCTCGACCAGAATGCGGTCCACGAACGGATTCTCTATGAGCGCGCGCTGCTCAATATGGACAGCGGCCTCGGGCTGTCGCAGCAGCTCCTCTTTCCCGAGACGGTCGAGTTCAGCCTGTCCGACCTAGAGCTGCTGAAGGAGCTTATGCCCGATCTTCGGGCGCTTGGATTCGACCTGGTAACGTTCAGCGGCCGCTCGGTCGCCGTGCGAGGCGTACCGGCCGACATCCAGTCCGGCGACGAGCGGACCGTTCTCGAAGATGTGCTCGCCCAGTACAAGAGCAATCGTGAACGCGTGAAGGTGGGCAGACGAGAGAATCTGGCCAAGAGCATCGCGCGGAGAAGCGCCATCCGCGCCGGCACGCGGCTCTCGGCGAAGGAGATGCGCTCGCTCATCGATCAACTTTTTGCCTGTGAGATGCCGTACGCCTGTCCTCACGGCCGGCCTACTATCGTCAAGATTTCCATCGAGGAGCTTGAAAAGCGGTTTAGCCGTTAGATCCGATCCTTTCTTCCTATGCGCCGCCATCTCGAAACCGTTCGGGCGTTCATCAGCGGCGAAGAGCTGATCGATGCCGGTTCGGCGGTCCTCGTCGGACTGAGCGGGGGCGTCGATTCGGTCGTGCTCGTGGAGATGCTTCAGCGGCTCGGATTCGACGTGAGGGCCCTTCACGTCAACTATGGTCTTCGCAACGCCGCTTCGGACGAAGATGAACACTTCGTGCGGTCATTCTGTACGCGGCTCGCCATCGGTCTGCAGGTCGAACACGTCGATACGCGCTCCATAGCCGAGGAGCGGGGCACATCGGTGCAGGAGGCGGCGCGGGACCTGCGCTACGAGGCTTTCGACCGATCGGCGGGAGAGGCGGCGATTCCGCGCGTGGCCGTCGGGCACCACCGCGACGACCAGGCGGAGACGGTACTCTTACATCTCTTCCGCGGATCGGGACCCGAAGGGCTGGCCGGTATGCCGGCGCGCCGGCCGCTTCGCACGGGCTCCGGCGTTCACCTCATTCGACCGTTGCTCTGCCTCCGCCGCGGCGAGATCGAAGCCTATGCCGCGAGCCGCAGCCTGGCCTGGCGGGAAGATGCGACGAATCTGAAGACGACCTATCGGCGTGGGGCGATCCGGACGCGGATTTTTCCGCTTATCGAGGAGCATTTCGGCGCCGCCGCAACCGATAACATCGTGCGAAGCGCCGAGTTGATGCGCGCTTACGTAGAAAGCGGACTCTCCGACGACGTGCGCGAGGCATTTTCGGCGGCATCCGAGGCGAAGCCGTCGTGGAGGCAAGACCCAGAGGTGCTGGGGCAACTGGATCTTTCCGTGCTGCGGGCGCTTAATCCCGCCTTACGGGGGCGGATCGTCCTGGAGGCCATCCGGCGGTGGCTACCTGCACTCGGGGCCACACGTCGCACCGTCGAGGAGATCGAAGCGCTCATGGAGGTGCAGCCTGGACGCCGACTCGTCCATCCCACAGGCATCGTGTGGCGAGAGCGCGAACGGCTGTTGTTCGTGGCCGGTACCGAGGGTGCCGACCGGATATCCGAAGAAGGCGCGACCCACCCCGCGGACAGTGCCGATCAGCTTTCGGATGGCGGTGTGATGGTTCTGAGCGCGACGGAGCCTGCCAGGACGCCGGTCGGAGTCGTCGACTTGAAGATGGACGTGAAGGTGCCTTCCGAGTTGTCGAACGGCTCGCGGAATGAGGAGTACGTCGACGCGGAGCGCCTGGGTGATTCCCTGATTGTGCGCCGGTGGGCGCCGGGTGACCGCTTCATCCCGCTGGGCATGGACCGGCCAAAGAAAATCAGCGATTTTCTGACGGATGAGAAGGTCCCGCCGCACCGCAGAGAGAAAGTACTGGTCGTGCTGGCCGGTGAGGAAATCGTGTGGGTGGTAGGCCACCGCATCTCCAATTCCCTCCGAGTTCGTCCGAACACGAAGCGCGTGGCCCGGTTTCGATTCCGCCCTGTCGAAAACACTTCAACAACGTCGGCGTAAGTACCGCTCGTTTGCATTCCGTCCTCCCTTCCTTCCTCAAGCAGATCGGCCGATGTCCGTTTCGGATTCCGTTGCCCAGCAAGATCGCACCGTGATATGCCGCGGCGAACGCTTTCGCGTATACCTCGACCGGGAGACGATCCAAAAACGCGTAGCGGAGATCGGACGGCAGATCTCCGCCGAGTATGAGGGGGAGGTGCCGATTCTGATCGGTGTGCTGAATGGGTCGTTCATGTTTTTGGCGGATCTCATGCGCGAGATCAGCATCGACTGCGAGGTCGATTTCTGGAAGCTGTCGTCCTACGGCGTCGCAAAGGTCTCGAGCGGCCAGGTACGCGAGCTCAAGAAGGTCGACGCCGATCTCCACGGCCGCCACGTGATTATCGTGGAAGACATCGTGGATACGGGTCTATCGATGGACTATATCCTCAAGCGCATCCGCGACGAGTATGAGCCGTCCTCCATGCGCGTAGTCACGCTGCTGCACAAGGAAGAGGCGACCGAAGTTGAGGTTACGCTAGATTATGTGGGATTTCGAATCCCAAATCGGTTTGTGATCGGCTACGGCCTCGATTACGGGCAACTCGCCCGCAATCTTCCCGAGATCTATATCATGGACAATCGCGCGTGAACATGGCCGGAGGTGCCATGTGGCGACAATCAACGGATTCGGACGCCGGCGATCGGTTGATGTAGGACCAACGACCACGGACCTGTAGGTCACCACCGACGTCCCCATCAGTGCTGCACCGATACCTGAGGTCGCCGCTCTCCCCGATATTGGATTTGACCCCACGCCACGAGGGACGAATCATGCATGACTTTACGGTTCGGGATATGAAACGGTATCGGATACGGACGATCGCAGCGTTTACGATGGCCACCGGAGCTGCGGCCCTTGCATCCATGGTCTATCTATTGGGCCTCGTCTAGAAGCGATGAGGCGACATCTACGAGATAGTTCTTGATGTCGGTGTCCTCATCCGGTGCGACTCCGATCGGGTCGTCGACGTCGGCCTCGATGTCGTGGAGTACATCCAGCGTCGCATGCACCGAGTGAGCCAGCGCATCGAGATGATATCCGCCCTCCAGCGTGCTTACGATCCGGCCGTCACACGACTCGTTCGCCCAGCCCCTCAATTCCCGCATGATGTCGGCAAAACCGCGCGTAGAAACGTGCATCCCGCCGAGCAGATCCTTCCAGTGCGCGTCATATCCTGACGATAGAAAAATGATCTCAGGACGGAAGCGCCGGGCAACGGGACGAAGGATTTCTCGAAAGACGCGCCCATAGCCGGCATCTCCCGTCCCTCTGGGTAGGGGGATATTGATGGTCGATCCTTCAGCCTGTCCCGTCCCGCGTTCGTGAGCAGCGCCCGTACCCGGATAGAACGGCGCCTGGTGGACGCTCATGTACATCACAGATGGGTCGTCATAGAAGACGTCCTGCGTCCCGTTGCCGTGGTGTACGTCAAAATCGACGATTAACACCCGGCCGAGGCCGGCCACGCGCTGGGCCCACCGGGCGGCTATGGCGACGTTGGAGAAGAGGCAGAATCCCATCGAGTGATCGGGTGTTGCGTGGTGGCCCGGCGGCCGGACCGCAGCGAATCCGGACGCCGTCTTTCCATCGAGCACGGCCTTCGTTACGGCCAGCAGAGCACCAACGGCGTCCAAGGCGGCACGGACACTGCTTTTGGTGATGTAGGTGTCGGGGTCGAGACGATCGAAGCCGCGTTCACCCGCGCCGACGACGAAACGGACGTGCTCTTCCGTATGAACGAGATGGACGAGTTCGAGGGGTGCACGATCGTAGTCGACGGGGAGCAAATGCGGGCGGATAGATGCCCCTTCAAGGCGTTGCAGGACGGCTCTGAGTCGCTCAGGGCGCTCGACGTGGTGCGGCGCGCGGTGATTTTCGTGGCTCTCATTCCAGGCGAAGGCGATCGGCATGATGCGT
Source organism: uncultured Rhodothermales bacterium (assembly GCA_964487555.1). Classification (GTDB taxonomy): domain Bacteria; phylum Bacteroidota; class Rhodothermia; order Rhodothermales; family VXPQ01; genus CAZART01. The sequence goes on from CAZART010000045.1 coordinate 22,306, forward strand.
CGTACGCCGAATTGCCCGGGCCCGTTTCGAGGCATCGCGCGAGCGCGATTCTACATCGACTCCGCCGCGTCCATTTCGAGCTCGGGGCTCAGCTCTTTCGGATAGCAGATATACGGCTTGACGACGGACTTGCTCAGGGCCGACACGGCGGCCGTATCTGCGGTCTCAGAGAGCTCGTGCACCCGTCCGCCGCGGTCTACGACCAGAATGGAATCCTCCAGTGTCTCGTAAGCGGCGTGCGAGGTGTCGTCGTGCGCCAGGTAAAAGAGAGCGTCTCTCAAAGCGGTGTTCCGGGAACTGATTCCTTCGGCCACCAGCCAATCCGCGATCTGCCGGCACCACGCACTGAGACGGTTCTCACCGGGAGGCTCCTGCAGGAACGTGACTCGGAAGAAGTCGCGGTTAATAAAGCGGCGACATAGATCCGCCAGAACGGGGTCGGAGCTCCGCATGCATTCTTTGAGGCTGTAAAGAACGTCGGCATCATCCAGCCGGCAAAACATCTCGCGCACGTCTTCTCGTTGGATGTCACGAACGCTCAGCTGATGCATGAGAAAGAATAGGAGAGCGGGCGAGCATAGGGCATCGGCATCGGAGGCGTGGGTGTGAAGCAGCTGCCGAAGTCTTCGAAAAATGGCCCGGAGGAGATGGTCGCCCGCGAGCACCGTCTTGTGGAGGTAAACCTGCCAGTACATCAGCCGGCGCGAAATAATATAGTTCTCGATGGCATAAATGCCTTTCGACTCGATGACGATGTTGGAGTTGCGGCCGCCGTCCGACGGCTGAACGCGCATCGTTTTAATGATCCGCTGTACGCCTACCTCGCCTTCTACGACGCCGGTATAGAAGGAGTCGCGGCGAAGGTAATCGAGGCGGTCCATGTCGAGCTGGCTGGATACGAGCTGATGAAAAAAGGGCCGCTCGTAGGTGCCGTCGAAGATCTTGACTGCTAGCTCGAGTGCGCCGCCGAAACGTTCGTTGAGCTGGACGATGAGCACGCGGCTCATATCTTCGTGGTTGAAATCGGCGATGAAGTCGTGCTCGAGCGTATGCGAGAAAGGGCCGTGTCCGACGTCGTGGAGGAGGGCGGCGGCTAGCGCGGCGGTGGATTCATCGGTATTGACGGGCGTGCCCTTCTCTACGAGATTCGAGAGCGCGTCCTGCATCAAGGCCATCGCACCGAGGGCGTGGCCGAACCGCGTATGCTCGGCGCCGGGGAAGACCAGGTGGCCGATCCCGAGCTGGCGGATGCGCCGGAGCCGCTGCACCTCCGGCGTCTGAATCAGGTCCATGATCAGGTTTTTCGGCACCGAGATAAATCCGTGGACCGGATCGGAGAATATTTTGAATCGGCTGGTCACGATCTCTAAAATACGGCTTTTCGATCCGGACGCACGCGGCTATCGAGATACGGTGGGTGAGAACGCGTATCGTATGCCGACGACGCCACTATCTTGCCCGCCTCGGAGCTGCCCGCATAATCTTTTTTGAATGCCGTGTCCATCGTTACTCCTGGAAGGAAGATCGCCTGCCGAATAAGCGTGCCTGAAGGCTACGCCGGGAAGGCGCGCTACGCCCTCGGGGCGCTGTTGGCGCCGCTGGGGCTCGAACCGGCATTTGAAGGTGAGCCGCGGATCATTTACGGTGCGGCTTCGTCGGGCGCCACCCCTATGAGGTCGGTCGTGGATTCGAGTGACGGGCTTCATGGGGACGATGATGGCCTCACTCGGAAGGCGGGGCGGATCGTTCGGCTGAGCTTTTCGCCGGCGGCGCCTGAATTTTTTCGCGAGCGACGACCGCTGACCTCGTCGGAGGCGTCCTCGTTTATTTTCGAAGGCGAATCGTGGCCCGTTGCCTTTCGCGATGAACAGGGGGCTCCCGATCTGGTTGCCTCCGCGTTCCTGTATCTCAGCGGATGGCATGAAGCGGCCGCGCCGGAGCGAGACGAGCACGGCCGAGTGTCGTTTGAGGCCACGCTTCCGGGCACGCTCGGCGCGGCGAGCCGCCCTGTCGTGGACGCATATCGGCGCGCCCTGGCCTCGCAGCTTGCGCTCGCCGGAATCGATTTGCGGCCACGACGATGGCGCGGAAAAGCGTGGGCACTCTGCCCGACGCACGACGTCGACTATCTCCGAAAGTGGCGGCCCGGGATCGTATATCGGGAGCTCGTCCAATACTTGCTGCTGAACCAACGGCGCGAGCCGGCGTCGCGGCGGATCGGCCGGTTTAGGGCCGTTCTTCGCCAGATTGCAGGCGGTGATCCGTACCGGAAGGCCTTCAGGCGCATGATTGACGAAGTCGTGCACCGGGGAGGCACGGCGACCTATTTCGTTAAGGCGGGAGCTTCCGATCCGCACGACGTGCCATATTCGCTCACCGGGCGATTCATGCGGCGTCAGTTCGTCGAACTGCGGAACCGAGCCTTCGAGATCGCACTGCACCCGAGTTACCGCGCCGTTGAGGACGAAGATAGAATTCGCCGCGAACGAGATGCGCTGGGGAAGGCATCCTCGTCGCAGTCCGTCTCCGTCCGCCAGCACTATCTCCGCTTCGATCCTGTTCGGACCCCGCGTATGCACGCGGACGCCGGCTTCGAGATCGACAGTACCATCGGATTCGCGGACCGTCCGGGATATCGCCGCGGCACATGCTTGCCGTATCGGCTGTATGACCTGGAAAACGACCGAGCACTGGACGTTTGGGAGATGCCGCTCATCATCATGGAGTCGGCGCTATTCAACAGGCAGGGACTGTCTGCCGATGAGGCAGTCGATACTACGCGAAGCGCGCTGGCGACGTGCCGGCGCTTCGGGGGGGCGTGCGTCGTCCTCTGGCACAACACGTTATGGGATGAAGTCGACTGTTCGGGTTGGGGTGAGCATTTCACGCAGACGCTCGACGCGGCCATGCGGGACGACGCGCTCATCGCCTCGCTCGCATCAGCGCTCGAAGGGTGGCAGTAGATGGGCACCCAGCGCAAGCCGCGCCGGATCGCGAGCTGTTCCGATGCGGCCCGGGGGCGAGGCGCTTGCGGCCCGGGGGCG
>CAZART010000045.1:25449-39031 GCA_964487555.1 uncultured Rhodothermales bacterium
TGCGGCCCGGGGGCGAGGCGCTTGCGGCCCGGGGGCGGGCGCTTGCGGCCCGGGGGCGAGGCGCTTCACGCCGTATCCTTCAAAATCCGTCCGCCGCTAGCCGCTTTACGATGTCGCAGTAGAAGGCGTTCGAATCGAAATCGCTGCTTCCAGGGAATCCGATGCCGACTTGCTGCGAGTGATCCGCGTCGACGACGCCCAGAAACTCACCCCACTTTGCACTCTCGACGCTTACAAATCCGTCATTCTCGCCTTCGCGGGTATAGAGCATTCGGTTAAGGATCTGTAGGAACGGATTCACCGCGGCGCCGGTGCCCTTGCCGGCGCGTCCGGCGAACGAGTAATACCGTACGGAGGGGTGATCGGGTATTTCGGGGTTGAACTTGTCGCAGACGAATTTCGGGGTCAGTTCGGCCACGGAGGTCAGGAAATCGGACGTCGCATCAGAGAGCGAGCTCGCGCCCATCCAGTTAAAGAGGTCGGCGGACCACGTGCGCACGCGTTCGGGCCGCTCCAACATGATGTCCGCAATACCGGTGCCGTGATGGGGCGTAGAGACGGTAACGAGCGACGCCACAACCTCGTGCATGCCCAGCCGGCTAATTAAGTAGCGCGCATCCAGACCGCCCATCGACTGTGCGATGAGGTTCAACCGGTCCGCGCCCGTTTCCTGCAGGATGTGGTCGAGCCGCTGCCGCCATACCTCGGAGCGCACGGTGACCGTATTGTAGGCGGCTACGTTCGGGGCGTATGCCGGGACGCCGTGGGTACGCAGATTCATGGCCTCGTGGTGCAGGTGTCCACCCCGGCGAAAGGCGGCGAAGAGGCCGAATCCGTGCATGAGTACCACGGGATAGCGGACGCGCAGCAGCGGCGGCTGCGGAAACGGTACGAGGCCGATGATGCGCTTTACGGCTGATTCAGTGAATTCGTGCACGACGTTGTCGGTTGATTGAAGACATATATCTCAGGCGCCGATGATGCGACAGAGCATGATGACCGCCGCCATTACCATAGGCACGCGGATATTGTCGTTGAGCGGACGCGAGGGAATCTCCGCCGCGGCGCCCGCGAATACCGTGGCCAGTGTCGCCCACAGGGGCGTCCAGCCGAAAAGAGCCATGACGGCGACGCCCACGGCGAAGAAGGCGGTGGATCCCTCGGCGGTGCGCGAGGTCGTGCCCCAGCGCCGACGGCCCCAGCGCCGCCCGATGAGTGCCGCGGCCGCATCGGCTATCATAAAGACCGTAAACGCGACGATGGCCACATCGAGAGGAAAGACGGCGACGAGGATTGCGGCCGAGAGAAGCACCCAGGTTGCGCCGTTGAGCACGAGACGACCCCCGATCGGCGAACACTCCTCCGGACGCATCATGAATCCAAAGAACCGATACAGCCAACCGGCAAACCCTTCCGATCGGATGCGAAGGAGATCCGCCGCAAAGGCGAGGCCGACCGTGCCGAGAAGCAGCACGAAAGCCAGCGTTTCGCCGGCCAGCCACATCACCCCCGGTATCACGAGCGCCAGCAGATGAACGGCTTTCCGCTTGACCTCGTCGGAATACGAAATTTCGTGCCGCTCCTCCGTCGACTCGGCCACTCCAGGCTCGGGTTCGGCCGATGCAGCCTTGGCAGGACCGGGATCGTCTCGATACATCATCGGCTGTAATTACCGTGTAATACGCCCATCTGCGGTGCGCCGAAAGTACGACTGGCCTGTAAGAATTTTATTTACAGGTCGTCGCGCGCCGGCATCGACGTGGCAAAACCGGCGGTACGATCAAAAGTTCGCTGCTCTCGTGAAGGAGAATCGGCGGTCGTGATTCCTCAGTCGCGGCCTGCCAAATTGGAAGCATGTCAGAGATAATCTACACGGTGGGCGGCGTTCTGCTGGGCACGGCGATCTGGCTGTGGATCCTGCGGCGATATGACCGCATCGAGCCGGAATCCATCCGCCATCTCGTGCAAGTCGGACTCGTCGGCGGATTTTTAAGTATCGCGGCGGCCGCATTCCTGAACGAGATCGCCCGGATGTGGATCGGGCTCGGAGTGAACATCTTCGAGGATGCAACCAACGTCGCGGTTCTACGGCTTCTTGCGTTTTGCGCGACGGTCGGCCTCGTGGAGGAGGTGTGCAAGTCCGTCGCGGCCGTTCAGGTGACGCGGCGGCTGGGAGATCTGAATGAACCGATCGACGCCATGATCTATGCGATGACGGTGGCGCTCGGCTTCGCCTCCTTCGAGAATCTGTTCTATGCGTTCCGCTTCGGGAACGACATTCTGTTTGCCCGATTCCTGTGGCCCGTCCCGGCGCACATGGCCTACGCGGCCCTCTGGGGCTACGGGCTCGCCTGGGCGCGTTTCGTTCATCCCGAAAAATCGCGCGCCATGGTCATGGCCCCCTCCGTGATTGCGGCGGCCGCCTTCCACGCGGCCGCCAACTTTCTGCTCTTCCTGCAGGAGACCGTCACGGCCGCCGTCAGCCTTCTTGCGCTTGCGGCCCTCGCGATCCTCGCGCACGTTCGGCTGCTCAGACTCGTCGCGGAATCGCCGTTTCTCGAGCCCGGCGAATGTGTGGAATGCCGCCACGTGAATGCGCCGCACGCGTTGGCGTGCGTCCAGTGCGGGGCCGAACTAGAGACCACCGAGATCTTCGTGACCTGCCCGTGCGGCCAGGCCCGTGTGCCGTCTCGCCTCGGCGTATGCCCGGCTTGCGGCGATCAGATGCAGGCGGACAAGGTGAGGAGCGTGCCGCTGACGTGAGCGGCGTTGACGTGAGCGGCGTCGGGGCATATTCAGGGGGAGCATCTTTTCGAAACAGCCTTTCGAGGTGGCCGCTTCATCTGAATTCCACATCGGAGGGATGCCGATCCGACGCGCCATCGGCGATATTGGGAGCGGTGTCGATGATCTGTCTGCATGTCACGGTTATGCCCGAATTTCCACCGCTCGAAAATGATCTCTTCCTGCGCGCCGCGCGCGGCGAATCGACGGAGCGCGCCCCCGTGTGGATCATGCGGCAGGCCGGACGCTACCTTCCCGAATACCGTGCGCTGCGGGCGGAAGAAGCCTTTTTCGACGTTTGCCGCACGCCCGAGCTGGCGGCCGAAGTCACGCTCCAGCCCATCGAGCGCTTTCCACTCGATGCGGCCATCATCTTCTCGGACATCCTCGTCGTTCCTCAGGCCATGGGCATGTCCGTGCAAATCGTGAAAGGGGACGGCCCGCGGTTTGACGAGCCGCTGCAAGGGCCTGACGACCTCCAGCGCCTGGTGGATCCCGACGTGCAGACTGAGCTGGGATACGTGTTCGATGCGCTCACGCTTACGCGCAAGCGGCTGCGCGGCCGTGTACCGCTGATCGGATTTTGCGGCGGTCCCTGGACGCTCATGGCCTACATGATCGAGGGAAGCGGCAGCAAGACGTTCTCGCGAGCGAAGTCATGGCTATTCCGGCATCCGTCGGCCGCGCACGAGCTGCTCGACCGTCTGGCCGACATCCTCATCGAGTACCTCGTGGCCCAGATCGACGCAGGGGCACAGGCGGTGCAGGTGTTCGACTCCTGGGCCGGGCTGCTTGGACCGGACGAATATGAGACGTTTATGGTGCCGTCGCTGCAACGGATCGGGCGGGAACTGGCGACTCAGCGGCCCGGCACACCGCGCATCGTCTTTGCCCGAGGTGCGCATCACGCGCTCGACGCTCTCGCTGAAGCCGAATTCGACGTGATCGGCCTCGACTGGACCATCCGTCCGTCGGAGGCCAGGCGGATCGTCGGCGGCCGCGCGGTGCTGCAGGGGAATCTCGATCCATGTGTCCTCTACGCCGAGCCGGCGGTCATCCGACGCGAAGTTCTGCGGATGTTAACGGAGTTCGGGCCGACCGGCCACGTGGCCAACCTCGGCCACGGCATGAATCCGGATCACGACCCGGAGCGCGCGGGTGTATTCATCGATGCCGTGCACGATATATCCGAGGAGCTTCGCCGAAAGGGGTGATGGATGTTCTGTTCGTCGACAACCACCTGCTGGTGGTGCACAAGCCTGCCGGCGTACTCGTACAGGCCGACCGGACAGGCGATCCCGATCTGCTGACGATCGGAAAGGCCTACCTGAAGGAGCGATTCGACAAGCCGGGCCATGTATTTCTAGGATTGGTGCACCGGCTCGACCGTCCTGCATCCGGCGTGATGGTATTCGCCCGGACGTCGAAGGCGGCGGCTCGGCTATCGGAGCAGTTCAGGCGGCGAACGGTCGAAAAGCGGTACATGGCCATCGTCGAAGGGGTGCTCGAAGGGGCCGGAATCGAGCGGGGCCTCATTGTTGCCGACGAAACATCTGTTCGTCTGGAGAAAGCGGAAAACGGTGCCGAAGGGAAGGCGGCCGAGCTCCAGTGGCGAGCGGTCGCTTCCGACGACGATTTTACGCTGGTGGACGTCCAGCTCAAGACAGGCCGCAAGCACCAGATCCGCGTGCAGCTGTCCGCCCTGGGGCATCCGATACTTGGCGATTTCCGGTATGGGGCAACGCGCGAGCTGGACGGCAGAAACCTCGCACTCCACGGCTATCGGCTGGGATTTGATCATCCAACACGAAAGGAACGGATGACTTTCGCGGTCGCGCCGTCATGGGGACAGCGGTTTGCGTCGGCGATCCGCGGCATCGTGGAGGCGTGATCTACTCGTCCATTTTGAAGATGCGCGCACCTCGAGCGCACTCGGAGGGGGATGGGAGGATGCAGATGCTGTCGGTGCGCGCGGGATCGACGACAATCGGGATGTAGTTGTACGTTTCGAAGACGCCTGCCGAGCGTCGGAATCGCTCGCCCATGGCCTCCCGCAGGCGGTCGTAGGCTGCCGGGCCCGCCAGAATGTATTTTGCCTCGATGCCCGAGGACTGCAGTTCTCGGATGCGATCGTTCACGTAGTCCAGGATTTCGTCTTTCGAGGGACTGAATTCGAGAATCGTCATGGGAATACCCCGATCATCTATGTCAGATCAACCACATCATACGCTCGGCGGCGCCCGAGATTCCGCAGGCGGCGCCCGAGATTCCGCAGGCGGCGCCCGAGATTCCGCAGGCGGCGGCGCGGGTGACTCCACGCGCAGCGGCGGGGCGGCCGGCGAGAATCTGGCGCATCGCATGGCGGCGTACGTGCGAGAACTCCAGCGGCCGATCTGTACGGCCCTCGAAGACCTCGACGGCGGCGGACGATTTCGGATCGATCCGTGGGACCGGCCCGGCGGGGGAGGCGGCATCACGTCGATCCTCGAAGAAGGGGCGGTTTTTGAAAAGGCAGGTGTAAACACGTCGGCGGTGTTCGGGACCTTGCCGGAACGGATGACCACCGTACTCGGCGTGGAACGGAAGCCGTTTTTCGCAGCGGGTATCTCGCTCGTGGTCCACCCCGTAAATCCGTACGTGCCGACCGTTCACGCCAACTTCAGGTACTTCGCGCTCGGTGAGGATCTCGATCGCCCCGACGACCAGTGGTTCGGGGGAGGCGCCGACCTCACGCCCGTCTATCCGTTTCTGGAAGATGCGCAGCATTTCCATCGGGTGTGGAGAGCGGTGTGCGACCGGCATGCGACGGCCGAATACGGTGCTTTTAAGGAGACGTGCGACCGCTACTTTTATCTGCCGCACCGCGGCGAAGGGCGCGGCGTGGGCGGCATCTTTTTCGATTATCTGCGGGACGATCCTGAGGCGACGTTCGACTTCGTGCGCGACGCCGGTGACGCGTTTTCGGACGCCTACCTTCCCATCGTTGCGCGTCGAATGAAGACGCCGTACGGGGAGAAGGAACGGGCGTTTCAGGAATTCAGGCGCGGTCGCTATGTGGAGTTTAATCTGCTTTTCGACCGCGGAACGAAGTTTGGGATCGAGACCGAAGGCCGAACCGAGAGTATCCTCATAAGCCTTCCACCGCGCGTGCGCTGGGTCTATGATCGTACGCCCGAGCCGGGCTCCAAAGAGGCGCGGGCAGCATGGTTTTTCGTGCCGCGAGACTGGCTTCGACTTAGCCATTCCGACGTGCCGGGAACGGAGATTGGATGAAGCCGCGGCGGGAGACAACGACGCCTCACCGGGCCATTCTTCCCCCGGAGGAGTTTGTTGGAAACTTCAACGATGGCGAGGTACCGGAGGCCTAAATTTCTCGAAAGAGAGATGCACAACAACGTTTTGTGCGGCGGCCGAATCCGATATGAATCCCCGGGAGTTTTTAAGGCAATATCGCTACGACGAGCGGCTCGTCACGGGGGAGTATTTTCCTTCAGAACCGCTGAAAATCGAGCGGGGCGATCGGATTGGTGTGGTGCTCCTGAACCTGGGAGGGCCTGACAAGCGTGAACACGTCGCTCCGTTTCTGTACAATCTCTTCATGGATCCCGCCATTATTGATATCCCTCTCGGCGGGATTCTTCGGCACTGGCTGTGCAAGTACATTGCCTCGAAGCGCTCGAAGAGAGTCGGCGAGGATTACGAAGTCATCGGGGGCGGATCACCCATCAACCGGCTGACGCGCGAGCAGGCCCGTACGCTGGAGGATCGGCTTCAGAAGTGCTATGGCCGGAAGGCGGACGTCGAGTTCCGAACCTATATCGCCATGCGCTACTGGCACCCGATGAGCGAGGCGGCCGCTGAAGCGATGAAGCGGGACGGCATCAACAAAGTCGTGCTGCTGCCGCTTTATCCCCAATACTCGAAGACGACGACAGGATCGTCGCTCGTCTACTGGTGGATGCTGGAGCAGACCGGCGAGATTCCAAAGTGGGAAACCACCTACGTCTCTGAATATGCCGCAAATCCGAAGTATGTGCAGGCCGTTTCGGAGCGTATCGACGAGGCTCTTCAGCGGTTTCCGCGGCCACTTCGGGATAAGGTTCACCTTGTGTTCAGCGCCCATGGCACGCCGCTGAAGGAGATGAAGGAGCGGCGTGATCCTTACTGTTGCCTCATCCACTCCACGGTCGATCGCATCATGGCGGCGCGTGGGCACGACCACGCATGTCACGTCTCCTTTCAGAGCAAGGTCGGTCCGGCGGAGTGGTTGACGCCGAGCACCGTCGATAAGGTCAACGAGCTTGCGCAGGCGGGGAATGATGCGCTTCTTGTGATTCCCATCGCGTTCGTAACCGACCACATCGAAACGGCGTTCGAGCTCGACGTCGAACTGCGGCACGAAGCCGAAGAATCCGGCGCAACGCATTTCGAGGTCACGTCGGGGCTGAACTGCCATCCGCTTTTCATCGAGGCCCTGGCCGAAGCGACCGTCGCGCAGCTCGTTCTGCCGGGAGACATCGGGATGATGAGCGCATCCGGCGACGGCGCCGCCTCGGGAGAGGCCTACGCGCTTTACTCATTGAACGCCTTACCCCGATTCAAACCGTCGGATCGCTGTACGCGGTGCCACCAGTGCGAATTCATTACCGAAGCCCATCGCTGGGATGCCTGAACCGTCCGACCATTTGCTCCGAACGTTCGCTACGGTGCCCGTTGAGAGCCGAATCCTGGACGTCGGATGCGGGGACGGGATGCAGACGGAGGCGCTGATTCAACTCGGCTTCGATGTGTTTGCGTGCGATCCGAGTCCGGAGAACGTCGCAGACGTTCGTGCGAGCGCTGCCGTGCACATCGGAGAGGAGGAGGCCGGCAAGCGGATTAGCCAGGCCCGCGTCGATGCACTCGGCTATCCTGATGAATTCTTCAACTGGGTGGTAGCCTTCGGAGCGCTTGCCCGATCCGATTCGCGCGAGTCGCTGCTCGAGGGGCTGAGCGAGATCCGACGCGTGCTGCGCTCGGGAGGATGGTTGTACGTGACCGTGCCCGCCATACCCGAACCCGCAGAGACGCCCGGCGCGAGGGGCTACGCCGGCGATAGCGGGCTTAAGCCCACTTTCACGCCACGCACGCTGAACGACGTGATGGAGGAGGCGGGCTATGCTCTGGCCGAGGGGCCGACGATAGCCGTCGAAAAGGGCGGCCGGATCGTACAGGGGATCTATCGTCGCGCCGATGAGGGTACGCCGGGATGATGGAGCGAACGATGAACCATAGTACCACAACGATAGTACGGCGAACGAAGTCATGACTTTCGACCAGAGCCGTGGTCTGTTCGAACGGGCGCAGCGCGTGATTCCGGGGGGCGTGAACTCGCCGGTCCGTGCCTTCAGGAGCGTCGGCGGTACGCCCGTTTTCATCCGGCGGGCCGAGGGCGCCTACGTAGAGGATGAAGACGGCAACCGGTACATCGATTATGTGGGTTCATGGGGCCCGATGCTCCTCGGCCACGCTGATCCTTCCGTCGTAGAGGCCGTGCGAAAGGCGGCAGCCGACTCCACGTCCTTCGGCGCGCCGACACGCATCGAAGTCGAGGTGGCCGAACTCATTTGCGACCTCGTGCCGTCGATCGAGTCCGTCCGCATGGTCAACTCGGGTACAGAGGCGACGATGAGCGCCGCGCGACTGGCACGCGGTTACACCGGGCGCGACAAGATCATCAAGTTTGCAGGAAATTATCACGGCCATGCCGACTTCTTCCTGATCGCCGCAGGCAGCGGGGCTACCACGCTCGGACAGCCCAACTCGCCGGGCGTGACGGCCGGAACGGCGCGCGACACGCTGGTTGCGCGTTACAACGACCTTGAGGACGTCCGGCGTCTTGTCGCCGAACACGCGCATGAGATCGCCGGAATCATTGTCGAGCCTGTTGCCGGCAACATGGGTTGTGTTCCGCCCGTGCCCGGCTTTTTGGAGGGATTGCGGACGCTGTGCGACGATGAGGGAATCGTGCTTATCTTTGATGAGGTGATGACCGGATTTCGCGTGGCCCGCGGCGGGGCGCAGGAGCGCTTCGGCGTTCTTCCCGATCTCACTACGCTGGGTAAGATCATAGGCGGAGGGCTGCCGGTGGGCGCCTACGGCGGCAAGCGCGAGCTTATGGAGCGGTTATCGCCGGTCGGCCCTGTCTACCAGGCGGGAACACTCTCGGGAAATCCGCTAGCCATGGCCGCAGGCTACGCCGTACTGCGGCGGGTGGCGGACGATCCGGAATTGTATGAAGGCCTCGAACGAGCAGGCCGCCGGCTGGCCGAAGGCACGAAAACGAACCTTGAGGCACTGGGACTGGAGTACTACACCACCGGAGTCGGTTCGATGGGCTGTTTATTCTTCAGTAACGAAGCCGTCGTGAACTATGAGCAGGCGAAAGCGTGCGATACGATGCTGTTTGGACGGTACTTTCACGAAATGTTGAAGCGGGGCATCTACGTGGCGCCGTCGCAGTTCGAAGCGTTTTTCATTTCGAGCACGCATGGCGACGCTGAAATCGATCGCACCCTCCGGGCGCAGGGTGAAGCCCTCTCCGTCCTCCATGAGAATGGGGTTCGCGTCGGATAATCGGCTTTGGAAGACGATCCCCACGGTGCATTTGCGAAAGAAAGCCGTAAGGGTTGGCGTATCCCCACGAGAAACCTAGAGCAAGAGCGGAGCCACCAGCATCATGAACAACTACACTGAGCGAGCGGTCGCGCGAGACGTCGGGCCTGCAACGGGGCGGACGTCTATTCCAGGAGCACAGCTCGAGCGCGTGCCCGTCCTCATCTTCGACGATCCGGCTACGATGTCTCGTCAGGTCGCCAAGCGGATTGCCGGCCTCATCGAGGAGGGTAAGACCGTCGGCAAGAACGTCGTTCTCGGACTCCCCACCGGGTCGACGCCGATCGGCGTGTATCAGAATCTTATTCGGATGCACAAGGATGAGGGCCTCGATTTCTCGAAGGTCATCACCTTCAACATCGACGAATATTACCCGGTCGATCCCGACAGCCTGCAGAGCTATCATCGCTTCATGCGGGAGAATTTTTTCGACCACGTCAATATCCCGGAGAAAAATATCCACATCCCGCGTGGTGACCTCAAGCCGGAGGACGTGGAGGCGTTCTGTCACATGTACGAGCACGAGATTGAGAAGGCGGGAGGCCTCGATCTGATTTTACTCGGCATCGGACGAAGCGGCCACATCGGGTTCAACGAGCCCGGCTCCGGGCCTGATACACGGACGCGGCTGATTGTGCTTGACGAGATCACGCGGAAGGATGCGGCGTCGGACTTTTTCGGCGAGGAAAACGTACCGCGGCAGGCCATCACCATGGGCGTCGGGACGATTCTGGATGCGCGCGAGGTCATCCTGGTCGCCACGGGCGAGCACAAGGCCCCGATCATGCGACGGGCCGTTGAGGAAGAGCCGAACCGCCGGGTGACGGCCACCTACCTTCAGATGCATCGCAATGCCACGTTCTACGTCGATCGGGCGGCGGCCAGCGAATTGACCCGCGAGAAAACGCCGTGGATCGTAAAACCGGTGGATTGGGATCCGCTGATGGGCAAACGTGCCGTCATCTGGCTGTCGGAGAAGCTCGAGAAGGCCATTCTGACGCTGGAGGAGGCCGATTTCTATCGAAATCACCTGCACGAGCTCGTCTATGCCTACGACAGCATCGACAATCTGTGCCGAACCGTTTTCGAAGACCTCCGGCGGCGCGTGACGTACATGGACGGCTTGCCGAAGAATCAGAAGGTCGTCGTCTTCAGCCCGCACCCCGACGACGACGTAATTTCGATGGGTGGGATGCTCGACAAGCTGGTATCGAACGGAAACGACGTGCTGGTCGCGTACATGACCAATGGGTCCGTTGCGGTCTTCGACGCCGACGTCCGGCGCTACCTGAGGTTCATTGAGTTCAGCATCGACATACTGGGGCTGGACAAGGCCGCGCGCAAGGATCTCGACACGAGGCGGAAGAAGATGTTGGACTTCCTTGCCAGGAAACGCCCCGGTCAGGTCGACATCAAGGAGGTACAGGCGATCAAGGCCTACATTCGGTACTCGGAGGCCATTGAGGGTCTCGAGGTGATGGGTCTGACGGCGCAGGACGCTCGTTTTCTCGACATGCCCTTCTACAAGACGGGCCGTGTGCGGAAAGATCCGATCGGCGAGGCCGACGTCAAAGTCGTCATGGACCTGCTGGAAGAACTGGTGCCGGATCACATTTACGTCGCCGGCGATCTCTCCGATCCGCACGGCACGCATCGCATGTGCTATCAGGCCATCGACCAGGCACTTCGGCGCTACAACAAGCGCCACATACAGGGAGAGCGCGTCGAGAAGCCGGTCGAATATGAGGAAGAAACGAAGCCCGCGCCCGCGGGTGATGGTGCACCGTCGGGTGACGGCGCGTTCAAGCGGCCGCTGGTATGGCTGTACCGCGGCGCATGGCAGGAGTGGGAGATCCACCGAGCCGACGTGTTCATGCCGATGTCGAAGGCAGATCTCGATCGGAAGGTGCAAGCCATCTACAAGCACGAGAGTCAAAAGGACCGGGCCATGTTTCCGGGCGCGTACGACGACCGCGAGTTCTGGCAGCGTGCACGTGACCGCAACCTGAACACGGCGAAAGCGCTGAATAAGCTGGGCCTGCCGGAGTTCTATGCGGCCGAGGCCTACGTGACGCAATATGAACTGTAGTACGTGGCGGATATGAACCGTAAAACGTCGTGACGTGTTGACGATGGCGGTCGTTGGAGGATTGCCGGTCGAAGAAACCGTCAGGAGGAGACTGTGCCGGAAAAAGAGCGGGATGACGTGGGTCAGCACTCCGAGGAAATCCTCAATGTGCGGCTGGAGACGGCGAAACGGCAGGGGCGGCTGGCCGACGTCGTCGATTCCGTGGGGCGCATTCTGGCCGATCCGGTTTTCTTCACCCTCTTTCTGGGGGCTCACGTGGGCTGGGTCGTCTGCAATCTGCCCTTCATGCCGTGGTCGCCGTGGGATCCATATCCGTTTATGCTTCTCGCGACGATCGCGTCCGTGGAGGCGCCCTTTATCGCGTTGCTCGTGTTGATGCATCAGCATCGGCAGGAGCGTATCAACGAGCTGCGTGACGAGGTGATGCTGCAGATTGATCTTCACGTCGAGCGAAAAGCGTCGATGACGCTCCGGATGCTCGACGAGCTGTACCGGAAGTTGGGGCACGAGCCGAACCACGACGGCCTTGACCGACTCAAGCACGACCTCGATCCACGGCAGCTCATGGAAGACATCCGCGATGAGCTGGAAAAGGCGGAGGGGGAGGAGCGATCGCTGTGACGTTCCGTCGCCTATCGGGACGGATGGCGTGTACGCGAGTTTCGGTGACGAACCTACGTCTTTTTCGAGCATCCCCAAGGATCTATGACAATGTCGAGTCGATCTACGAAGTCGTGCTTCAGAACGTTGTACACGGCGCGGGCGGTCGTGCTCTTCGTGATCGTCCTCCATGCGACGGGTTGCGGGGGCGAGTCGGTGGACGATCGCGCCGCTGCCGAGCGGGACGTCACCGAAAGACCGGCGACCGGATCGGTCGATCCCCTGGTCGAGGCTTTTATGGGGAGAGCCGAATGGGCAGAGAGCCAGGGTGCCTATGTGGCGGCGCTGACGATGTGCGATAGAATCCATCGGCGCGACCCCGATTATGTGCCGGCTTACTTCCTGCGCGGGCGAGTGCTCGGGAAGTTAAACCGGTACGAAGAGGCTCGGCAGGCCTTTGAGAAAGTGCTCGAGATCGAGCCCGATTTCGAGGGAGGCCGTTTCGCTCTGGGAAACAATGCGGCACAGCAAGGCCGCTACACCGAGGCCCTCAAATACTTCAGGCAGGAACGGGAAAACTTTACGTCAGATACCGACGCGGCCAAGCGCCGGGCCGTTTTGCTCCAGATCGGACGCGCACATAAGGAAATCGGCGCCTTCGATGAGGCGGAGGAGGCGGTCCGAGAGGCCGTTCGCCTCGATGTCACCTACGCGGAAGCGCACAGCGAGCTCGGGGCGATCTACGAAGAGGCCGGCCGGATGGAAGAGGCGCTGACGGCGCGCCGCAAGGCGCTCGAGCTGGATCCGGCCAACGGCGATTATGCCTATTTTCTAGGTGCGCTGCTTGTTACCATTGGGCGGTACGAAGAGGCCGTCGAACACCTCAAGCGTGCGCTCGAGGCTCGTCCATGGTTCTATGGCGCGCATTACAATCTTGGACGCAGCCTGATCGGCGTCGGGCGCGTCGAGGAGGGAGGCCGTTATCTTGCGGCGGCGGAAAGTCTCCAGGCCGTCGACGCCGAGCTGGGTGTCGCCCGGTCGACCGCTGAGGTGCACGGAACGGCCCAGAAATGGCGCGATTATGGACGTATGCTCGAGGAAGCGGAACGGTACCGTGACGCACTCGACGCGTACAATGTAGCCCTGTCGCTCGACCCTGAAGACGCGGCTTCTGCAGCGGCCGTTGAGGCGCTCAGAGAACGCCTTGCAGCGCCGCCGGGGAGCTGAGTCTGCTTCCGCAGATGCTCTCTCTCCGTGAGAGCAAGACGACGACGCCCGGTCGCGCTAATTCGCGAATACGAAGTCCACTTCGCGCGATTCCAGGTTCGCGCCTGCCACAACCACCTCAACGCGGTCGCCGAGACGATAGGTACGGCCCGCATCGCGACCGACGAGGCTATACGTGCGCTCGTCGTACTCGTAGTAGTCGTCATCGAGGTCGCGCACGTGCACCAT
>CAZART010000046.1:0-37783 GCA_964487555.1 uncultured Rhodothermales bacterium
ACTACTCCCCGCCCAGAACACGAACGTCCGCCCGTCCGCATACCGCCACGTCTGTTCGACGCCGCCGGAGGAAGGTAGCGTGTTCGTGATCCGGTGAGGCTCGCCGTAGAGCACATAGATGCGCGCAGGATCGGTACGGAGTCCGTCGGGAACGGGATGCTGCCCCGTGCTGAACTTTTCCGCGGCCTCGTCTACACGCCGATAGTATTCTTCCATCAATTCGTTGCGGACCGTACCCGGCGTGGGATCGCGCTTCCTCCAGTACGCCCGAAAGCCGTCGACCTGCTCGTCGCGCGATCCTTTCAGCAATCCGCGAATCGTGTCGCGATCCTCGATGAACTTTAGATTCCGAATGGCCACGGCCACGTCGTAAAGAGAGAGGGGCATGTCACGCCACTGCGTCCCGAAGACGTACTCTTTCGTCTCGCCGCCCCCCGCGGGAGTCACCTCGAGCAGATAGGTCCCGTTCTCAAGCTCGTCCGTCTTTAAAGGAATCACGGCCAGAGCCGCCGCCGAACCGGACGTGCGTGGAATCAACCAGCACAAACATTCCGCATCGACGCTCACGAGGTCGCCCACCGACACGAGATCGCCGGCCGTTATCGATCCGCTCGCCATGAGGTCGTCACCTGGCTGGATTTCGATGGGCTTCGTTGGTTCCACGGACGGGGCACCCTGCACGGAACGACGTGGAGCCGGCCGCGGGCCTTGAATCTCCTTCCTGTTCGGCGAGAGCCGATACAGCTGATACGTAAAAGCCGTTTTTGCCGGCCCCGTTCTCGGATCTGCCGTAACCGGAACGATGGCCTGCAGTTTCACACCGAACGGTACGTCTCCTCCCAGATTGGCAGCATCCAGGGTGACGTGCACCGAATCACTACCGAGGATCCCAAAAACGAGCGTCCCGAAGACAGGAGTGCCGGCATCCGGCACGTGGAACGCTCTTGCCAGACCACGGTCGTCCGCGCCGACGTCGTTAACGATGAGGCGATACGTATAGTCACCAGGCTCGACTCCGAAACGTACGAAGCCCTCCAGATCATCGGTTCGGCTCTGCGTTTCCTCAAAGGTCGCAGCGCCGTGCCGGCGCTTCCACATCTGCTCTTCTACTTTCCTGGAGCCCTTGTAAAGCTCTGCCGTCAGATCCACATGGGCCTCAAACCCCTCCTTCTCTTGCGTGAAAACGAGGAGGCTGTTGGGAATGCGGAACGAGATGACGGCTTCACGGTCGTCGCCCTTCGGCAACACAAGGGCCTGATGATGGACGTGCGCCCGGCCGTACCGCGCAGCAATCTCGAGATAACGATCCTGAGCGCGTGACTCTTCGGCGAATCCTGCAGCGGCCCACGCCGCGATCAATACGATAGCGATAGTCCGGTACCACACGTTGTTTCCACCCGGTCTGATGAGGTACGACATTGAGTTCGCCGCAGACGACAGCCTATTTTCGACGTGGATCGGCATACTCACGCAAGAAATCAACGAGCAGGCGCACGCCGAACCCGGTGCCGCCTTTCGAGCGGTAGGGTTTTTCGGTTGAAATGAAGGACGGACCCGCGATGTCGACGTGTATCCATGGATAGTCGACAAAGTGCTCGAGAAATTTTGCTGCCGTAATGGTCCCTGCCTCACGACCGCCTACATTTTTAATGTCGGCGACGTCACTTTCAATCTGTTTTCCGTAATGCTCGAACATGGGCATGCGGTGCACGAGATCTCCGCTTCGGCGGCCGGCCGCCTCGATCGCTTCGATGCGTTCATCGGCACCTGTCCGGTCATTCGTCATCACGGCGGCCACGTCCGAGCCCAGCGCAATGACCTGGGCGCCGGTCAGTGTAGCAAGATCGAGGACGAGAGCCGGCTTGTACGTCCTGGCATAGGAGAGGGCGTCGGCCAGAATGAGGCGCCCTTCGGCGTCGGTGTTCAGCACTTCGACCGTCTTACCGGAGTGCATCCGGATCACGTCACCCGGAACGTATGCATTCTCTCCGGGACGGTTGTCGGTCGCCGGGATGAGCCCGACGACGTAGAGAGGCAGCTCCAATCGTGCGATGGCCTCAAACGCACCTATCACGGCGGCCGCACCGGCCATGTCCGCCTTCATCTGATCCATCGAGTCCTTTGTGGACTTCAGTGAGAGGCCGCCCGTGTCGAAGACAATGCCTTTGCCGACGAGGACGACGGGCCATTCGTTGCTCGCGTTATCCGGTCGCCACTCGAGAACGGTAAATGTCGGAGGCTCCACGCTCCCGCGGTTGACGGCAAGCAGACCGCCCATCCCCTCTTCTTCTATGAGCGCCTTATTCCAAACAGATGCATTGAAACCGTGCTTCTTCGCCGATTTCTCTATAGCTCGGGCCAGCGCCGTCGCCGTCTTCTCATCCGGCGACAGATTAACCAGATCTCGGGCACTCATCACGGCTTCGGCCACGACGCGGCCGCGTTCGACGCCGCGGCGGCTGCCCTTCTCCTGATCGGCAACATGCAATACGAGCCGATCGGCCCCGGTATATACGGTCGTATCGGTTTTGTACCGCAGGAACCGATAGGAGGCCATCATAAATCCCTCGACCAGCGATTGGCTGACCACTTCAGGGTCGAGGGCGATGTCGGGCTGGACGATGGCCACTGTCTCGGCTCTGCTCATGCGCGCGAGCGCCTCGCCTCGGGCCGCGACCCGCCGCATCAACTCCGCATCGATTTTGGAGAGGGGACCCGTACCGACGAGCCCGAGCCGCTTCGCGTGGGCCTTGTCGGGATAAACCATCAGCGAATCGTCGATCTTACCGGAAAAATCTTCGCCTGCGCGCCTCACCCCGGCGCCGAGTTCCTCCGACAACGAGGCCAGCCGGTCGACAGACGTTCCTTCGGCCACAGGAATGATGAGCAGATCGACGTCGAGCTCGGACAGCGGAAGAGTGGTGATCGATACTTTCATAGATGTCTATTTCGACTGTGACTTCATTTCCATCAGCGAGGAAAGGTACGCCGCGTCCTCGTCGGTGAGTTCGACCGTTCTCCCGTCGTCGGGTTCGAGGGGGAGATATCGAGGCGCTGCCTCCATCACCTGCTGGATGGCGTCTTCAAGAGGCACCGTCATGTAAGCGCCGGACGCGTTCTTGTGCCCCCCACCGCCGAACGCACGCGCCCACTCATTGACGTGCGCATCGGCCTTCGAGCGGAAGCTCATCTTTGTGCCGTTCTCCGTCTCGAAGAACAACACCGCCGCGCGCACTCCCTCGATCGAGAGCGCATAGTTGACAAAACCCTCCGTATCTTCGCTGCCCGCCCCAGTCTCACGAAGCATTCGCGGCGTGAGGACCATGTAGGCTACCTCACCCTGGTAGCGAAGGGTGATGCTCTCCAGAGCCCGTCCCAACAACCGGAGCCCCTCTATGGACCGCGTGTCATATACGGAAATATGGATAGGCGCGGGACTGATGTCTCCCCGTTCGAGAAGGTCGGCGACAACGCGGTGCAGTGCCGGCGTCACCGAGCTGTATCGGAACGATCCGGTATCCGTCACGATCGCCGCGTACAACGCCGTCGCGAGCTCCGCGTCGATCATCGAAGCATCGTACGCCGCGATGATCTCGTAGATCATCTCGCCGGTCGACGAAGCCGTTTCGCGTTCATACATCACGTCGAACCATGATTCCGGATGCGTGTGATGATCGATCAACGCCTTGATCCCCCGGCTATTCTTCACGGGCGCCACAAGCTTGCCGAGCCGATCCATGGTGTTCGTATCCAGGATGAACAACACGTCGGCCCGGTCGATGCGCTCGCGCTGTTCGAGCGAACCGTCGTACACGGCCGCCTTGTCGATCTCCGGCAGCCAGTCCATATTCATCGGAGGAGGATCGCTGTTGAGAATCGTCACCTCCTTACCTCGCTTTTCGAGGAAGCGTGCAAGCGCGAGCTCCGAACCGATCGCATCCCCGTCGGGACGAATATGCGTAGATATGAAGAATCGCTGATGCCGGTCTATTAATCGTAATATGTCTTGAATCATCTCTCGATGGAATGTAGAGTGTAGCCCATTCTAAACGACTTGTACTCCCGGAGGTTCGTACGGGATACGAGAGCGGCGTGGCCGTTCGACGCTCGGAACCATGCGGAGTATGGGAACACGAGACCGAGCACGGGTGCGGAACGCAACGGCCACGGGTGCGGAACTCAACGGCCATTGGTGCGGAACTCACCGGCCACGAGTGGGGAACTCAAAGGCCGATGACGTATCCGGACATCCCCCTTTCGGCGGTGAAACGGCCGACGGCGTGGACTTCACCGGCCTCGAGATCACGGCCTCCTTCGGAGATATAGCCCCGGAGCGTCGCATTGAATCTCCCAGCAATCAGCGAATCTGTGACGGTCGACAGGGTCAGCGAGCCGGACACCGATCGAAGGTCGCGCAGCATGCCTTCCCGGTAGATGATGACGAAGTGCTCGCCGGAGGCAATCCGGGTGGAATCCGTCGTCAACGGGTAGGTGCCCTCCTCCGGAAGGTCCGGACTCCTGCGCGTAATGACGACCCCGCCGGCAAAATCGTACGGCGATGTGAGGCGAATGACGAGGTGGCGCGTGTTTTCAAGGGGATGGCGAACGCGTCCGAATGAGGCACTCCCGCGTAGCGTATCCGAAATGGCGTTCGCGAGCACGACCTCGTACGCCGTCGAGGCCGCCTCAGGCTCGCCGCTCGGCGTCTCGGTACCCGGTTGTGCGGTCTGTTTCTCGGCACCGCACGCGCTTACGAAGACAGCAGCGAAAATTGCCCACGCGATCAGCCGCATCATCCTTGCTTCGATCCTTTGATCCCGCTCAGGCTCTTCTTTGAGAGCAGATTGACGTCGTACGTACGGACGCGGCTATTTCGATCGCGGTGCCTCTTGCGCGCCAGCTCGATCATCCTGGTCAGCAGCGCACCGAACGGCACGCCGGCAGGATCCCAGAGATAGAATGAGAACGAACCGGGTATGGTGTTGATCTCATTGAAATAGACCGTGCCGGTCGACTCGTCGATCATGAAGTCGATGCGGGCCACACCCCCGCATTCGAACAGCTTGAAGACGCGCACGGCGAGCTCTCGAATCCGGTCGGCGGTCTCGTCGTCGATCGGCGCCGGAATAATACGGTCGAGCGATGCCATCCCGCCGGAACCTGCGTCCGACGACTTGGACCCGCGGCGGCGCGTGCCTCCTTTTGCGCCGTCGCCGTCGGTGCCTCGCATGTATTTCTCCTGAAACGTGAGCAGGTCGGCGCCCTCCGTGCGAACCGGCTGTTCGAGCGCGCTCGGCTCCGCCTCGTGGGGATCTCCCAGCACGGCGCAGTTGATCTCGCGCAGCTGCTCGACGGCATGCTCCACGACGACCTTGTCGTCGTATCGAAGCGCCTCTTCAATGGCACGATCGAGCTTCCGCCGATCTCCGGCTTTCGAGATACCGATGGATGATCCGAGACGGGCGGGCTTCACGACGACGGGATATCCGAGCTCTACTTCGATGCGGTCGAGCCATTCTTCTTCTCGATGGGCCCACTCCGACTCACGCAGTGCCACGAAACCGACCACCGGGACGTCCTGATCGCGGCAGATCATCTTTGAGAGCACCTTGTCCATCCCCAGCGACGAGCCGAGTATGCTGCTGCCGGTGTACGGCACGTTGAAGGTTTCGCAGAGGCCCTGGAGCCCTCCATCCTCCCCCGATCCGCCATGTAATCCCAAAAAGACGACGTCTGCGGTGAACGCACGAGGCTGCGACGAAAACAGGCCGCCCTTCTTCTTCTCGATAAGGAGCAGTGAGCCGAACGATCCGGCATCAACCCGCACCGGAATCGCGTCGCGCCGTACCTGGTCGAGATCCTGATAGGCATCGATATCGAGAAGGCCCGAACCCGTATACCACGTGCCGTCCTTCGCGATGTAGATCGGCACGGGCTCGTAGCGGTCCCGATCCAGCGCATGGATCGCCTGCAGCGATGAAATGATCGACACCTCGTGTTCGGGCGAGACCCCTCCGAACACCATACCGACGCGCAACTTCTCCACCCTGGAATTCGCTTCCATCGCTTCTAGGCCTCTGCCTCTACAAACCGTCCTCGATTGTAGATCGCCCAGGCACGTCCGACCATTTCGCTGCCGATGAACGGCGTGTTCCTGCTCTTTGAACGCACGTGCCGAGCGTCAAACGTCCAACGCGTCGAGGCATCGAAAATCGTGAGGTTCGCCGGATGTCCTTCTTCGAGGCGCGGAATCGGCAATCGAAGAATCCGCCTCGGCTCGACCGTGAGCTTGCGAACGGCATCTTCGACGGAGAGGATGCCGGCATCGATTAACTCGCGCCCTGTAAGGCCCCAGGCCGTCTCCAGTCCGATGATGCCGAAGGGGGCCGCGATAAATTCAACCTCCTTCTCAAAGGAAGCGTGCGGCGCGTGATCGGTACAGATCGCGTCGATCGTGCCGTCGCGAAGTCCCTCTTTCAAAGCCTCGACGTCCATCGCACTTCGAAGCGGCGGGTGCATCTTCGTATGCGTGCTGAATCCCGTCTCCTCAACCGCCTCGTCCGTCATTGTGAAGTGGTGGGGACAAACTTCCGCGGTTACGCGAATCCCCCGCTCCTTGGCACGCCGCACGAGATCAACCGCGGCCGCCGTCGAAATGTGCGCCACGTGTACATGTCCCCCGGTAAACTCGGCCAACAGCACGTCTCGCGCAATCATGACCTCCTCCGCCAGGGACGGAATCCCCGGGATGCCCAATCTTGTGGAGACGTCCCCCTCGTGCATGTGGCCTTCGGGATTGAGCGTCAGGTCCTCCATGTGATTGATGATCGTGCGGTCCAGCGTCGAACTGTACTCGAGGGCACGCCGCATCAAGCCGGAGTCCTGCACCGGCGATCCGTCGTCGCTAAACGCTACGGCACCGCCCTCGGCGAGGTCGGCCATCTCCGTCAACTCTTTCCCCTTCCGGTACTTGGAGACGCACGCGATCGGGTGCACGTCAACGGCCGTTTTCTCAGAGCGCTCGATGATAAACTCAACGACGTCACGCGTGTGGATGGGCGGATCGGTGTTGGGCATGCAAGCCACCGCCGTGAATCCGCCGAAGGCGGCAGCCCGGCACCCGGTCTCAATCGTCTCCTTGTACTCGAAACCCGGTTCACGGAAATGGACGTGCATGTCGATCCACCCCGGTGAAATCATCTTGCCCGAGCAGTCGTAGACTCGAAAGCCGTTGGGCGTGAGACCGCTGGCGACCGCGTCTATCCGGCCGTCTCGAATGAGGACGTCTGCCTCGCGCAGGCTACCGGCTTCCGGATCGAGAATGCGGCCACCTTGCAGCAGCAAATCAGGATTCATGCGGATCAGAGATTCTCTTCAATGAAATCGGTCATCAATGTATAGAGATGCAGTCTCGTTCGCCCGCCGTAGATGCCGTGATTACGACCCGGATAGATCATCATTTCAAATTGCTTGCCGGCTTCCTGCAGCGCGCCGGTCATCTGAATGGCGTTCTGCAAGTGCACGTTATCGTCGAGATCCCCATGAACGATAAGCAGTTTCTGATCCGGGCGCATCCGATCCGCGTACGTGATCGGAGCACCTCGCTCGTAGCCTTTCGGATTGCGCTGCGGCGTGGACATGTACCGCTCCGTGTAGATCGTATCGTATTGCCGCCAATCCGTCACCGGGGCTACCGCGACCCCGAGGCTGAACGTGTCGGGACCTTCGCCCGACAGCATCGACATGAGCGTCATGAAGCCGCCGTAGCTCCAGCCCCAGATGCCGATCCGGTCCTCATCCACATAATCCAGCTCGCCGAATTGCCCGGCAGCGGCGATCTGATCCTCCGCCTCCAGCACGCCCAGCTGCTTGTAGGTAACGCTTTTGAAGTCCTTGCTCCGAGCGCCGGTGCCGCGATTATCGACGCTGGCCACGAGCACCCCGAGATTCTGAGCCAGGTACGCGTGCCACAAATACCGAACGCCGCCCCAATCGTTGGTGATCGTCTGCGAGCCGGGCCCGCCGTACACGTAGAGCATCATCGGATACGTCTTCGCCGGATCGAAATCCCGCGGCTTGATCACGTACGCATTAAGCTCCGTTCCGTCGGCACCGTTCACGGTAGTGAATTCGGGATAGGGAAGATCGTAGCGGATGAGACGCTCCTGCAAGGCTTCGTTCATCTCAAGCTCCTTTAGCAGACGCCCATCGGCACGATGCAGCGTGACGACGGACGGCGTGCGAAGATCTGAGAACCGGTCGATATAGAAGCGCAGGTCCCGCGACATGTCGATTCGGTGAGTCCCCGGGCGTTCCGTAATCTGCTCGGGTGCGCCGGAGGACCTGCGCGCACCATTGGACCCGGCGGGCGCGGCCATTTCCGAGCGATAGAGGTGGCGCTCGAGCGGACTCGCCACCGTCCCGCTGAAATAGAACGCTCCCCGATCCTCATCGACGCCGTGGAAAGCCGCAACATTCCAATCGCCGTCTGTAACCCTACGCACGAACGTGCCGTCGTTCTGATAGAGGTACAGATGTCGATAGCCGTCTCGCTCGCTCAACCAAACGAAATGCCGGCCGTCCTGTAGATAGGTGATGGTACCGCCGGACAGATCGCCGAAGCTGGTTTCCACGTCGAGCCATGTGTCGTTTTTCTCTTCGAGAATGGTTTCGACGGACATATCCGCCGGGTCACCGTAGAGCAGGTCCAGATCATTCTGATCCCGGTTCAGGCGGAACATCCAAACGTACGACGTGCCGTCGATCTCCGGCGTCCATCCCAGCGACGGAATGTATTCCAGCGAGTCGCCTCCGCTATTCCAGGTATACGTCTCAAAAAACGCACGGCTGCCGCCGTCTACGTTCACCACACCCACGCGGATCTCACTGTTCACTTCGCCGGCCTTGGGATAGCGAAAACGGATCAGCTCCGGATACTGCCCCAACAGGTCGGCCATCACGAATTCGCTCGTGCCCGTTTCGTCGAGCTGTACGTAGGCGATCCGGAGGCCGTCCGGGCTCCAGACCCAACCGTCGCGAAGGCCGAATTCCTCCTCGTAGACCCAGTCCGTGGTGCCGTTGATAATGGCGCCTTCCGATCCATCGGAGGTCAGCCGCCGTTCGCTCATGTCGTCTACATCTACGACAAACAGATCCCGGTTGCGAACAAATCCGACGCGGCGACCGTCCGGAGAGAATTTCGCGAACATCTGAAAGCCTGCATCGCGATCGGCTATGGGCCGCAGCTCGCCGGACGCTACGTCGTAGAGATAATAGAAGCCTTTCGTGTTATAGCGCCAGACTTGTTCAGAATCCGTGTATATGAGGACCTGTGATTCGTCGGGGCTGTATACGTAGTCCTCGATCTTTATGAGACGATCGACGTCGTCGGCATGCAGATCGGAGCCGTCGATCAGCTGCGTGCGCTCATCGATCTCCAGGTTGTAGCTGACGAGGTGTGTGGCCCCGATGCCCTCATCGATCTCGACGAAGGTGATGATCGGCCCTTCTTCAGCCCATTTCCCTGCGCGAAAGTCGTGCGGCGAAAATGTGTTTGACGCATGAATATCTTCGAGCGTCAGCCGGGGCTTCTCCTCCGTCTGCTGCGCCGCTACCGGCCACCCAACCGAGACGGTCATCACGACCACGGCCAGGAGGCTCAAAATTCTACGCTGCATATTCGAAAACCCCGTGTTGTAGTGGACTGCGCCATCCAATCAGCGAAATCGTCCGCACGCTCTACGCGCACTCCCGCGGCCATCGCCCCATGCCGCCAAACGCGCGCTGATTGTAACGAGGATACTCTCAAAGGTTTCGGTGCGCGAACGTTACGAACCGCCCCGCTATTCTTAGAGTTAGTTCATACCCAATGCCCGGCGCCAGGGCGTATCTTGGCATTCGTTCTGATCACCCGAACATGGCTTTCACGGCACTGAAGATCGACACGTCCACACGCACCGATGCCGACGCGTCGACGGCACCTACTCGGGCCGAGATCCACCTCGACGCGCTGCGATTCAATCTGGAAATCTTCCGCCGTACGGCTCCTTCTGCGGACGTCATGGCCGTCGTTAAAGCCGACGCCTATGGTCACGGATCGCCGCAGGTTGCATCGGCTCTCTTCGAGGCAGGCGTTACCCACTTCGCCGTCGCGACGGTGCCCGAGGGCGTCCGGCTGCGGAAAGCGGGAATTGAAGGTCGCATTCTCGTTCTCGCCGCACCGCTGCCCGAATATCTCTCCGCCTATCCTGAGCATGACCTGGACGTCACCGTATCTTCGGAGGCCGTCGCCAGGTGGCTTACGGCGCCCGGCGAAGGACCCTTTCGGGCACACGTAAAGATCGACACCGGCATGGGACGAATCGGCGTGGCGCCGTCGGAGGCCGAGCAGATCGTGCTCGAGCTTGAGCGGTCCAGCAATGTAAAGGTGGACGGCCTCTGGACCCATCTCGCGACGGCCGATGATGAAGACAACCGATTCTCCGTAGAACAGATCGAGCGATTCCGCAGAATCATAGCGCCGCTGGAAGATTCAGCCCGCCGCATTCACGTGGCTAACAGCGCTGCGGCCCTGCGCATTCCCGACAGCACGGCATTTCCCCGGGCAATGATGCGCATTGGAATCGGCCTCTATGGATACTCCGCCCTCGGCGGACTCGCGGAAGATGCGGGCCTTCGACCTGTCCTGCGCTGGACGTCGAGGCTCACGCATCTCAAATGGGTCGATCCCGGCACGTCGATTTCGTACGGTCGGCGGTGGAAGGCGGATCGCCGCACGCGCATCGCGACGGTCGGCGCCGGTTACGCCGACGGTTACCCGCGTAAGCTCTCCAACCGCGGCGAGGTAACGATCGGCGACAAACGGCATCCGGTCGTCGGGACGGTATGTATGGATATGTTTATGGTAGACGTGGGAACGGAGGTCGATTTGGCGATCGGCGACGACGTCGTGCTCATCGGCCCCGAATCGCCCGACGCTTTCGAAGTTTCAGCCTGGGCGGAAACGATCCCGTATGAAATCTTGACGGGAATCGCGGCTCGCGTCCCGCGGCTCTACGTAGAGTAGAGCAAGCGGGTGGAAATCGTTACGAGAAAAGCATACTTGCGCTGGTCTGGTCGACTCATAATGCCTTCGCGGATCGAACCGTCCTTTAAGAGTCCTCCCGGAAGCCGTATATTTGATGTTCTCGATCCTTCCGTTTCTCATACACCTGGTTCTTAGCGAGCAATAGCATGGCCACATCTGCAGATCCGTCAAACGTCAACGTCCTCGTCGTGGATGACGAGGAAGACGTCGTCGAGGTCGTCAGCCATTTCCTGGAAGAAGAGGGATACGGCGTTGAGAGAGCCTATGATGGAGAGGAGGCACTCGAAAAGGCTTCACCGGAGACCGACCTTATCATCCTCGACATCATGCTACCGGGCCTTGACGGTTATGAAGTCTGCCAGCGGCTGCGTTCTCGGGTAGAGACAGAAACGATTCCGATCATCTTTCTCAGCGCCAAGACGGAAGAGGATGATCAGATCAAAGGACTCATGATGGGTGGAGATGATTATCTCACCAAGCCCGTATCGCCGCAGGTCATCGTCGCCCACGTACGAGCCGTCCTCCGACGCGCAGGCGTCGAAGAAAGCCGCACGATTCAGGTCAACAACCTCACGATCTTTGAAGACGAATACCGTGCCACGCTCGAGGGCAAAGATCTGGGCCTCACGCTGACGGAGTTCGAATTGCTGCGGTATCTGGTTCGACATCCCCGCAAGGCCTTTACCCGTCAGCAGC
The DNA here is from genome assembly GCA_964487555.1 of uncultured Rhodothermales bacterium. Lineage (GTDB taxonomy): Bacteria > Bacteroidota > Rhodothermia > Rhodothermales > VXPQ01 > CAZART01. The sequence continues at coordinate 11,783 of CAZART010000046.1, forward strand.
TGCTTGAAACAATCTGGCAGGATGCAATGATGGTCACGGAGCGTACCGTCGACGCTCACATCAAGAACCTCCGTGAGAAACTCGGCGGATTCGCCCGCCATATCCAGACCGTGCGAGGGGTCGGCTATCGTTTCGTAGAAAACGTCGCCGACGAAGAATAGCACCGGTCCGGTGCCGCCGAGCCGTCTTCACGCTCTCTAACGGCCGCCTTTCATTTTGCATCTCTCCGGCGACCGTCCGCCGGGGATGTTCTATATATGCGCTGGCTGACCCACTTGACAAATCTCGTCTTCCCCAGGCGAGCGTCGACGCAGACGTGGATGATCCTGACGTTTGCCCTGTTCGTGGGGTTGGCGGTCCTCGTCGTGGGACTCTACGTAGCCGTCATCTTGCGAGGCGAAACGCACGACGCGACGCGGCACATGCTCTACCGCCAGGCCGAACGGATCGCGGTTCAGCTCGAGCAGGCCGAAAGCGAGGACGAAATGGAGGAGGTGGCTCTTGCGATAAGCCGGCTTACCGACCTACGCCTGACCGTCGCGACGCGCGACAGCCTTTTATGGGACCTTCGCGAAACGCGCGTCCTCGCGGATCCCGGCGTCATGGATCAGGACGAGATGTCCGTCTCGGAGGACAACCCGCTTCGATTCGTGGAACGGACGGGTCCTGATGGGGAGTTGATGTTGTTCGTGGCGCTCTACCGGCCGGCGTCGGAACTGATTGTTCGCGTCGGCCAGCCGGAGCCTCCGCTCTTCGCCCTCGTGCATCGCATGCAAATCGCGCTCGTCGCGGCGATGTTCATGGCTTTGCTGCTTGCCCTTCTTGGAAGCTGGGTGGCGTCGCATCAGGTTACAACCCCCCTTCAGGCCATTCGAAATTCGGCACGGCGGATCGCGGAAGGCGATTTTGGCGAGAAAATCCGCGTCGAATCGCGCGCCGCCGAATTTCAAGAATTGGCAATGAGTCTGAACCGGATGTCCGACAGCTTTCGGCGGCAGATCGACGAATTACAGCGCCTCACGCAGCTGCAGAACGAGTTCATCGGGAACGTCGGGCACGAAGTGCGAAATCCTATTTTTGCCGTCAGCGGATACCTGGAAGCCCTCGGCAGCGGCACGCTCACCCCGGAGATGCGGAAACGCTATGCGGAAAAGGGGCTCATCAATCTCCACCGCCTTCAAAATCTCTTCAACGATCTCATCGAAATAGCGCGCCTTGAGTATCGCGAAGACCTCATAAAGCCGAGCGCGTTCGATCTTCAGGCGCTGCTCGAGGAGGTTAGCGACATGCTGCGCCCGAAGGCCGATCACAAAGGACTCCGCATGGAAATCGAGAATCCTCACCTCTATGTAGAGGCTGATCGAAACCGCGTTCGGCAGGTGCTCACCAACCTCATCGACAACGCCATGGCCTATACCGATGAAGGCACGGTGCGCTGCCGTTTCCGCCGCCGCCTCGACAAAGTCCGCGTCGAGATCATCGACACGGGCCGCGGCATTCCGGAGGAGCACCTTGAGCGTATTTTCGAGCGCTTTTACCGCGTCGATCCGGACCGGTCACGTCGCAGCGGTGGAACAGGACTCGGCTTATCCATCGTCCATCAGATTCTCCACGCTCATGGAGAGCAGATCCACGTCGAAAGCACGGTCGGCCGCGGCACCCGGTTCTGGTTCGAGCTGCCCTACGCCGAGGTACAGGAAGAGCCCGACGTCTGAGGACGCCGGTTTTCGCTTGTGCCGTCGATTTCGTAGATTCCGCGCATCGCCCCACCGAAGTCTTGGACGTCCTTCGCAAACGTGAAGACGTAGTCGACAGCCTCCTCGACCCCCGCGAAACCTTGCCGAAGCCGCTCTCCGCGCGGAACGCGGATCGGCGGCTTTCATTCAACCCAATCGGGAGCCGCCGTCAGGAGCCTGGCGTTGTTCGCTCCCTCGATTCCGCTCGCCGCAGGGCCCGAATCCTGTGTGGCCCATCGCCAACCCTGGATGGGCGGTACTGCATGTCGTAGTAGAGATCAGGAGATTTATGGCGAAACCGAAGGAAAAGAACGCACGAACTCGTAACGACGCAAAAGAAGCGCTTCCGATCGAGGAAATCGAACACGCAAACGGCCAGGCCGCCGTTGCGCAGCTACCCGACGTGGGGTATGTCAGCAATTTCGAGATTGAGAAGCTCGCACCCGCTGATTTCGAAAAGGATGAGCTGATCCGCGTTTATCGAACGATGCTGCTCGCTCGTCGTCTCGACGAGAAGATGCTCACGCTTCTCAAGCAAGGAAAGGGCTTCTTTCATATCGGATGCGCCGGCCACGAAGCCGCGCAGGCCGCCGTGGCGATGTATGCGCAGCCGGGCCACGACTGGTTCTGCATGTACTACCGCGATCTCTGCACGGCCCTCTCGGTCGGCATGACGCCGAAGCAGTCGATGCTCGCCCACCTCGCGAAATCCGACGATCCTAACTCCGGTGGACGTCAGATGTCCGAACATTTCAGCATGCGGGAGCTGAACATCATGACGACCTCGTCCTCTGTCGGAGCCCAATTTCTGCCCGGACTCGGGTTCGGAATGGCCGTAAAACGGCGTCAGGAGGATGCCTTCGTTTACGTATCCGGAGGCGAGGGCGCCACCTCTCAAGGAGACTTCCACGAAGCCATGAACTGGGCGACGCGCATCAAGGCGCCCGTTCTCTTTTTCATCCAGGACAATAAATTTGCGATCTCCGTCCCCGTCAAAGATCAGACGGCCGGCGGGACGCCGTACAAGCTTGCGGCCGGATATGAGGGCATGAAACGCGCCCGCGTCGACGGAACGGATTTTTTCAAGGTGGCCTCAGCCGCCCGCGCCGCTATAAACGCCATTCGCTCCGGAGACGGTCCGGTTTTTTTGGTCGCCGACGTGGTGCGACTGTTGCCCCACTCCTCTTCAGACAATCACGCCAAATATCGCTCGCCCGAAGAGCTTGCCGAAGACAAGAAGATCGACCCGATTGCCCGTATGGAGATGACGTTGATCGAGGCAGGTATCGTGACGGAGGAAGCAATCTCGGGTCTGCAGAAGGAGGTCGCCAGGGAAGTCGATGACGCCGCCAAATGGGCATCCCGGCAGGCCGACCCCACTCCGGAATCCGCTACGAAGCACGTATTCTTCGAGGGCGACATCGGCCTAGACTACGAGGCCTCGGTGCCCTCCGGCAAACCACAGGTTATCGTCGATGCGCTTAATCAGGCTCTGAAGGAAGAGATGGCGCGCGACGAGCGCATCATCGTCTACGGTGAGGACGTGGCGGGCGACAAGGGCGGCGTGTTCACGGCAACCCGGGACCTGACGGCCATGTTCGGCCCGGATCGCTGCTTCAACTCGCCGCTGGCTGAAGCGTCGATTGTGGGAACGGCGGTCGGTCTCGCGGCTTCGGGATTCAAGCCGGTCGTCGAGATCCAGTTTGCCGACTATATATGGCCCGCGATGCAGCAGCTGCGCAATCAGGTCTCGCCGTTCCGCTACCGGTCCAACAATCAATGGAGCTGCCCGATGGTCATTCGCGTGCCGACGGGTGGTTACATTCATGGCGGACTCTGCCATTCGCAGAACATCGAGGCTATTTTCGGCCACATGCCCGGTTTCAAGATTGCCATGCCCTCCAGTGCAGCGGACGCAAAGGGGCTGCTGAAAACGGCCATTCGAATGGAAGATCCCGTGCTCTTCCTCGAGCACAAGGCACTCTACAGGATGGCGGCAGCCCGAACCCCGGCGGCCGACGCTGATTATTACGTTCCATTCGGAAAGGCGCGCATCGTGCGCGAAGGCACGGATCTGACGATCGTTACCTGGGGCATGCTGGTTCACAAATCGATGAGCGTGGCGAAGCGCTTCGAAAAGGAGGAGGACGTATCGGTGGAGGTCATCGATATCCGTACCATCGTGCCTCTCGACAGCAAGACCATCCTCAATTCGGTGCGGAAGACGGGCCGGGTTCTCGTGGCGTACGAAGATCACGAATTCGGCGGTTTCGGCGCCGAAATCGCAGCGCAGGTAGCCGATCAGACCTTCGAATATCTCGATGCACCGGTTCGCCGCGTAGCGGGCGCCTTCACGCCTGTCCCGTTCGCAGATCCACTCGAAAAGGCCGTCCTGCCGCAGGACGAGGACATCTATCACGCGGCCAAAAGCGTGCTCGACTACTAACGAGGTCATGCATGGCGTCTCGAACCGCATCAGGTGAGGCGTATTCACTGGAAGCGTCGGCCCGCCGGTATTGTTGCGCGGCGGACGGGTCCACATTCGTGCTATTGATCGTTTTCGTATTCTCCTCCGCACCCGTCTCCGCCCAGCAGGGCATCATCGAGGTCGACAATCCGCGGCATAACATCGGCGTGATTCAGGAAGGCCAGATCGTGCGCCGCGTTTTCTCGATCACGAATACGGGGGAGGTGCCGTTCAGCCTCACGGCCGTGGAGCCGTCGTGTGCGTGCACGACGGCGGAATGGTTTTTCGATTCGATCGGTCCGGGTGAACAGGGCGAGATCGCCGTCGAATTCGACTCCGAGGGACATCGCGGATCGTTCGAACATTCGATCGCCGTCGAATCGACCGCCGCTCCAGCTCGCCTCGACCTGTACATCCAGGGCCGCGTCGAGCCCCGTTCACTTGCCGCGGGCGATACGCTCGGATCTCTCGTATTCGGCGGCTTTCGAACCACGCTGCCGGTCGTGAAGCCAGGAGACCCGCTGGGTCATCCCATCTTGATCAAAAACGTCGGGGAGCAGCCGATTGAGATAAGCGAGACCCGAACGGACGCCGACTTCGTCAGCGTGGAGCTGCCCCAAAACGTCATCTCTCCCGGCGCCTTCATCGAGATCAACGTGGCATTCGCGACATCCCGGATGCGGCCGGGGCCCTTCGGACACCGGATCGATCTGATGACGACGGACACGGACATACCAATCAAGAGAATTCTGCTGACCGGACTGCTTCAATAGTATCCGCTCCTCGTTCTCCGTTCGTCGTTCTCCGCTCGTCGTTCTCCGCTCGTCGTTCTCCGTTCGTCCTTCTCCGCAAATGACGACCGGTATGAGTGATCCTAAACACCCGCCAGCGCGGCGTCGAGGTCTTCGATCAGATCGTCGATCGATTCTATTCCGACCGAGAGCCGTATCAGCGAATCTTCGAGGCCGATCTTGAGGCGATCCTCACGGGCCAACGACGCGTGCGTCATCGAGGCAGGATGCTCGATGAGGCTTTCGACGCCTCCGAGACTTTCAGCGAGCTGAAAAACCTTCGTGCTCGAAAGCACGCGTCTGGCCTTTTCCAGGTCGTCGGAGGCGAGCGAAAAAGAAATCATCCCACCAAAATCCTTCATCTGCCGCTTCGCTACGTCATGGCCTGCATGACCGGGAAGACCTGGAAAATACACGCGCCCTACTTTCGGATGCCCGTCCAGAAAGTCGGCTACGACACGTGCGTTGCTGCAGTGGCGATCCATGCGAACGTGCAGCGTCTTCGTACTCCGAAGCACCAGAAAACAATCCATCGGCGACGGAGCGGCGCCCGTAGCCTTGATCTGGAACCGGAGATTATCGGCCCAGTCGTCACGGCTGGTCAAAACGGCGCCTCCGATGACGTCGGAGTGACCGCCGAGATACTTCGTCGTAGAATGCATGGACAGGTCCGCTCCCAGCACCAGAGGCTGCTGGAGGTACGGCGATGCGAACGTGTTGTCGACAGCTACGTCGACGCCGTTACGTTTCGCGATCTCCGAGAGAGCGCGGATGTCGACGACGCGGAGCAACGGGTTCGTCGGCGTCTCCACCCACATCAGCTTCGTCCTATCCGTGATAGCCTCCGCGACGGCGCCGAGATCTGTCATGTCGACGAAGGTGAATGTCAGTCCAAACGGCTCATACACCTGGCGAAACAGCCGGATCGTGCCGCCGTACAGATCGTTCATCGCAACGACGTGATCGCCCGGCCGTAGGGATTTGCAGATCGCATCGGTAGCGGCAACGCCCGAGGCAAAGCAAATTCCATGCTGAGCGCCCTCCAGGGCGGCCAGATTCTGCTCGAGCGCCGTTCGCGTGGGATTCGACACCCGGGCGTATTCATACCCTTTGTGCTGAGTGGGGGCTTCCTGGACGTACGTGGACGTCTGAAAGATCGGCGTCATAATGGCGCCCGTACCCGGATCCGGCCTCTGACCGGCGTGGATTGCGAGTGTGGCAAAACCATAGCTATTACTGCCCTTCTGGACCATAGCACATGCGTTTTCAGATGAGTACGTAAGAGAAAAGCCCGGCACCTCCGCAGAAGCCCGGGCCTTTCCGAATTCGCTGGTCGGCTCCGATCAATTGATGTCGTCGTAGCCGGCACATACGGCAATCGATTCGGCCTTCTCCTGTTGATTTGTCTGCACGTACGCCGAGAACAGCGCCTGGCAGACCTGGCTGGCGTCGTCGCCACTTTGTTCCATGAGCTCTTTCGCTCTCTCAAGCGACGGAATCGCCTCTTCAAAGAGTTCACGTCGGTCCGCGCCCAGATCGTCGATGGCCTGCTCGCGTTCGCGGATTTGCGCATCGGTAAGGTTATTCCGCTCCTCTCGCAGCGCATCGTCTAAATCGCTCATTTCTTCGCTGATGTCGACGGCCTTGTTCACGAAGGCTGCGCCAAGATTGTACTGCGCGTTGGCGTACGCGGGATCGATTTCCACCGCACTGGTGAGATGCTCGATAGCCTCGTCATATCTTTCTGCCTCAAGAAGCAATGAGCCCAGATTGTAGCGATAGAGCTTGTTGTTCGGATCCATCTGTACGGCCCGCTCATATTCGTCCATCGCTCTGTCGATCTGGCCGGACTGCACATAGGCATTCAGAAGTTGAGCCTGTATGTCGGCATTGTCCGAATGAATCTCTGAAGCCCGCTGCAGCACGTCGATCGCCTCATTCGGCTGATCCTGACCGACATACAGTTCAGCGAGGAAGATGTAGGTTTCCGGCTGCGTATCGCCTTTTTCAATGGCCGTACGCAACGGCTCGATCGCCTCTTCGGAGACGCCCGCATTCAGGAGCGCAAAAGCCTGGTTTACGAACGCGCCCGCCGAGTCCGGCTGGATTTGGCCGGCGAGCTCGAAGTACGCTGCAGCCTCAGCAAAGGCTGCTTTATCTTCCGAGCCGCGGTTAAACTCCTCAATTCCGCGCCTGAATTCGTTGAAGTAAGCAACGCGCAAGCGCTGGGTAATGTCTTCCCGGAGTTCCGGATCGAGCTCCGCAGCCCGATCGTAGGCCTGGAGCATCTCCTCTACGATCCGGCGATGCTCCACAGGGTTGCTCACGTCCTCCGCCTGCTCTTGCAGGATGCGGCCTTTCAAATCGTAGGCCTCGGAATTCTCCGGATCCCGTTCCAGAGCAGTGTTCACGTTTTCGAGTGCACGGTCATAATCCTTGTTGCGGAGATCCAGCTTGGCACCCTCGATATTCGGGTCGCTGGAACAACCGGTGGCACCCATCAGCATGAATCCGCCCAGAATGAGGACGAAAAACATGGGAAATTTCTTCATGACTCGTGGGTCCGTTAATAGAGTTGGCTTTTCATGCGTAAGACGTATCGAAGCTACAATTTAACACCGCATCATACAAATAGTCCTATCCGCGGTTCTCTGTGATGAAAAGCGGTTTTCGCTACGCTCCGCGGATTAACGGTCTTTGTCGTCACGTGAGGTTCGAACCGAATGAAATCGCCTGGTATGGCCGAAGCGCACAGATCCGCCCAGACGGCAGCAACCGGATTGCGGGTGCTGCTGGAAGACATTATCGACTACGCAGGTACGTTCCCGCCGGCGTCGCTGCCGCTGGATGAAGCGATCAAGAATTTCGCTCGCTATCGCTCTTCTTCGGAATCATGGATGCTCGGCCGCTTCGTCGTGCCGGCGTCGAGGCTCTCAGAACTCGATGCGCATGCCGCGCTCTTTGAAGAGGATCCTCCCTTCCGGTTCAGTGTGCTGGTCGGTCGCAGCGATGATGCGGCCACCTTCCTCTCCACGGTAGAGTCCGATCTTGAGAGAGCGGCGGCGTTTCGCCGACGGCACGGTGATCTCGTAAGCGTCGACGCCTTCGAAATGCGAATGCCCGCCGCTCCACTCACGACAGACGTCGTGACGGTCGGCCGCTTCCTCACCGATGTCCGGAACGGCGTGAACCGGCGTGAATTTCAGAACGCCGGTCTCTTTTTCGAAATCCCGCTCGATCAGAATTGCCGGCAGACGGTGCCCGTGGTGGCAGGCGCGGTGGATTCATTGAAACGATATCGAACATCCGACGAGCAGGGTGTAGCCGGACTGAAGATGCGTACGGGAGGCACTGAACCGGACGCGGTTCCGCAGGCGGATACCGTCGCGTCGGTCATTGCAGCCTGCAGAGACGCAGGCATCCCCTTCAAGGCAACCGCCGGTCTCCATCATCCGGTAAGGCATTACGACGAGGCCGTCGGCGCGAAGATGTATGGGTTCTTCAACGTCTTCGTTGCGGCCGTGCTCGCGACGTCTGAGCATGCGGAGGAGGCGGATCTCGTCGCGGTGTTGCTCGAAGAGGACGCCGGCGCCTTCTCGTTCAGCGACGATGGGGTCCAGTGGAAAGGGCACCAGGCGAGTATCGAAGTCGTGGCCCGAACGCGTCGCGACCGCGCTATCTCCTTCGGAAGCTGCAGCTTTGCCGAACCCGTTGAAGATCTTCGTACTCTCGGAGTTCTGTGAACCCGACGAGGAGATTTGTGAACACTACATTCGTCATACCCGCCATCACATCACCGACTTCAAGGCATGTCTCGCACCTTCATCGACGTAGCCCCCGACTCTCATTTTCCTATTCAGAACCTGCCCTACGGGGTCTTTCGGCCGCGGTCCGGGGCCGCTCCTCGCGTGGGAACGGCGATCGGAGAGCATGTTCTCGATCTTTCCGTCCTCGAAGATGAGGGGCTCTTTGGGGATTCCAAGATCCGTGCGGAGCGACCCTTTTCACGCAACTCCCTGAATGTCTTCATGTCACTGGGACGTGAGGTATGGGTCTCTGCAAGAGAGACGATTTCGCGCCTCCTACGTGCCGACGAGCCGACGCTGCGCGATGCCTCGCCGCTGCGGGACCGCGCCTTTCACCAGCGCGGAACCGTGCAGATGATGCTTCCGGCCCACATCGGCGACTATACGGATTTCTATTCGTCAAAGGAGCACGCGACCAACGTCGGAACCATGTTTCGCGGAAAGGAGAACGCCCTCCAGCCGAACTGGCTGCATCTTCCCGTTGGATATCACGGCCGGTCGAGCTCCATCGTCGTGAGCGGCACGAACATTCGGAGACCGTGCGGGCAGCTGAAGCCGAACGAGGACGAGCCGCCGATCTACGGCGCCACTCGCCTCCTTGATTTCGAGCTCGAAATGGGCTTTTTCGTCGGCACCGGAAACAAACTTGGCGAATCCATTCCAATCGACCGTGCTCACGAGCACATTTTCGGCCTCGTACTCGTTAACGACTGGAGTGCGCGCGACATTCAGAAGTGGGAGTACGTCCCGCTCGGGCCTTTTCTCGGAAAGAGTTTCGCCACGACGATTTCGCCGTGGGTAGTCACACTCGATGCACTCGAACCCTTTCGATCGGAGGGACCGCAGCAGCATCCGGATCCGCTTCCTTACCTCCGCGCCCCTCGCCCCATGGCTTATGATATCGTGCTTGAGGTAGCGCTCGAGATCGGAGGCGGATCGCATCCGCAACGGATTTCCCGATCCAATTTTCGGAATCTCTACTGGAGCATGAGCCAGCAGCTGGCTCACCACACCGTCAACGGATGCAACATGCGCCCCGGAGATTTGATGGCCTCAGGCACCATATCAGGGTCGTCTCCGGAGAGCTACGGCAGTTTGCTTGAGCTGACGTGGAAAGGAACGAAGCCGCTGGTGCTGGAAGGCGGCGTTTCACGCACGTTCCTCGAGGATGGCGACCGCGTCATCATGACAGCGTGGGCACAGGGGGATGGATATCGCATCGGCTTCGGCGAGGCCGCCGGGACCGTTCTTGACGCGTGAATACGTCAAAACGTCATCTCGATTGCACGAACACGTCAACCCGTCACCACGTCGATACGTCAAAACGTCAATGGCATGCGACTTGCACATCTGCGTGGCAAATGTTTGGGCAATCAAAGTGCAACAACCATAACCAGCAAAACACCGGAGGAGAATAGCCATGACGAGCCTAGTGCGTTTCTCACCCACCTCGGAACTGCGCAGAATGCAGCGCGAGATCGATCGCCTTTTTGATGACGTTTTCCCGACACGCGCTGAAAATGGGGAAACCGCGGCGCCGGTCTGGTCGCCGCGAGCCGACGTCTCTGAAACGGAAGACGCGTACGTTCTTCACATCGACGTGCCGGGGCTGAAAAAGAACGATTTCAATATCAGCTGGCAGGACGGCACGTTGACGGTCAGTGGCGATCGCAAGTGGGAGGACAAAGAAGAGCGCGAGAACTACGTCCGACTCGAGCGTTCATTCGGCCATTTCTTCCGCTCATTCACGCTTCCGAACACCGTGAAAAGCGAAGAGATTAGCGGCAGCTATGACGAAGGCGTACTGACGATACGCGTGCCGAAGGCGGAGGAGTCAAAACCACGCCGGATTGAAATCAAATAAACACGTTCACCCATACCCGTCCGTTCGATAGAGAACGGCTGTTCGAAGATCGCGCAGGCCCGTGCCCGCGCGATCTTTTTTTGTATTCACTCGTAGGCGTTTACCCCCGCCGATGAACCGGCATCTGATGAACCGACCGTTCGAACAGACGATTGAGTTTCTGCGTCGGCGCCTTTCGTCGGAGCTGCCCGGACCGCAGTCCCAGATAAAAATGGCGCCGTCCCGAGCCGATCGTATCGAGCGCGTGCAGGTTCGAGGACGGGACTGTCGCGAAGCGGGCGTTCTCGCCCTTCTCTATCCGCGTTCGAATGAACCGCATCTCCTACTTACGGTTCGGCGTGCCCATCTGACGCAGCACGGCGGACAGGTCTCGTTTCCCGGTGGGCGGCGTGAGAGCGACGAACCCCTCCTTCAGACGGCCCTGCGCGAGACGCACGAAGAAGTAGGGCTCGATCCTTCTCGAATCGAGGTCATCGGAGCGCTAACCCCGTTGTACATCCCTCCTTCGAATTACTGCGTTTATCCATATATCGGATGTACCGTGGACGAGCCGGACCTCATTCCCCATGATCCCGAAGTCGAGCGAATCGCACACGTGCCACTGCGCTACCTGCTCAATTCGGAGTTCGTCTGCGAGGAGGACTGGCTCGTGCGTGGCGAGAACCTTCGCGTTCGCTTCTTCGACGTCGATGGCTTGAGGATCTGGGGCGCAACGGCAATGATGATATCGGAGATCGTTGCCCTTTTCGATGAGCCCGCCGCGACCGCTCCCGGCCATTTCCCACCGGCGACGTAGCCGGATGGAATCGATTCCGCTTCGTCCGCCGGCTCGCCCTCCAGCAAATTAGAACTCCCGATCATCGACGGTGTGCACAGCGGTGCGCCCGACTACGCCCCGGGGCCCGTTTCGACCGGCGCACCCACGAGATTGCCCCATTCGGTCCAGGACCCGTCGTAGTTCTTGACGTTTTCGTAGCCCAGCAGATATCGCAGCACGAACCACGAATGGCTGCTCCGCTCCCCGATGCGGCAGTACGAGATGATGGGCTTCTGACCTGTAATCCCCGCACTCCTGTAAATCTCTTCGAGCTCGTCCCTCGGCCTGAACGTTCCGTCCTCGTCGTTTACGGCTTTCGACCACGGGATGTTGGATGCGCCTGGAATATGGCCTCCACGTTGGCACGTCTCCGGTAATCCGGGAGGCGCGAGCACTTCGCCGCTAAACTCCTGTGGACTTCGAACGTCGACGAGCTCCACGGCACGCGCGCTCGCCTGTTGCTGAACTTCCGGCAAGAAGGCTCTCAACGTCGCGTCGGCCTCGCGAGCCTGGTAGTTCGAAGGGGACGGCTGAGCCGACGCTCGCGTCAATTCCCGACCCTCCTTCTCCCATTTCTTGCGTCCGCCGTCCATCATTCGGACGTCGTCGTGGCCATATACTTTCATCTGCCAGAAAGCCCAGGCGGCGAACCAGTTGTTGCTATCGCCGTAGAGCACGACCGTATCATCGTTTTCGATGCCGGATTCCCGCATCAGCTGCTCGAAAGCCTCGCGGGAGAGGATATCGCGTCGGACGTTGTCGGCGAGCTGCGTCTTCCAGCTCCAACCGATCGCGCCGGGAATGTGTCCTTGCTCGTAGAGCTCCGTGTCGACATTCACTTCGACCACCACCACGTGGGGATCATCTTTGTGTTCGGCGACCCAGTCCGTGGTTACCAGCGCCTCCGGGTGTGCATAGTTTTCCATGATTCATTCTACGTTAGTTGGGGGATAGGCTGTGGATGGGTAATAGAACAAGTATTTGGGGCGACGGCGGAAGTGCAACTGCCGGGCGCTAAAATTACGTTAATGTTCGGACGCCGAACGCCTCGCGCTAGACCACCAGGGCACATTTTTTGTATATAGGAGCGGTCCTGAAGCCGTGCTGCACCTTAGCGTCGCGGCTCAAGTGACATCCTCGGTTCGTCCAACAATTTTCAGCGGCATGCGACAATTCCAGTACGATCCACGCCGTCTCCCGGATTATAAGCCTCTCGAGGGCTATGGCGTCATTGGAGACAGTCGTACGGCCGTGCTGGTCGGAGCCGACGGATCGATCGATTGGGCGTGTCTGCCCGATTTCGACAGTCCGTCCGTCTTCGCCGCGATACTCGATCCTTCGGCCGGACGCCTGATGATCCGTCCCTCGGATCCCTACACGTCCTGGCAGCGGTACGAACGCGGTACGAATGTCCTGGTCACCGAAATGTCGACCCCCACCGGCACCATCCGGCTTCGAGATTTCATGCCCTACACCCGGCGGAAGGTTCCCACCGCAGAAATATATCGTCGGCTGGAGTGCCTGCGAGGTAAGGTGAACTTCGACGTCATCTTCGAGCCGCGGTTCGATTACGGGTTGATTCGGCCGGATCTGCAGGCGGATACCTACGGGGTCAAAGCGACCGATCCGGAAGGACACACGCTTGTGCTCTCTACGGAACTCTCGATGTCGGTGGAGAACGGCCGCGCGATCGGGCACGCGACCATGGAAGCCGGTCAGGAGACGTACATCGTGGCGGATTGGGGCGCACACAACGTACATCCGGTCGCAAGCTATCAGCCCGACCGGCGCCTCTGGCAGGTCCGCACGTTCTGGCGCAATTGGGTGGATCGACTGACCTACCATGGTCGCTACCGAGACGCTGTCGAACGAAGCCTCCTCACACTGAAGCTCTTGACGTACGAGCCGAGCGGCGCGATCGTCGCGGCACCGACGACATCCCTGCCCGAGTGGCCCGGAGGGTCGCGGAACTGGGATTACCGCTTTTCGTGGGTGCGGGATTCCGCATTCATCCTTCGGGCGCTCTTCCAGGCACAGTACACGGACGAGGGCACTTCGTATTTCGACTGGCTGTTGGGGCAGGCCCTGGAGGGCGGACCCCTTCAGGTGATGTACGGCATACGGGGTGAACGGTCGCTGCCCGAACGCAAACTGCCCCTTCGGGGATATCGCGACTCCAAACCCGTTCGCGTCGGAAACGGTGCGGTGGATCAATTTCAACTTGACATCTATGGAAGTCTCGTGGACGCCGCGCTGCGATACGACCGTCAGGGTGGGCTGCTGACGGTTACGGAGTGGGAGAAGATCACCGCCATCACCGAGGAGGTCTGCCGACGATGGCGCGAACCTGACGCGGGCATCTGGGAAGCCCGCACCGAAGGCCGCCACTACACCTATTCAAAGGTGTGGGCGTGGGTGGCGCTCTCGCGTGCCGCCGAGCTTGCGCGGCAGCTCAACGCCGACGCGCCCATCGAAGGATGGAAATTGGAGGCGAATAAGATCCAGGAAGAGGTGCTTGAGAAGGCGTGGGATCCCGAAATGGGTGCGTTCACGCAATCCTACGGCGACAGTGCGCTCGACGCATCGGTGCTGGTGATGCCCTCCGTCGGCTTTCTTTCGGCGAACGATCCCCGGTTCAAAAGCACGCTCGAGACCTGCATCGACCGGCTCGGCGCCGGCGAGTATCCACTCCTTTATCGCTATCGCAACGATGACGGCATCGACGAGCCGGAAGGCGCTTTTCTACTGCCGTCGTTCTGGTTAGTGGAGGCGATCGCGCTCACGGGTGATCTTCGGACCGCCCGCGCCACGCTGGGGGCCATGATCGAGCACATGAGCCCACTTGGACTCTATGCCGAAGAGATCCACCCGGATAAAGAAGAGCTGCTCGGAAACTTTCCGCAGGGCTTTAGCCATCTCGGCCTTATCAACGCCATATTCCGCCTCGAAGAACTGAAGCGGATGGAGGAGGGATGGTAGGCCGCTGAGATCCGTGGCGAGGCGTGAGTTCACCTCAGGCATGCACCGGTTCGGCCGCACCCTTTTCGACCGGCGCGCCGACCAGATTTCCCCACTCCGTCCAGGACCCGTCGTAATTCTTCACGTTGTCGATGCCAAGCAGGTATCGGAGCACGAACCACGAGTGACTGCTCCGCTCTCCGATGCGGCAGTACGCGACGACGGGTTTCTCTCCGGTGATGCCGGCCTGCCGATAGATCAGCCGTAGCTCGGCGGCGGACTTGAACGTGCCGTCCGCATCGTTTACCGCCCTGGACCAGGGGATATTCGACGCGCCCGGTATATGGCCGCCGCGCTGACACGTCTCCGGCAGTCCGGGCGGTGCCAGAATCTCCCCGGAGAATTCCTGAGGACTGCGAACGTCGACGAGCTCAACGGTCTGCTTCGCGACCTGCTCACGGACTTCCGGAAGGAAGGAGCGCAGGGAGAGATTCGGCTCTTTGGCGCGGTAGGCCGCCGGCGTGATCACCGGGACGGCGATAGTCATAGGTCGATCCTCCCGTTCCCACTTCTTCCTTCCTCCGTCCATGATGCGGACGTCGCCGTGTCCGTAGATCTTCATCTGCCAGAATGCCCAGGCTGCAAACCAGTTGTTACTGTCCCCGTAGAGCACGACGGTCGTATCGTTCCCGATGCCCGACTCGCTCATCAACGCTTCGAATGCCTCTTTCGAGATGATGTCGCGGCGCACGGTATCGCAGAGCTGGCTCTTCCAGCTCCAACCGACGGCGTTCGGAATGTGGCCTTTCTCAAAAAGCGAGGTGTCCACGTTGACCTCGACCAGAACGACGTTCGGCTCTCCGGCGTGCTCCGCGACCCAATCCGTCGTCGTGAGTACTTCCGGATGTGCATAATCTTTCATGGTGATACCTCGTGTAGTATGGGTAAGCAGGTTGCGGACGCGAGTCGAATCAGAATTTTAAGCGACTCACCCACCAGTAATAGCTTGAAAAGCAGCGAAAATGGGTCATGGATCGTGGCTTCATGAGCCATTCTTCCCGTTTTTCAGGCTATTTATATATAGATGAGACGCTGCTTCAGTCGATTTCTGGAATCCGGACCAGGAGATCGCCATGTTATTCCGACAGATATTTGATCACACGCTCGCGCAGTATTCATACCTTATCGGCTGTCAGGAGAAACGCACGGCCTTGCTCATCGACCCCGAGCGCGACATCGACCGCTACGTGAGGCAGGCCGCCAAAGAAGGGCTGAAGATCACGGCGGTCGCCGACACCCATATCCATGCGGACTTTCTCTCCGGCGTGCGAGAATTCGCCGAGCGGTACGGGGTCCGTGTTTACCTTTCCGGCGAAGGAGGCGAGGACTGGAGGTATGAATGGCCGGGCCGGGGTGATTACGACGTTGTGTGGTTGAAGGATGGAGATTCCTTTCGCGTCGGCAACATCCGCATCGAAGCGCGGCATACACCGGGCCACACGCCTGAGCATATGAGCTTCCTTGTCACCGATCACGGCGGTGGGGCGGACCGGCCCATCGGCATGGCCACCGGCGATTTCGTATTCGTCGGTGCGCTTGGCCGGCCGGATCTACTGGAAACGGCAGCAGGACAGAAGGGCTCGCGGGAACCGGCGGCGCGAGCGCTTCACCGTTCCGTGCAGCGCTTTTTGAAAATGGACGACTACCTCCAGGTATGGCCGGGCCACGGCGCGGGGAGCGCGTGCGGCAAAGCCATGGGCTCCGTCCCCAACACGACGGTCGGCTACGAGAAGCAGTTTAACGTGTCGATCGATGCCGCTCGGCGCGGAGAGTCGGACTTCATCCGGCACATTCTTGACGGGCAACCGGAGCCACCCCTCTATTTCGCCCGCATGAAACATCTCAACAAGGAAGGTCCCCCTACGCTTGGTGAAATCCCGCGGCCGAGCCGCCTCACCGCCGGCCGGCTCAGCACGTTCTCAGGCCGTACGGACGTCGCCGTCGTCGATGCGCGATCCGACCGCAGCGCTTTCATGAGGGCGCATCTTCCCGGGTCCCTCTATGCACCTCTCGACAAGGGCTTTCCGACAACGGTCGCCTCCTTCGTCGAGCCCCTGACCCCGGTCTGCCTCGTTCTTGAGGAGAGGCACCTTGACGAGGCCGTGCGCAGCCTCGTACGCGTCGGCGTCGATCATGTGATGGGCTATGCCACGCCGGACGTCCTGGAGGAAATAGGGCGGACAGCCGGACGTCTGGCAACCATCGATGAAATTGACATAAACGAATTCGAAGAGCGCCGGAAGGATGAAATGACGGCCGTCGTGGACGTGCGTCGATCGGATGAATATCTGGCGGGACACGTCCCCGGTGCACGTCTCGCACCGCACGACCGGCTACCTGAGAATCGGAACGCACTCCCGCGAGATCGGACGCTCCTCGTTCACTGCCGGACCGGTAATCGTTCTGCGTCCGCGGCCGCTTTACTCAAGCGCTTGGGTTTCGACGTCGTCTACGTCAACGGCCTCTTCAATGCCGCCGGGAGACGTGTTAACCTATGAACTGCTGCCGCAGCGAAGCAATTAACGGCCATTTCGGCGAGTCACACGCCCGAGAGGATCTCCTCCGCTACCGGCGGAAAGGCCCACGGCGCATCACCCGGATTCTTCTCAACGCGCTTTAGCCCCGATGCGAGCAGGATGCTACACTGCTGGACATCGGTGGAGGTATCGGCGTGATCCCGCACGAGCTGCTCGCCGATCGAATGAGGCAGGCCACGATCGTCGAAATCGCCACGTCGTACGTGGAGGTGGGAGAGGCCGAAATCAAGCGCCGCGAACTGGAAGATCGCATCACCTATCTGCATGGTGACTTTTTGCAACTGGGCGCCCGCATTGCTCCGGCAGACGTAGTGACGCTGGATCGCGCCGTGTGTTGTTATCCGGAGTTCGTACAGCTCGTGCAGCGTTCCGCGGCGAAAGCTCATAGATGGTACGCCCTCAGCTATCCGGTCGACCGGTGGTACGTTCGGCTCGGAGTGGCGCTACGAAATCTGCGCCGCCGACGCCGCGGAAACGCATTCCGAACATACGTTCACCCCCCGCGCCGTATGCACCAGCTTCTGACGGAAGCCGGCTTCAAGCGCGATTTTCGCAGGTCAACCCTTTGGTGGGAGGCGTCCATCTACGGCCGCATGTGACCGGCTGTTTTACTCGATAAGGAGGCGGAGGCTTCAGCCGGCGGCAGAAATTGGTCGATCTTGCAGTATTCCGATGGACCGTCTATGTTGTTACAGATCAGTAGCATAGACGTGGATCTTCCATGAACGAGGAGCGAGAAGTCACTCAGCTTCTGACGGCTAGTGCGGGGGGCGACCCGGAGGCGTTCGACCTTCTCTTTCCTCTCGTCTACGACGAGCTGCGGAAGGTAGCGCATCACCGACTCCGACGGGAGCGTCCCGGACATACACTGAATACGACGGCCCTCGTTCACGAGGCCTATCTCAAGCTGGTCGACCTGAGCTCGATCCAGTACAAGAGCAGGGCGCATTTCTTCGCTGTGGCGGCCCAGGCCATGCGCAATATCCTGGTCTCATACGCCACCCGGCGCAAAGCGCAGCGGCGTGGTGGGGGATCCCCGAAGCTCCCGCTCGACGAGCTCGTCGTCATCTCGGAGCAGCAGGCCGACGAGATTCTCGCGTTGAACGAACTGCTCGAACACCTCGAGACGCTCGACGAACGCCAGTATCGGGTCGTCGAGTGCCGGTTCTTCGGCGGTCTCAGCGTCGAAGAGACCGCTGCCGCGCTGGATATTTCGGCGGCGACGGTCAAGCGCGACTGGAAGATGGCGCGGGCCTGGCTCAATCGCGAGCTCAGCTCCATATGATGATTAAGGCACGTCCTCCTGGACGGTCACTGTAAGCGAGTCCGAGTTGTCGTCCGCGTCGACATCAAACTCCGGATCACTGCGCCAACGATCTGCTGCCGAGTCGCCGCATCGAGGGCGGCGCGAACAACGACGACTACGCGACCTTCCTGAGTATAGGCGCCGCCAAGGCCGGTGAGGAGAAACAACAGGAGGATAAGAGCGGACGTCTTACGAATGTGCGCCATGGCCGGAGCGGCCGGTTTCGGAATCTGAATGCGTCCAAAGACAATAGCTCAATAACGCCGTCAATCGGCTCACGCAATGCGCGCACCGGAGGACGCCCGGCTTCGAGTTGCCTATTTTTGGACCGGTCGTATCAACCTCGTTGGCCACGGCAATCTTGCAGGAATCGTGGTCGCCGGTTATGTTCTTAAAAGATACCGAGATGCATGTCCTTGGTGGTAAGGGGGTGCGTGATGACTCAGGACCGGTGGCGTCAGATTCAAGGAATCTTTGAGGCGGCTTCGACGCTCGAAGGCCGCGACCGTGAAGCCTATCTCGATGCTTCCTGTGCCGAAGATCCCCTCCTCCGTGAAGAGGTCGTCTCGCTCTTGCGTGCCGGCGACGAATACGGACCTTTCGACGCAATGGCAAGCCGTTTCGCTGCATCCCTTTCATCGAGCCGGGCGGAAGATCCGGAAGCGGGTGCACGTATCGGTCCATATCGCCTTTTGAGGAAAATCGGCGAAGGCGGGATGGGCGTCGTATACCAGGTCGAGCGGGCCGACGGCCAGTTCGAGCAGCAGGCCGCCCTTAAGCTCGTCAGGCGTGGGGCGGGCGCGTCTCCTCTGCTACATCGCTTCCTCAACGAGCGCCAGATCCTGGCGCGATTGGTTCACCCCAACATCGCGCGGCTGTACGACGGCGGCTTCATTCGTCCCGCCCCTGGCGAGCCCGACGACGGACGCCCTTACTTCGTGATGGAGTACGTCGAGGGCACGTCGATCGACGACTACTGCGACGCCCACCGGCTCGACGTCAACGCTCGCCTGGAACTCTTCTGCCACGTCTGCGATGCCGTAGGATATGCGCACCGGAATCTCGTGGTACATCGCGACCTGAAGCCGTCGAACATTCTGGTAACCGGCGGCGGCGAGGTGAAGCTGCTCGACTTCGGCGTTGCCAAGCTGCTCGAGACCGCATCGGAATCCGATTCGGCAACGCTCACGCAGATCGGCCTGCGCGCGATGACCCCGGAGTACGCCAGTCCGGAGCAGGTACGTAGAGCGCCGATTACGACGGCCACGGACGTCTATGCACTGGGGATCATCCTGTACGAACTGCTCTCCGGGCATCGGCCTTACCGGGTCGAGACGCTGTCACCTGGGGCTATGGAACGGGTCATCTGCGAGGTCGAGCCGCAACTGCCGTCTACGATGGTCAACCGCGAAGTGGACACTCCTCACGAGGAAGCCGGGCTCACACCGGATGAAATCGGCCGTGCACGCGCAAGCTCCGGAGAGACGCTCCGGCGCCGCCTGGCCGGCGATCTGGATACCATCGTAATGAAGGCGCTTCGGAAAGAACCGGAACGCCGATACGCATCGGCCGAGCAGTTTCGAGACGACGTCCGGCGCCACCTTCAGGGCCATCCTGTTCTCGCCCGGCCGAGCACGACCACGTACCGCATATCTAAGTTCGTGCGCCGCCATCGCCTCGGTGCCGCGGCGGCCGTACTGATTGCCGTCTCGTTGGTCACCGGCATGATCGGAACCACGTGGCAGGCACGGATTGCCGCTGACGAACGCGACCACGCAAGAGTGGAGGCGGAAAAAGCCGAGCAGGTGGCCGCGTTCCTCGAAGACCTCTTCAACGCCTCCGATCCGCTGACGGCTTCGGAGACGGAGCGGCCGGATACGCTTCAGCTGCGGGAATTTCTGGCACGTGGAGCAAAGAGGGTACGCCGCGATTTGAGCGCGCAGCCGGCCGTTCAGGCGCGCATGCTGAACGTGGTGGGCAACGTGTATCACAGCCTCGGCCTTTATGACGAGGCGGTGCCGCTGCTGGAGGAGTCCCTGCGAATTCGCCGGGCATCGCTAGGACCCGATCACCCGGACGTCGCAGAGAGTCTCCATGGTCTGGCCGCCGCGCTGCATCGCAAAGACGAATTCGATGCGTCCCATGCGCGCTTCGAGGAAGCCCTCGCCATTTCGGCCGGTAGTGCGGAGGCACGAGATGCGTCTCGAGCGCGAGTACTCGTGGATTTCGCGCTGCTGCTTCGGGATGAGGGGGATTTCGATGAGGCGGATCGCTTGCTCCAGGAAGCCCTGGACATCCAGCGAGAGCGGTTCGGAAACGAACATATCGACGTGGCCACGACGTTGATGCACCTGGGCACCGTCTTTCACTACCGCTCAGACCTTGACCCTGCCGAATCGTACTACCTTGAAGCCCTGGCTCTGCACCGAAAGCTCCTCAGCGAAGGGCACCCGACCCTCGCCGAAAGTCTCCTGAATACGGGCACGTTTTTGCGTGAAAAGGGAAATGTCGAAGCGGCCGAGCCTCTGTTGCAGGAGGCGCTTTCCGTCCGTCGCCGTGTTCTCGGGGACGAGCATCCGCTCACGGTGACGGCGATATACGAGCTCGCCATGTTATTCCGTGAAAAGAAAGATTACGCGGAGGCCGCTTCGCTCTTCAGTAAAGTTATCGATCTCGATCGAAACCTCCTGGGGCCGGATCATCACTATGTGGGGATGGATTTGTACGAATTGGGCATTACGCTGAGCAGAATGGAGGACTACGACGGCGCAGAAAAAGCCTATCGCGAAGCCCTCGCCGTCGTACGAAAGACACTGCCTTACGACCACCCGATGACGGCCAATATACTCAACGGCCTCGGTTTCAACTTCGTAAGGAAGGGTGCTCCCGCCGAAGGCGAGCCGATGCTCCGAGAGGCCTTGCAGATCTTTCGCCGGCAAGTCGGCGACGAAGGATGGCGGACCGGTATGGCCGAAAGTACGCTGGGTCACGCCCTTCTTCTCCAGGGACGATTCGAAGAAGCGGAGCCGCTGCTTTTCGACGGGTTCAGCGCGCTGAGAGACAACAGCGGCCCTACACGTACGGCACTCGAGCGCCTCGTTCTGTTTTACGAGATGCAGAACCGTGCGGAGCAAGCGGCGGAATACCGCGCCATGCTGGCGCAAGCGACGCATTAGTCCCCGGCGGCCCCCCGGGACGGCTCGAGGTATTTTTTCAGATAGGCGACGACGTCGTCGATCGTGGCGAGCCGGTAGCGTGCGGCGGTCTCGCCCTCACCGACTTTGATCGTGATCGCGCCGTCGCCAAGCGCCTGGAAGGCGTCTTCGTCGGTGACGTCGTCGCCGACGTAAAGCGGCGTGCGGTCCGGATGCCGCGCCGCGATCTCCCCGACGGCTGTGCCTTTGCTGATGCCGGCCGGACGAAGCTCCACGACGTCCTTTCCCCAGATCGGATCGAGCACTTCGGGGACGTCCCCCAGCCAGCGGCGTATTGAGTCGCGCGCCGCGTCCTTGTCCGGGGCCAATCGATAGTGGAGAGCGAACATCGGACCTTTGTCTTCCAGGCGAATCCCGTTGGACGTCGGTGCGGTCCGGCGGTACCGATCAATGACCTCCTGCGCGTGACCGGAGATGACGCTGGACAGTTCACCATAGAGGCGTCCTTTTTGCACGCCATGCAGACCGATCACATTAAAAGAGGTATCGAGAAACGTCCGCAGATGAGAAGGATACCGCCCCGTAACGATGAAGAGCGGGTGACGCGTATCCAGCTCTTCGAGAATGGCGGGAATTTCCGGATGAGGGCCCGCCTGCATCGGATCGTCGACGATCGGTGCCAGCGTCCCATCGTAATCGAGGAAAAACAGCGGCCGTTTGACGAGAGGAGGAGTCACGAGAACGACGTCCTATTTGAACGGATGGATAGGCGGATCGATGACATTCGCTAAGCCGCCGTGAACGTCGTCAAAAATCCTTCCGCCCAGCGGTGGACGTTAAGATCGACGACGCGTTTCTTAAGCGCTTCCAGCCGGCCAAATTTTTCGTCGTCCGACATTTCGATGGCCTCTTTGATAATGCAGGTTAGCGCGTCGTGATCGTACGGATTCACCTGGAGCGCTTCCGGCAGCAGGTAGGCCGCGCCCGTAAGCTCCGACAATACGAGCATGCCGCGCTCGTTGGCCGCTATGAATTCCTGGGTGACCAGATTCATACCGTCACGCAACGGTGTGATGAGACCGACGTCGGCAGCACGATAGAAAATGCAGAGCTCCTGCTGTGTGTACGATCGATACCGGTAATGTACCGGCACCCAGTTGCCGAGTGCGAAAGCGCCGTTGATGCGCCCGACGGCTTCGTCGACCTCTCGCTTCAGCTGCTGGTAGGACTCCACCTCGGTACGGCTCGGCGTCGCAACCTGGTAAAACGCAACACGCTCGTGGTATTCAGGATAATCTTTCAGAAACTGCTCGAAGGCCAAAAGGCGAGACAGAATTCCTTTCGTGTAGTCGAGGCGATCGATGCCGACCACGAGAAACTCGGCGCCGACTTCTTCACGCAAGTTGTGCGCCTCGCGCTCCATGTCCTCCGACATCCTCTCGAAGCGGCTCACGTCGATGCCGATCGGATGCGCTTCCGCCCGGATCTCGCGACCATCCCAGTATATCGTATTGCCTGAAACGCTGGCCCCGAGCAACACGCGGACACTCTCGAGAAAATTCTCGACATACTCCTCCACGTGAAATCCGATCAGGTCGCAGCCGAGCATCCCGTGGAGCAACTCTCTTGCCCAGGGGAGAATCCGAAACACCTCCATGGCCGGCCATGGAATGTGCCAGAAATGTGCGATCGTCGCGTCCGGAAGATTCTTTCGGATGAGGTTTGGAGCCATCATTAAATGGTAATCCTGCAACCAGATGTAGTCGCCGACCTCGTACTCGTCGACGACCGCGTCGGCAAATCGATTATTGACCCGCCGATAATCCTCCATGAACTCGGGTTCTAGTTCGAGGTGCTGCATCATGTAATGGGAAATCGGCCATAGCACGCGGTTGGCCATCCCGTAGTAGTAATTCTGCAGCTCCGACTCCGAAAGAGAGACGCGGCGAACGATGAAGCGGGGATCGTCGACCGGATAGTTTAGCCGCGTCGGTATCTCCTCTTCTTCCTTCATGGACACCCACACGCCGCCCTGATTCTCCAGGACGGGGAGCAGGGCCGTTGCGAGACCACCTATGGAAGGCGTCCAACCCTCTATGGTTCTACGAATCGGTGCGCGATTCGCAACTATGATTAAGCGCAAGATTTTGGTGCAGTGGATTCATTCAACTTGTTCAGTACGTGTACTCCACCGTCATAGATTGCGTTTTGGACATTCGGTTACGACGATTGGCGACGCTGTAACGATATTGTGCCACGAGGTGGATTGAAAGTCCCTTCCCGACCATGTGTGCCTGTTGCCGACGGATGCCTCCGCGTTTCGCCTGGAATTTATTCGTTTGCGGGCCTCGATACAAAGACATTGACGCTCGCGCGGGCATAACTGCCAAACACGCCGCGACCACCGCTTACGTGCTCCAACACGTTCGGGATCTCTCCGGGAGGAAGCGTCGAGCCGCCCTGCTGAATCGTTTGCGATCGGATGAAGTCGTGAAGGTTGTCGTCGATCGCGTTAATCAAGATCTCGTTCCGGCCATAAAAATAGATGCCGATCCACGGAAAACGGACGTGTATGAATCCGTTCTCCATCCGGTCGAAATTGGCTTCGTTAAGTAAGGGTGCCGTTCGCTCTCGCAGGTCGGACATAGTGAGGTCACTGTCTTCGAGAAGTGCCTCCGCGAAAGGCGTAAGATGATCTATGAAACCGTCTTGCGCGACCGTGGTGATCAAGTACACATTCTGCCGGCCCGGATAGACCGTTGGCGAGAGTTGGAAGGAAAGCTGTTGACGACTGAGGTACTCGACCGAATCAGCGGAGATGTCGGCGACGAAAAACGTGTCAGGAACCAACGTTCGCGACGTAATGGGACCCGGCTCCCCGGGCACCTCGGCATAGAGTTCATAAGTACGAAGCGGTCGCACGTTCGGCGTGTCGTTCCATCCGGTCGTTGGAAAATACAGGCCGGCGCTGGCATCGCTGCCGCGGTACTCATATTTCTCTTCGGTGCCGCCTGCTGCATCGAGAAGACGCACTTCCACGAACGCCCCATCGATGCCGGTCCTCTCGCGGTTGTATGCAGCGTCTATCGGCACGGTTCGACTAAGGCGAAGATCAGGCAATCGCCGGCCGGCAGCGAGATACCCCTCGACGACGACTTCGGGTTCAAAGTCCGTGGGACCCGTCGCATCACACCCGTATGCGAAGCAAGCCAGTAACGCAAGAAGCGTCCCATTGCATCGAAATCGTCTTGATCTAGTGCGCATTACCTTGCGATGTTGGATCGATTCCTCTTCAAGAATTTCCGGGCGATAGGCCACGTCGTTGCTCCTAAAAACGAAGCGTGAAGGCGATGTTAGGGAGTGGAACGGGAATCTGCGGCACCTCGGTCTTCTCCACGGTGCCGTCGACGTCGAAATGGAAGAAATAGAACCATATATTCCTCCTACTATATACGTTTATTACCTGCAACTCAAGCTCATAACCTCCCCATCCGAAGAACGTCCCTCGCCGCGACACGCCGACATCCAGCCGATGGTAGGCAGGTAACCTGAAGTTATTGTATTCAGTCACGAGTATATCCCGAACTTGTGCACCGAAGGGGTCGCCTACGAGTTTATATTGGCCGACCGGCTCCGTATACGCCTGTCCTGTAGCATAAGACAAAACGGCACTGGCACGCCAGCTCGATGAGAAATCGTAGTTTGCCACCAGGTGCACGTCGTGAGTTCGATCATACTTTGGCGAATAATATCGGAATGAATTAACGTTCGGAAATCTACGCTGCGTACGACTCAACGTGTAGCCGAGAAATCCATTCAGGCGTCCGACAGGGCGAGCGATCATGGTCTCCATTCCGTAGGCATATCCGTCCCCATATCGAAAGATATCTTCGTAGTCCAGCCCCGCGAAATCCGGCTTTAATGGATCGAGCTCGAAGAGGTCAACCATCGTACGATAGTACCCTTCGACGTCAAAATCGACGTCGTGCGGCAGGGCCGCCTTGATGCCCACGACCGCGTGGTCCCCGTATGCCGGAGGGACGCCTTCCCCCGTCGTCAGCCACGTATCGAAGCCTGAGAAGAGTTCACTCGTAATTAGCGTGAGGAACTGGAAATAGCGCCCGTAGGCTGCCTGAAGACGAATGGATTCGGTGGGATGGTACTCGGCAGACAACCGCGGCGCGATCCGCACGAAGCCACCTTCCTGAAAGTAATTCGCGCGGATGCCGGCCATGATGGACCAATTCGCCGTGGGACGGAATCTATCTTGCAGATAAAGCGAGCCGTATCCGCTTCGGATGCGGGAGCGAATACTCTCGGTGCCGTCAAACACGCTCCTGAAGCGGAAGGTGAACATGCCGGTCCAGAAGCCGGCTTCCACGCTATGGTATTTATTGGGGATGTACTCGAAATCACCCTTCAAAGAGACGTCACCGACCGTGTTTTCCTGCTCGAACAGCGTACCGCCGAACTCCAGCGTCGGAGTGCTCGCATAGCGCGAACC
>CAZART010000047.1:0-26082 GCA_964487555.1 uncultured Rhodothermales bacterium
GTAATCGACCGAATGCGCCAGGTCTCCCAGACGGACATCACCGTCCTCGTCCAGGGCGAGAGCGGCGTCGGCAAGGAGCTCGTCGCGCACGCCATCCACGAGATGAGCCCGCGACGACACGAGCCCGTGATCATCGTCAACTGCGGCGCCATTCCCGAGGGGCTGATCGAATCCGAGCTGTTCGGCGCCGAAAAAGGCGCCTACACCGGCTCGGTCGAGCGTCGCAGCGGCTACTTCGAAGATGCCGACGGCGGCACCATCTTCCTCGACGAGATCGGCGAGATGCCCGCCGCCGCGCAGGTTCGGCTGCTCCGGGTTCTCGAAAGCGGCCAGTTCACCCGCGTCGGTTCTTCACAGATCCGCCACAGCGACGCACGCATCATCGCGGCGACCAACAAGGACCTCGCGAAGGAAGTCCGCGCAGGCCGCTTCCGTGAGGACCTGTATTACCGGCTGAGCACGGTCATCATCCAGATCCCGCCGCTCCGCGACCGCAAGGAGGACGTCCTCCCGATTTTCGAAACCTTCCTGCACCGGCTCTCCCAGAAGTACAATTCGCCGGTCAAGAAGCTCGACGACAGCGCGAAGCAGCTCCTCCGCAACTACCGCTGGCCGGGCAATGTCCGTGAGCTGCGCAACGTGGCCGAACAAGCTGTCGTTCTCTTAAGAGGAGAAACGGTCGTGGCCGAGGATATACGACCGTATCTGCGCGGGGTCACGGCCGGCGACGGCGCGAACGATCTTCTTCCGGTAATGCGTGGCACGTCCGGCGACACGACGGAGGCCCGGGAGCGCGAACTCATCTACCGGGCCCTGCTCGAGCTGCGGCTCGAAGTGCGCGAGATGAAGGACGAGATCCGAAAGCTTTCGTCTACCCCTGGCAGCGGTGGAATCGCCGTTCCGCGCGAAATGTTCGAGCGCGAAGACTTCCCGCGCGAGCGCAGCGACTATGTGATCGTCCGTGAGACCGACAAAGGGGACTACGCCTCGCTGATCGAAGACGTGGCGTACGAAATTGAGGCGGATAACAGGGGGCGCCGGGCCCTGACGGCAGGGAGTAACGGGGGGCGGCGTGCAGCGGAAGAAAAAACGGAAGCGGAAGCGGAACCCGTGGTTCAGGCGGAAGAGGCGTTGCCGACGCTGGAGGACGCGGAGCGCGAGCTCATCGCGCGCGCCCTCAAAAAGTTTGACGGGAATCGTCGAAAGACCGCCAAGGCGCTCGGCATCTCGGAACGAACCCTCTACCGCAAAATCAAAGAGCTGGAAGAAGACCTGTGAAATCCTTCCCGACTCCCATCTCCCGCGCGGTATTCGGCTTGGCGTTATCAGTAAGCCTGAGTGCCTGCGGCTACTACTCCTTCACCGGCGCCACCATCCCCTCCCACCTTGCGACGATCTCCATCCCGCTGGTCCGGGACGTCAGCGCGAGCCCGCTAACAAACCTCGAGGACGACCTCACGCGTCTCCTGGTGGATCGCTTCGTAAGCCAGACGCGCCTCTCACTTGAGCCGTCGGAGAGGGAGGGTGATGCCGTCCTCACGGCGGAGATTCAGCGGTACGTGAACGAGCCGGCGGCGGTCGGCGGCGAAGCACAGGCGACGCTCAATCGGATCTCCATCACTGTCTTTGCCACCTACGTCGACCGCGTGAACGATCAGGAGATCTTCGAGCGGACATTCACCGGTACGAACGAGTATGATCCGCAGAGCGCCGCGGGGTTGGCCGGCGAGGAGGAAGCGGCCGCGACCGCGCTCGAGAACATCGCCGACGACGTTTTCACGGCCGCCACGTCCAACTGGTAGCGCCGTGCTTGCTGTTCTTTATGCCATATCGATCACCGTCCTGACGATCTATGGTGGAAATCTGCTCTGGCTCGCCATCCGATACGCCCGCGGCGATACGCTTCGCCCAGGCTCCGTCCCCCAGCCGGATGCACTGCCGCAGGCGCCGGACGACTGGCCTTCCGTGACCGTGCAGGTCCCGCTCTACAACGAACCGCTCGTCGTCGAGCGAGTAATCGATGCCTGCGCGCGGCTCCGCTATCCACGGGGAAGACTCGAGGTTCAGGTGCTCGACGATTCGACGGACGTGACGATCGAGCGCGCCGCGAAGCGGATCGCCTTCTGGCAGCGCCATGGCGTCGACGTCGTGCACATTCGGCGCGACCATCGGGACGGCTTCAAGGCCGGCGCGCTGCAGAACGGACTAAGGGTTTCTCGCGGTGACTTCGTCGCCATCTTCGACGCCGATTTTCTGCCTCAGCCGGACTTCCTTCTTCGCACGATACCGGAGTTCACGACGGAGGATATGGGTGTGGTCCAGGCCCGATGGGGCCACCTGAACCAGGAAGTCTCTTTTCTTACCCGCATCCAATCCGTCGGCCTGGATGCGCATTTCGCCGTCGAGCAGCGGGTGCGGAATCAGGAAGGCTGCTTCATCAATTTCAATGGAACGGCCGGCGTGTGGCGCCGCGCATGCATCGAAGATGCGGGCGGGTGGCACGGGGACACCATTGCGGAAGACCTCGACTTGAGCTACCGTGCACAGATGCGGGGGTGGCGCTTTCGGTATCTGCAGGATCTCGAGGTCCCGGCAGAGCTGCCGTCGAGCATGAGTGCCCTGCGGTCGCAGCAGTTTCGCTGGGCGAAGGGGTCGGTTGAAACGGCGCGTAAGCTGCTGTGCACACTCATCCGATCTAAAGCCACGCGTCGCGCGAAGATTCAAGGCACGCTTCATCTGAGCGCGCATCTCGTTTTTCCATTCATACTCATCGCCGCCCTGGTGCACGCCCCGCTGCTGGTGACGGCTGCCGGCGGAAGCGGCCCGGGCGACGTGTATTTTGCGTGGATGGCGCTCGGACTCATCGGATTTGCCGGCTTCGGTCTTGCTCAGGTTCTTGCGCAGCGCGATCTGTATCCTCACTGGGGCCGACGAATGCTTCGCTTTCCATTGTATATGGCCGGGTCGATCGGTCTTTCGGCTCATAATACGCGCGCCGTACTGGAGGCCCTGCTGGGCAAGTCGACGGCGTTCGTCCGCACGCCCAAACTAAACCAGATCTCGAACAGCTCGACGTGGTCGCCCCCTGCTTCGCGTAAACGCCCGCTGCCCGCCATCGTGTGGTTCGAGCTCGGTCTTTTCGTTTACTCGCTGGCGGGAATCGCTGCGATCATTGCTGCAGGTGAATGGGCGGCGCTTGTTTTCCAGGCGGTGTTTGCTGCCGGCTTTGGGATGGTCGCGGCGGAATCGTTCCGGGATCGCCGGCGCCATGTCGCCGCGACCGCGGCATAACCTCGCCGCCTACACGGCTTCGAGCTTGCCGCTGTGGTACAACTCTCGTCCATTGATTACTTTGCGCACGCGTGATCTCCATAAGAAGTCGTACGGCCGTGCTCGACATTCAGGACGCAATAACTCTTCTAGAAAAGCGTGAGGCCCGCCAGGCCGCGCACCTGCTCGAGCAGATAGTGGCGGAGATGCCGGCGTACGCCACGGCTCGCATTCTCCTTGCGCGATCCTACGAAGCATTGAATGATTGGGACAACGCCTTCGCCGTCTGGCAGGAAGCACGTCAGATGATCCCTAACAGTCCTGTTGTGCGCCAGGGCCTTCAGCGCTCCGTATCGCGGTCAGGAGGCCGGCGCCGCCGAGCCCCCGCCGAGGCGGCGGCCGAGGCGGCCTCGACGGACGTGCCGGCCTCGCCGGCGGCTACAACGGCTCCGGCGGCAGACGCCCCGCCGGCATCCACCGGTGCCTCAGGCGCATCGCCGGAAAAAGCTCGACCGGAGCTGCGATCGGCAGCGTCGAAACCGCCGGAACCCCAACCGACCGAGCCGCAACGGGCAGAGCCGCAACCGGCAGAGTCGCGACCGGTAGATTCGCCACCGGCTGACCTGCCACCGGCAGACCTGCGACCGGCAGAGCCGCCGCGACCGGCAGAACCGCCGCGGTCAGAACCGCCGCCGGCAGAGCCGCCGCCGCTTCGGGCGCAAGACGTTCCACTGCCGACCCACCTGCCGCCGCGGCCGCACGAGGAGCCCGAAGAGTTCGACGATCTTCCTGACCCCCAGGACACCGGCACGCCGCATTATGAAGATCTCGACCGGCTCATTAACGAGCTCGAATCTGCGCGCATCGTGCCGAGGCCGGATCTCGACAGCGTGCCGTCGCCGGACCTCGACGATGACATTGAAGATGTCGTGAGCGAGACACTGGCGCGGATCTACGCTTCGCAGGGCCAGTACGATGAGGCCGCGCGCGTCTACGAGCTGCTCGCCGGTCAACATCCGGAGGAAGCGGACGATTACCTGCAGAAAGCCTCGCAGATGCGCTCCCGAGCATCTGACGGCATCTAACATCTATGCGGCGACTGGAAGCACTTCTCGAGAAGCGGTCTCGAATCGTAATCGGGTTGATGAGCGGAACCTCGCTCGACGGCGTCGACACCGCCGTCGCCAGGTTGGAAGGCAGCGGATCCGACCTGGAAATCGAGCTTTTGGGCCACTACGGTTTTCCTTATCCTCCTGAGCTTCGCGAGCTTCTACTGCAGAACTCGGCGCAGGATACGTCGTCGGTGCTCGAGATTTCGCAGCTCAACGTGCGCCTGGCTTTCGAGTATGAGAAAGCCGTTCGAAGTGCGGCCAGACAGGCTCGCACGCCACTCTCCAGCGTCGATCTCATCGGATCGCACGGCCAGACCGTCCATCATGTGCCCGAGCGCACGGAATGTGCCGGCATGGAGATGATCTCTACCCTTCAAATCGGTGATCCGTCGGCGCTGGCCAATCTACTTGACGTGCCCGTCGTCGGCGACTTCCGCGTGGCCGACATGGCGCTCGGCGGGCAGGGCGCACCGCTCGTCCCGTATTTCGACTTCGCGTACTTCCGAAGCGACGAGGAGGCGCGCGGACTTTTGAACCTCGGCGGCATCGCCAATCTTTCGGTGATCCCTTCAGGCGCGGAGATCGACGATGTTTTCGCCTTCGATACGGGTCCGGGCAACATGGTAATGGATTCGCTGGCGCGGATTCTGTTCGACGAGCCGTTCGATGAGTCCGGCCGCCATGCTTCGGGTGGAGAATTCAGCGAGAATATGATGGCCGAGCTTCTGCGCGATCCCTACTTCGAGCAGGAGCCGCCGAAATCGACCGGGCGTGAATATTTCGGCGCTCCGTACGCCGAGCGCCTGGTAACCCGTTGCCAGGAGCTCATGCGGCACCCGGGTCCGAACGACATTCTGGCCACGGCCTCCATGCTCACCGTATTCTCGGTTTATCAGGCCTACGCCCGATACGTTCGCGGCCGGCAAGAGATTGACGTGCTGATCGTATCTGGGGGTGGGATGCACAACGAATATCTGATGGAGCGCTTGAAAAACACGTTCGCGCCGATCCCCGTACGCACGGTCGAAGACTACGGCCTGAGCTCGGATGCGAAAGAGGCGCTCTGCTTCGCCGTGCTCGCTCACGAAGCACTCAACGGCGTTCCAACGAACATCCCTTCGGTCACGGGCGCCTCCCGTAAAACGGTTCTCGGTAAGATCTGCATGCCCGTATAGCCATCCTCGACTTCGGGAAGATCATATCTCCAACCCATCCGATCGATCATGTCTGAAAACGGTAGCGGGACAGCCATCAAGGACGTTGGTGAATTCGGGCTCATCGCGAGGATGGTATCGGTCCTCGGCAGAACCCCGAGTGACGACCTCCTTGTCGGTGTGGGTGACGATGCCGCCGTTTACAAAATCGGCGGCGGGCGCGTGCACATCGTGACGACGGATGCGCTCGTGGAAGGCGTGCATTTCGATCGGATGATGATGCCGATGCCGTATCTCGGCACGAAATGCATCGCGGTAAATGTTAGCGACGTCGTCGCCATGAACGGCCTGCCGCGATATGCGACGGTGGTTCTCGGCATTCCGGACAACCTCACCGTAGAGGATGTCGAAGCCCTCTACCAGGGAATGCGGAAGGCATGCGAAACGTATGATCTTGAGATTGTCGGCGGCGACACCATAGCGTCCCACGGCCTTACCATTTCCGTCACCGTAATCGGGGAGGCCCGAGAGGAGGACATCGTCACACGAGGAGGGGCGCAGCCCGGAGACCTGCTCTGCCTCACCGGCGAGGTCGGGGCCTCCTATGCCGGTCTGAAGGTACTTCTCGAGCAGCGTCGCAAGCTGCAGGAAGAGGGTGAGGATTTCTCGCCCAATGTCGGTCAATTTCAGCACGTCATCCGGCGGCACCTGGTACCGAAAGCGCGCCTCGACCTGGTACGTGACTGGTCGGAGCGACGGGTACGGCCCACATCGCTCATCGACATTTCGGACGGCGTATCTTCGGAAGTGAACCACATCTGCAGCAACAGCGGCGTAGGCGCCGAGGTGCACGTTGCAGCCATTCCCATCGGCCTCGAAACCCGCCGCGTCGCCGACGATTTCGGCGATGACGTCGATACGTATGCGCTTTTCGGTGGGGAGGATTACGAGCTGATCTTCACGGCGCCTCGGGACGTCACCGATCGGATGGATGACGAGTCCTTCAACGTTATCGGACGAATCACGGCCGATGCGGATGTCGTCGCGAAAATGGCGGACGGAGCGGCCATCCCACTCGGCATGGGCGGCTTCCAACATTTCGGCCGCGGTACGGAATCCTAGTCTCCAGACCGTGCTCTCATATTGAACCTTTGTACAGAGCTGACACGTCACTGAACAGAGCATTCGCGCCGTGAACGTAGAATACGTGACGCTGGTCGATCTGAACGACCGCATCATCGGTAAAGCGGAGAAAATGAAGGCGCACCGGGACGGCCTCCTCCACCGGGCGTTTTCCGTAATGGTGGTCGATAGCCACGGCAGATTCCTGCTCCAGCAGCGTCATGCGGACAAGTACCACTCCGGCGGATTATGGTCGAACACGGCGTGCGGCCATCCCAGGCCCCATGAAGTTCTTGATGAGGCGGCAGGCCGACGGCTTTACGAAGAGATGGGCATCAGGTGCGCGTTAAACCACCGGTTCGGATTCGTATACAAGGTGAACGTCGAGCGCGGATTGACGGAATATGAATACGACCACGTATTCTTCGGGAGGTACGACGGAGACCCCAAACCTGACCCCCTGGAAGTGGCGGAATGGCGTTGGTCGACTCCCACGGAAATCGCATTCGACCTCGCCGGCTGCCCCGATGCCTACACGTACTGGTTTCGGATCCTGTTCAGCCATCTCACCGCCTCCGACGCTATCGGCAGGGTCATGGACGAGGACGGCTAGCGCCGCGCCTCACTATGCTGCAAATAGATCGCGGACGAATGCGACGTTCGTGCGGGTATCCTCGAGCCGTCGGCCGGACCGTCCCCCCGTCTCGAGTACATACCACCCGCTGTAGCCGATCTCGTGACAGGCATCGGCAACGGCACTGAAGTCGACGCCTTCCTGTCCCGGTCCGTCCAGCAATCCCCACATCGGATCATCGAGACCGAGGGTTTCTTTCAGATGCATCTCGCAGATCATCTCGTCCCCCAGAAGCCGGATTTCCCCCGCGACGTCGTAGCCGTAGGCGCGCGAGTTGCCTGTGTCGTAGTACACGCGCACGGCCGACGATCCGATGCGGTCGATGATTTCGAGATTCTGCCGCGCCGTCAGCGTGTTTTCAAGACCGAGCGTCACGCCGGCGTCCTGCGCCCGCGGCGCGATCTGGCGGAGCGCCTCGACAACGCGCGCCACCCCCTCGGTGTCGAGCTCATACTCTGCAAAGGGACCGTCGCTCACGTTCCGGAACGATCCTGTAGCATCGCGCAGCCGTAGATCGGCCCGAGCGAAAAAGGCCACCAGCACATTTGGCGCGTCCAGGGCCGCTGCGGCTTCGATCGCATCAATAACGTAGACTGCCGCCTGCGGCTCCGACTTCAGTGGAATGGCGTTCAGAATACCGCCCGCAGCAACGCTGGGAAACCGGATGCCGTGCTGCCGGCCCAGGTCGAGGTACCGCTGCCGGAAAGCGGGATCGCGCAATGGGACGTAGTCGGGGCCCGTGGCGACGCTGACTTGAATTCCGTCGAGTTCGGCACGCGCCGCTTCCGGGATCATAGTGGGGTCGCAGGCGTCGCCGAAGCTCCAATCGCAGATGCCGATGGGGGAAGGGGAAGGGGAAGAGGAAGAGGGTAGGAAGGCGGTGACTGCCGCGGTGGCGGCAAGACGTTGTATGAAGGCTCGTCGGTTCATCACTTTAGAATACCACCTTCGTCGGCGTGAAGCCAGGTGTCCTCGATTTGCCGCCGCTAAACGGCGTCGGCTGATCTCATCTCGACGCGGCGGCGGCTCAGGGCGCGATCGCTAAGGCGGCCGTTCAGGACGCAATCGAGGCTCAGGATGCAATCGAGGCTCAGCGCGCAATCGAGGCTCAGGGCGCAAACGAGACTCAGGGCGCAAACGAGACTCAGGGCGCGATCGATACGGTGCGACTTCCGCGTCCGCTAGCGCTGAATGTCCTCAGCATGACTCCGCCGTGCACGTCCACCGGGCCTTCGAATGCCGTTGACGCTGCTGAGGGTTCACTGCCGTCGGTGCTGTAACGGACAGTGAAGCCGGGGAGGGCGTTATTGGCGTATAGCTGTCCGTCCCTAATTACCGCGCCGGGCGGCGGAATGCGGTAGTGCACGCCCGTGTGCAAGTAGTCGAGGCGGGGCAGCTCGCGCCGGCCGAGGGCATTCGCAAAGACGTTCCAATCTTCCTGGAGCGCGGAGTGCCTGCTTTCGTCGTGGTCGATCGTCGCCCACGCCGGCTGTGGCGCCCAAGCCCGCTCGGCCAACGAGATGAGTCGCGGAAAGACCATGTATTCGAGGCGGTCGTTGCTCCGCACATTCTCACTCCACAATTGCCCCTGAAGTCCGAGGACGTTCCGCCGACCGGGCTCCGTAAGCCGTTCCGCCTCCTCGTACGCATCGTCGGAAATCGTCCGCCCCAACATATCGTGCTGCGGTACTTTGTAGAGATCGAAAGGGATGAAGGCAAAGGGATCCAGCGTGTCTATAAAGCCTGCCCAATAGAGGC
Source organism: uncultured Rhodothermales bacterium (assembly GCA_964487555.1). Classification (GTDB taxonomy): domain Bacteria; phylum Bacteroidota; class Rhodothermia; order Rhodothermales; family VXPQ01; genus CAZART01. The sequence goes on from CAZART010000047.1 coordinate 9,051, forward strand.
CCGGCTCCTCGGGATGTTTCGCGTAGGCCAGGTCGAAATAGAAGTTGCTGGCGTTCGAGATCACGATCGGATAACCGGCGTTCGCGAGTTTGTAGGCCGTGTCCTCGGCACCCCAGCCCCATACGGCGTTCCACACGTACGGACGAAAGCCGTGGTCGACGAAGTCCGGATTCGGGGTCTTCACGGTCCGGCCGTCGCCGTGCTCCATCGTGAGCGCGATTTCCTCCCACCCGCCCGTTGCGAGTCCATGCCGGTCGAGGATGGCGTCGAACCTTCGGAGAAAGTAGTCGGGTAAATCGTCGACGTCATTCAGCTCTTCCGTAGAGGCGATGAGCTGCTCGCAGGACGGTGATTTCTGCCACACGCCATCGGGCACCTCATCGCCACCGGTGTGCACTACGTTCAGCGGTACGCCGGCTTCGTCGTACATGGCGATGAGGTCGTCGACGACGGTCTCAAGGAAACGGTAGGTGGACTCCATGCAGACATCGACGACGTTGTCCGTCCACATCTGCACCGATCGGTATTCGGACTCATCGGCCGGATCTACGAGGGCATGCCTTCCGGCCTCTTCCGGGCGTCCATTACGCCGGAGGCGATTTCGACGAGCCTCCATCGCCACGATGGCCGAACGGGCATGTCCCGGCATGTCGATTTCCGGAATGACTTCGATGTGGCGCGCATTCGCGAACCGCAGAACGTCGATAAACTGATCTCGCGTAAAGAATCCGCTGCCGCGCGAGCGGGTCGTCGGGCCCGATCCGAGGGAGGGCATGAGGTGCTCGGATTCATTCAGCGTGTGCCCACGCCTGCCGCCCACCTCCGTAAGCTCCGGAAGATCGGCGATGGCGATCCGCCATCCTTCGTCATCGGACAGATGGAAGTGAAACTTGTTCAGCTTGTACGTGGCCATGAGGTCGAGCAGCTTTTTGACTTCTTCGACCGGCTGAAAATTTCGCGCCACGTCGAGGTGCATGCCCCGGTAACCAAATCGCGGCCGATCGTCGATGTCCACGACCGGGATGGCCAGGCGACCCCGTTCAACGTCGACGCCGTTGTCTCGGCCGGCGCCGTCAGGTTCGCCGGCCTTCCCGGAATAGGCTTGCGGCGGAATGAGCAGGCGCAGCGACTGAACGCCATAGAAAACGCCTGCGGCGTCGGCACCCGTAATCGTAATTCCCTGTTCGGGCCGAACGGACAACCGATACGATTCGGCGGTGTCCATCGCCGGGTCGATCCGAAGACGGATCGAATTCCTCGTCGAATCCGAGCCTGCCGCGATCTCCGGCCATCTTCCCAGTATCGGGACCAGCGAACGGCCGAGGTACCGGGCCTCACCCTCAAGGGGCCCGTCATAGAGGATCCGCCAGGTTGGGTTCAGCGTGACGGTGCCCGTGCCGCGGGTGAGAGATGCCGGGCGCGGAAGAATCGGTGGGATTTCCTCCTCATTCAGCGCACGCGCGTTCTCATTGGCTTCGTATCGCCGCTCTGCCGTATCGACGGGCAGCCGGTCGCTCTCAGAGCGTGAAAGTTGACCCATCTCGACAAACGGTCGAATGGTCGGGTTCTGGAGCTCCTGGATCGTCCCGTCCTCGGGATCTCCCCAGACGAAGTAGAAACCGTCCGGCGCGTCGCTTTCGTTGATCGCCCACGCTCCAGCCGACAAAGGTATCGTGCGTGAGCTGCCGGGCCCGATCGGCTTGAAGCCCTCGCCTGGTCGGATGCGATAGAAGTCGCCGTTGATGTGATCGATGACCAAACCGTCGAGACCGCCGTCCACAATGATCGGTCGCCAGAACGTGAAATAGAGCCCCCATCCATCCGAGGGGAGGGCAACGGAGCCCTGATTGCGAATGATGAGCTCCGATCGGAAGCGCCCCTCCTCCTCCACGTTCGATAGGACGCCCCACTCCAACGTAATAGGGCCGACCGGCGGATATTCGATACTACGCATCCCGCCTCCGCATCCGGCAAGCAACGACGTTGTGAAAATGGCAACGAAAATGAAATAACGACAATGGTAGTGGGTATGCATGATAGAATAGAATGCCGCTGCCTACAGGACGTGACCACCGGTAACTTTCTTTGATGTAGCGTCACTAAGCGGTGCTTGCGACGTGGGCCACATAGCGGCGATCGGTTGAAAAGATCAACGAACACAGGAGCTAAAATCACAAATCACCCACTTTAAGGCCATGGCTGACAAGAAAATCATACTAGTGACCGGGGCGACAGGGCATCAGGGCGGTGCCGTCGCGAAGAGCCTTTTCGACTCACCGTTTCAAGTTCGCGCCCTGACCCGTAATCCCGACCAGGAGGCGGCGCGCGCGCTTCGTGACCAAGGGGCAGAAATCGTCAAAGGCTCCTTCGATAACGCAGACTCCCTGGATAAGGCGGTAGACGGCGTTTATGGCGTCTTTTCCGTCCAAAATTTCTGGGAAACCGGCTACGACAAGGAAGTCGAGCAGGGTATCCGCATGGCCGATACGGCGGCGGACGCCGGCGTAGAACACTTCGTGTACTCGTCCGTCGGGAGCGCGGATCAGAATACCGGCATCCCCCATTTCGACAGCAAATACGAGGTCGAGCAGCACCTGCACACGCTCGACCTGCCGGTAACCATCATCCGCCCGGTATTTTTTATGGATAACTGGGAGAGCGACATGTTGAAGAACATGGTGCTGGACGGCACACTGGCTCAGCCGCTAAGCCCTGACACCCGCCTTCAGCAGATCGCCGTCGAGGACATCGGCGTATTCGCTGCCATGGCGTTCCAGAATCCGGATGACTGGATCGGCAGGGAGGTCGACATCGCCGGCGACGATCCGACCATGCTGGAGCTTGCCGAAGCTTTCGCCGACGTACTGGGCCGTGAGGTGAATTATTTTCAGGTTCCCTGGGACGATTTTCGCCAACAGGCCGGTGATGAGTATGCCCACATGTACCGCTGGTTTGAGGACGTCGGCTACCGGGCGGACATCGAGTCCTTGCGTAAAGACCACCCCGGTCTGACCCGGTTTCGCGAGTACCTCAACAAGATGGGGTGGGGCAAACGGGCAGGCGTGAATGTATAAGAAGCGAGCACACGACCGGCATCCGGTTTCATCGAACGTATCGGAGGGCTGGATCAACGAAATCTGAACGTCGGGAATGGGCGGTCAGTGGCTTTAGCATATCATCCACTCATTCCAGCGCGCGAGCTGCGGGAGCCGATCATGGACTCGCTTCAGAGAAGCGGGCCGTGCGGGCCGCAGCTCGCGCGTCTGCTCTTCCGGTGGCTCGCTTGCCGTTCGGCATAGACGCTCCAGGCAGCGTCTCCCACGTGGACCCGAAGACGATCTCGGTCGCCCCGACACAATCCCCTCTTCCGGACCTGCTCTGATCGTCCGTTGCGCGCGTCGATGGCGCCGTCGTATTTCAACGGCCGCGGAGATTCTACGCTTCTACCTTGACATATTAAAGAAGACGATCTATCATATTATTCGAGCGAGGTTAGCGCTAACATCGCGGTTGGCATCGCTGAATTTGGACGTTCGTCCCTGTTCAGAGAATCCCAGAGCCTTGGAAAGGACCATCTGTAGGATCCGAGCATCGCCAGATGCCCGGCGGCATTTCGGAGTCCCACGAAGGAGCGGGGTACTCGGACACAGAGAGACTGAGGGCCCATCTTCCCTCCGGCTCTGACATCGGACGTTCGATGCGGCGAGCCCATTCCCTCTATATCACGAACTCTGATAGGTCCTGTCATGAAAGGAGTACGTAAACGGCTCAGCGTTGTGCTATTCGCCGGCGCACTCATGTTAGGAGTGGCTTCGACGGACGCTCAAGCCCAGGAGCCCACGGTTTCAGGAACGGTAGCCAACGCAGACGATGGGACGACGCTACCCGGCGTCAACATTGTCGTGAAGGGAACCACAATAGGCACGTCCACCGATCTGGATGGAGATTATTCCCTGGACGTGCCGTCGCTCTCCGACACGCTGCTTTTCTCGTTCATCGGTTTTGAAACGCTGGAAGTCCCTATCGACGGGAGGACCACGCTGAACGTCTCGCTCTCACCGCGTGTCATTGTCGGTGAGGAAATGGTAGTGATTGGCTACGGCGTCGTTCAGAAAAGTGACCTGACAGGCTCGGTAAGTTCGGTAACTTCGGACCAATTCAACGCCGGCGTTCAGTCCTCGATAGATGGGATGATTCAATCGCGAGCTCCGGGCGTGAAAATCACGCAGGCGAGCGCCGAGCCGGGCGGTGGTGTCTCGGTGAGAATTCGCGGAGCAACATCCCTCACGGCAGGCAATGAGCCGCTGTACGTCATCGACGGCCAGCCCATCAACAATATTTCCGCCATTCCCGGCTCTCCGGTGGTTGACGACCGGACTCCGAGGAATCCGCTCAAATCATTGGATCCGGGTGATATTGAGTCGATCGAGATTCTGAAAGATGCTTCCGCAGCCGCCATCTATGGATCCCGAGGGGCCAACGGCGTCATTCTGATAACGACGAAACAGGGCCGGCCGGGCCGGCTCTCCATCGATTACCACGGCTATAGTAGCGTACAGCACGTCGCAAACACCCTTGATCTTATGAATGCGACGGAATACATGACGTTCGCGAACGCCCTGCGAGCGGACCAGGGGCAAGATCCTGCCTTCACGCAAGCGGAGATCGATGCCGCAGGAGAGGGTGTCGATTGGCAGGATGCCGTGTTCAGAACGGCACCTGCGCAGAACCATCAACTTTCATTCTCCGGTGGATCGGACGCGACGCAGTACTACACGTCATTCAACTACTTCGACCAGGAAGGCGTCATTCGAAGCTCGGGAACGAAAAGGTACGCTGCCAGGCTCAACCTGAATCACACGCGTGACCGTTTTGATTTCGGCTTGAATTTGTCTACAAGCTACGCCATTGATGATTTCGTTCCTAACGGTGTCGGCATAAATGCCGGAGCGGGGGTCGTTGCGACGGCACATCAAATGGATCCTTCATTGCCCATCCGAAGGGATGATGGAAGCTTCACCGAAAGCCAGAATCTTGATATAGAGAATCCGGTCGCATTGGCGGAAAGTATTCACGATGAAGCCGAAACAAACCGCACAATGGGCCGCCTCTTTGGCGACTATAATCTCACTGATAATCTATCCGCAAGGCTACAGTTTGGCAGCGATAGGCAGCTTGCACGCAGAGACGGATACGTAAATAAGGTCACGAAGCGAGGGCAGCGATCCAATAGTGAGGCAACATTGGAAAGCCAGGAGCGGACCAACTACGTGGTGGAGGCAACACTGAACTATGCGAATACTTTTGGCCGGGATCATTCCTTAGATGCCGTAACAGGTTATACATATCAGGTGTTTGATGGACGAGGAATGTGGGCAAGAACGTCTGATTTTGCGACGGATAATTTCCTGGCCAATAATCTTTCCGCGGGCAATAGAGATGAAAATGAAGTCAATTCATCCAAATTCAAACACCAACTATTATCCTACCTCGGAAGAATTAATTACTCGTACAGAGGAAAGTACCTGGTAACCACCTCCTTCAGGGTTGATGGATCCTCTCGATTCGGGGAAGACAACAGATACGGATACTTCCCGTCCGTGGCGCTCGGTTGGCGGCTCAGCGATGAGCCTTTCCTTGCCGGTATGGACGCGTTATCCGATTTAAAACTTAGAGCGAGTTACGGTGTTACGGGCAACCAGGATATAGGAAATTACAACTCGCTCGTCCTGCTGGGTACCGTCGGAGACGCCGTTTTCGACGGGTCGCGGTTCGTCGGGATTGCGCCGATTCAGCTGGGGAACTCCGATCTGAAGTGGGAGACGACGAGCCAATTCAACGCCGGCCTGGATTTTGGCCTTTTCGACGACCGGATTACAGGCTCGGTCGATTACTTCGTTAAGAAGACGTCGGATCTCCTTCTTCAGCTTCCAATCCCGCGAACCAGCGGATTTTCCACCTCTCTTCAGAACGTCGGAAAAACGAGAAACAGCGGCTTTGAGTTCGTGATGAACTCTAGGAATCTCGTCGGCGCCCTGGAGTGGTCTACCACTTTCAACCTGGCGACCCTTCAAAACGAAGTCGTGGATCTCGGAGAGCTGCCGTTCATCCTGCAAGGCGGACTCAGGTTTCTTTCGGATCTAACGATCTTGCGAGAAGGCGACGCGATCAACGCGTATTTCGGTTACAAGACGGACGGGATCTTTCAGACTCAGGACGAGATCGACGGCTCCGCCCAGCCGCAGGCCCGGCCTGGAGACATCAAGTTTAGTGACGTCAACGGGGACGGTGTGATCGACTCGGAGGACCGCACGATTTTAGGTGATCCTTTTCCGAACCTTGAAATCGGTCTCAATAACAACGTCTCTTACAAAGGCTTTGATCTCGACGTCTTCGTTGAAGGCAGCTTCGGACACCAACTGCTGAACTTTAGCCGTATAGATTCGGAGACGCCCATCGAGTTCTTCAGGAATAGACAACGTTATGTTCTCGATCGATGGACGGCCGATAATCGGACGAATGAGAATCCGTCATTCGCCAACATAGACGTGTCCAGGGCGGTCAACGACAGGGTGATCGAGGATGCTTCCTATGTACGCTTGAAGAACGTCACACTGAGCTACCGGGTGCCGGGGTATGCGAATCGGATAGGGCTCAGATCAGCCTCCGTGTATCTCAGCGCACAGAATCTGGTGACATTTACATCCTACCGCGGCTATGATCCTGACGTGAGCTCCTTAGGAGATTCTAACATCAGGGTGGATTACAACGCGTATCCACTTGCCCGAATTTATACGTTAGGAATACGGCTCGGTATCTAGATAAATGAAAATCATGAAAACGAAGCACATCCCGGTAGTCGCGATACTTTTCCTTGTCGGAGTGTTGCCGTCGTGCGACAATCCACTTCAGGAAGAGACGTTCTCTCAGTTGGGCCCCTCGAATTTCTTCACCTCTGCTGAAGATGCGGAAGCCCTGCTGAATTCGGTCTATGCGAACTCGCAGGGATATCGCGACATTCTGCGCGATTACCTGACCTTCGGCGAGGTAACGACCGAGATCATGATTGAACGGGGCGGAGCAATTAATGCCCTTATGCAGCCGATCGAAGATTTTCGGTTCGAAACGACACATCCGTGGCTGTCGAATCTCTGGACGCGCTACTACAGTGCGATCTTTCGAGCGAACGTAGCGCTCGATAATGTGCCCACCATTGAAATGGACGTAAACAGACGGGATCAGATACTGGCTGAAGCCCGATTTCTCCGCGCATTGAACTATTACTACCTGTACGATCTGTTCGGACCCGTTCCGATCCTCGTAGACAGCAGGACCTCCGTACAGGATCGTCCGGCACGTCCCACCGATGAAGAGTTCGTCCGATTTCTGGAGGATGAGCTGCAGGCCGTCAGTGAGGCGCTGCCTCTAACCCAGGGTCAATTCGGCAGGCCCACAAGCGGCGCCGCACTGGGATTCCTGACAAAGTTCTACTTGAACAACAAGAAATGGTCGGAGGCCGCGTCGACCGCACAGGAAATCATCCAGAGCAATCAGTACGACATCTTCCGGGCAGGGAATCGAACCGATCTCTTCGCTCTGGAGAACAGTAGAAACAGCGAGTTCATCTATGTAGTCCACTTCCCGGACAACCCGACAGGCAATCTCGGGAATACGTACATCAACCATGCGGCACCGCCCGGTTACCGGTGGCAGTTTCCTCCCAAAGTTAATTTCGCAGCCCAATTCAAGATTCGCTCTGCATTCTTGAATACGTTTGAACCTGACGATGAACGGCTGGATGCGTTTGTGTTCGAGTATGTCAATCTCGCCGGCGATACGGTTCGCCTCGGTGAAGACGACGCACGAAGTTTCAAGTATCCGGAAGATCCAAACGGCGTGGGCGACGTCAGCGGAAACGACATGCCCCTCGTGCGGTATGCCGACATTCTTCTCACGCGCGCCGAAGCCCTTAACGAACTAAGCGGACCCAATCAGGAGTCGATCGATCTGATCAATGAGGTGAGGTCGGCGGCCGGCGTACGTCCCATCACCCTGGGCGAATTTTCCTCCCAGGGAGCGCTACGGGACTTTATTCTCGAGGAACGCGGGCGGGAGTTCCACACGGAGGCCCTGCGACGGCAGGACCTGATTCGCCACGGCGTATTTATCGAGAGGGCACTCGAAAGAGGGAAACCAGCCTTTCCGCACCAGACCCTTTTCCCCATTCCTCAGTCCGAAATCGACCGAAACCCGGAGCTCCGGCAGAATGAAGGGTATTGACGAGAACCCGTTAACACGTCCGACTACAACACAGAGCCCGTTATGAATATTGTAAAGGCATACCGCAGCGTCATTGGATTGGGTTTGAGCCTGTTGCTGATCGCATGTTCGTTCCCGGCGGGCGCGCGCGATACGGATTCGCCCCCGGCCGGCGCACGTGATACGGAGGGCGCAGCCGATGACAAGCCCAACGTCGTCGTTATCCACGTAGACGACGTCGGCTATGGCGACCTTGGCGTGTACGGCGCCACGAAGGTTAAGACGCCGAGGATGGACCGCCTGGCTCGTGAGGGTCGCCGGTTCACGGACGCGCATTCGGCATCGGCCGTCTGTTCGCCCTCGCGATATGCGCTGATCACCGGACGCTATCCCGCCCGGGCCGATTTCTGGCATCCTATGTTCCTTAAAGACACCTTGAAGATCGACACCTCACAACTGACGGTCGGGCGCCTGATGAAAGACGCAGGCTATGCAACGGCCGCGATCGGCAAATGGCATTTAGGGTTCGGTAACGAATTCCCCCTCGACTGGAACAAGGACCTTAAACCGGGCCCTCTTGAACTAGGCTTCGACTACTATTTTGGCGTCCCGGTCCTCAATAGCCATCCGCCCTTCGTCTACGTGGAGAATCATCGTGTCCTGGGGCTGACGCCGGACGATCCACTGGTGTACGGTGAGACGGCCAAGACGCGAGAATGGGACGAAAAGATGGGTCTCGATGTCATCGGCGGTTGCGACGCGTGCCATGAATTGTATGAAGATCGAATGGTCGGTACGACGTTAAAGGACAAGGCCGTCGACTGGGTCCGAGAGCATAAGGACGAGCCGTTCTTTCTCTATTTTGCGCCCCCGCAAATTCATCACCCGTTCACCCCGGCGCCCCGGTTCATTGCCACGAGCGATGCGGAGCGTTACGGTGATTTCATCCATGAGCTCGATTGGATGGTCGGAGAGCTTATGGATGCACTGGAGGAGGAAGGGGTAGCGGAGAACACGCTGGTCATCCTCACGAGCGACAATGGCGGTATGTTCAACAGAGGAGGACAGACGGCGTGGGAAGCCGGCCACAGACTCAATGGTGACCTCCTCGGAATGAAGTTCGGCGCCTGGGAAGGCGGACATCGAGTTCCCTTCATCGTTCGCTGGCCGGGCAACGTACCGGCCGGGACGGAATCCGATGAGCTGTTGTCGAACGTCGATATCCTTGGAACCCTGGCAGCGCTCGTAGACCGTCAGCTGGCCGAGGACGAGGGTCCTGATAGCTACAATATGTTACCCGCCATCACGGGAACGCCGTCGGCGCCCATTCGGGACCATCTGGTGATTAGCCCCGCGCAAAGGACACATCTCTCCATACGACGAGGAAAATGGATGTATATTCCCGCGCAGGGCGAGGGCGGATTCGGGGGAACGGAGATCGGTGAGCACACACTCGCAGGCGCTGCTGCGCATCGGCTTACGGGTCAGGTGAATAGCGACGTCGAGAATGGTAGAATTAAGGAGGACGCCCCGCCGGCACAACTTTACGATCTAGAGGCCGACGTTACGCAGAAGCAGAACGTCTATGAGCAGCATCCTGAGATTGCGGCGGAGTTGCAGGCTCTACTGGACGAAATGATACATTCCAAAAAAAGCAGCCGCCCGCACAACTAAATAGTGCCACCCCGATCCATCGTGCCGCCCCGCTCCTTGATGCCACCCCGCTCCTTGATGCCACCCCGATCCGTGGTGCTACACCGATCCGTGGTAACACCCCGGATCCGGGGTGCCACGCCAGGGCGCGAAAGTACGATCGAAGCGGTCGGCCGGGCTCGACTCCTCGCTTCGCACCGCTATTAAGGTTTCGCCATCAAACACAATTCGAGTTTGTTATCCGTGCATCAGTCTTCTCGTATTCCGCCGTACGTGCCTGCGCCGTCGTTCTCGAGTCCCGAGGGACGCTCTGCACGCGGTAGTCAGTCGCAGCCGATTCTGCTGACGCGTCGGGCCTTGTCGGCGTCCGTGCTGTTTCTCCTTCTTTGGTCGATGGTCGCATTCGGAGCGACCGCGCAGACACCGGAGGACGAAGTAGACGTCGACCGCGAGTTCTTGCTGGAATCGACCATGCTCGGCTATGACGGCATCGGCGGAGCCATAGAAGGGGTCCGCAATCCGGTGCTCCAGGCCGTAAAGGGGGAGGTTGTGCGCATCACGATCGTAAACGGCGAGGACCTCCTTCACGATTTGGCGATGGAGAACCTCGACGTGAAAACGCCGGAGGTGCTGGTGGTCGGTGAGCGGGCCAGCGTCACGTTCACCGCCGAAGAAAGCGACACGTATTACTGCACCATCCCCGGTCACCGTGCCGCAGGCATGGTAGGGCGGTTCGAGGTCTCGGAGGGCGAGATCGCGGAGCCGATCGGCGAATCGCCGCGGAGGAACGGCGAGCCTCTGAATCTGGATTTTGAGACGGGCACGCTCGAAAATTGGACGGCCAGCGGCGACGCCTTCGAGGATCAACCGACCGAAGGAGATGTTTTCGCCGCGCGAGAAGTCGACGTGCTTGCGGAACTCGAAGAGGATGCACGGAGCGGGCACAACGGTGCGTATTGGGCCAGCTCCCTCATCGCAAAGGGGCCGAGTGGCGAAGGCACGCTCACGTCCGTCTCCTTCGAGGTCACCCAGCCCTATGCGAGCTTTCTTGTTTCGGGCGGGGCGTTCGAATCCACGCGCGTGGAGCTCGTTCGCACTGAAGACGAGTACGTCATCTACAAGATAAGTGGTGCCGACGACTTCGAGATGCGCCCGGTCGTCGTCGACCTGAGCTCCCACATCGGCGACGAGATCTTCATCCGGCTCGTCGATGCGGATGCCGGCGCCTCGACGGCCACGTACATCCGCGAAAATCCCTTCGCGCATATCAATTTCGATCATTTCAGCTTTTTCGAGAACCGCCCCACGTTTGCGAATGAGATCGTTCCGGACGACATCAGCCCGCTTCCCGGCTGGGACGTGGTGGAGCATGCAGGTCTCTCGGCCGCCGAAGCGGCCGCCGCGATGACGGTGCCTGAAGGATTTTCGGTCGCTTTGGCGGCCTCGGAGCCCGATGTCGTGCGACCGATCGCCCTGGCGCTCGACGACCGAGGGCGCGTATGGATTGCCGAAGCACGAACGTACCCCGTACGTGCTCCCGACGGCGAAGGAAACGACCGCATTCTGATTCTTGAGGACACCGACGGAGACGGGTCGCTCGACAGCAGAAAGGTCTTTATGGAAGGCCTGAACCTGGTGAGCGGCATCGAGCTCGGCTTCGGCGGCGTCTGGGTCGGCGCAGCCCCGTACCTCCTCTTTATTCCTATCGACGAGAGCGGCGATCGGCCGGCGGGCGAGCCCGAGGTGCTGCTCGACGGATGGGGATACCAGGACGCCCATGAGATGCTTAACACGTTTATGTGGGGCCCCGACGGCTGGCTCTACGGCACGCACGGAGTCTTTACACATTCAAACGTCGGCAAACCCGGCGCGGCCGACGAGGAGCGTACAAAGCTCAACGGCGCCGTGTGGCGCTTCCATCCCGTGCGGCACGAGTTCGAAGTCGTGGCCCACGGCATGAGCAATCCCTGGGGATTGGACTGGAACGACTATGGCCATGCCTTTGCGGTCGTCTGCGTTATTCCGCACCTACATCAGATTATCTCCGGGGCTCGCATCGAGCGACAGGCCGGCGAGCACTTCGATCCGTACACCTACGACGACCTCCAGGCCATCGGGGATCACGTTCACTGGGTCGGCAATCGCGGCCCGCACGCCGGCAACCGCCGGTCCGACGAAAAAGGTGGTGGGCATGCCCACGCGGGCGGGATGATCTATCTGGGCGACACCTGGCCCGAAGAGTACCGCGGGCGGCTCTTCATGAATAACATCCACGGATTCCGCGCCAACACGGATATCCTCGAGCGCTCAGGATCCGGATATGTCGGCCGGCACGGACCGGACTTCCTGTTCGCGAACGATAGCTGGTCTCAGATGCTGAATTTTCGGTACGGTCCGGACGGGTCCGTGCACGTCATCGACTGGTATGACAAGAACCAGTGCCATAGTCCGAACCCGGACCTCCACGACACCACGCTCGGCCGGATTTTCAAAATTTCGCATGAGAACGACGAGTGGGTGGAAGTCGACCTTCAGACGCGCACGTCGGAGCAGCTCGTCCAGCTGCAACTCCACGCAAACGACTGGTATGTTCGTCACGCGCGCCGCATCTTGCAGGAGAGGGGTTCCGATCCGGCCGTACACACGGCGCTCCGGCGGATTCTCGATGAGCATCCGGATGTGACCCGGAAGCTCCGCGCTCTATGGGCGCTCCACGTGACGGACGGGCTTACGGACGCCGACCTTGTGGCATTACTTCGACATCAAAGTGAATACCTGCGAAGCTGGTCTGTCGAGCTTCTCGCGGAGGACCGGCAGGTTTCGGACGAGGTGCTGAAAGAATTTGAGCGGGCGGCTTTTGAGGATGAATCCGCCCTCGTTCGCGTCTATCTCGCGAGCGCGCTGCAGCGCATCGAGCCCGCCCGTCGATGGAGGGTACTCGAGGGACTGCACAGCAGGGAAGAAGACGCAGAAGATCAGAATCTTCCGCTGATGACCTGGTACGGCACCGAGGACGTCGTGCCCCTCGACCTGGATCGCTCCCTGGGTCTCGCTCTTTCATCCAAGCTTCCGCACGCGCTTGCTTTCACCGTGCAGCGGGTCGCGGCGGAGGGGTCACAGGCGGCACTGACTGCGCTGGCGAATCGACTCGGAGACGTGGAGCAGCCGGAACAGCAGCGCATTATTTTCGACGGCATCGAGCAGATCGTTAAAAAAGAACAGATCGACGGAACGGAATGAAATATGTCGTCTCGATGGGTAGTATCGCCGCCGTCCTCATTCTGACAGGCAGTCTCATCGTTCATCCGAATCCGGATGAAGTACCCGATTTCGAGCGCATGCAGCTCTCCGACGTCTTCTTCGCAGAGGGCGCCGGGATCGGTGATTTGAACGGTGACGGCATTTCGGACGTCGTGTCGGGACCGTACTGGTATGAGGGTCCGGATTACGAGCAGCGGCACGAATTCTATCCGCCCATGCCGTTCGACCCACGCAAGTATTCCGATAACTTCATCGTCCACGTCTACGATTTCAACGGCGATGATTGGAACGACATTTTGATCGTGGGATTTCCGGGAGAACAAGCGTACTGGTATGAAAACCCGCAGGGCGGCGGCGGACACTGGAATCGCCATCTTGCCTTCGACGGCGTCGACAACGAATCGCCCCACGTCGGAGACTTCACAGGCGATGGGCGCCCCGAGCTCGTTTTCCATCATGAAGGCTACGTCGGGTATGCGGTGGCGGACCCAGAGCGTCCGACGGAGCCGTGGACGTTCCAGCGCATCTCGACGAAAGGCGACCGCGGCCCATTCACCCACGGCTTCGGTGTCGGCGACGTGAGTGGAAACGGTCACCTCGACATCCTCATGGCCGACGGTTGGTGGGAGAATCCGGGGCCGGCGTCCGAGAAAACCCCCTGGCGGCACCATCCTGCCGATTTCGGCCAGGGTGGCGCGCAGATGTACGCTTACGACGTGGATGGAGACGGATACAACGACGTGATCACCAGCCTGGCTGCCCACGGATGGGGACTCGCCTGGTTCAGGCAATCGAGGCACGACGACGAGATTCATTTCGAGCAGCGCCTTATAATGGGGGGGCGAATGCGGGACAATCCGTACGGTGTCCGATTTTCCCAGCCGCATGCGATCGCTCTCGTAGATGTGGATCGGGACGGCGTGAAGGACATCGTCAGCGGCAAGCGCTTTTGGGCACACGGGCCGGAGGGCGACCCCGAGCCGAACGCGCCCGCCGTACTCTACTGGTTCCGGCTGGTTCGATCCGATGCCGGCAACGTTTCGTACGTGCCGTACCTGATCGACGACGATTCAGGAGCCGGCGTGTACCTTGCCGTAGATGATCTTACCGGTGACGGGTACCCCGACATCGCCGTTGCCAATAAGAAAGGCACGTTTGTATTTCACCAGCGCGTAGAACAGGACAATCGCTAAGAGGCAGCTATGCCGGAGAAGATCAGGGTAGCCATCGTCGGATTGGGGTTCGGCGCCGAATTTATTCCCATTTACCAGCGCCATCCCGATACCGAATTGTGGGCTATTTGCCAGCGATCGGAAGACGATCTCAACACGATCGGAGACCAGTTCGGCGTTGAGCGGCGATTTACGAGCTACGAGGATCTCCTGCAGGAGGCTGAACTGGACGCGGTGCACATCAACACGCCCATCGCTGCTCACGCGCCGATGTCTCTGGCGGCCCTCAACGCGGGCAAGCACGCCGCCTGTACGGTCCCGATGGCGACCACGGTCGAGGAATGTCTTCAGATCGCGGAAGCAAGGAAGCGCAGTGGCAAGGTGTACATGATGATGGAGACGGCGATCTATACGCGCGAATTCCTCTACGCGCGGGATCTCGTCGAGTCGGGCAAGCTCGGAAAGATTCAGTTCCTTCGCGGCTCTCATCAGCAAAATATGGGACTGCCCGGCTGGCCCAGTTACTGGTACGGCTTTCCTCCCATGCACTACGCCACCCACGCCGTCAGTCCGCTTCTACTCCTGGCCGGAGCGCACGCGAAATCCGTCGTGTGCTTCGGATCAGGCCGGATCCAAGAAGAATACATCCGGCACTACGACTCGCCCTTCGCGGTGGAGACAGCCCTGGTTGAGCTGGCCGACTCCGATCTGGCCTGCGAAGTGACCCGCTCGCTCTTCAACACGATTCGTCAGTACCGCGAAAGCTTCGACGTCTATGGCGACGAGCTGTCCTTCGAATGGGAACAAACCATCGGAGACGGTCCGGTCGTGTATTCCGGTTTCGAAGACGCCGAACGCGTGGAGGTGCCGGATTACGGCAACCTGCTCCCGGATGAGGTTGCGCCGTTCACTACCGGCGGCGTGTACGACGAGGAGCACGAGCATACGTCATTCATCCAGGGTGGGGGGCACGGCGGCTCGCATCCCCACATGGTCCACGAGTTCGTGCGCGCGATTCTGGAAGATCGCGTGGCGATCGCGGACGCGGCGGTGGCCGCCAACTGGACGATGACCGGGATCTGTGCGCACGAATCCGCCATGCACGGAGGACGACGCGTGGAAATCCCCGCAACCGCTTAGCGCACCCCTTCCATTCTCGGCGACTACCGATCACCCCACCCGTTCCATCCAGAAGAGGCATCATGATCAACAAGAAGCGATTGTTCCTGGGCAGCATCATTGCGCTGGTCGTTACCTCCTTCGGTTTCATCATTCGCGCTTTCATCCTCTCCGAATGGGGCCGAGAGTTCAACCTGAGCCAAGAAGACCTCGGATGGATCGCCGGAGCGGGCCTGTTTCCATTCGCCGTCACGATCATTCTGTTCAGCCTCGTCATCGATCGAATCGGTTATGACACATCGATCCGCATCGCGTTCGTAGGCCACGTGGCCTCGGCGGTCATCACGGTCTGCGCCGGTCTTTTCGGCGATCCGTTCTGGGTGTTGTTTATCGGCACCGTCATTCTGGCGCTCGCCAACGGGATCGTCGAAGCCGTGATCAACCCGGTAACGGCGACGCTCTATCCCAAGTCAAAGACCCATCATCTAAATATTCTCCACGCCGGATGGCCGGGCGGACTCGTGCTTGCCGGCATCCTCATCATCTTCATGGGGGATATAGGCTGGCGGTGGAAAGTCGGCCTCGTCATTCTTCCCACCATGGTCTACGGCGCCATGCTGCTGACGCAGAAGTGGCCGGTCAACGAGCGCGTCGCGGCAGGCGTACCCTATCGCGACATGCTGCGGGAGTTCGGCCGTCCCATGTTCATCATCCTGCTTCTCGTCATGGTCCCGCTGGCGATCACAGAGCTGGGCACCGATAGCTGGATTACCGCCCTGATGGAGAACGTGCTGACGAATGTGCATCCGGGATGGGTTCTCGTATACACGTCCGCGATCATGTTCGTCCTGCGGTTCTTTGCGGGTCCCATCGTGCACCGCATCAATCCGCTCGGACTGCTGGCATGCAGCGCCACCATTGCCTGCATCGGATTGATCTGGCTTTCCGCCGCCGGCGCCGCCGCTCTGGCGGTCTTTCTTGCGGCGACCTGCTACGGCGTGGGCAAGACGTTTTTCTGGCCGACGACGCTGGGTGTCGTCGCGGAGCAGTTTCCTCGAGGCGGCGCGATGACGCTGAACACGATTGCCGGCATAGGCATGCTTTCGGCCGGACTTCTGGGCGCGCCGATTCTGGGCTCCATTCAAGACAAGGTGATCGACATGGAGCTCCGGGAGCAGAGTCCCGAGCTGCACGCACAGGTCACCGACGAAGCGCGCATCGGGATGCTCGGCCGCTATCAAGAGCTCGACCGAGATGCCGTCGAGGCCCTTCCGCCTGAGCAGTCGGCCGTCGTCCGCGAGGTGCGGGCCGATTCCAGCCAGATCGCCCTCCGTTACGTGGCGATCCTTCCCATCATCATGCTCCTGTGCTACATCGGTCTCCTCCTCTACTTCAGATCGAAGGGTGGCTACAAGCCGGTCGACCTGGCCGGAGAGAAGGTGACCGGCGGGGTCGAGGGGCCGGTTGAAGCGTAAATGGTTGGGTCGAGGATCGGGAGAGCGAGGATCGAGGATCGGGAGAGCGAGGATCGGGAGAGTGAGGATCGAGGATCGGGAGAGCGAGGATCG
>CAZART010000047.1:26182-36179 GCA_964487555.1 uncultured Rhodothermales bacterium
TCGGGAGAGCGAGGATCGGGAGAGTGAGGATCGAGGATCGGGAGAGCGAGGATCGGGAGAGTGAGGATCGAGGATCGGGAGAGCGAGGATCGCAGGTAAGCGGGGTCGCAGGTAAGCGGGGTCGCAGGTAAGCGGGGTCGCAGGTAAGCGGGATCGCAGGTAAGCGGGATCGCAGGTAAGCGGGATCGCAGACTACGAGGGATCGCGAATTCGCACCTCGCCTTTCCGTTCGATCTTGCGACCCTCGACCCTCGATCATCGACCCTCTATCCTCGACCCTCGACCATCCTCGACCCTCGCCCCCCCCTCCCCCTCGCTCAAAATCCGCACGCGTGGATTCCCGGGTCGTGGCGAATGAGCTGCCGGCGGCGGTATTCGACGCGCTCCAGGAAGTTCGGCCCTGCGGCGCCGATGGGGGAGCCGGGCGGTAGTGACAGTTCCTTTCTCTGCGGCTCGGGGTCGTAATCGCGGAAGAGGTAGCGGTCGAGCTCATCGTAGACCTGCGCGCGGTGCGCCAGCTCCTCGGCGTCTCGGTGCCCGCGCTGCTCGGCCAGCCACGTGTGGAGCTCGCGCAGATGGAGGTTCGTCTGGGCGCGAACGGACGGCGCGAGACGCTCGGTCTGCGCCAGCGCCAGGAGCTCGTCGATCCAGACTTGCTGAACGATCCGGGCGAGCTCGGCCTCGTAGTCACCTTCGGCCGCGACCGTTCTCCAAACATACTCGGTGACGCGGTCGAGGACGTCGGTGAGGCCGGGGAGGTCGGCGTCGGCGTCGTGCTGGTAGATGAGGCGGGCGGCGCGCTGGGGGTTCAGCAGGCCCTCGAAAACCATCGTCGCGGCGACTTCGGCCGGTGCGTAGGCGTCGAAGATCAGGCCGCTGTAGCCCTCGAAGAGCTCGCGGTGGTGGTCGTAGCCGGGAGGACGTGGAGGCAGGTGCATCCGGATGTTGCGGGGGAGCGCCAGCGCCCGCGGTGTGACCGTCTCGAGGAGGGCGTCGACGGCCGCTCGCTGCATGGCTGCGGGCACCGGAGCGGGCAGCGGCAGGTCGTCCCCGCGCATGGCGTAGGCATATTCTACCCCGCCTACGGCCTTGGCCGTACCGTCCACCTGATATCGGTGTCGAAGATAGAGCGGCACCAGCGCTTCTTCGAGCTGGGCGATCGGCCGGCCGGCGCGGATCGCCGCGAGCCCGAACTGCTCGAGCGCGGCGTTGCGCACCCGCATCTCGCGGGCGAGATTATCGATCGGGTCGGCGCCGTTGTCCCAGAGCGTGGCGAGCGGATGCGCGGCGCCGGCGGGGCGCGCGTCGGCGTCCGTGATGTAATGGAGGCCCTCTCGGTGCGTTGCGGCGACGATCTGCGCGAGCGCCTCGCGCTGCGAAACGGAATCGGGAAGGATCGAGTAGCCGTAACGTATCGCCGCGACGTCCCACGCGCCGATCCCGGAGTCGTAGGCATCGGCCAGGGAGATCTCGCCGGCGGGGTCGAGGCGGGCGAATGGGGCCGGGTAGTCCATCACCGACGCGCGGCCGTCCACCGACGCGGCGAAGTTGTGCGCCAGACCGAGCGTGTGGCCGACCTCATGGGCGGAGAGCTGCCGGATCCGCGCCAGTGCCATCGCGAGCATCGGATCGTTTTCAGCCGGGTAGCCGGCCTCGAAACCGTCGTCATACGGTGCCAGCAGGCCCTCCGCGATCAGGTAATCCTGCCGCACCCGCAGCGAGCCGAGCAGCACGTGGCCCTTGATGATCTCGCCGGTGCGGGGATCGGTGACCGACGTGCCGTAGCTCCATCCGCGCGTGGCGCGGTGTACCCATTGGATCACGTTGTAGCGCACGTCCATCGGGTCGGCGCCCTCCGGCAAAATCTCGACGCGGTAGCCGCCGGGGAAGCCCGCCTTCTCGAACGCCTCTTCCCACCAGCGGGCGCCGTCGAGCAGCGCGCTGCGGACAGGCTCCGGCGTGCCGGGATCCAGATAATACACGATCGGCTCGATGATCTCACCGCTCGGCGATTTCTCCAGCCGGTGCCTCGTGATCCGCCGCTGCACCATCTCCTCGCCGATCGCCGCGGAATAGTCCGCGTACGAGCGCGGAAAATAGCCGCTCCGCGGATCGAACGACCGCGGCTCGTAGCCCGCCGGCGGCAGCTTCACGAACGAATGCCGCACCCGCAGCGTGATCGCATACGGATCGGCCGCCGCCTCGCGCACGAACGCTCCGGGATCGTCGGACGTCAGCGTCAGGCGAGCCTCCATCTCCGTGTTGTTCGGAAAAGCCCTGGTGCCCGCCGGATAGACGGCGCTCCGCGACGACTCGAGGCTGAAGCTGCCCTGGCCGCTCCGGCGCAGTGCCCGCGCCGCGCCGTGGCCGTCGCGCACTACGAAGTCGGTGGCGTCGACCAGCACCCGCCCCTCCGTCTCGGCGGAGGCCGTGAAGCCCCAGACCACGCTCGGCGCGAAGGCATCCGCGACCGATGCGCGTTCCGCCGGGTTCTCGCTCGAGGCGCGATAGCGCAGATTCGGCTCCACCAACAAAATCTTCGGTCCCACCCGCTCAAATCGCACGACCCGCTGACCGCCAAGCTGCGTCCGGTCCAGTCCCACGTCGTTCGACCCGAGCCCCGCCGGCTGCGAGACAACGTATAGAAACTCTTCCTCGAACCGCGGAATCTCAAGCCATAGCTTGCCTTCGCCGGCATCCCAGTAGATGGGGAAATAGCCGTCGTGCCTCTGGAAGCCCGTCGTTTCGGCGTCGATCGCCGGGAGCGATTGGGCCTGGACGGCGGCGGTGAGTAGAATGCAGCAGAGAAACGGGTAAGCTCGCATGGGACGTGTGTGCAAGTGAGTCGGATGGGAGAATATACAGATTGGGGAGAACGGTGCTGAACCCCGCCGTGCCGACGCTGCGGCAGTCGCAGAAGGTCGTATGCCTACCATTGCGAGGCTTTATATCAAAACGTCGCTGTGCTATCTCGGCGCCGCGCTGCTCACGGCGCTCGCGATGGCGGCCGGCCCGATCGCCGACGCGCCGGATACGGCGGCGCTGTGGCAGCCGTATCTTCATCTTTTCGTGGTGGGCTGGCTCACGCAGCTGATCATCGGCGTGGCGTACTGGCTTTTTCCGCGGTCTTCGCGCGAGAATCCGTTCGGCCGCTCCCGAATCGTCGTCGCGGCCTATGTGCTGTTGAATCTCGGACTGGTGCTGCGGCTCGTCGCCGAGCCGGGCTGGCCCCGCGTGCGAACGTTCAGGGGCTAACTCTACCCTTGATTTCCACGTCCATCCGGCGGATACTCAGCACGTCACCGTTTCTCGCGTATACGCCGATGTCGAGTCCGGAACCCTTCTATTTGTCGACGCCTCCTACGATTCGATCCTCGATCAACTAACGCTATCCTTGAAAAATCTCCATCCTCGATCCTCGATCATCGATCGGACTAACTCGATCCTCGATACTCCATCCTCGATCCGCCGTCCTCCGCCCTCGATCCTCGATCCTCGATCCTCGATCCTCGATCGTTGTACCACAATCCTCAGGACCGTCGCGTGCTGCGCGATACTGGCGATCGCGAGCGCATCGGTTGCCGGTGCCCAGGATCGCGTCGAAACGGCGCCCGTGCTTGATTCGGTGGCTGCGCACGCCGATCCATCCGCGCGCATATTCGAGCCGAGCACCACATTTAGCCCGCCCGATTCGATCGACCGCGCCGCGCACGGGCTGGCGATCTACGAGCTTGCCGATGTGGAGCAAATAGCGGAGGCCTACCGAACCGGGGGCGTGCGCTGGTTCTACGAACGGCATACGCCGGATTTGTTGGCGCCCTTTCTGGATTCCACGAACGTCCCGTTGATCGAGTACAACTTCGGATCGCACAGAAATCCCGTGATGACGAGCCAGGCTGCGCTCGCCTTCTACAACGGCTATCTCGATACGGGCTCCGAGGAGTATTTAGACGTGTTCAAAACCAACGTCGACTGGCTGCTTGAGAACCACGATGATTACTACCTCAGGTACGATTTTCCATGGCGGCACGGCGGCCGGCTGCTCGAAAGGGGGTGGGTCTCCGCGATGGGGCAGGGCGAAGCGCTGGCGGCCGTCTCGTCCGCGTACCACCTGACGGGCGAGCAGAAATACCTGGACGCCGCGACGGGCTTCTTCGAGACGCTGTATCGGAATACCGACAGCACGTGGGCCTTCACCGTCGACGAGCAAGGCTACTACTGGCTGGAGGAATACCCGAATCCCGACACGTGCCACGTCCTTAACGGCAAGCTCTTCGGGCTCTGGGGGCTTTGGGCGTATTACGTAGTCACGGACGATTCCTTCGCGCTCGAGCTGTTTGCGGCGGGTATTCGCACCATAGCCGACCACTATCCCATCTGGAATATTCGCGACAAGGACGAGTCGCGGTACTGTCTACACGGCCTCTACTTCCCATTCTACCACGAGACGCATCTACGGCAGTTCACGGACTATCTCACGTACTTCGAGCTCCCCGAGTTCGATGCGGCTACCGAACTGTTTCGGCGGCATCCCACGATATCAGGCTCGCACGAGAAGATCGATTTCGGATTCGTTGCGCTTGGGGACTCGACGGAGCGGCGTACGACGTTGTACAATAAAGGCACGGATACGCTGGATATTGCGAACGTGTCGACGCACAACGCCGCGTTTTCGGTGGCGAATCGCAGCGCCTTCCTCGCGCCTGGAGATTCACTCGTAATTCCGATTAGGTTCGCGCCGGTCAACCCCCTAACGGTGAAGTCGACCTTGACGGTCTCCAGCAATGCCCGACTTATGCGCATCGACCTTGTCGGCGTCGGCGTCGATCACGGGTTAACCGCGGAGGAGACGACGCTCGAATTCGCCAACGTGATGGCATTGGCCACGGATACCCTTGAACTCCGCGTCAAGAATCAACTTCGCGTGGAGGTTTCGATCGATTCGGTCGTAACGCGATCGGCTGCTTTCGACGTAGCCGGTGGCCCCTATTCGATCGAGCCGGATATGGTGGCCGTGCTCCCGGTCGTCTTCGCTCCGGAGATGATCCGCAGTTATTCGGACACCGCGTTTGTGCACGTTGACGGTGCAATCCCCCTGGCGATCCGGCTCGTCGGCGTAGCCGTTTCGCCGCTCATCCTCTCCGGTTTGGATGGATCGTCGACGATCGATTTCGGAAACGTTCCGATCGGGCGTTCGGACACCCTGGAGGCACTCATCGACAACGTGGGCCTTGCCCCGGTCACCGTATCCGACGTGCTTTCGGCGCAGGGTGACATCGAAGTGCTGGATGCCGTGGGCGTCGGTGTCGTTGCCGGACAGTCCGCACGCCGGCTGCGCGTGGTGTTCGCGCCTCGATTGAAGGGGATCGTCACCGATACACTGCTTATCACGACAGACCTGAGCGCGGATCCGATGGGGCTACCGGTGCACGCCGAAGTGACGACCGGAGTGGGGGTAGCGGATGAGGAGATCCCCGACGCCTTCGCGCTGGAGCAAAATTATCCCAATCCGTTCCGTTCCTCGACGTTCCTGCGTTACCGCCTCCCGCAACGGGCGCATGTGCGAATGGCGATCTTTAATGCGCTGGGACAGGTTGTTCGAGTGGTAGTCGATCGGATCGAATCGGCCGGCGTGCACACCCTGGAGGTGAGCCTGGACGGACTGCCCGGTGGCGTCTACTTTTGCCGCATGGAATCGGGGTCGTTTTCGCAGACGACGAAGATCGTGTTGCTCTAGGAGTGCAGCGTCCGGGGAAATTCCCTGATTCTTTGCGATCTGGGACACCCGCTGCGAGTAGGAGGGCATGCATCTGCGATGGATGCTGTCTATTTTTTCCGTCCTCGCAGAATGTGCGGCCGTGCGAACGTTCAGCTCGCGATCAGCCGGTGTGCGACGTTACCGGGTGTGCGACGTTACCGGGTGTGCGACGTTACCGGGTGTGCGACGTTACCGGGCGTGCGACGTTACCGGGTGTGCGACGTTACCGGGTGTGCGACGTTGCCGGGCTCGCGCCGGGCTCGCGTGCGCACGCCGGCATTGACGCCCCGCGAATTACAGATTTCAATAAACCTATTTCTGATGGCAGCGAAGAACACGCAGAAGGCTCCTGGTCAAATTGTCCAGATTATTGGTCCGGTTGTCGATGTCGAATTTCCGGCAGGATCCGTTGCCGATATTCTCGACGCAGTGACGATTCCCCGAGAAGGAACGGACGACCTCGTGCTCGAGGTGCAGCAGCATCTCGGTGAGAATCGCGTACGGACGGTCTCGATGGACTCGACCGACGGTCTGACGAGAGGCACGAAGGTGCACAACACGGGCGGACCGATTTCGATGCCGGTCGGGGAGGAGGTTCGTGGCCGACTCATGAACGTCGTGGGAAAGGCCATCGACGGTCTTCCGCAGCCGAAGGTTGAGCAGCGCCGTGCTATTCATCAGGAGGCGCCCCCTTTCGACGAACTCGCCACGAGCATCGAGATGCTCGAGACGGGGATTAAGGTCATCGACCTGGTTCAGCCGGTTTCTCGTGGCGGAAAAGTTGGGCTCTTCGGGGGTGCCGGCGTCGGCAAGACCGTGCTCATAATGGAGCTCATCAACAACATCGCGAAGGCCCATGAAGGCCTGTCGGTGTTCGCGGGCGTCGGAGAGCGCACGCGTGAGGGGAACGACCTGATGCGCGAGATGCTCGAATCCGGCGTCATCCAGTATGGCGACGAATTTCGCCACTCGATGGAGGAAGGGGGGTGGGATCTCTCCAAAGTCGACATGGAAAAGCTGAAGGAGAGCAACATCTCACTCGTCTTCGGTCAGATGAACGAACCGCCGGGCGCTCGTGCGCGTGTTGCGCTGTCCGGATTGACGGTCGCCGAGTATTTTCGCGATCTCGGTGGCCGCGACGTCCTGCTCTTCGTCGACAACATCTTCCGCTTCACGCAGGCCGGTTCCGAAGTGTCCGCCCTCCTCGGCCGGATGCCGAGTGCGGTCGGTTACCAGCCGACGCTGGCCACGGAGATGGGTGAGCTTCAGGAGCGTATTACCTCGACGAAGGCCGGTGCCATCACGTCGTTCCAGGCCATCTACGTACCGGCCGACGACCTCACGGACCCGGCGCCGGCGACCACGTTCGCCCACCTGGATGCCACGACGGTGCTCTCGCGCCAGATCTCGTCGCTGGGCATCTATCCGGCCATCGATCCGCTGGACTCGACGAGCCGCATCCTCGATCCGCGCATCGTGGGCGACGAACACTACAAGACGGCTCAGGACATCAAGCAGCTGCTGCAGCGCTACAAAGAGCTGCAGGACATTATCGCGATTCTGGGAATGGACGAGCTTTCGGATGAGGATAAAGAAGTCGTTCAGCGAGCCCGACGTGCGCAGCGCTATATGAGCCAGCCGTTCTTCGTGGCCCAGCAGTTCACCGGTTTCGCGGGCAAATACGTCAAGATCGAAGATACCATCCGCGGCTTCCGCCTCATCCTCGACGGCGAGCTCGATCATCTTCCGGAAGGGGCCTTCGCGTATAAAGGCTCCATCGAGGAGGTCATCGAGGCCGGCGAGAAAATGCTGAAGGAAGACGAATAGAGAACGATAAATCATGCCCAATCTCGCCGTCGAAATAGTTAGTCCGGACAGGCGCGTCTTCGGGGGAGATGCGCAGGGTGTACGGGTGCCCGGCGAGGAAGGCTCCTTTGAGGTGCTCTACAATCATGCGCCTATGATCGCGGCGTTCGGCGTCGGTCCGATACGGATTACGACCGCCGCAGGGGACCGCATCTATTTCGCGACCAGCGGGGGATTTCTGGAGGTGCTCGACAACAGGGTAACCGTTCTCGCCGAAACGGCCGAGCCGGCCTCCGACATCGACGTCGAGCGTGCACGAGAAGCTGAGGAACGTGCGCTCGAACGCCTACGACGCGCAGAGGAAGTGGCGGATCGCCGGGAAGCGGAGCAAGCGCTCGAGCGGGCGCGAAATCGCGTCCGCGTGTCGATGGGCCAGGTCGGTCACCGGGCCAGCGTGTGACACGCTCTTCCAGCTGATCGCCGGTGCGGACGAGCAAGCCTCGCGCGCCCAATCTGCAGCTCCGCGCTCCGCACCAGTAAGCCTGGGCCGATGGGTCCGGGCTTTTTGATATCTTCACGGCTCAACCGTATGATAACCAGCCGAGAACGCCATGCGACGCAGCGGTACGACTCTTTTTCTGACCGCGACCCTTCTGCTGGCCGGGTGCTCCAGAGTGTCCGTAACTCCGGGCGCTCAGCGACCTTCCGCTGAACCTGCGATCCCGTGGTCCTACGAAGGTGAATCAGGTCCCGCCCACTGGGCTGACGAATTTCCGGTGTGCGCAGGCAAGGCGCAGTCTCCGATCGACGTGACGGCGACGGCGATTGCGGACCTGCCCCCACTCGAGTTTGAATACGTCACGATTGGGGGGACGATTGTCGATACGGGGCGTGCCCTCCAGGTGGATACGGAAGGTGGAGCGCTTACGGTGGGCGACAGTACGTACACGCTACTTCAGATCCGTTTTCACGTGCCGAGCGAGCACACCATCGAGGGCCGCCGGTTTGACGCCGTGATGCACCTCATTCATGCGGGGGACGGCGGTCGGCTCGCGGTCGTCGGCGTTCCCTTCGAAGTGGGTGAAGAGAACGAGTTCATCGGCGAGGTGCTTGCGGCGGCTGCGGAGCCCGTCGAGGCGGGCCTCCCCACCGAAATCGACATTGAAGACGCCGTGCCGGCCCATACCGAATACTACACCTATGAAGGCTCGCTGACTACACCGCCGTGTACCGAAGGGGTGCGCTGGTTCGTACTGCGAAATCCGGAGACGCTCTCGGCAGAACAGCTCGAGGAGCTCGCGGGGTACTACCGGAACAATGTGCGTCCCGTCCAACGGCTCAACGAGCGGAGCATTTTTCACCGTCCCGGATGATCTATCTAGACGATCTGCCGAGCCCGTGTCTCGTCGTCGACGCACCACGCCTTTCCCGAAACCTCTTGCAAATGCAGGAGAAGGCTTCGGCGAATGACGTCGCGCTGCGACCGCATGTCAAAACGCACAAATCGATCGCGCTCGCCCGTCGACAGCTCGAGGGTGGAGCGCAGGGTATAACGGTGGCGAAGGTGGGGGAAGCCGAGACGTTTGTCGATGCCGGCGTGAACGACGTCCGCGTTGCCTACGCCGTCGTGGGTGATGCCAACTACCGGCGCGTATTCGACCTCATGAAGAAAGCGCGTCTTTCGTTTTGCGTCGATACGCTCGAAGGTGCGCATCAGGTGTCCGTTTTTTTCGACGCGGCCGGTAGCGAAGCGGAGGTGCTGCTCGAAGTGGATTCCGGACATCATCGCTGCGGAGTCGATCCGGATTCGAAGCGAAGCCTCGAAACCGCGATGGAGGTCGCAACGCTGCCGGGGGTGCGGCTCAGCGGAATCCTCACCCACGCCGGGCAGAGTTATCACGGACCTGAGGAAGGTGAATCGCGCGAGGAAGCGCTGGTGCGCGTCTCGAATCACGAGCGAGACGTCATGCTTCGCCTGGCCACTCGTTTGCGCGACGCCGGGGTGCCGGGTGTGGAGGCGGGAGATTTCGAGATTAGCATCGGATCGACGCCGACGATGCGGTACTTTGAACAGAGTGAGCTCGAGGGTTTTCGCGTTACCGAGATCCGACCCGGCAATTACGTCTTCAATGACGGGATCCAGGTAGGACTGGGCGTCGCCGGCCTATCCGCGTGCGCGCTCACCGTTCTTACGACGGTAATCAGCCGACATCGGGAGCGCAGCGGCCGCGAACGCCTCTTCGTCGACGCCGGAAAGAAAATCCTGACGTCGGACACCGGCTATGCGACCGACGGCCACGGAATCCTTCTGTACAATCCTCGCGTGAGGGAGCCGATGCCGCACGCGCATATTACGGGTCTGTCGGAGGAGCATGGTTGGATTGAAGTGTCGGGTGGATCTACGCTCGCCGTCGGCGACCGCATCCAGATCGT
>CAZART010000047.1:36279-37708 GCA_964487555.1 uncultured Rhodothermales bacterium
CCTATAAAAAAGCGCCGGCAACTTTCGTCGCCGGCGCTTCCCTTTGAGGGCTCTGTTAAAAAACCTGCGCCAACTTTTACGTCGGTGGGTCTTTCATCGAAGCCCTCGTTTTATTGAACACGCGCTTCGTCATCCGTTTCCCGTCCATTGTAACAGCACCGTACCAATGCTGTAACGACCCGGCAACCGCCGTCACTCTTATCACGGGGCCCCTCTGCCGCGGACGTTTCGCTGCTCGTAAAGGGGTCCGACAAGACACTGTCGGAAAGCCGTTCTACTTCACAAACAGAATCTCCTGATACGTCGGCAGCGGCCACAGGTCGTGCGGGATGGCCCGCTCGAGCTTGTCGGCGGCCTGGCGCACGGCGGTCATGGCCGGGATGACCTCATCGCGCATGTGCTCCGCTTTGTCGTGGACCTCGTCCCCGCCCAACGCGATGTTCTCCTTGATCAGCGCGTTGACGGCCGTGCGAAGCGTCGTGACCATTTCACCGATTTCCTGGGCGGTCTCCTTCACTCCGTCGAACTGGAGACCGATGTCGTCACCGGCTTCTACGGTGTCGGCGAGGTCGCGCAGGTACTTGATCGCGGCCGGGAGCACCATCGTGCGCGCGATGGTCTCCGTCATCTCGGCCTCGATATTGATCGTTTTGAAATACTGCTCCACCCAGATCTCATAGCGGCTGTGGAGCTCGCGCTCGCTCAGCACGCCTTCTCGTTCGAAAAGCTTGACGTTCTTTTCGTCGAGGAGGCGATCCAGGGCATCGAGGGTCGTCCGTAGGTTCAACAGCCCGCGCTTCTCGGCTTCCTGGTGCCAGACCTCCGAATAATTGTCGCCCTCGAACAAAATGGCCTTTGCGTCCCTGATGGAACTCTGAATCACGTCACCGACAGCGGCATCGAAGTTCTTCTTGTTTTTCTTCTTGCCCTTCAACTTACGATTCAGTTCGTCGGCCATCGAGTCGAGCGCGTCGGCCACGGCGACGTTCAGCACCGTGTTCGAGAAGGAGATCGACTGATTCGACCCCACGGCGCGGAATTCGAACTTGTTGCCCGTAAAGGCGAACGGAGACGTCCGGTTGCGGTCTCCGGCGTGGCGCGGGAGTTCCGGCAGAACCGGGCTTCCGAGCCCGAGGAGGCCACCCTGTTTGCTCGACTTGGCGGGACCGGATTCGATCTGCTCGAAGACGTCGTGGAGCTGTTCGCCCAGGAACACGCTGAGAATCGCCGGCGGGGCTTCGTTCGCGCCCAAGCGGTGATCGTTGCCTGCCGTCGCAACGGCGATGCGGAGCAGATCCTGGTGCTTGTACACGGCGCGAATCACGGCCGTGCAGAAAAAGAGGAACTGCAGGTTGTCGTGGGGATTGTCGCCGGGCTCGAGCAGGTTCATGCCCGTATCCGTCGACATCGACCAGTTGTTGTGCTTGCC
>CAZART010000048.1:0-36696 GCA_964487555.1 uncultured Rhodothermales bacterium
TGGTAGTTGGCGGCTAAGTTATATTGACCTGAGTTTATGATGGCGTCGAGATGCGTCAATGCTTCGTTCCATCGAGACGTTCCGGTATAGACTTCCGCATTCAAGTACAGCTTGGCGAGCGTCATATGGGCGACGTATTTGTTCATACGCCCATACGTGGAACGGGCATCCGTACTCAGATTGTCGATGTTGCCCAGAAGCTCCTGCTCAACGAAATCATAGACGGCTCGCCGCCCGGCGGCCAGGTCTCCTGCCGGCTGAGAGGGATTGGCTTCCGCATCCGCGAAGCTGGTAACAATCGGCACGTTTCCAAAAGCGTCGAGCAGCCAGTAGTAGTAGAAGCCCCGCATCGCCGCCAGCTCCGATATAAAGGTCGCGGCCTGCTCAGGATCGGCGCTGCCGGCCTCGACCGCCGATTCGAACTGGAAGATCAGCCGGTTCACGTTATTGACGCCGGCAAAGTACGTCTGCCAGAATTCGTTGAACGTACCTTCTTCAGGCGTCCATTGGTGGCTGTTGACGCGGTACCAGAATCCGCCTTCGGACCAATCTTGCCCGCGAGCGGGAACGATTATTTCGTCCGTGGTTGCCTCGTTCAGCTGAGCAGGAGCGCCTCCTCCTCCCACAGCGGTCAACGTACTGTACGCATCACCTAAGGCTGAGATGAACTGCTGGTCCGTCTGGAAGAAGTTATCGGCCGTTACCTCGCTGTCGACCGGTTCCACCAGGTCTGTACATGATGCCAGGAAAACAATCGCGCACAGCGACAGGACTAACGAACTTGCTGAGATGTATCTCTGTTCAGACACGGCTAAACCCTGCTTTAATGTTCGTATAGTTATCTTAGAGGTTCACATTCACGCCCACGCTAATGGAGCGCGCGGTAAACCACTCAAGCCTTCGCTCGATACCTGGAGCTAATGAACCGCCGCTCGCACCTTGCTCAGATTGGCCGAGGTTGCTGTCGACGTATCGTACCTGTGGGTTGACTCCGCTGTAGTTTGTGAAGGTATACAGGTTATTTCCGGACACGTAGATCCTCACGCGCTGGAATGGACTGCCTGCGAGAAACGGCAGCGTGTATCCTAGCGTGGCATTCTGAATGCGCACATAGTCGGCGTTCTCGACGTACCTGCTCGACCATCGCGGGTCATCCTTCAGATCCGTGAGATCGAAGGCCTCTTCCAGGACGTTATAGGACGTTATCTGCTTCGGGACTGAATAGAACAGGCTGAACATGTTGGCCAGTTGGTGGCCAAATACGCCCTCGACGAACACGTTGAAATCGAGGTTCTTGTAGCTCAGCGAATTCGTCCAGCCGAGTTGATAATCCGGCAGACCGTTACCGAGAATCTGTTCATCAGCCGGGAAATTCAAATCGCCGTAGGCGACTTCGTCGCCGCCGGACGTAATAAACAGCCATTCGCCGTTCTCGTTGATCCTCGAGAACTTCGGTCCCCATAACTGCCCGATGGGTTCGCCTTCCTTGATTCTGATCAGGTCGGGCGTATTGAGACCGGGAGATCCCGGGTTGGCAAGAAATTGCACTTCGTCCGTCGTGAACTCATTTAAATTCGTCTCGGAGTAGAGAGACGCAATCAAACCCGTATTCCAGCTGAATCCGCCGGACGCACCCTGGACGGCTGCAAAGTCGAGAGAGATCTCAAGTCCGCTCGTTTCGAGTTCTCCTACGTTCATCCAGGTCGTAGGGAAAAGGTTCGGCGGCACCGGAACGCCGACTTCGAAGAGGAGATCAGACGTGACGGAATTATAGGCATCGAGCCGGCCGCTGAGACGGCCCCGCATCGCTTCGAAGTCCACTCCAATGTTGGTCTCCGTCTTTTCCTCCCATTTGAGGAGCGGATTCGGATTACTTACCGGACCGAAGCTTTGGATAAATTCCCCGTTCACGAAGAAGTTACCCTGCGGCGCGAACCGCTGAAGCGACAGCCCGCTCTCGGGCGCATCCTGCCCGGTTTTACCGATACTTCCTCTGAGCCTTAACGAACTGACGACTGGAATGTCGACCAGATTCGCCAACTCAACGCCGACTCCGGCGGACCAGAACGTTCCCCATTTACTGTCGGCACCAAATCGAGAAGAGCCTTCGCGGCGAATGCTCCCGTTTACGAAGAACGTGCCGTCCCAGTTGAGGTTGGTTCGACCAAAGACGCCGATAATCCGATTGCTCGATCTGAAACTGCTTACGCTGCCTTCCCCCTGATCGAAGTCCTGGGCGAAGCCAAAGTTGTTAAAGCCGACGTTATCGGCGATAAAATCGCCGCCGGAAGCCGAAAAACCTTCATCGACCTGTTCGTTGAATGAATAGCCCGCAAGCGCCTCCACATCTAGATCCTCGCTTATGTCTGCGAGGTAATGAAGCGTCGTTTCAAACAGCTCGATTTTGCGATCTTCATAGAACTGTTCAGCGAGACCCGGCCCGAGAGACGCTTGCGTAGCCCCACCCAGCATCTTGTGCTGCCTGGAATAGAAGTTGCGCCGTACTTCGTCTGTCGACTGGAGCGAGTACTGAGCCGACACCGATAGATTCGGAATGAGCTTGCGCAGTTCGTATTCCGCCCTCAGAACGCCGGTAAACAGTTTGTCCTCGCCTGTCCTCTCGCCTTCTTCAATGACGTTGACCGGATTGAAATAGTTAAACAGAGGCTGCTCGTGGTATCCCCCTGTATTTTCGAATCCTTCCGCTTTTACGGGAGCTGTGGGATTCATAATACCGGCAAACTTGAACGCATCGGCAAATCCGAAATTCTGGGTTTTATTCGTGGCAGCGAGCTGGATGGTGAACTCCAGGTCGCGGTCGAGTATCCACTGTGTAAAGTTCAGGCGTCCGCCGATTTCCTGGAAGCCGGTATGTTTCTGGATGCCGTCGCGATCTCGGAAGTTACCCGATACTCGAAACGTAGTGTTCTCATTGCCGCCGGAAAGCGCCAGGCTGTGGACCATGTTGGCACCGGGCTGGGTGATCTCTTTGAACCACTCCGTGTTTGCGCCGAGATCCGGAGCGTTGAACCCCGTCACTTGCCCCAGCCTTCTGTATTCGTCGGCCGTGAGGACGTCGAGCCTATTCTCGATACCTTCGAAGGTGTAGTAGCCGTTGTAATCCACGGCCACGCCCGCCTGGCCTGCACTGCCGCGTTTGGTGGTAATCAGAATCACGCCCGCAGAGCCGCGGGTCCCATAGATCGCTGCAGCAGACGCATCCTTCAAGACGTCGATGCTTTCTATGTCATTCGGGTCCACGTTGTCCAAGACGGCGCCCACGACGCCGTCCACGACAACGAGCGGCTCCTGATTGGCGCCGAAGGATGAAATGCCTCTCAGCCTGACCTCGGCATTATCGTTAGGATTACCGGATCGGGTCGTTATCTGGAGACCGGCCACCCGTCCCTGAAGGAGTTCCGACGGACTACTGACGTTCCCGGTCGTGAAATCCGCTTCGCTGAGACTGGATACGGAACCCGTGATTTGACGTCGTTCCTGCGTGCCGTACCCCACAACCACGATGTCTTCTTGAAGAAAGGTCTCTTGCGCCAGAAAGACATCGATCTGCGTTCTGCCGCTCAGGGGTACCTCTGCAGACCGGTACCCAATAAACGAGAAGATCAGCGTATCCGACAGTGACGGTACGCTCAATTCAAATCGACCTTCCATGTCCGTCGCCGTGCCCTGAGCCGTACCCTGGATCACGACATTGACGCCGGGAAGTGGAGTGGCGTCACTCGAATCACGAACCGTCCCGGAAACTTGCTGTTGGCCGAACGCGCTTTCTGGCAACACGAGCAAAGCAACAAGGGCGACGAACAATAGTTTTGAAGCTTTCTTCTTCATAATCCTCGATGCCTTTGATTGATCACGTAAAGACAATCTCCCGTCTCCGCTCACTTTAGACCGACCGCCGCAGTCTGCCACTCGACGGAGGTCGCAGCTCGGAATGCCGGAGCCCGTCTTCCCAGATTGCCTCTCAAGGTCGCACAGTATCACCTAATATTCAATATTAACATAATTGTCTAGATGCGTTCATCAAATCTTCATAGCAGGCGCTGCAAGATCTCCGTTTCGCCTCAATTCTGTAGGGCAAAAATGCGGATCCATGCTCGAAGGAGGGCTAATTTTGTCGAAAATGCGGGAAAAAAGCGGTCTGCCGCCGAGTCAAAAATCGTGCCACAATGACGTCGTGCGTGACGCCGAATCCGCGGTAGCGGGAGAAGAACGCGGGCCGTACATCCTCAACGCATGTTGAAATCGATCCGGCGTCACGTATCGGGTATGATAGGTATGCCAGTCCTCCGGAAAACGCCGGTAGACCGGATCCTCCTCCAGGCGACCCGGCGGAACGGAGTAATCCGCAAGATCATGGTATGGCAGGGGGAGCACGGTTTTCGAGAAGCCGGTGTTATAGTCGCCATCTTTCACCCACCCGTCTCCGATCAGCACGAAGTCTCGTACCCATCCCGCCGGCGGAGATGGAGGAGCCGGGAATTTCAAGATCAGCTCGTCCCCGGCATTCATGATCACGTATCGATCATCCGTATCCTCGACCAACTCTCGTACATCTCCAAAGCGCGTGTGATAGCCGATGAGATCACGCCACTGTGGCGCAGTCGACGCCAGGGTGCCATAGTCCGGCAATTCGGGGGAGGAATGGCCGGCTTCGTATACTGTCGAAAAGCCGCGATAACGCAAAGAGATGGTGCGTGCCGAGAGGCTCTGCGTCTTCACCTGGCCGTGCGGCAATCCAACGGCCCATGCGATGCGATCCCAGTAAATCTCCATGTTCGTACGGAGGCGCAAGCGCGAGGGCACCTCCTCCCGAATGACATCCTGCAAGTCGATCAAGATCGTTTTCCTCTTACCAGCCGGGAAACCGAGGTCGGACCGGACCGTTTTCCAGCCGCCTTCTCCGTCAGGCACGTCCAGGCGGAGACCCTTCGGCGGATCCTGCTCGCCCTGGCTGATGGCGAGATTGATCGAGCTGTCCGTCGGCCGCACCCAGCCGGAAGCGACGAGCCACAGTGGGCCTTCAGGGGGCGCATCGTCGCTCAATACCACCTCGACGTAATGCTCTCTGGCTACGCCCTGATATGCCCCGAGCTCAAACGTGTCGAGATATCGCCCGTCGAGTTGCCGTACGAGGCTAGTTACGTCCTGGCCGCGGCTGTCCCAAGCCTTTTTGACCGGATCCGGTGGCTCCATCAAATGGAAAGCCGGCTCCGGCGGCGGAAGCGCGAATCGCTCGTCGACGTAGATGTCGGTCCCTGCCGGATGATCGACCGTCATTAACGCCACGTGATCGATAAAATGGGTCTCCCAGAGCTCGGCCGTAATCCGGACGTCATAGAACCCGTCAACCGCGTTCAGCTTGGCGCCGTCGATCTTGACCCAGTCCACGCCGTGCATGACGCTCGTACCTTCCTGTGCGTTAATGCGCAAACCCAGGGCCGTTCGCCAGAGAAAGTCCGTAACGAAACGCATTTTCTCGCCGTCGTATGTAAATATCCACGGGCACGATCCCTTCAAGCGCTGCTGCGCCAGCACAGTCTGATCGGTTTCCAGATCGAATTCTGCCTGCACCGTTCCATTTGGCCAGACGATGCGGGCCACGTCGACAACGTCTTGCTCGCCCAGACCGAAGTGGACCACGGGTTCCGTGATGCCCCTCTTCTGATAGTGGAGGCCGGAGCGAATCTCCACGGTTCCCCCGATGCCAAATGAATTAATGCGCTGGTCACCCGTCGTTCGGGCCGCCTGGAGTTGAATGCTCTTCGAGAAATAATTCTGAGTGCCCCTGTTTATCATCTGAACCGGTTGGCCATCTTCCGAGAGACTGATCAAGTCGAGGCGTCCGGCACCGGAAAGATCGGCGACGCCGAAAAGGCGTGTACCGAGGGGCGTGACAAGCGGCTGAAGCCGCCCTTTAACGCCACTGAGCCACAGCTGTCCTCCTGTGGGCGTGAAGGCCAGGACGTCGAGACCGCCGTTGTTGTCCAGATCCGCCACCACCAGAGACGCCGTGCGCATGTCATCTGGATGTCCGCTCCAATGTGCCACGGCAGTTCGATTCCACCGATCTCCATCCTCCTCTGCCGAAAAACGAAGCACGATTCCGTCCGACTGAAGCGCGAGAAGCTCCATTCGACTATCGTTGTCGAGATCGGCCACAGTAATCGCCGATACCGCTTCGGAAGGTTGCGGGCCTTGAAGGCGCCGGAACTGCCCGTCGCGTTCATTGCCGTAGACGTGAAGCCGGCCCGATCCATCGAGTAGCGCCGCATCCGGATCACCGTCGGCATCCAGGTCGGCCCAGGTGAAGTCCTTCAGCCCTATCACATCGGCGAACAGCGGCCGGCTCGAGAACGTGCCGTCGCCATTGTTCCGAAGCACATGCGGCGCTTGCTCCGCGGATCCAAGCACGAGATCGAGATCGCCTTCGAGGTCGAGATCGGCCGTCCATACGCCGGTGTAGTCCGCACGGAGCACATCATCCGGCAGTCCGGTCTGGAGTGCAACGTCCGTAAACGCATCCGACCGATCCTGCCGGTAAAGGCGCAGTCCTCCGGCACCGGCCAGCGCCAGATCCATGCGGTAGTCGTTGTTGAAATCCAGCGCGACTATACCGTCGCTCGACGGCGGAATCTGTGAGGGCCCACCCGGAAAAGGAAACGTCGCGCCGCTGCCGAGCTTTACCGTTTGCCCATTTGCCACCGTAAGGGTCTGCGCGCTCCTCCCCGCGAGCGGCAGGGCGCGAACCCACCCCCAGGGACCTCCGTCGACGGAGAGCGAATCGGCTGTGAAACGAAGCGCCGTGTCTGGCGGAGCGGGATGGGTGCGCGGCGACGGTAAGCGAAGAAAGTGCGTTATCAAGGCGCCTCTCTGTCCGGGAGGGTTCTCGAGGGCGGCCAGATCAAGACGATAGGCAGGGAGAGGCGCCAGCACGTTTTTCAGGAATGCGATCTGCTCGGCCGCCTGGCGGAAGTCGGCCTGTGAAGCTGCTTCCTCCAGCGCGCGCAGCCGAATTTGCACGTCCGGCGGCCAACTGCCACCCTGCTCGGCGAGACGCGCGACCGCACTCTGGAGGGCATCTGCATCGCTGCGGGTCGCAGCAAAACGCGCGTGTTCGAGCAGAAGCACCAGGTTTTCCGGCTGTATGCCGAGCATCCCCTCGATCAGCTGATCCATCTGCGGACGGTCGGCCGTTCGGTCTTGGGCTTCGATTTCCTGCAGGAGCGTATAGGCTGCCATCAGATCCTCCGAATCGAGCTCCAGAGCGTGCCGCAGATATTCGATCGCATCGTCAGAGCGACCCCGACTTTGCTCCAAAATGCCCAACAAGAAATAGATCCGCCCGTGGTCCGGAGCGAGGGTACGGGCCCGTTCCAGCCGCTCAGCGGCGACGTCGAATCGATTCTCGCGCAGGGCGAGGAGACCTAGATTGGCCCATGCTGCCGGCTCCTCCGGGGCGAGCTCAGTAACTCGTTTCAGCCTCTCCTCAGCGTGCCGGTTTGCGCCCGTCTGTATCGCGGCCACCCCGGCATAGAAGGACGCCACGGCATCCCGGTACTTGTCCGAGGAGGGCTCCGGGAGTCCCTGTTCGCGGCACGCCACCAGGCCCATCACGACGCCTAGAACGAGGGCAATGTTAGGGAGACGGCCCATTTTCATTTGCAAGCTGGACTCTCAAATCGGGGAGAAGAGATCGGCGAAGTCCGGATACAGGTGCGGGCACGTCCGCACGTCGCCCGCTCTCTATACATGTATAGGCACGGCACACTTCGGCCGTGACAGGATTTCCGCGGGCTGATGCATGCTATCTCGTACGTATCTATCTCATCGCAGACCTGAATCTCTCTGGCGCCACATAACGGGTATGAAACCGTCGCCAATCGGCCGGATGGCGACGGTATACGGGGTCCTCCTCGAGCGTCGTCGGCATCGCCGTGTACTGCGGCCGATCATGCGCCGGCAGAGGCAACACCGTCTCGGAGAACCGGGTGTCGTAGTCGCCGTCCTTCACCCAGCCGTCACCGATCAGGACGTAGTCGCGCACCCACCCTTCAGGTGGCTCGTCGAGGGCGGTGAACTCGAAGGCGAGCTCGTCACCCGCATTCATGATCACATAACGATCATCGATGTTCGCTAGAAGCTCGCGCACGTCTCCGAAGCGCGTATAATACCCCTCCAGGTCCCGCCAGATCTGCGCCGTTCCCTGCAGCGAATCGTACACCGGCACCTCCGGCCGGCTTCGATCTGCGTCGCGGACGACAGAGAAACCGCGGTAACGGAGATCTGCACTTTTTGGATGCATCCGCGTGGTCTTGAGGTCCGTCTCGCCCAGTGCCGGGGCCCACCAGATGGCATCCCAATAAATCTCCAGATTCGTCGACAGGCGTACCTCTTTGTGGTCTCCCCCGGGAAAAACCTCATTTAGCGCTACGACGATCGTCTTGTACTTACCCGCCGGAAAACCCAGGTTCTCGTGCAGAACCCTCCAACCGCCGCGGCCATCCGGGATTTCTAGTTGTACTCCCTGCGGCGGAGCATGCCCGCCTTGCGAGATGGCTACGTTGATGGAACTGTCCGTAGGCCGGATCCATCCTTCTGCGAGCAGATAGATCGATCCCGACGCGGCCTCACCGAGATCGACGACGAGCGAATGCTCCTGTGCGACGCCCTGGTACTGGCCGTTCGAGATATCGGTATGGTAGCGCTCGTCCTTGAAAAGGACGAGGTCGGTCACGTCGCGGCCTTCACTGGTTTCGGCGTGTGCGATTTCATGCTTCGGTCCCGTCGCGTGGACCTCCAGCGCCGGCGGCGGAAATGCGAACCGCTCATCAACGAAGATCTCCGTTCCGACCGGGTGGTCGACGACCATGAGTGAGACGTGATCGAAGAAATGCGTCTCCCACAGATCCGCCGTGATGCGTACGTCGTAGATGCCGTCTCGGGGACGAAGCTCGGATCCCTCGATCTTGACCCAGTCTTCCGTCATCATTACGCCGGCGGTCTCCTGTGCATTGATGCGCAGTCCGAGCGGCGAACGCCAGATGAAATCTGTCACGAATGTCATTCCCTTGCCGTCGAAGGTGAACAGCCACGGGCAAGATCCCTTCAGGCGCTGGCGCGCCTGCACCGTCTCGTCGGAGAGAAGATCGAACTCGGCCTGCACGTCGCCGTTCGGCCAGACGATGCGCGCGACGTCAACTACAAGATTCTCGCCTAATCCGAAGTGAACGACCGGATCGATGATGGCCTGTTTCTGGAAGAGGGCACCGGATCGCACCTCGATCTCACCGCCAAGACCGAACGGGTTGATGCGCTGATCGCCGACCGCCTCGGCCGCTTGCGGTCGGATGCTCTTAGAATGGTAGTTCACGGAGCCATGATTCCCGAGACGGACGGGCCGACCCGCTCGGGACGTACCGATAAGATCCAGTCGGCCACTTCCGCTGACGTCCGCAAGCGTAGAAACATGGGCATCCGCCGGAGCGGCGAGCCGCTCATACGTGCCGTGCCCGTCGTTCAGCCAGATCGCCGTCGTTGCGTCGGATGAAGCGATAAGGTCGAGCGCGCCGTTATTGTCGACATCCATCACAAACAGCCGGACATCTCCTTCTGTGGGAAGATTACTCCACACAACGAGTTCATCTCGTTCTTCCGCCGATGCGTCGACACGTTGTTGAATGCGATCAATGCGGCCGTCATCCAGTAGCACGACCATCTCGAAGATGCCGTCCATGTTCAGATCTGCCGTCGCCAATGCGCGCCCGCCTTGAGCAACCTCGTGCAGGCGCGTGCCGCGCGAACGGAGGTTCTCTCCAAGTACGACCCGCCCGGAGGCCTCGATCATCGCGGCATCCGGATCGCCGTCGCCGTCCAGATCGGCCCAGACAAATTCGCGGAGGCCCGTCAGGTCCTCGAATCGCGGCCATACCGAGAAGGTTTGATCGCCGTTGTTTTGCAGTACGACGGGCGGGCCGTCCGGCGGGGCTAGAACCAGGTCGAGGTCGCCTTCCATGTCGAGGTCGGCTGCCCACCCGCCGGAATACGAACCATCCAAAATCTCACGAGGCAGGCCAAGCTCAACGGATATGTCGGTGAACGAACTATCGGCCGACTGGCGCAGCAGCGCGAATCCATCCGCGCCTGCCAGGGCCAGATCCACACGGAAGTCGTAATTATAGTCGAAAGGAATGAACCCGCGCGCATCTACCGGCACGGGCAAGGCCAGGGTGTATCCATCCTCAAAGAAGAGGGAATCGTCCGATGCGGCAACGACAACGGGGAGACCCTCTGCGGATAAAGTGACTGCGCGAGCCCAGGTCCACGAACCGGGTGATCGGTCTCGAAAGAGAAGCACCTCTGCAAACGAGAGCGAATCGTCGGGTGCCGCCGGACGCGAAAGCGGCGCGGGGAGCTTTAGGAACCGGGCCAGGAGCTCCGACGACTGATCCGTCTCGCCGCGGACCGCCGCGAGGCTCTCACGATAATCCGCTTCCCGTTTGAGAATGTTGTTGAGAAAGGAGAGGCTGGTGACGACCTCGTCCATTCTACCGGCCGCGACGGCTTCACGGGCCGCAGCATGCTGCTCGCGCGCCGGTTCAGGCCATCCTTCGGCGCGCGCATCCATCGAATGAAGGGCCGCGGTGACCGTTGCCTGATCTCCATCGATCGCCGCAAAACGTGCGCGCTCGATCTGAACCGCCACATTGCTCGAGTCGATGCGAAGAATGGCGTCGACGAGAGTTCGAATCTCGGATGCATCGTCCTCGTAACCACGCTGATCCAGCTGCTCGATCAGCGCATATTCAGCCTTGATATTAGAGGAGTCGAGGCGAATGGATTCGCGAAAATATCCGATGGCCTCGTCCGTCAACCCTCGCGCCGTAGCCAATAATCCCAGCATGAACTGAACGTGGCTGTTCTCGGGCGCCAGAGATCGAGCCCTCTCTAGACGCTCGGAGGCCACATCAAATTCGTTGCGGCGAAGGGCGAGCAGGCCGAGATTGGCCCAGGCTGCCGGTTCCTCAGGATACAGCTCGGACACGCGAAGCATTTTTTCTTCCGCATGCCGGTCTTGACCTACCTGCAGCGCCGCGAGTCCCGTGTAGAACGCGGCAACCGCCTCCGTGTATTCCGGTGAATCGACGTCAATCTCGCCGTCGCCACGCGCGCATCCGGCGAGCGCGACCACAGCAAACGCCGTCAGGAGGATCCTGCAAAAAGACAAAAGCACGACGTGCGATGGTGGTGGTTGAACAGTGCGACGTTACCGTTCAATCTACTGCTTCGTCTTGATAATCACGACCCCGTTTGCCCCCCGTGACCCGTAGATAGACGTCGAGGAGGCGTCCTTCAATACCTCGATGGCCGCGATGTCGGCAGGGTTCAACCACGACAAACCCTCACCCGGATTCACTTCGATGGGCATCCCGTCGACCACGTAGAGTGGTTCGTTGCTACCGAGAATCGACGTCGCCCCGCGAATCCGAACGCGGATTCCACCGCTCGGAGAACGTAGCACGCGCACGCCGGATATACCTTCCAGCATCTCTTCTACGCGCGTAATCGGACGCTTTTCGCCGTCGACGTTAACCGACGATTGCGATCCGGTCTTGTTTTCTCTGGGCTGCGTTCCGTAGCCGACCGAGACTTCATCCTTCTCCGTGTCGTCCTGCCGAGTGGCACCGGACTGAGAGCAGCCCGTCAGCACGAGTGCGAGAAAAAGCACCGTTGACATGAGAACGGAGCCCCATGGCATTGGAAGATTTGTCATGGCGCTCACCGTTACTAATCAATATCATCCTTTCGACTACCCCGCCAATCCCGAAAAGTTGCTCACTTCGTATCGAGCAGAGATGTCGTACTCGTGCGAAACGTCGGCTTCACATGACCGTGCATTCCAATGGAGCTAGCGAAGTTGATCGTAAACGTTCCACCTGGCCAAGACGCCGCCGTGGTTTTCAGGTAGAATCGCCGCTTTCGCTTGGGTAGATCTCTACCTCGAAGTTCTCAGACGCTTCGCTGCCGCCATTAGCGACGTGGAACCGCACCCGGTATCGACCGGGCTTCGTGAACGCGTGCCGCACGCTGATACCGGACCTTTTTGTTCCGTCACTGAACTCCCATACGGCGCTGAGCGGCAACGTTGCATGCTCCACATTGACGTGAGCCGAAAACAGACCTTCTTCACCCGCCGCCAGTGATTCAGGGACGTCGGCTGAAATAATTTTTACGGGATGGAACGCGCGGTGCACGAACGATCCGATCTCCCGAACCATCGTATGCTCCGATACCATAAAGTGGTGATCGGGGAGCGCAGGCTGTCCGGCGGCATCGTGGGTGTGCCATCCGGACGCGGCGATAAGTATGACCGTAAGAAGTACTCTTCTCACCATGGTTTCGCCTCCTCAGATTGTCCACTGCAGAGCACTCGACCAGTCAGCAAACAAAACTTATGCCGAGCAATTTTAGCGGCTCGGAATCACGGCATGCGCGTCATTTTAACAACTCCGCCGTGACAAAAAGGCAATACCTCGGCGTTGAGAACGCCAAAACGTCCCACCTCAAACGTCGATACCAAATCACGCCGGCTCCAGCGAGAAGGCCAGCTCCACCGGGTCTTCGAGCCGAACATACGTTGAGAACGGCATCTTAATCAGCTCGGTGTGAGATCCGGCATTGAAGGCAATCTCCTCGTCCTCTGCAAGGCTTGCCGCCATGAACGTCTGCATGCCGTAGAGGCTTCCGAACGGTGGCATCGCTCCCACCTCGCAATCAGGGAAGCGGCTCTTGAATTCGTCTTCTGCCGCCAGTTCGACGGTAGGGGTGCCGGTTGCCCGCTTCAGCAGTTCGAAATCGACGCTGTAGGAGGCCGGAAGCACGGCCATCGCCATCTCACCGCCGATCTTCACGATTACGGTTTTTGCCACCTCTTTTCCAGGGATGTGGGCGGACGCCGCGACCTCTTGTGCGGTAAAGGCTTTTGAATGCGAGATTGTGACGTACTTAACGTCCCGCTCGTCGAGAAACTGCTTGAGCTTGCTAACCGGCATGGTGACACCTCTTTCATTTCGTGTACGGGAAACGCGACCGCTCCCTCCGCCCCTGTACGAGATGGACGGGAAGACATGATTGTTAAACCGCGCTGGGCACCCCCAGGTCTACTTAAAATCCGCTGAACTGAAACAAGGCTGTAACACCAAAAACACGGTACAGCGGCAGGCGATGGGATGATTTGAGATTTCCATATCCGTTGAGGTATAGAATTGCGACCGTGGGTCGATACAGTACCCAGACGGTACCACTCACCACGAGTACCCTGTTCGTGTCGTCGTTATAAGGACCGAGAAAAGCGGAGATGCTGCCGCATGGCAGAGGCACCGCGCCGTAATCTTATGCCGTACCTGTCAGACAAATCCTATGATGAGAAGACGCGACAGGCTGTCGAAGCGGCC
Organism: uncultured Rhodothermales bacterium; assembly: GCA_964487555.1. Taxonomy (GTDB): domain Bacteria; phylum Bacteroidota; class Rhodothermia; order Rhodothermales; family VXPQ01; genus CAZART01. Next base: position 13,473 of record CAZART010000048.1, read on the forward strand.
ATCGTGACGCTGGCGGCATGCACGTATGCCGTCGCGTTCCCGATGCTTTATCGGGGGCTCGGACCAGGTTCTGGTGCGTTCGCGATCCTTCCCGTCGTCCTCGCCTCCTGGTTTTGGGGGCTTCGCGTCGGCGTTGCGTCGTCGCTTATGGCGGGGCTTCTCCTCAATCCGATTCTTCAGCTACGAATAGAAGGAGCCGGTACCGGTCTCGATACCGCCATTGTTCATTCCGTGCCCTATTTCCTTGCAATATTTGTCGTGGCTGCGGCGACCGGAAGGCTTCGCGATTACCGCGTTCGCATTAGCCAGATCGAGACGGAAACGCAGCTTCGCCAGCTTGAGCTCGAGCGCGAAGCTCGCGAAAAGGTGGAGGAGCTCCTTAAGCTTAAATCCGCCTTCCTCAACAATATGAGCCACGAGCTACGAACGCCACTCACCGGCATCCTCGGCTTCGCGGAGATTCTTGCTGAGGAGATCGAAGACGAACGACGCGAGTTTGCGGAACGCATCGTCTCGAGTGGAGTGCGGCTCCAGGAAACGTTGAATTCCATTCTCGACCTTGCACAACTGGAAGGCGGCAGTCTGGAACTCGAGACGGAGCGGATAAACGTCGCCGAAGAAGTACGTACGTCGGCCGGTCGGTACAGCCGCGCGGCAGAACAAAAGGGGCTCGAATTCAGAATTCGCACGCCTCATGGTCCCGTCGAATCTGAACTGGATAAAGCATCGCTTCAGCGGATCGTGAAGAGCCTGGTGGACAATGCCGTGAAGTTCACGAATGCGGGTTTTGTCGCGGTAGACGTGACGGCAGACGACAGCCGCACCTACGTACACGTGCGCGACACGGGGATCGGCATCAGTGAGACCTTCCTGCCGCATATGTTCTCGGAATTCCGGCAGGAGTCAATGGGCACCTCGCGATCCTTCGAAGGCAGTGGTCTTGGTCTTTCCATTACGAAGCGGCTGGTCGAGCTGATGGGCGGCTGCATCTCCGTGGAGAGCCGCCGCGGCGAAGGAAGTACCTTCACCGTCTCGTTTCCCCGTATAGGGCAGCCTGCACTGGAAGTTGCAGCAAAACGCTTTCGAACAGAACCGGCCTCCGACGAAAGCCACATCTCGAACCGAATCCTCGTCCTCGACGACAACGTGGATACGCTTGCGCTCACGCAACATCAGCTGCGCGATCGGTTCCTCGTCGAAACCGTATCGGACGTAGCATCGGCCCTTTCCACGGCGCGTCGCCATCAATTCGACGCTCTGGTGCTCGACATCAATCTCGGCGGCGGGCATGACGGGATCGACGTACTCCACGCCCTTCGGGCTATGGACGCTTATCGCGACGTGCCTGTGGTCGCTCTGACGGCCTACGCCATGCCTGCCGACCGCGAACGATTCCTGAGTGCCGGGTTTGATGCCTACCTCAGCAAACCGTTCACCAGACAAGAGATCACCGACACGCTCGATCGGCTACTCGACGTACGGACGGCAGCCTAACTTCTCAATCCGTACGCGCGAGAAGCCGCCATCCAGCCCCAGATCTTCTTCTGAGACTCAGACGCGCGTCAACACGGCACGTCACGGACCATCTTCTACCCGCGTACGCCGAATCTTCGTCGGAATGAGGCGTTTTTCAGCAGCCTAGCAATTCAGGACCGAATTTTGCCGATAGACAGAGGTGGATCCACCAGATTCCACCACCCCCGCATGACGCAGGTCTCTATCGGATGCGAATCGTTACCAACATCGCGCAGATCCTCTGCTGCTCGCTGCTCCTCCTGAGCACCGTCGAAGCCGTCGCTCAAACGAACTGGCGCAACGGCGCCTCGAGGCCTCTCTCGAACTTCCGCGTGGATTCCTGGACAACAGAGGAGGGCCTCCCTCAGAACGAGATATCCACTATTCGGCAAACCGGTACGAACTATCTCTGGTTGGGCGGCCGCAACGGCCTGATTCGCTTCGACGGCACGCGGTTTCACACCTTCGAGGAGACTTCGAGCTTCGCTTCCGGCCAGATTACCGCTTTGCATGAGGACGGCGCCGGTAATCTATGGATCGGAACGGCCGAAGGCGGGATGGCCCTCTATTCGGCTGGAACGTTCAGCGTCTATACGAGCAAGGACGGCCTCTCGAGCAACCGCGTCACGGCGATTAACGAAGATCGACACGGAAATTTCTGGATCGGAACGGCCGACGCCGGTATCACCCTCCTGAGAGATGGAAAAGTCGTCCATCTTGGCCCGGAAGACGGCCTTCCGAGCCATCGAATCACGGCCCTCCATGTCGACGAAGACGGCAGCGTCTGGATTGGCGCGTCCGGTGGAGCGCTGGCCCGTTACCGGGACGGCAAAATAGACGTCTTCGGCAGTCGCGACGGCGTTTCCAGCCACGAGATCGCTGCGTTTCTTCAAGATGCCTCCGGACAGCTCTGGATCGGCACTCGCGGCGGCGGCCTGCTGCGATTCCATCACGACCGCTTCGTCCGATTCACGATGGCCGACGGACTTCCAAGCGATCACATCCTGGCTCTCACGACCGACGCCGCGGGCATGATCTGGATCGGGACCGATCACGGCGGACTCGCGCGCTTTGACGGAAGCACGTTCTCAACACTTTCTATGCGTGACGGTCTCACGTATGACGTCATCTCGTCACTGTATGCCGATGATGAGGGCAGTATCTGGATCGGCACGGCCGGGGGCGGCCTCAACCGAATTCGAAAAAGCCGTTTTTCGACGTATACCACTGCGGACGGACTGGCGCATGATTTCGTCTACTCGATCTTCGAAGACCGGCAAGGAATCCTTTGGATCGGCACCGACGCCGGCGTAACCCGCGTCTCGGACGGGTCGACGACCACCATTTCCGTCGAGGACGGCCTCTCAAGCAACTATGTGCTTTCGATGGTCGGTTCGCAAGACGGCAGCATATGGATCGGCACGTACGGCGCGGGCTTGAATCGATATTACGACGGGCGAATAACCAAATACTCATCCGAAAACGGCCTTCCCGGTACGGAAATCTATGCCCTCTACGAAGACCCGGAGGGCAACGTCTGGATCGGTACACGAAGCGGTCTCGCTCGCTATGCGGACAGCCGCTTCACGTCATACACCACGGCCGACGGTCTTTCCAGCAACGACGTCACGTCGATTGTCGCCGACGAAGCGGGAGGCCTCTGGGTAGGCACCTACGACGCCGGCCTCAATCTCTTTCGCGAGGGGCAGGTTGTGAGCTCCTTTTCGAGCAGCGACGGCCTGCCAAGCGACCACATCCTGACGCTCTACGCCGACGACAGCGGCACGATGTGGGTGGGAACCCGCGAAGGCGGGCTCGCACGGTATCGCGACAACCAGTTCGTCGCAATCACGCCGCGAGACGGCCTTTTCAGCGAAACCATTTTTCAAATCATCGAAGACCACCGAGGATTCTTCTGGATGAGCTCCGACCGCGGGCTCTTCCGAGTAAGTAAGCGCGAGTTGAACGCCTTTGCGGATGGAAACCAGAGAAAGATCACGTCGATCGTGTACGATCGCCGAGACGGCATTCGCGCCGGCACATTCAACGGCGGCTTTCAACCGGCCGGGCTCCGTGCATCAGACGGCCACCTATGGTTCCCCACCAATAAAGGCGTCCTCGCCGTGGATCCCACGCCGCCGTCCCGTGCCGGCAACGCGCCCACCGTCATGCTCGAACGGATCGCGGCAGACGAAAAATCCATTCCGCTCGACCATCCCATTGAAATTCCAGCCGGTGCCGGCAGTATCCAATTCACCTATGCCGGCGTGGCGTTCCTCGCTCCGGAACGACTCCAGTATCGCTACATGCTGGCGGGTGTGGATGAGGATTGGGTCTACGCCGGCGGCCGCCGCGAGGCCTACTACACCAATCTCAAACCGGGCACGTACACCTTCAGCGTAGAAGCGAGCGATCTCGACGGGGCGTGGTCGGGCCGACCCACCTCCACGTCGATTTATTTCCAGCCGTTCTTCTATGAGACACCACTCTTTCAATTGCTCTGCTTCATCGCGGTAGCATTGATGATTCTCTGCGCGTATCGATGGCGTGTGCAGCATCTTAAAGCGCGTGAGGAAGAGTTGCTCGAACTCATCGAGGTGCACACGAAACATCTCCGCGAGGAGAAGGAGAAGACCGAACGCGCTCTCATGGAAACCGATCGGGCGCGCTATGAGGCAGAGCGTCAGAAGGAGATTGCGCAGCGCTCACGGGCCGTCATCGAAGAACAGGCGGAGCAGCTTCGCGAGCTGGATCGGATTAAGACGCGCTTCTTCAACAATGTCTCCCACGAATTTCGAACACCGTTAACACTCACTATCGGCCCGCTGGAAAATATGCTGGCCGGCGTATACGGACCACTGCATGACCAGGCCCGAAAACAGCTGGATCTTGCCCTCCGCAACGCCCGGCGTCTCCTGCGCCTGATTAATCAGCTCCTCGATCTCTCCAAGATCGAATCCGGCAAGATGGAGCTAACCGTCACACACGGAAACGTCGTTCCCCTCATCGAAGGTGTGGTGATGTCGTTCACGGCGTTCGCCGAAAAGAAGAATCTCAACCTGTCCTTTTCGTGCGACCACAACGAGGTGAGCCTTTATTTCGACCCGGCCTGCCTCGAGAAAGTGCTTTTTAACCTCCTCTCCAATGCCGTGAAGTTCACGGAAGACGGCGGCGACGTGTGGGTATCGATTGATGATGGAACGACGCGGATGGCCGGGCGGACTCAGGAAGCCGTGTTCATCCACGTAAGAGACACGGGTATCGGCATTCCGGAAGACCAACTACCCTACATTTTCGACCGATTTCATCAGGTCGATGGCGCCGTCGCCAATGCCCACGAAGGCACCGGCATCGGACTTTCGCTGGTGAAGGAGCTCGTAGGGCTGCACCTCGGCACCATTACTGTGCACAGCGAGCCGGGCTTCGGTAGTGAATTCGTTGTCGCCCTACCTAAAGGCATGGCGCATTTCAGCGAGGATGTCCTCGTCGGCGAAAGGCCGGGTGCGGGTATGCCGAGCATCTCGCGGGGGCCGATGATGGAAATGGCTGTACTGAGCGACGACGAGGAACTCTGGACGGAACCCTCCGGCGATGGTGAATCGGTGTGGGTTGACGGTGGATATACATCCTTCTCCCATGTTGAAACGTCGGCACACGGCCGCACGTCCGTTGCTCAGGAATCGAATGGCGCGCAAACACGCTCCCTCCCCCAGAAACAAACCCCGCCTGCCTCAGACACGCCTAGTATTCTCATCGTCGACGACAATCCGGATGTCGTGGACTACGTGACCAACGCGCTTAGCGGCGAATTCTCGGTCATTTCCGCCACGAATGGCGCCGAGGCACTTAACCTAACGAGCCGTCACCAACCGAACTTGATAATCAGTGACGTAATGATGCCCGGAATGGACGGCTACGCGCTTTGCCGACATCTCAAATCCGATGAAACTCTCCGGCATATTCCCGTGATTCTGCTTACGGCGAGAGCGGCACAGGACGATAAGATCGAGGGGCTCGAGGCGGGTTCGGACGACTATATCTCGAAGCCGTTCAGCACGCGCGAGCTCAAGGCGCGTATACGCAATCTGTTGACGGTTCGAGATCAGCAGCATCAGCTTTCTTATCTGAACTCGGAATTGGCCGAGAAAAACGACGCACTGCGCGAGGCGAGCGAGATGAAGAGCCAGCTACTGAACATCGCCGCGCACGATATGAAGAATCCGCTCAACGCGATACGTGAATTCGCACAGATTCTGAAGAGCGAGATGGGTGAGGGATCGGATCACTATGATCCCCTCGATCTGATCCACAAATCGTCGGATCAGATGCTCCACCTCGTCTCCACGCTCCTCGATTCAGCCGCCCTCGAGACCGGGCAGATTACGCTTGAAAAGGAGCCGCTTAACGTGAATACGATGGCCGCGGCCATCGTCCGCCGAAATCAGAAGCTGGCGGAGAAGAAAAATCAGACGCTCGACCTTTCCATCTCGGCCGACCGGTGCCTGGTAAACGGAGACAGAAGCCGCATTCTTGAAGCGATGGACAATCTCGTCAACAATGCCGTAAAGTACTCGCCGCACCATCGTCCGATTCGCATCGCTGTAGAGAGGAACGCCTCCTCCGTACGATTTAGCGTCAAGGACGAAGGCCCCGGCCTCAGCGAAGAAGACATGTCGAAGCTTTTCGGGAAATTTCAGCGGCTTTCAGCCCAGCCGACCGGCGGGGAGAGCTCGACGGGACTCGGACTCGCCATCGTGAAGCAGATCGTTGAACTGCATGACGGCGAAATCCTGGTGCAGAGCGAGCGAGGAAAAGGCAGCACGTTCACGATCGATCTTCCGATTCTCTCCGAGAGAGACGTGTGACGTGTAGGCGTTGAACGAAATTAGCCGGAGACGCCGGGCGGACGTTACTGACTGTCCGCTCGGCATCCAACCGGCTAATGGTCACCACCACCATGCCCACCACAGGCATCTTACGTATCCGTGACGCAAGGTCACGAAGCACCGGAGTGCCGCGAGTCCGACAGGCCGTCATCATCGCGCTTGTTTTCCGGTTCGGTTTGCTGAATGATCTTTGCTATGCTCGATACATGAACAAGCGGCATACCAAATCGGCATTCGACGTTACAATTAAGCCGAAAGCGCTGAAAGGAATCTGTTTAAGCACTTCTCCCCGGTTTCGCCTTGATTAGAGATCCCTTAGGCACAGGTTCATTCCGTAAGCATTTCAAGTAGATTCGTAATCAGCCGGTGTCGGTAACGTTCTGGCAATGTCCTAGCCAATAGACGGAGAAGCGCAGACCCTTTCGTGCCCGTATCGGATTTAATGCGTCCTACCGACGAAACGCAGAGCCATTATTCCCAAGCAGGTACCACTCGTATGGCCAACCCGACCTTTTTTGCGCACATGCCGTCGGTGTTCGCTGCGGCAAGTTTAAGCGTGGTGATCTTCTTTCTTGCCGGATGTGCGGAGCGCGAAGGAGCCGACCAGCGGGCCGATACGCTAGACGTCGACACGGCGACCGTCACGCTCGATACCGCAGGGGTTTCCGAAGAAAGTATCTACGACCTCATGCGTGGGGACGAACGCTTCTCCACCTTCGTGACCGCCATCGACTCGGCAAATCTTGATCAGACGCTATCAGGCCCAGGACCCTTCACCGTGTTCGCTCCGGTCAATCAGGCGTTCACTCGGATGGATGCCGATCTTCAAGGTCTACTTCGTGAGGAAAACGAAGACGAGCTGCGCGATCTCCTGCTCAGTCATATCTCTAATGGAGAATGGATGGCCGCTGTGCTCCCGGGACAAACGGTCCGCACGTTGGCAGGTGGCGATCTGAATCTATCCGAGTCGGGAGACAGCCTGCGGGTTGGCGACGCGCGAATCATCGAGAAAGACATCGATGCCGCCAACGGTGTAGTCCACGCCGTCGGACGGGTGCTTGCACCCTCGATGGAAGATGAAGGACTTTGAACGGAAAAGTGCGCCAATTCAAATACGGCTCGAAAATCCCCGCCCCGGCACCGGTCGTTTTTCAATGGCAGCGTGGCGAGGGCGCCCTTCGCCGCCTTCTTCCTCCGTGGAAAAGCATAGACGTTATCTCCGATCACGGGGTAGTGCAGGGCGGAATGACCGCGCTTCGCCTCCATTACGGGCCGATATCGGTGAATTGGATCGCAGAGCACCTTGCGGTCGAGGAAAAGAAGCTGCAATTCACGGACCGACAAATCAAAGGTCCCTTCGCCAAATGGGAGCACACCCACCGTGTTGTGGACGATGGTGACTGTGCGTGTATTGTTGAAGACGACGTCCGGTACCGACTCCCTTTTTGGAGCCTCAAGGGAAAATTTGCGGATCGATTTGTGCGCCGGCGATTGACCCGTCAGTTTCGATACCGCCATCACACGGCCAGGAATGATCTTTCACTCCACCGGAAGTATGCTCCCGAGCGAGCACTGCGCATCGCGATTAGCGGATCGACCGGCTTTATCGGAGCGCAGCTTGTGCATTTGCTCGAGGGAGGCGGCCACACGGTCTATCGACTCGGGCGCGATGCATCATCGGAGCCATCCGGGAATATCCGCTGGGATTACCTGAACGACGAAGTCGATCTAAAGCGACTCGAAGGAATCGATGCCGTCGTTCACCTCGGCGGCGATAGCGTCCTGTCGCCACGCTGGAGCCGTCAGAAGAAGATGGAGACCATAGGAAGCCGCGTCCGCGGGACGGAACACCTGGCGAAGTCCCTCGCGGCGCTGAATAAGCCGCCGCGTGTTTTTCTCTCGGCTTCCGCCATCGGCTTTTACGGAAATCGGGATACGGAGACCCTGGACGAGACGTCCGCGCCGGGGGACGACGGTTTTCTCTCCGCCATCTGCCAGGATTCGGAGCACGCAACGGCGAGATCTGCCGATGCAGGTATCCGCACCGTGCAGATGCGGATGGGCATCGTCCTCTCACCGCTAGGCGGCATTCTTTATCCTTTGATCGTCCCGTTCAGATTGGGCCTCGGCGGCCGCTACGGTGGACGTAGTCAGTACCTCAGTTGGATCGGTCTCGACGACGTGCTCGGCGCCATTTATCATCTGATGACGGATGAGACCATCGAGGGTCCGGTTAACCTGACGAGCCCGAATCCGGTAACGATGACCGAATTCGCACAGACGCTCGGCCAAGTTCTCTCGCGACCTGTCTACGTTAACATGCCGCCGTGGCTCGTCCGTGTGCTTCTTGGCGAGGTCGCCGACGACGCGGCGCTGATGAGCGTACGCGCACTGCCGCGGCGCCTCGAGGAATCCGGCTACGAGTTTCTCCACCCGAATTTGGAAGGAATGCTCCGGCACGTTCTCGGGCGTGAATAGCGCGGGCATCTACTCGGTGCGCCGAACATTCCGGGATCTTGAGATGTCCCTTTGCTTCTTCGGCTCGAATTCAGGCCTGGCTGTCCGCGACTCCGAGCTGCTCCGCCGCATCCCGGATGAGGGCGTTGGCCCGCTCAGGCGTGGGCGCTTCCGAGTATATGCGAAGAACCGGCTCGGTGCCGGAGGGACGAACCAGAAGCCATCCGGTCTCGGTGATGTGTTTGAAACCGTCCAGCGTCTCCGTGACGTTCACCTTCTCGCCACCAATCTCGGCGAGACCACCCTCCTCCCGTAATCGCTTGAGCACGTTCTGCTTTTTCGTTTCGGTGGTGTGGAGGTCGATACGGCGACAGAAATGGGGCCCGAATTCGTCATGAAGCTCCGTCACGAGCTCCGACAATGTTTTGCCGCGCTTTACCATCATTTCCACGATGAGGAGTCCGATATAGACGCCGTCTCGCTCCGGGATATGGCCTTTCACTGCAATGCCGCCCGACTCTTCGCCACCCACCAGCACATCGCCTTCGACAATCTTCGATGCTATGTACTTAAAACCTATGGGCGTCGTCACGACCGGCAGGCCGTAGGCCTCCGAGATCCGATCCACGAGCCGAGTCGTCGAAAACGTTTTGACGACCTCTCCGGTCAAGCCGCGCTCTTTGTGAAGGTACTTTACTAGCAGCGAAAGTAGGGTGTGGGAATCGACGAAGGACCCGCTCTCGTCGTACATACCGATCCGGTCCGCATCGCCGTCGTTGGCCAGACCGGCGTCGCATCCTTCCTTCACGACTGCCTCAGCCAGGCCCGCCAGATTCCGTTCGATCGGTTCGGGTGCCTGGCCATGGAAGCCGGGGTTCCAGTCGCAGCGAAGCTCAACGACGTGCTTGGCGCCCAAAAGCCGGGTTACCATGCCCTGGCCCGCCCCAAACATGGCATCGTGGGCGATGCGTACCCCTGAATTTCGGATGGCATCGAGGTCGAGGCGCTCCCGCAGAAAATCGAGGTACTCGGACGTAACATCTTGCAGCGTGATGCGGCCCTCACCGGCGAAACGCTCGAATGAAGGCGGCGGCACGGGTTCGCCTTCAAGCCGCGGAATCTCACCCTCAACGGCCGCGACTAATTCCGGCGTGGCGGGCCCGCCAAAGTCGGCCTTCAGTTTATAGCCGTTGTATTCGGGCGGATTATGACTGGCGGTGATTACGATGCCTACCGTACAGCCGTAAGCCTTGGTCGCCCAGCTCACCGCCGGCGTCGGAGTGAACGACTCCGACAATATCACCCGCACCTCGTTCGATGCGAACACTCTTGCGACATACTCGGCGAACTGCGCTCCCATGAAGCGCGTGTCGTATCCGATCACGACCTTTGGCGAGGTGGTCTGTTGGCGCCGCAGCCAGCGTACGGTCGCCCGCGCAACGGTATCGAGATTCCGAAATGTATACTGATCGGCGATAACGGCGCGCCAGCCGTCCGTACCGAAAGTAATGTGGGTCATGGGGTCAGAGTCGACGGTGGAGGTCGAACGGTGGGTGATGGGCGAAGGGTCGAGTCATGAAATTTAGGGCGCCTATCGACGGAATGCGATCCTTGTATCCTCGATTCTCGCCCCTCGATCCTCGATACTTGTTCTATCCTCCATTCTTGCCCCTCGATCCTCGATTCTTGTTCTATCCTCCATCTTCCGTCTCCGTGGTCGCCGGCCGCCGCGAGGAACCCAACAACTCACGGGCGCTTTCCAGCGCCGCGCGCGAAACTTTCGCGCCGCTCATCAGGCTCGCCACGTGCTCGGCCCGGTGGTCGTCGGACAACCTCCGGATACGCGTCTTTGTACGGCCGTCTTCCACATATTTCTCTACGAGATAATGAACGTCGCCTCTTGCGGCGATCTGCGGGAGGTGGGTGATGGCGATGATCTGGTGACTCGCGGCCAGATCGTTCATGCTTTCGCCGACCTTGCTCGCTATCGAACCCGAGATTCCGACGTCGATTTCGTCGAAGACCAGAATCGGAAACGCCTCGCTTCGGGCAAGAATCGTTTTCAGGGCCAGCATGATGCGGCTGATTTCACCACCTGAGGCCACACGCGCCAGCGCACGAGGCTCCTCTCCAAGGTTCGTGGAGATGTAAAATTCGACTTCATCCATCCCCGTTTCGAAGGCCGTACACCGAGGCCGTCCTCCATCAGCCTCGATCCAGCCGTCGGCATCCTCCTTCACGGCGAAGTGGATATCAAACCGTGTATTCGGCATTCCGAGCCTGGTGCACTCATCCTCGACGGCACCGCAAATTCGATCTGCGACGACCTTTCGCTGGACGCTAAGCTCAACGGCGGCGGCCGTCAAAGCCTTCTGCGCGGCAGCGACCCGTCCGGACAGACGGTCGAGAGCGCCCTCAAAATCCTGTGCCAGGTCGTAGTATTCTCCGATCTCGCGGCGGTGTTCGACTACGGCGTCTAGCGAACCGCCGTACTTCCTCTTCAGGCGCTCAAGTTCGGCAGCGCGTACGCGGATTTGCTCGAGTCGCTCCGGGTTGAATTCGATTCCGGCGTTGTAGTGCTGAAGAAAATGCGACGCTTCCGAGACGATGATCTCAGCCGAGCCGATCTCTTTGAGCGTTTCCTCGAACTGACGATCGATGCCTGCGAGATCTTCCAGTTCCTCACGGATCAGGACGAGCTCGTCATAGACGGAACGATCGGCATCGAACAGGCGCGTGTGCAGCTCCGCCGTTGCTTCGTAGAGTCGCTCCGCGTTTTCAAGGAGGCGGCGTTCGGAATCGAGGTCTTCTTCTTCGCCGTCCCGGGGCCCGATACGGTCGATCTCCTGGATCTGGAATTCATAGAGATCCTTCTTCTCCTCCATTTCCCGCTGCCTGGAAAGCAGTCGCTCCTGTTCGCGGACGAGCCCCGACACCTCACCGCGCCGTTCGGAGTATGCTTCTCGGAACGCCTGCAGCGCGCCGAAGCTGTCGAGCAGCTCGAGATGAGTCGAGACGTCGAGGAGCGATTGGTGCTCGTGCTGTCCATGCAGATCGATCAGACACGATGCGACGTCCCGCATTACCTGAATCGTAGCCGGCGTGTCATTGATGAAGCCGCGGCTCTGCATCGACGTAATCTCGCGACGAAGGATGATCGTCGGCTGATCGTCAATGGCATTTGCTTCGAGAATCGTGCGAATCGCGTCGCTGTTCACGTTGTCAAAAATGCCTTCGATGACCGCCTTCTTCGCCCCGCTACGGACGGTGTCCGTGGATGCACGTTCACCGAGGATCATTTGCAGGGCGCCGATCAAAATGGATTTCCCCGCACCGGTCTCCCCGGTAATGATATTGAGCCCCGCATCGAATTCGACGTCGAGCTCTTCGATCAGGGCGTAGTCGCGAACGTAGAGCGATCGGAGCAAAGCAGTGGGGAATCGTTCAGTCGAAGTACGTAGCGTGGGGGTCCGCCCGGGCGCGGCGATTCGGACAAACTACTCTCTAAAGACACGAAGGACGCCAAAACGTAACCTCATCATCGTGAAGCTAACCAACCGCGGCCCCGACCCACGGGCGCGCGGCGAGCGGTCCTAAGATACCAAAACCCACCCCTGTTCCAGTTTCCTCTCGGCATGTTTGTACTTGAGCGTCTGCGTCTGACCGGTCGATGGATTCTGAATCGTCACCCTGTCGTTGCGGCCGATTTTTTCGCCGACGACGACCGGCTCCTGCGGAGCCGACGGATCGCGTTCACGTGAAGAAGGCTTTCCGGTTTTAACGCCGTATTCGGGCTCCATCGAGTCGTGGCGCACCTTCGCACGGTTCGGATCGATGCGACGGCGCTGCGTCGCCTGGCGGCGGGCGGTCTGGTCGCTCACCAGCGGGCCGGCCCGGTACACGAACGAGACGACTTCGCTGTTGATCACTTCGATCATCTGAGCGAAGAGCTTGAACGCCTCCATCTTGTACTCGATCAGCGGATCGCGCTGTCCGTAGGCACGAAGGCCGATCCCTTCCTTCACCTCGTCGAGCTCGCGGAGATGCTCCGTCCACTTCTCGTCGATGATGTTGAGCATGGCCGTCCGCTCGAGCGTGTCGTTGATGACACGGCCCTTGGTGCCGACGGCCTCCTCTACTTTGACGACCGCCCGCAAAATGCGGCGCCCGTCGGTGAAGTCGACAAAGACGCGCGAGGGCCGCGTTTCCTCGTCCTGCTGCATTACCTGGCGCATGCCTTCGGCGAACGGCCGGGCCAGCGCCTGCCGCTTGCGGCGATAGAAATCGATGGCCTTGTCATAGATGAATTGCCCGACGCCGTCTTCACCCAGGCGTACGAACCGCTCCCGCTCCATCTCGAAATCAAACGCCAGCGTGCGCAGTACCTCTTCGCGTAGTTCGTCGAGGTTGCCTTCGCCGTAGTGCTTCTCGACCAATTTGGCGATCACTTCCTGGAGCATCTCCAGGATCTCGCCGTGGAAACGCTCGCCCTTCAGTGCGTGGAGACGGCGGTCGTAGATCACCTCGCGCTGTGAGTTTAGCACGTCGTCGTATTCGAGCTGCCGCTTTCGAATCCCGAAATTATTCTGTTCAACCTTCGTCTGCGCGCGCTCGATGCTCTTGTTCACCCACGGATGGGTGATGACGGCACCTTCCTCCAGATTGAGGCGGTCCATCACTTTCGCGACCCGATCGGATTTGAAGAGTCGCATCAGATCGTCTTCGAGCGACACGTAGAACTGGCTCTCACCCGGATCGCCCTGACGGCCGGAGCGGCCTCGAAGCTGCAAGTCGATGCGCCGGCTCTCGTGACGCTCGGTTCCGAGAATGGCGAGACCGCCGGCATCAATAACGTTCTTGCCCAGCTTGATGTCGGTCCCGCGCCCGGCCATGTTCGTGGCGATGGTCACGGCCCCCGTCTGGCCGGCTTCCGCGATGATCTGCGCCTCCTGCTTCGCCCGATCTCTCTTGGCATTGAGCACATTGTGCTTGATGCCTGCACGCTGAAGCATTCGGCTCAGCGTCTCAGAAACCTCAACCGAGGTCGTACCCACCAGCACCGGTTGCCCTTTTTTATGATACGCCTCGATCTGATCGATCGCCGCTCTGTACTTCTCACGGCGGGTTCGGAAAACGAGGTCGTCCTTGTCTTCGCGCCTGATCGGCCGATTCGTGGGCACTACCACGACGTCCATCTCGTAGATCTTCCAGAACTCCTCCGCCTCGGTTTCGGCCGTACCGGTCATCCCGGACAGCTTGTCATACAGTCGAAAGTAGTTCTGAAGCGTGATCGTGGCGTACGTTTGCGTGGCGGCCTGTACCTGAACCTCCTCCTTGGCTTCGATAGCCTGGTGAAGACCGTCTGAATAACGCCGGCCCGACAACACTCGACCCGTATGCTGGTCCACGATCTGGACCTTGCCGTCCTGGACGATGTACTCGGTATCCTTCTCGTAGAGCGCGTAGGCCTTCAGAAGCTGCTCGATCGCGTGCAGCCGTTCGGCACGCTCCGAATATTTGTTGTAAAGCTCGCGCTTCCGCTCCTCGATCTCCTTGTCCAGGAGGTTCGAGTCGTTCATCCATTTGTTCTCGCGCTTCTCTTCATCGAGCGATTCGTCCGCCTCGAGTTCTGCACGAAGCGCCTCCTTTCTGGACGCGACGTCCCCTTCAATCTTGGCGATCTCCTCGCCGAGATCGGGAAGAATAAAAAGGTCCGTATCTGAACCGGCCGTCCGCGCCGCGAAGTCTCGGCCTTTTTCCGACATCTCGATGGCATGCTGCTTCTCGTCGAGCGCAAACATGAGCGCCTCGTCCACGAACGGCATGTTCTTCGCATTGTCCTGCAGGTAAAAGAACTCCGTCTTGCGCACGAGCTGCTCCACGCCCGGCTCCTGCAGCAGCTTCTGCAGCCTCTTGTTGCGTGGAAATCCGCGCTGAGCGCGCAGCAAGGCCAGTCCCGCCTCATCTTCCAGCTGCGAGGCCGCCTTCCGATTGCCCTCTTCGAGCGCTTTGTCCCGCTCTCTCAACTTCTGTTCGCCTTCCGCTGCAAACTTGGCGACCGACTTCTGTTGGGCATAGACGAGCTTATCCACCGTCGGCCTGAGCTCCTGGAAGCGGTCGTCGTTGGCCTGAGGAACCGGTCCCGAGATGATCAGCGGCGTACGGGCTTCGTCGATCAGCACCGAGTCGACCTCATCGACGATGGCAAAGTGATGGCCCCGCTGCACGAGCTGCTCCGCCTCAACGACGAACGAGTTGTCGCGCAGATAATCGAATCCGAATTCGTTGTTTGTACCGTACGATATATCTGCACGATAGGCGTTCCGGCGGGCTTCCGAATGGGGATCATATTTGTCAACGACGTCGACGGTGAGCCCGTGAAATTCGAAAATCGGGCCCATCCACTCGGCGTCACGCTGCGCGAGATAGGGATTTACCGTAACCAGGTGGACGCCGCGGCCGGCCAGCGCATTCAAATAGACCGGCATAACCGCAACGAGCGTCTTACCCTCACCCGTCTTCATCTCCGCAATACGCCCCTGGTGGAGGACGATACCGCCGAGGAGCTGCACGTCGTACGGAACCATGTCCCAGGTCACCGTCGAGCCGCCGGCCTCCCACTGCCGGCCGATCATCCGCCGGCAGGTCTCCTTCACGACGGCAAACGCTTCGGGAAGGAGCGCATCGAGCGTGGCCTCCACCGTCTCCAGCCACTGCTCGTCGAGCGAATCCATCTCCTCGTACAAAGCCTTGCGCTCGTTCAGCGATAGCTCTTCACCTTCCTCTTCCTGTCCGTTCTCGCTTAGCGCCGGCTGACCATCCGTCGAAGCGGCTTGTTCAAGAATCGGGCTCGTGGGCGCCGTATCGCTGAGCTCGGCGCGTATCTCGGCCTGCCGCTGCTCGATCTGTGCGACCGAGTCCTTGATGCGTTGGCGAAATTCGTCCGTCTTGCCGCGCAAGTCGTCGTCCGAAAGCTTCTCCAGCTTGGCGAACTCCTCGTTAATCTGTTCGACAATCGGCCAGAGCTTCTTCAGCTCGCGTTCGTTCTTGTCACCGAAGAGCGAATGGAAAAAATCTATCATGTCAGGATGTGTGGTATGCCGTCGTTCGCCGACCGAAGGGTCGAGAATCTGACCCTCGAAATTTCATCAAAGCCAGTGATTTATGGCCGTCAGTCTCACGCTACGCCGTTGGATCCGTTCCCCATTTGGAGTGCCGTCCGGGACCTCTGGTCATTTGATCGGGTTGAGGTGTAATGCCCTTGACGAACTAATCTTCCAGCCCTAAGTATATGGGCATCACCAGGCAACCGTTATCCGATCGGACTGAACTCTACCCGCGGCGCCTGCGTCCCGTCGACCATCAGCAGCCATGCGACAGCTTATCTAAAACGGCTACCGCTCGCAGTATCTCTGATCATCCTTCACGTCACGAAATGACGTCTCTACGCCTGCGGACCGTTTTGGTCATTCTTTTATTCAGCGCGCTCGCGTGCGGCCTGGGCCAGTCTGTTTCGGCACAATCGGGCCCGGCTTCCACCTTCTCATTTCTGCGTCTCGAGCCGTCGGCACGCGCCGCTTCTCTTGGAGGATCGTTTTCGGCCGTCTACGGCGACGACGTCAACGCGCTATTCCACAATCCCGCGCTCCTGAACGAACAAATGCACCGTGTCCTTTCGCTGTCTTACCTGAACCATCTCGGCGGCATCAACGCCGGATTTCTGGCGCATGCCCGGCGTATCGAAGGTGTGGGTACGTTCGGCGCCGGTCTACGGTTCGTGAGTTGGGGCGACATGACGGGATACGATGAATCGGGAGATGAAACGGGGAGCATCGGCGCCTCCAACACGGCGCTCACGCTCAGTTATTCACGGTCGGATAGTCCGCGTCTGCACTACGGCATCAACGTGCACACGGCCTTCTCCCGCGTCGACACGTACAGCGCCACAGCCTTCGCCGCCGACGTCGGCGCCGCTTACCATCTGCCCGGGCCACAGTTTACGGTGAGCGCTTCGCTGAACAACGTCGGCATCGTCGCAAACTCCCTCGGCAACGTCAGTGACGACCTCCCGCTGGATCTCCGCATCGGATTTTCGAAGCGCCTTCAATACGTTCCGCTGATGCTCTCTTTGACCGGTTACAATCTGAACCGCATCGGCGACGAGCCCGACAGCGGCACGAGCCTGGGCGGCGCAATGCGCCATGTGGCCCTCGGGGGCGAGTTCCAGTTCAGCGAGGCCTTCCAGCTGCGCCTCGGCTACAACCACCGTCGTCATCAGGATCTGAAAATGAAAAGCCGGCTGGATTTGGCCGGCTTCGGGGCCGGCTTCGGCATCAAGGTCTCTCGCATCCGTTTCGACTACGCCTTCAATTCCTGGTCGTCACTCGGGGGGCTGCATCAGTTTACGGTACGGACGGTGATCTAAATGCCGCCGTCCCCACAACAAGCTGCTCGCCGGCGACGCGGACCCGATTTGAGCTGGCGCGAGCGCTTCACGGCGCTGACGCACCTCCGGCCGCTTTTTAAGCTTGTCTGGGAAGTGAGCCCGGCGCTGACGGTAACCAGCGCGGCGCTTCGTCTGCTTCGAGCCGGCCTGCCGGTCTCGATGCTCTACGTCGGCAAGCTCATCATCGACGAGGTCGTTCGCCTCGTCGGAGCCGGCGGCGGCGGCGACCTCACGCAGCTCTGGACGTTCGTCGCCATCGAGCTCGGCCTCGCCGTCGTCTCCGACCTGCTGGGTCGGGCCGTCGCGCTCGTCGAGAGCCTGCTAGGCGACCTCTTCACCAACGAGACGAGCGTGCGGCTCATGCGCCACGCCGCGCAGCTCGACCTCGCCCACTTCGAAGACGCCGACTTCTACGACAAGCTCGAACGCGCGCGACGACAGACCACGGGCCGCATCGTGCTCCTGAGCCAGGTGATGGGGCAGCTCCAGGACTTCGTCACCATCCTCTCCTTCGCGGCCGGGCTCATCGTGATGGCCCCGTGGCTGATCGTCCTGCTCGTCGTCGCGCTCGTGCCCGGATTTCTCGGCGAAGCCCACTTCAACAGCCTCAGCTACTCGCTGATGTACGCATGGACTCCCGAGCGCCGCGAGCTCGACTACCTCCGCTACATCGGCGCGAGCGACGAGACGGCGAAGGAAGTCAAAATCTTCGGGCTGGCTGATTTCCTCGCGGAGCGGTACCGCAGCCTTGCCGACGGCCTCTATGAAGCCAACAAGAAACTTTCGATCCGGCGGGCAGGGTGGGGAAGCGTCCTCGCCGCCGTGGGCAGCGTCGGCTACTACGCCGCCTACGTCGTCATCGTCTGGCGTACCGTCGCCGGCGAATTTTCCATTGGCGATCTCACGTTTCTCGCCGGATCCTTCCAGCGCCTGCGCTCCCTCCTCGAAGGCATGCTCGAGCGCTTCACGACCATTGCGGAACGATCGCTCTACCTCAAAGACCTCTTCGGCTTCTTCGAAATCCGCTCGGCCATCACCGCACCCCAGAACCCCGCCCCATTCCCGAAGACCATCCAACACGGCTTCGAATTCCAGGAGGTCGGCTTCCGATACCCCGGAACCGAGCGCTGGGTCCTCCGCGGCGTCTCCTTCACGCTGGATGCAGGCGAGAAGCTTGCCCTGGTTGGGGAGAACGGTGCAGGCAAGACAACACTCGTGAAGCTCCTAGCTCGCTTGTACGACCCCACGGAAGGGCGAATTCTGCTCGACGGCCGAGATCTCCGCGAGTACGACCTCGACGACCTCAGGCGCCACGTGGGCGTCATCTTCCAGGATTTCGTCCGCTACTTCATGACGGCCTCAGAGAACCTGGCCGTCGGCCGGATCGAAGAGAAGGACGACCGACCGCGCATCGAGAATGCGGCACGGCGCAGCCTCGCCGACCAGGTCATCTCTAAGCTCCCCGCCGGCTACGACCAGATGGTCGGGCGTCGCTTCGAGGACGGCGTCGATCTTTCGGGCGGTGAATGGCAGAAGATGGCCCTCGGCCGCGCCTACATGCGGGACGCCGAGCTTCTCATCCTCGACGAGCCGACCGCCGCCCTAGATGCTCGCGCCGAATTCGAAGTGTTTCAGCGCTTCACCGAGCTGACCTCGGGCAAAACGGCCGTCCTCATCTCCCACCGCTTCTCGACGGTGCGGATGGCCGACCGCATTCTGGTATTGGAAAATGGCCGACGCCGCGAAATGGGCACCCACGAAGAACTCGTCGTCCTTGGCGGGCAGTACGCCGAGCTTTTCAACCTGCAGGCGGCGGGATACCGGTAGCTTAACGATCACGTGACCCGCATTATGCGCTCCTCGCCGTCTGCCGCCCGAGCCGGCGGTGAACAGGACCGTTTTTTTCAAAAATATCAGCCGTTTACGTCTTTCAGCTCCTGCGGATCGCGCTTGAGAAGCCCCTGCTTCTTGAAATAGATCATGGTCGTGTCGAGCGAGCCGTGGCGCATGCGCTGCTTCACCTCCTCGATCTCCATCCCATCATTCAGCCAGATGAGGGCGGCCGTGTGCGTGAGACTGTGCGGCGTGATGCCGGGCCGCTTGACGCCGGCGTCCTTCAGGTGCTGATTGATGCGGCTTCGGACCGAGCGAGTATTGAGGCGCTCGCCGTCGGAGCGGTGACCGTGCGACACGAAGAGAGGATCTTCCGGGCGGATGCGGCCGCGCGTGTCGAGATAGATTCGGATTTTCTCCATCACGGGAGGATCGACGGGCACTTGCTGGTCTTTCAGCGTGTGGCCTTTTCCCTGAACGCGGAGGTACCATCCCATCAACGTCTGTTCGAGATCCTTCACGTCCGCCCGGACGATTTCGATCTCGCTGAGACCGCCGAAGAGCATCAAGAAGATGATGGCCTGATCGCGCTTGCCGATCTGGGTTTCGAAGTTGAGCAGGGCTAGAAGGTCGTCGATTTCCGCCTCCGTCAGCACGGAGCGCGAATGGGAGGTCGGCCGGCGATTGCCTTTGACGGCTTGAGCGGGATTCTCATCGAGAAGCCCGATATCGGCGAGGTATTGGCAGAAACGGCGCAGCGCGGTAAGATAGGTGGACACGGAGACTTGGCTCAATTCTCGCGTCTCCATCAGGTATTTCTTGTACGACCGAATGCCGTCTTCTGAGAAGTGAAAGCTGCCGCGCTGTTTGACGAACCAGCGTTCGAACTCGTTCAGCGACCGTTTGTACGTCCCGACGGTTTCCCTGCTCTTTTCCTTCAGGTACTCGCGGCGAAAATCCTGCAGGCGCTTCTCAAGCTCCCCGAGCGTCAGCTTAAGAAACTGTTCTTCCGACGCGGCGGACGAGTGATTCTCGTCCCGGTCTCGGCGTAGCGATTCCATAGATCGACGTGTGAATAGTGCCCAGGACGTGACGTGCGGCCGCGAGCAGGTGTGCGCGAAACCGCCCCATCTAAATAGGGGGTTTTCCACATTTATGCAATAACGGAATTAGGAAACGCCTCCAAAAGAGCGAAGGGAGGCGGGATACAGGGGCATTCCCGCTCGAGAGAAATCACCCGCCGAACGCCGAACCGTACCTTAGCACGCACTTACGTTAGAAAAAAATTGAGTGCTTACTTAAGTCGCCGCTTACGCGTTCGATACATCCCTCAGACCGAAAGGTCACTGCCAGAACCGTTCACGAAATACCTGGACCCATGTCATTCGGAGATTTAACCCGCATTAACTCGAACCTGCAGGCAATGGACAGCCTACGCCACCTGCAGACCACGAACTCGCGACTCGGTGTTCACCAGCTTCGGCTCGCAACCGGTCTGAGAATTAATCGCGCCGAAGACGATTCGGCCGGCTACACCATCGCCAAGAAGCTCGAGGCGCGCGTACGCGGCCAGGCCAAGGCCCTGGACAATATTGGCGACGCCAAATCCATGTTGACGGTGGCCGAAGGCACGCTGAACACGATCATGGAAATTCTTCAGACGATGAAGGAGAAGACCGTGCAAGCGGCGAATGCCACGATGGGAACGTCGGAGCGTGCCGCCATCAAGAACGAGCTCGACGCCCTCTCGGCCGAAGTCGACGACATCATCGAAGACACCACGTTCAACGGGACCGCTTTATTCAGCACCACCGGAACGAGTTTCACCTTCCAGGTAAACTCGGAGAACGGGGATACCTTCGACGTCTCGATCGCCACGATCGGAGCCTCGGCTATGAGCGTCGACACGGGCTCGCTGCTGGTGACCACAACGGGCGCGGCCGGCAACACGCTGCGCCGCATCGACACCGCCATCAGCACGCTCTCGGATAGGCTGAGCTCAATCGGCGACAACCAGAAGCGTCTCACGTTCAAACAGGAAAACCTGACGACGTCCATGAACAACTACGAAGCCGCGCGAAGCCGCATCGCGGACGCCGACTTCGCTAAAGAACAGCTGGAAATCGTTAAGCTCCAGATCCTGCAGCAGACGGGCACCGCCACGCTCGCCCAGGCGAACACCGCACCGCAGTCCGTCCTGCAGCTCTTTCAGTAACTAGCCAGACCTGAGTTCACACACCGGCTCGGCCCTCCGGAAACGGTTCTGGCGATACGTCTCCCCATGGGCCGGGCCGTTTACATAGAAGAAATCCCCGGCGCTAATCTCAGCGCCGGGGATTTCGCGTTCTCTCCCTTCCGTCCTCCCCTTCTCAAAGCTCCTCACTCGGATCGACTTCCTCCAGCGTCCTGATGATTCGCTGGAGGAACGAGGCTCCCATCGCCCCGTCGATGATACGGTGATCGTAGGACAGCGACAGATACATCATGTGCCGGATTGCGATAATGTCACCCAGATCCGCGTCTTCAACGACGATCGGGCGCTTCTTAATGGCCCCCAATGCGAGAATCGCGACCTGGGGCTGGTTGATAATCGGCGTGCCCATGAGTGAGCCGAGCGAACCGATGTTCGTCAGCGTGAATGTGCCACCCTGGAGCTCATCGGGCTGAAGCTGCTTCTTGCGGGCGCGGTCCGCCAGATCGGCGGCGGCGTGAGCCAGTCCCGACAGGCTCTTCTGCCCGGCGCTGCGAATGACCGGCGCCACGAGCCCTGTCTTTCCGATCGCCACGGCGATGCCGACGTGCAGGTCCTTCCGGATGACGATCTGATCCTCTTCGACGGAAGCATTCAGTATCGGATGCTCACGCAGCGCGTCGACGGCGGCACGCACGAAAAACGGTGTATATGTGAGCTTAACGCCTTCCCGCTGATAGAAAGATTCTTTGTTGCGTTCGCGAAGTCGAACGAGATTCGTAACGTCGGCCTCCGCGAAGGACGTGACGTGAGCCGACGTCGCCTTGGACCGCACCATGTGTTCGGCAATGATCTGCCGCATGCGATCCATTTTGATGGTCTCGATCCGACCCCCATATTTCTCGCCATCCGATGGGGCGTCGGCCACAGGCTGTGGCGCCGCCGGACGCTTCTTTTCCTCGACCTGCTTCTTTGCGGGCGGCTTCTGACGCGTTTCAATGTAACTCAGGACGTCCTCCTTGGTGACGCGTCCTTCCCGACCGCTTCCACCGATCGATTCCAGCTCGCGCATCGAGAGCCCCTCCTTCTCGGCGATAGATCGAACGAGCGGCGAATAAAAACGACCGTCCTCGCCTTTCCGCTTGATTTCGCGGGCCCCTTCCGTCGCGGGCTCCATAGCAGCCCCATCGCCGGAGGGTCCTCCTACAGGCGCCTCCTTCCGCTCTTGTTGCGGCACTTTCTCCGAACTCGGCGCTTGAGAAGGCGCCCGTTCTTCGTCCACCTCCTCCTGAATAATCGCCAGCGGGGTACCCACCTCCACCGTTTCGTTAGCCTGTACAAGAATCTCCTTCAGCACGCCCGCCGCCGGAGAAGGCACTTCGGTATCCACCTTGTCCGTACCTATTTCGAGGAGGGTTTCATCGAGCCCCACCTCATCGCCGGGCTCCTTGTGCCAGGCGAGCACGGTGCCTTCCGTGATGCTCTCTCCCATCTTCGGCATGACGACTTCGATCTCGCCGCCGCCATGAGGCTTTACGTCAAGATGAGGCTCGATCTCCTCTTCCTCTTCCTCTTCCTTCTCCTCTTCCTTCTCCTCTTCCTCCTCCTCTTCCTCAGCGGCCTCTTCCGCCGCCCCTTCCTCTTCCCCTTCCTCTTCCCCTTTCTTTTCCTCTTCCTCCTGCCCTTCCGTCTCGATGATCGCGATCGTCGTCCCGACGTCCACCGTTTCACCCTCCTGAACGAGTACCTCCTGCAGTACGCCCTCGGCTGGTGACGGGACTTCCGTATCGACCTTGTCCGTGCCGATCTCGAGAAGCGTTTCATCGAGCTCGACCTTTTCACCGGGCTTCTTGTGCCAGGCTATGACCGTTCCCTCGGTGATACTCTCGCCCATCT
>CAZART010000049.1:0-31048 GCA_964487555.1 uncultured Rhodothermales bacterium
GCAATGCTTATTCATGGCTTTTGGAGGATGTGTTGATTTGCCTTTCGTGCTCAGGATCCGTTTGACGCCGACGATATATTTGTTGGCAGGAAGGGCGGAAGTAAGGGCGCCGGCAAAGCCTGCGATCACCTTCTTATCGGAAAAGCCATGGATCCAGGATCATCGGCGCACTTTTTTGTTCGGCGGGCCGCGAGAGAATCCAGAGCCCATCGCAGAGCGAAGCGCCCAGGCGATCAAAGGCCGTGTCACCGGCCGCGGCATCGGCATCATAGACACCATCCACCTGGTAGAAGTCGCTCAGTCCGCCAACGTACTCGAGCGCGAAGGGTATCTCGGGACCGCGGAGACCGCGCCCATCAAGCGATGGTTTGCCGATTATCTCGAGTGGATGACGACCCATCAATACGGCATCGACGAACGCGACCACGGAAACAATCACAGTACGTCGTGGGCGCTGCCGGTGGCGGCTTTCGCGCAGCTCGCCTTTGTGCGCGACCTGTTCAAGAACTCGCTGATTCCGGGCTTTATGGCGGAAGACGGCAGCCAAATCGACGTGGCCCTACGAGCCCGACGTCATGTATCACGATGCGTGGCCCATCCGCCACCCCAGCCTCCTCTTCGGCGGCCTCGCTCTCGACGAACCATCCTACATCGAGCTCTGGAAGACCCTCGACCCCGATCCCGTGGAGGACGAGGTAATCCGCAACTACCCGATCCGGCAGCCACTCCTTTGGATTCGCGAAGACACGCTCCGATGATTCGCATCGCTCGGTGTCGACGGCCTCGACTACTTGCGGGAGGGCTGAGTTGGTCCTCGTCGGACCGTATTTCCTATTAGCTGTGCACGGGGGCCGGAGGATCGAGCGGCTTAGGTATGCCTCGCTTTAGAACCTGCGAACTCCACCGATATAAGGATGGCCGGGCCTCCTGAAGAGATGTGACGGGATTGGGCATCCTTGTCTATTTCCCGGTCTCTTCGTTTCTTTTGACGGATAGGCAAAACGAAATGAGTTCTGCTGACTGGCGCTAACCAGAAGAATGCGGCTCAGAACTTACCGGATCGGAGCGGCTGCTTCCAAATTGCCTGCCGAGCGACGTCCGATAGTGCATTGGTTCTAGTGTAGCGCCGTTACCGTTCACCCATGCGCAATCAAAACAGTATCATACCACTGGCCGTTCTGGCCGCGATACTTCTTGCGTTTCTCGGTCCAACCGTCGATGATATTGTCGATGCATTCTCTGGGGCCCCCGTACAAACGGAAGAGTTCGAATATTCCGATCGCACTCGCCAGATCCCTGACGTCGCCGAGCCCCTTTCCGTCCTGCTGGACTGCGACGAAATCGGCACATCGTCCAAATGGATAGATCGAATTCGAACTGCAGTAAACGTCCGCTCGACAGCCTCTAAAGCTGCGGGACAAGGCTCCTCACGACGGGCAGAAACCGTTCCTCTCTACTGTCTACTTAGCGTCTATCGCATCTAGAACAGGTCGGATCCCGGCAGCTTCTTGCCGACTCCCGCCTTCCCCGGCGTCAACTCACTATTGGCGCACAACCGACCCGTTCTACAGCTATGCATAGTCATCATTCTTCCCCTGGTCGCGTTTTGATCGCCGACCAAGCAGCCGACCATCATACCCGCGGCACGAGCGATTCATCGGCCGCGACTTTGAATTTTCAAAAGACAACGCTACACGGCGCGTTCCTCATCAAACCCGAACTGCATCACGACGAGCTTGGATTTGTCGCCTGTAGCTGGCATCGTAATGAATTCAGTCGGCATGGACTGACAGTCCGGTTGGTTCAAACAAACTTATCGTACAACAAGATGCGCGGAACCCTGCGAGGTCTGCATTATCAGGTCGCACCGTATGAGGAGGCGAAGCTAGTGCGCTGCACGCGGGGAGCAATTTTCGACGTCATCGTTGACGTACGACCCACCTCGCAAACGCACAAATCCTGGTTCGGCGTGGAGCTGACGGCGGAGAATTGCTGGATGTTATATGTCCCCGAAGGATTTGCGCATGGGTATATCACACTCGAGCCGGATACGGAAGTACTGTACGAGGTGTCACAGTTCTATACGCCGGGCGCGGAGCGGGGACTTCGATACGATGATCCGTCGATCGGCATCGATTGGCCGACCGAGGTTTTGGTCGTTTCCGATAAAGACCGGAGCTGGCCGGATTTCAGACCACTATCACTGTGATGTGATCGATAGAGGTGTGCAACGACATCGTACAATAATGGTGGCTCGGCGATGTGATCCGCCGACGCTTTTAATACGCCGCACGGGCGCTCCACTATTCGTGTCGAAGGCTTCTACGGTAAAATGTGATGATCATCATTGATAGGCTGCTTCAGCAGCGTCGCGAAGAAGGCCGTTCCATACGTGTCGGCATGGTTGGGTCCGGATTCATGGCTCGCGGAATCGCGCGTCAACTACTTCACGCGGCGGCGGGCGTCGAGCTCGTGGCGATTTCCAACCGGCATCTGGATGGCGCAAGGAGCGCCTATATCGAAGCCGGGTGCGAAGACGTCGCTGTAGTCGAGACGCGTTCGCAGTTCGACGAAGAACTCTCTCGAGGGCGACGCATCATCACGGATAATTTCGATCTGCTGTGCAAAGGTGAGGGAATTGACGCAATCATTGAAGTGACGGGGACCGTTGAGTTTGGTGCCGCTGTGGTGATGTCGGCTATCGAGCATGCTAAGCATGTCGTGCTCATGAACGCAGAACTTGACGGCACCGTTGGACCCATTTTGAAACGATATGCCGACCGTGCGGGCGTCGTGATTACGAACGCGGATGGCGACCAACCGGGTGTCACGATGAACCTCTATCGTTTCGTAAAGGGAATCGGCGTGAAGCCGGTCATGTGCGGCAATATCAAAGGATTTCATGATCCTTACCGAAACCCAACGACACAGGAGAGTTTTGCCCGAAAATGGGGTCAAAACCCGAATATGGTTACCTCATTCGCAGATGGGACGAAAATCTCCTTCGAGCAAGCGATCGTGGCGAATGCCACCGGAATGCGTGTGGCAAAGCGGGGTATGCATGGCCCCGTCGTTCCCGAGGGAACGCACGTCCATGAAGCTGCTAACTGGTATCCGAGGGAGGACCTCCTTCGAGACATCGGCTTCGTTGACTATGTCGTTGGCGCCGCGCCAGCGCCGGGGGTGTTCGTTCTGGGCACACACGACGACCCGAACCAGCAACACTACCTGAAACTGTACAAGTTGGGCGAAGGACCGTTTTACTGTTTTTACACGCCATATCATCTTTGCCACTTTGAGGTTCACAACTCCGTCGCGCGTGCCGTTCTCCTGGGCGATGCAACGATCGCGCCGCAAGGCCGTCCGTGCGTTGATGTCGTGGCTACGGCGAAAAAAGATCTTGAGAGAGGTTCTATTTTGGACGGGATCGGGCAGTACATGCTGTACGGTCAGTGTGAGAACGCAGAAATCGTGCAGCAGCAGCACTTATTCCCGATGGGTCTCGCGGAGGGATGTCGTCTGAAGCGGAACGTACCTAAAGATCAGATTCTGACGTACGATGACGTTGCGGTACCTGAAGGACGGCTGTGCGACGAATTGCGAGCCGGGCAGAGCGCCGTGTTCTTCGAGAATGGCACTGCTCTCTCGGCGCGGTGAATTCGGCGGCGTCTGTGCAGACTGCCCACAGGGTGCCCGTGGTACCATCGCTCCAGCGGAGGTCGACGGAGGATTCCGCCAGCCGGGCAGAAAATGCCTCCACACGGCCGCCTACGATGCCGCCCGCTATCGGATGGTGATGTATGTCGGACAGCGGACAGGTCCGTTGGACGATTTATGAGCCCTCGACTTGAGCACGACCCTTTGGCGACGGCGGGGCAGCTGCGCACAGCCGAGCGCGCGTTGACAAATTATCCCCTGTAAGGTACCCTGTTTCGGTGGCTCCATAGCATTTTCGTCAGGGGTTTGTCTATACGGCTGCAGGCCATGTACGCGCTACGTCGCCTATCGCTCGTTCTAGTCCTGGTGCTGGCGGCCGCACCGGCGCGGGCGCAGGACGCGGCCGTGGCATTCGAGCGGATCGAAGGCCTCTCGCACAATACGGTATTCACCATCCTGCAGGACCATCGGGGTTTCCTCTGGATCGGCACGTCGGACGGACTGAATCGATACGATGGGTACCAGTTCCAGGTCTACCGGCAGGTCCCGGGAGACTCCACCTCGCTGCCGGCAAATTCGGTACGCGTGCTCCTCGAGGACCGCGAGCGACGGCTCTGGGTTGGCACCAGCAGTGGATTGAGCAGTCTGGATGCGGAGACCGGTCGTTTCGTCCGACATCGGCTGCCCGGTGAGACGTCGCCGGACGTGGCTGCGATCGCTCAGGATCCGAGCGGCCGGCTGTGGGTCACGACCTACAGGGGGCGGTTATACCGCTCAGACCTTTCGAAGCGGCGATTCCACGTACGCCGGGCTATGGACCCCGAGTCCGGCGCGGCGACGCACGTCCTCGCATCCGATGGGGGCGCGTCCATGTTGCTGCTTTCGATACAGGGTGACGCACCGGTACGGCTCCGTCGATACGGGGCTTCTGCGGAAGAGCGAGACACGCTGGCGTTGCCGGGAGACTATCGTCGGCCCGGTCATTCAGGCATTCCGCCGATGCACGCAGATTCGTCCGGCACACTTTGGGTCGCAGCGCCGCCGCCACGCTCCGTCGATAGCTCGGCACCGTTTGCCTTCCTTCCCGGCTTACCCGCTGACGCTGAGCCGCACGACATCATAAAGGCACGCGACGGCACCGTGTGGGTCGGCGCCGAGACGGCGTTGTATCGCTTCGATCCCAAACGCGATGAGCTTCACGAGCACGTGCTCGACACGTCGGCCACGGCATGGCTCAACAACAACGTGCAGTGCCTTTACGAAGACGGGTCCGGAGCGGTATGGGCAGGTACCTTGAGCGGACTCTATCGCTACGATCCCCATCGCAAGCCTTTCGTGCATTGGGGGGCGGGTACAGGCTTGCCGTCGGCCTCAGGGAGTCGCACCGCGATGGCCATCGCGGAAGATCCGGCCGGTACCGTTTGGATAGGCACCGTCGGTGGCGGGCTCCTGCAGATGAGCCGAGACGGAAACCGCCTGGCTACCTACCGCCATCGGCCGACGCAGCGCGCGGGGCTGCCGAGCAACATTATCTGGTTCGTGCACGAAGCCCGGGGCCGGCTCTGGCTGGGTGCCGACCCCGTCTGCGCGTTCGATCCTGGTACGGGTCGCTGTACGCGCTATCCGTTCTCGAGCCACATGGTGACGGAGGATCGGACGGGCCACCTCTGGTTCGGGGACGGAGACACGCTGTACCGTCTCGATCCCCGAACGGGTCGATACGAACGGCGGACGACCGAGCTGATACAGATTCAGGTCATACGCCCGGGCGAACAGAAGTCGGACCTGCTGTGGATCGGTACAGGGCGGGGCCGGCTGGGCCGTCTCGATCTTAATACCGGGAGGCTCGATATCTACCCCACGCAGAACACGGCGACCGGGCCGAGTCTCGGAAGCATCTGGGCGATCCACGAGGACGCGCGCGGGCACCTGTGGCTCGGGACGAGCCGCGGGCTCTTTCGCTTCGACCCGCAGGCGGAGTCATTTCGGAGTTACTACGACGCTGCTGCCCTGCCTGGCGCCATCATCTACAGCATCCTTGAGGACGACGAGGAGCGTCTCTGGATGGGCACCAGCCAGGGGCTCGTGCGATTCGACGTCCGCAGGGAGCGGTTTCGGCACTACGAAGTGGACGACGGAATCGGCAGCATGGAGTTCAACCGGCGCGCCGCGTATCGCGGGACGGACGGTACGTTCTATTTCGGCGGATTGCAAGGCGTGACGGTGTTCGATACGTCCGCGATTCGGGATAACCGCTACGTGCCGCCGGTCGTGATCACGGAAGTGGCCGTGGCCAACCGCGACACGATGAGGACACTGGAGGTCCCCGCGTCCGAGCACCTGAAGCTGGACTACGCGGATTACACCGTCGCCTTCGAGTTCGCGGCGCTAAACTTCACGAATCCGCAGAAGAACCGGTATACCTATCGGCTCGAGGGCTTCGACGAAAGGTGGATCGAGGCGGGGACGCGCCGCCGCGTACAGTACACGAACCTTCCGCCGGGCGGCTACATCCTTCGCGTGCGGGGCTCGAACAACGACGGGCGCTGGAACATGGAGGGCGCGTCGTTGGCCATCAGCGTGGCGCCGGCTCTCTGGCAGACGTGGTGGTTCCGCCTGCTCGTCGCTGCGGCTCTCGTGGGCGCGCTGGCGGCGGCGTACCGCTACCGCGTCGGGCACCTGCTGGCCGTGCAGCGCCTGCGCCTGCGCATCGCCAGTGACCTGCACGACGACGTGGGCTCCAAGCTGAGCTCCCTAGCGCTGATGAGTGAGGCGGTGCGCGACCGCGCGGCGCTCGGCGAGGAGGACCGACGCGAACTCTCCCGCATCGGCCGCGTGGCGCGCCAGTTAACGTCCGATTTGCGCGAGATCGTCTGGTTCGTCGACCCGGAGCACGACGGAGACGGCGCCCTCCAGTGGAAGATGAAGAACGCAGCCGCTGCCCTTCTTCGCGAGGTAGACTACCGTTTCCGGTGCCCATCGGCCCGCCTGCTAGGGTCGCAAGACACGGCCGTGCGCCGAAACGTCTTCCTCATCTATAAGGAAGCGCTGCACAACGTCGTCCGGCACGCGCAGGCCGAGACGGTAGAGATCGACATACGACAGCATGACGGCCGCTTTGAGTTCAGCATCGCCGACGACGGCGTCGGCTTCGATGCCGACGCGGCGTATGCCGGGCACGGCCTCAAGAACATGCGGCTTCGGGCGCAGCGGATCGGCGCCGGCCTGGATATCGAGAGCCGGCAGGGAGGTGGCGCGTGCGTGTCACTAACGGTGCCCCTGCGATAACGTAGCCGCAGTCGGTGCCTGATGCGGCCTTCTGCGGTCCGTCGCCTGGGCTCGCTTTCATGAGCACGTGCCGGGATAACGTATTTGCGTAATGGCGGGGCGCCTGAAACACTCGTTATGTTATGGGTGAACAGGTATTCAGCCACTCTCGATGCGGCCCGTGCCCGAAACCGACCACGCCATCACCGTCTGGATCGTCGAGGACGACTCGCTCTTCCGCGAGACGGTCGAGAAGCTGCTTGGTGAAGCCGCGGGCATCGAGTGCCGGCGGGCGTTCGCCTCGTGCGAGGAGGTGCTTCATGCGCTCGACGTGGGTGCCGCCCCTGAGGTCGTGCTGATGGACATCAGTCTGCCGGGCATGAGCGGCATCGAAGGGCTGCGCCGGATCCAGGCACTCTCGCCGACGACGCACCTCGTCATGCTCACCGTCCACGAGGACAATGAGCGCATCTTCGAGGCGCTCTGTGCGGGCGCTTCCGGCTACCTGCTCAAGCCGTCCTCGGCAGGCCAGATCATTCAGGCCGTGCGGACCGCGCGCACAGGCGGTGCGCCCATCAATCCGCAGATCGCCAGCAAGGTGCTCGACATGTTCACCGACCTGGCTGTGCCCAAAGGCGACTACAATCTGACGGACCGCGAGCGCGAGGTGCTGGAGCATCTCATCGATGGCCGCACGAAGAAGCGGATCGCATCCGAGCTCGTCGTGAGCTACCACACCGTCGACATGCACGTGCGGAATATCTATGCGAAGCTGCACGTGCACTCCCGCAGCGGGGCCGTGGCCAAGGCGCTCAAGGAGCGAGTCGTTTGAACGGCGACATCCCTGGTCTTCCGGCTCCTGGTTAGGCTTACCGGACTCCATATGAGGGGTTTTTATGCGTTGTCGTTTACTCTTTGCCGGTTCGCCACTGGCGAACCCGATTTCCTGGATGTGCTTGCCAGCGGCCTTTATTCTGCTCTTGCGCCGGTTCCGGCTAGAAACCTGGCTGGCAATCGCAGCAGCAATCCTAACTATTGTTCCGACTAGCGCCCGGGCACACGAGTGCGGACCTCCGTCCATGGAGATTGCCGTAGGAAAAGCGGCGACTTACACTATCGGGACGAATGCTCTTACGGACTATACAGTAACAGGCAACACCAATCCGACGGTCGCAAGCATCACGCCGGACCAGATCATTAGGGTGACTGACGGCGAGTTTGAAATCGAAGGGTTGGGTGCCGGCACGACGACGATCCAAATCTTCTGGGACGCGAGAAAATACAATGAGGAGTTGGATGAGGATACATGCGTAGTCGAGGTCACGGTGACCGCTGCGCCTTCCCCAGATCTTACCGTAAGCAAGGTGACCAACGCGCAGGACGTGAAGGTCGGCGAACCTATCGTCTATAGCATCACAGTCGCAAACACCGGCAGTGGCGATGCGCCGGACGTGACGCTCACCGACGCACTGCCGGCCGAAGTGAGCTACGTCTCTGCCGACGCCAGCCAGGGCGACTGCTCCGCATCCGACGGCATGGTTTCGTGCGCCCTGGGCACGGTGCCGGCACAGGGCGACGCCGAGATCACGATTACCGTCCAGGCTGAAACGGCCGGTACCGCCGCAAACAGTGCCAATGTCTCCGGAGGTGGCGCGGACCCCGTCACCTCCCAGGAGGTCACGACTACCATCATTCCACTTGAGGTGCCGGGACGGCTAAAGGTGCGGAAGACGCTACGAATGGGCGGCTTGTCTACCGGAGTTGATTTGCCGCGCGGGTCGGCCATCATAGATGGGTCGTACACGTTCCGTATTACGGTTACGAACACCAGCACTGAGACCGCTCGTAATGTGATTATCGAGGATGAACTACCTTCCGGAATCGTCCCCGATGATTCTGACTATGCATCCACCCCATCCTGCCCGGTCGAAGGCATCGTCCTTCGGTGCGAGATAGACGAGTTGGTTGCGGGCGAAAGCGTGACGGTTACGTTTCCCATCAAATCGCTGAAATTGGGGATGTTCACGAACACCGCCTTCGCTGAAAGCGATAACGTGTTGGGGGGCGAAGGATCCCTGGACTTCGAAGTCATCGAGAACCCGTTCACGACCAACGTCGAGCCTGAGTCACAGACCGTCCATGTCGAAGAGAAAGGCTATGTCACATTTAGCGCTTCGAACACGAGTGATGTCGAACAATTGGCCCCAGTGGTCGTCCGCGCTAATGACGAAATGAATCTAGAAGTCCTCATTCCGAGCGGAGGAGTTTGCAAGAGGAATGACGAGGGGCATGCGTTCTGCGGCGCAGTTGTACGTGCAGGGGACGTATACACGCTGGGAGTAGAGATTACAGCCACTTTGCCGGGGGCATACGAGCTGGACTTTGTGATCGGCGATACAACGGCCACGTCTACCGTGGAGGTGCCCAGCGTACCGGAACTCACGAAGACGTCCTCGAACCACGTCTCCTCCGGCACGCTCCTGGACCCGGTCAATACGTTCACGGGCGAGCTTTTCTTTGCCGCGCCCGCCTATCTGAACCTCCGCGGCCCGCTGCCGCTGGCCTTCCGGCGTTACTACGCGAGCTTCCTCGCGCACGACGGCAAAGTGGCCGGCAGCCTTGGCCCGAACTGGTCGCACTCCTTCGATGGGCGCCTGCTCAGGTTGGCACCTGGCATCGTCGAACTTATCAGCAGCCGGGGCCGCGCGACGACGTTCGAAAGCAGCGAGGGCGAGTGGGTGCAGGTCGACAACCTCGACGTCCCCTTCCAACTCATTGAAGACGCCGGCGGCTTTGTCGTGGGCGATCTCCGCACGCAGCGGATCTACACCTTCGACGCCGAGGGCCGCCTTACGGAGATCGCCGACGGGCGCGGAAATGCCCTTGCGCTAACCTACGATGGTGACGGCCGTCTCAGCGAGGTAGACGACGGTCTCGGCGCAACCCTCAGCTTCAGCTACGCCGGCGACCGCCTCACCGCCGTAACGGACGGCACGCGCACCGTCAGCTTCACCTACAGCGCTGGCGTGCTGGCGAGTGCGACCGACCCGCTCGGCCACACCACTACCTACAGCTACGACGATGCGGGCGATCGCCCCGGCCTACTGACGGCGATGACACGCCCGGAGGGCAACGCACGCTATACGCAGGACTACGACGAGGACGGACGCGTCACCCGACAGACGACGGCGCTCGGCAACACCTACGCAATGTCCTACAACGAAGACATCACGACGGCGACCGATCCCCTGGGCCAATCGATACAGCATACGCACACAGCTGCGGGAGAGCTTACCGCCTACACGGACGAGACCGGACAGACGGTAGAACTGGCTTATGACGAGGAGGGACAGCGCACGTCCGTCACCGATCGCATGGGAGCGACCACCGCGTTCACCTTCCACGGGCCGTCCGGGCTCCCGGCCTCGAGCACCGTCGCCAATGGCGCCGTAACGACCTTCACCTACACCCCCCGCACGACCGGTGGCCTCACCTTCTATGATCTTACAGGCGTCGGCTACGCCGACGGCACGTCGGTGAACATGAGCTACGACGACGATGGTAACCTGACGTCGTCGACCGATCGCGCGGGTGCGATGCGCGGCTACACGTACAACGAGCGCGGCGAGATGGTCAGCGCCACGAATCCCGAGGGCGGCGTCACCACGTTCGCCTACAACGCCGACGGCACGCTGGTCTCCATACAGGATCCGTCGGGTAACACGACCACCTTCGCCTACGACGGCCTGCGGCGCCTGGTAAGAGCAACGTTTCCTGACGGTACGAACCGCACGTTCGCCTACGACGCCGCGGACCGCCTCACCGAGCTGACCACCGAGCGCGGCACGGCCTACGCGTTCGCCTACGACGATAACGGTAACCTGACATCCGTAACAGACCCGGCGGGTCGTTCGGTCCGGTACGCCTACGATGCGATGGACCGGATCGTCCAGGTGACGGACCGCCTCGACCACGTTCTCGCGATCGAATACGATGCTCTCGGTAGGATGGCCAGCCGCACCGACCGCACGGGCGCCACGATGCAGTTCGGCTACGACGCCCACGGGCACCTCACCTCCGTTACCGACGGCGGCGGGCAGATGTGGACGATGGCCTATGACGACGAGGGGGTGCTTACCGGACTGTCGAACCCGTCGGGCGAGACGACGACGTTCGCGACGAACGCCATGGGCTGGCCGACGCAGGTGACGAGCCCGATGGGCCACAGCACGCAGCTCGTCTACGACGTCCTCGGCCGCGTGACCAGCCTGCAGGATCCGCGGGGCGCGACCACTACATTGTCCCGCGAGTCACGCGGCCTGCTCGACGCCGCCACTTTGCCCGGCGGCGCCTCGGCCTCCTACGACCGCGATGGCTTCGGTCTGCTGACGGCGGTGACCGACCCCAACAGCCAAAGCTGGGACTCGCCGCGCGACGATCTGGGTCGAACCACCGCCTTCACCGATCCGCTCGGCCGCTCGGCAACATATGCGCACGACGCCCGGAGCCGCGTGGTGCAGATCGAGCAGCCCCGCGGCCTGGGCGCCGTGAGCCTGACCTACGATGGTGCGAGCAACCTGACGGGCATCTCACATTCGGACGGCACTACCCTTAGCTATAGCTACGACGACCACGGGCGCATCGTAGAAGTTACGGGCGTGACGCTCGAGCGGGACGCATTGGGACGCATTGTCGAGTCCAATGGACTCGCCATCGGCCGCGATGCGGAGGGGCGCATCACGAGCGTGACGCTGCCGGCCGGGGAGGTCACGTACGGCTACGACGCGCGCGGCCTGCTCACGGAGGTGACCGACTGGATGGGCGGTACTAACACCTTTACCTACGATGCCGCCGGCCGCCGCACGCTCCTCAGGCGTCCCAACGGCGTTGCCACCCGCTACACGTACGACGCCGACGGTCGGCTAACCTCGATCGAAGAGATGCTGGCAGGCGACGACGAAGAGGTTGAGCTGGCTGCGTCGGTGCTCGAACGCGACGCGCGCGGCCAGATCACGCGCGCGACGCGCGACGTGCCGCTCATGCCGACCCTCACACCCGAACAACGCACCTACAGGCACGACGCCGCCTCGCAGGTCGAGGGCTGGAATCACGACGCGCTCGGCCGCCGCACGGACGACGACACCCGTACCTACATGTGGGACGGACTCGGCCGCCTGACCCGCTCCGTCGAAGCCGGCGCGGGCGTGCAGCACGACTACGACGGCTTCGGGCAGCGCGTTAGCCGCACGGTTGACGGTGGCGCCACGCGCAGCTATGTGTGGAACTACGCGCTGGGGTTGCCATCCGTCGCCGTCGAACGGAGCGGCAGCAGCGCCACGCACTACAATGTGCACACCCCCGGCGGCGACCTGCTCTACCGGGTCGATGCGGAGACCGGCATGCGCCGCTATTATCATTATGATGAAGTGGGCAATACGCAATTCGTGACCGGGGACGCGGGCGAGGTGATTGCGGCATACGCCTACAGTCCTTACGGCGAGGTGCTGACCGAGTCTGGCGAGACGTACGGCAATCCTTTTGCCTGGCAGGGACAGTTTGGCGTTATGCAGGAGGCCGATGACCTCTATTACGTGCGTGCCCGGTACTACGATGCGGAGTCGGGCCGATTCCTCTCCCGCGATCCGGTGAAGTCGACGCACCCGGCTACGATCAATCCCTATCAGTATGCCCGGGGCATTCCAGGAGCACGCGTGGACCCGACAGGCAGAAGGGACATACACGGACAGTGGGGAATTGCAGTTCGCTCTTCTCTTAAAAACATATATCTAGAGCGCAGGAGCATCGATGCTCAGGTATCCGAGCGCGAATCTGATCCTACTACGTCGATCATGACGGAGATGAACACGTGGTCTGAAGAGAAGCAGCTGCTCTTCGGGATTCAAGCATGGGTATTTCGGCCTGGACGGGCGGCCCAAGGCTCGGGGATCAAGGCGTTGAATCAAAGTGATCGCCGCGCTCTTGATGCTTCGCCCATGGCCGCCGTGGAAGAAGGCGACGCCGATGGCGAGTGTGCGGTCGCGCCGCAGACGCAGCGGGAGGCCGGCCAAAAATTTCAGGCGTTTCCATTCCTCGGGTATGGCGCATTGGCGTACGCCGAGAGTATACAAGACGCGTTGCTTGTTGGTGCACTGCTCGGGCAGATCGCGGGTCCCATAGGTGATGCGCAGGGGGCAACGTCCGTGCTGTTGTTCAGGCTGTTCATCGATGGACCCCGAGGCATGGACGACGGAAGATATGGTCTGGAATACATTCTGGAGAATCAAATTCGTGGAGAGACAAATGCGCACACCGATCCGCCGACGATCGATCTGCCGCCTGGTGAGGACGTTCCGGACACGAGCATCATGACGGAAATGCCACAAAAACTGGTCATCTGCTGAGTCTCCATGCTAACCGAAATCCCGATCCGTCCTCTCACATTGATTTTAGTGGCTACGTTCACCTTGTTGACGAACGGGTCGGTCACCGCGCAATCCTATACCGTCGATTACACGTACGACGAGCAGGGCCGCCTCACAGAGGCCACGTACGGCGATAGCACAGCCATCGATTACACCTACGACGCGGCCGGCAATATCACGGCCGTCGACATCGCCGCGATCAACGTCGGCACGGAAGCGCAGGAGGGGGTACCCGAGGCATTTGCATTCCATCCGGCATACCCAAATCCCTCACGAGGTGCCACGACGTTGTCCTTCGATGTAAGAGAGCGCACGCACGTCCGCCTTGCCATGTTCGACGTACTGGGGCGGCAGGTGGCCGTGCTGGTCGATGAAGATCATACGGCCGGCCGCTACACCACGACGTTCGGCGGACGATCCCTCCCGGCCGGGCTTTACTTCTACGCCATCGAGATGGGCGACTTTCGCGCAGTGCAGAAGCTCGTGCTGGTGAGGTGACCTGCGGCCCTGCATCGCTGGCAGCCACGGTCATTTCGCAGTGAGCATCGTCGTTAGCAGAACGGTTTCGTCATGACCCCCGCACATCCTCCGCCAGCTCTCTGCCATCACCGGCACGCAGGCGCTGCCCAACGGCTCCCTCCGCAGACCGCCACGTTGCCGTCCTGTCGGCCGGTGCTCTTCCCGCCGGCATCTACTTCGTCGCCATCGAGATGGGCCCGCATCACACGTCGCAGCCGATGGTGGTGATTCGACGCGATGCGCTTTTCCGACCGCGCTCTTCACGAACGACTGGTTCTTCTCCTTCTCGGTGATCGCCGACCCGAGCGCGCGGTTCAACAACCGCACACAGGTCGACTACGGCGGCGTCGACATTAGCGTGGAGGATGCCTCGGGAAACGTGCTCACCGTGACCGACGTTGCCTTCGACCACGTCACCTCGGGGCTGCCCAATCAGCTCAAGTGGAAGGTAGTGGGTCTGGAGGACAACCGGCGCTACACCGTCACGGTCTCGGACGTGATGGTGAATGGCGAGGCGAGAACGTTCAGTTATGACGTGAATTTACAGTCGGCAAATTCGGGGCAGCGCCGCGCAACTCACCTCCGACAATCGCCGCGGTCTCGATCTGCGCGTGCGCTTCCGGTCCGGTGCCGTGGCAAATGTTGTAAAGGAGCGGAATGATCTGAAAAATAACGTGTTTGCGTAATATCAGCGGTTTGGGCCCTTCCCGTATCTTGTTTGAAGCCCTCCCATCTGCCTCCCACGATACATGATGGAAGATAAGATCTGTGGACGCCTCAGCCGCACAACTCATCAGATTGCTTCGTACGTCGCGGTGTGTGAGTCTCGTCCTCTTCTTGATGCTGCCCCCGGTCACGTCGTCGGCGCATACATCCATTTGAGGAGAATGGATGCCCGTCGACGCACTGCTCGCCACACGATACCGATCACCCGGATACCTTCCACACCATCGCGCCATGAAGTGTCACATGCGGCGGGCCGGTGGGTCTTCCCCGCGGCGGGCGGTATCGACGGTGCCAACTTCGAAGTGCTCTACCGGTGGAGCCCGGGCGCGGCTTCGAGCTGCTCCTCCAAGAGGAGCAGCCGCGCTCCGGCATAGTCGCTTTCGAGGTGAACGAGGCGGGGGCTGTCGCTGTTGGCCTGAAAATTACGCTCGGCCGCCTTCCGACGAACGTCCGAGTTTTTGCGTTCTGTCGGATTACCGCCATCTGAAGAATGCACATGAGTGAACACGTATCCCTCGTTTTTCGGCGTATGTAACAAGGTCTTGAGAAGTCGATAGACGACGAATGCCGCCGCGACGATTATCAACAGGTCATCTTCAATGGCGCATATCCTGATCCGTTCGATACCTCTACGGCATCTGCCGGTTTTTGTAATACTGCTGGTCTGTGTTTTTCCGGCCCACGCGCAGTACTCTACCCGGGTGGTCGCCCGCAGCGGCGACGAAGCGCCTGGTGCGGACGGCGCCACGTTCGAGTTCTTCCGCATCGAGGGGCTTTCGCAGGGGGA
The DNA here is from genome assembly GCA_964487555.1 of uncultured Rhodothermales bacterium. Classification (GTDB taxonomy): domain Bacteria; phylum Bacteroidota; class Rhodothermia; order Rhodothermales; family VXPQ01; genus CAZART01. The sequence goes on from CAZART010000049.1 coordinate 15,379, forward strand.
GCGCATCCTCTTCTACGCCGGGCTCGAAGGAGGGACGCCGAACGGCTACAAGTACTGGATGGAAGATGACGGTGAGCTACAGCCGGTTCCGGTGCGGGAGGGAGATGCCGTGCCGGGGCTTCCGGGCGTCTTCTACGACTATTTTGAGGGCGACAGGTACTACAACCGCGAATACCTCGTAAACCTGTCCGCCGACGGCCGTCTGGCCGTAGAGAGCGCTTTCAGCGGCCCAGGAGTTGTTTCAGGTGACGCTACCACGATCGGGAATAATTCAGGGCTTCTGATCGAAGAGGTGGGCGGCCTACGGGTCGCCGCCCGCCAGGGTACGACGATCCGCGAGGATTTCGTTCTCAGTGAGCACGCGACCTCCGACTTATTTTTGGGGCGGTTCCCCAGAGGTGGCGTCTCCGATTTTAGGACGGCAGCTAGCTTCAACGGCAGCAGAGTGGCATTTTCGGCGCCCCTGCATTACGTCGCGGGTGGTCAGGCGGGGGGCGGGCAGGAGTTCAGCGGCGTGTTCGTGGCCGATCCGTCCGGTCTTACCGAGATAGCGCTGAGCACGACACTTAAGAACGCGCCGCCGATGCCCGGCATTCCAGGTTTTTTGCTGACCGGTATTGGATGGCGCGATGTGTTCATCAATCGGGCGGGGCACGTGCTCTTTTGGGCCTGGGGTCGGGAAGTCGATCAGACGGACGACGTCATTCTCTCGGACCGCGTCGCGCTATACCGTTGGAGCGAGGAAGAAGGTCATGAGGTGCTTCTGGACGTTCCGCGCTTTGACGATCCGGGCCAGGTGACGCAAAAGGTCATCACGGAGATTACAAGAACGACGATCAACGCCGACGGCCAGGCGGGGCTTTACGGGCTTCTACCCGGCGAGACGGAGCGGGCCGTCTACGTGATTGCGGGGCCCGGAGCGACGCCGCGCAAGGTGGTGCAGCAGGGCGATCCGGCGCCCGGTGCGGGCGGGGCGAGCTTCGCCAGGCTGGAAGGTCCCGGAGGATTGAACGATTCCCGGACGGCGGGCTTTGTGCTGCTCGACGACGGCCGCATCGCACTCTTCGCGGTTCTTTCCGACGGGCGGTCGGGCATCTGGCTGGAAACGGAAACCGGGCTGCAACCGGTGGTCATCGAGGGCGAGCCGGTGCCCGGCGCCGGGGAGGGTGTCACGTTCAGAGGCGTTAGCAACATGGTGGCCAACAACAGCGGCGAAGTGGCCTTTGCGGCGTACCAGGACGGGTCGGGCCCGCAGCCGTGGATTGAGAATCAGGGCGTCTGGGTGGGCAGGTTGGATGCGTCCGGCGAGCCGGAGCTGGCGCCGGTGCTCCGCGCCGGCGATCAGATTGAGATTGCGCCCGGCGTCGTTCGCACGCTCACGGGGATAAGTGTACCCAACGCGCCGTACGGCTGCGGCATGGACCCGATACAGGCTTCGGGTGTGGACGGCACGGGTGAGGACGGCCTGCCCACCTATTTCAACGACCAGGGCAGTCTCCTCATGGAGGCCTGTTTCGAACAGTCGGCCGTCGAGCCGTTAAGCGTGCTCGTGGTGGTGAGCAAGGCGCTGGTGGTGAACACGACCGGCGACGAGCCTGACGCCGACCTCTCCGACGGGCTCTGTGACATCGGCGGCGAGGAGATAAACGACCGGCCGCCGTGCACGCTGCGGGCGGCCATCGAGCAGGCCAACGCCCGCGACGGCCGAGACGACATCCGCATTGAGATCCCCACCGACGACGCAGGTTACGACGACGTTATGGACGTCTTCACGATTCAGCCTCAGGCGGCGCTGCCTGCCGTGGAAGAGCCGGTCACCATCAAAGGCACGCCACGTCCCGCCATCGCTTCCAAGCGCGAGGAAGCCTCGAGGACGTCTTTTGTCTGCCCCGAATACGTTTTGGATGGCAAGAAGGTCGACGACGGGTTCGGGCTCGTGCTCCGAGGAGACAATTCCCGCATCGAGCACGTGGCCTTTATCAACTCTGCCCAGGCGGCCGTTCACATTCAGTCCTCCGGCAACAGACTCTACGGAAACTGCATCGGCTCAAAAGATGGGACCTCGACCGAGGGCACGCAGGGCGTGGGGATTTTCATCGAAGGCGGCTCCAACAACGTCATCGGCGGTCCGACCGACGCGGAGCCGAATCTGATCTCGGGGAATACGTCTTCCGGCATCGTTATCGATGGCGGTGATGTCGGCGCCAATCAGATCTATGGAAATCGTATCGGCACGGACGTGACCGGGACAAGACCGCTACCCAACGGCGGTAACGGCATCAGCGTATTCGGCGCGCCGAACAATTTCATTGGGCATGCTCATGAGGATGCGGGGCCCGGTACCGGTATGGGCAATGTGATAAGTTCCAACGAGGGGGCTGGAATCCTTATTACGGGATCAGGTGCGACGAACAACCGCATTTATGGCAACCTGATGGGCGATCCTGACGGTGAAGCGTTAGCCAATCAAGAGGGCGGCGTCGTCCTGCAGGACGGTTCGAACGGCAACTGGATCGGCGATACCAATCGTCGGTTCGGTAACGCCATTTACGACGGCGTGCTTACGACAGGCGCTTCGACCACCGAGAACCGCGTTCACGGTAATGACCTGGCTGTCCCGACGGGACAGATGAGCAGCGAAGATCTGCACATACCGCTAGATCGTGACGACGATGGTCCCTCCTGCTTCCCCTGGGATGCCGGTCCGGCCGGCAATCCCGAGCTCGCGCCGCCACGTATTCTCGAACTCAGCACGGAGCGGGTCAGCGGGATGACGAAGCCGGCGGCGGAGGTAGAGGTCTTTGAAGTCGTCGACACCGGAACGCGCCACGGCCGGTATTTCGCACGCCGCGTGAGGTATCTGGCGCGGGGGAGCGCGGACGAGAACGGCCACTTCAGCGTTCCTGTAGAGGTCGCCGACGGCACTTCCGTCGTCGTTACGGCAATCGACCAGGAAGGAAACACCTCGGAGCTGTCGCAGGTGAAGCGGCCGATCATCGCCGTGCCGGGAATCGGCGGCAGCTGGCTCGAAACGCAGGAGTTCTTCGACGACTACCTATGGATCCCGGGCGGTCCCGTGCCGCCACCGGTTTTCCTTCGGAGCAGCGAAGTCAACGACAGGCTCGCTCGGATGGCGATGAATCCCTCCGGCACGACAAAAGAGGACATCGAGGAGAATGGGGTGATCCAATCGGTGCTCGGTACAAACGTCTATGGTCAATGGCTCGCGGCTCTGGAGAGCGCCGGCTACGCAGGCGACTCGGACACATGGTTGACCGCCGACGGCACGCCCGCTCCCGAAAGTCCCTTGGACGTCGACCTCTGGCGGTTCCCCAACGATTTTCGCTTGAATCAGTTGGATCTCGCTACGCAGCTCAAAGATCGGATCGACTGGCTGAAACGCAGCGGTCCGGAAGTAACCCGCACCTGTCAGGTTGATCTCGTCTCCCATAGCAATGGTGGCGTCATCACCAGCACCTACATACGCGCCTTCCCGGAAAGCCGCGACGACGTTCACCGCGTCCTCGAGATGGCCGTTCCTTACCTGGGTGCGCTGAAAGGCACACAGGCCCATACGAAAGGCTACATTTTCGATCTCGAGGAAAGTGTGCGTATTCTCAATCCCAGATTCCACCCAGAATGGGGCCGCATGGTGGAAATGGCACGCAATCTTCCCGCCACGTATGCACTCTCCCCGAGCCGGTTCTACTGGCGAGCCAGCAAGCAGTTTTTTGGTGCTGCCGAGGCCTCTACCTACCACCTCCTTCAGAATCTGAGCGGCGTACCACTCAGAAGCTACGATGAAGTGTTCAAATTTCTGACTGCGCCAAAGCACAGGTTGGGCCTCGATCGCAACGCGGTATTGTGGGAGACGATTGAAGCAGATGTCAGTGGTCGCATCGGCGATTGGAGCGACTGGGAGGGTCCGCCTCACATCTACCGCATCGCCGGTACGGCGGAAACTTCCTTCATATCGGGTATCGGATTGTCAACTCCGAGAGGGTGGTTCCTCGGTGGACGGTCCGTTACCTATTCCGCTCTGCGCCATGGGGCAGGTTTGCGTTCCGAGTCCGGCGACAGTCCGCTTCATAGTATCTACAGAAGCAGCCTGGTGCCAATCCCCGGTCATGGCGACGGGACCGTACCCCTAGCGAGCGCGTCGCTCGGACGCCATCCGCAGGCAGGCCAGACCGATCTCTCCGGCGTAGGCCCGGACAATCCATGGATCGAAGACTTCGAGTATTTCCCGTGCGAGCATGTCGAAATCGTGGCCGAGAGTTGCTCCGATCGATCCGGACGAAAGGTGCTCGACCGCATGGTACAGATCTTCGAGCGAGGTCATGTCGCTCGACCCCCAACATCAGCAGCACCGGGCAAAGCGCCGTATTCGGGGCAAATAGCACCCGCCTGGCAGGAGCTATTATTTATTGCCTCCTCATCTCCAGTGGGCGTGCACGTGGAGGATAGGCAGGGCCGTCATACAGGCCCAGCCCGGCGCGACTCGCTTAGGGACTATGAGTATGAGGTGTCGGGCCTCGGCTACTGGGTAAACGACCTCGCCACAACCCTCGCCTTGCCGGGTGAAGATGTGCTTAAGATTACTATACAGGTTCCTCTGTCGGAGGGAACGGTGGGTGTCACGCGCGTGAAGGCCGGCAATAATGGTGAGATGCGTCACGTGTTTTACTCCGACCAGCATCTTGATGCCGGCGGTCAGGTTCAGTTCGACCTGCAGAACGGCGCAAGTCCGGACTCAACTCCCCTTCAAATTGATGCCGACGGAGACGGCAACTTCGAGGCTATGATACAACCTGCAGCCGCTGCAACGAGCGTGTCGATTACCCCGGCCCGTCCCACACCGCGACCGTTTCGAGTAGAAGCCGTTGCATTTGGGACGGACGAGGAGGATCGACAAGCCACTGTTATGCTGCCCGATGTAGGCGGTCCCGTCTGGGAGTGGAACGCACATTCGGGCTCAAACTGGATCGAGTTGTCGCGTACTTCCGGGCAGACGCCCGATACGCTCGGTTTGACGTTCGCCTCGACGTCCCTCCCGACGGGGACGCACATCGACACGGTGACCGTCTCGCTGCGTTACGACGGCTATGAGGCGGAGTACCCGGTCGACGTGACGCTACGTGTACTCGAGTCGCGGGCGCTCACCACGATTGAGGTGTCGCCGGAGGCTGTCGTACTCGAACCGGGAGGAGAGCAACAATTCGAGGCCATAGGCTTCGACCAGGCCGGCGACAGCACGGCGTTTGCGACCGTGTGGACTGCAACAGGAGGGACGATCAATTCCAGCGGACTATTCACGGCCGGGACGGAGGGCGGCGTTATCACGGTCACGGCAAGCGATCCTGCAGGCACGGTCCAAGGTCAGGCGACGGTCGAGATCGGTGTCAGCACGAACGCGGAGGATGAGGCGGCGGCGAATGTACCCACTGAGTTCTCCCTTTACCAGAACTATCCCAACCCCTTCCAGGCGCAGACAACGATCCCGTTCGACGTGCCGGAGTCTGTCCACATCCGGCTCTCGATGTACGACTTGCTCGGCCGGCGAGTGGAAACACTCGCCGATCGCAGTTACAACCCCGGCACGTATGATGTACTGTTGGATGCACGGAGCCTTCCGGCAGGTGTTTACTTCTATACCATCGAGATGGGCGGCTTTAGAGCTGTGAAAAAAATGGTGCGGGTGCGCTAGACGGTGCTCGGCCCTCCCAGGCTGCCTACCGTTCAGTTCTGCGACGTGCCAAGCATAGACGTACAGTAGAAAAGAGCCATGACGAAGAGAGTGCAGGCACGACAGCTGCCAACGAATACGTGGGAGAGGCTGGACGACGGACGCCGCGACGATCCGGCACGCCCGCGCGGAGCCAAAGCCTCTGCGAATCCGTCTGGTCAGCTGCTTTGCCGGTGGCGCGCCTTCCGCGCCCTGTTTTTCGGTAGTTCGTCACGGCGCTGCTCGCGGGCTGCGAACAACTCACCGGCTCAGATGAAGAGTCTGGCTCGGAGGCGGCACAGATCAGGAGCTTCACGGCGTCAAATAACCTGGTCGACCTCGGGGCGCAGGTGACCCTCGATGCCCGCGGAGCAGCTTTATTCATGCAAAGGAACAGCGAGTATCTGCATCGCGGAGCGCCCGCCCGATTCGCGGAAGCCGTGTTACCACGCGATACCGTAATCTTCTCCGTGATTGCTCGAGCCGCCCCAGAGCGTGCCGTGCTCGCGGTCGAAGAAGATGGCGTTAATCGGGCCGGACGTGCGGTCGTCGAACGTGAGGCTGTAGCCCATCTGCCGCAGCTCGTCGCGCACCCACGGCGGTGTATCCTCGTGCAGGAGGAGTCGCCCGGGCACGGATTCGTGGTCGCCGAAGGAGCCTCGGAGCTGAAATGAGTTGATGTTCGCCGCCTCGGTAGCCTGCTGCACCGTCATTCCGAATTCGACGACGTTCAGGAAGAACTGGAGGAGGTTCTGGTCCTGCGTGTCGCCGCCCTGCACGGCGAACGATAGAAACGGCTTCCCGTCTTTCAACGCGATCGACGGCGTCAGTGTCACGCGGGGCTGCTTGCCCGGCTCGACGACGTTGTACGGATTCTCGGCGGCGTCGAGCACGAAGCTCTGCATCCGCTGGCTGAGCCCGATGCCGGTGCGCCCCGCGATCACCGCCGGAATCCAGCCGCCGCTAGGGGTGATGGAGACGACCCATCCCTCCGCATCCGCCGCCTGAATGGTGGTCGTGCCACTATCCCCCGTTCGCCGGTCGTGCTCCGGCGCGGGCGTACCGGCACCCTCGCCCTCGGGCTTGACACCAGTCGTGTGCCACCGCTCGAGGTAGTCCGAGAATGGATTGCTAGCCGTCTGAAACGGATACGGATCGCCCGGCTTGACGTCGGGGTCGTTCTGAGACCAGTCAATCTCCTGCGCCCGCTGCTTCGCGTACTCCTTCGACAGCAGGCCTTCGATCGGCTCTTCGGGTGGAAACACAGGATCGCCGTAATAAAAATCCCGATCCGCGAAGGCGAGATTCATCGCCTGGTACAGCGCGTGGATATATCGAGCACTATTGTAGCCCATGGCCTTTAGATCGAATTCCTCGAGGATGTTGAGCGCCTGCAGCAGCACCGGACCCTGCGTCCAGTGCGTGAGCTTGTAGACGTCGATGCCCTCGTAGGTGGTACTCACCGGCTCTTCGATCTCCACGCTCCATCCGGCCAGATCCTCCATGGTGATGAGCCCGCCCTCTTCCTGAGTCCCGCGCACCAGTTCGCGAGCGATATCGCCGCGGTAAAAGCGGTCGTTGGCGGCGTAGATGGCTTCCTTGCGCGTCTTGCCGTCACGAAGGGCCTCTTCCTCCGCCTCGACGAGCTTGCGGAGCGTGGCGGCGAGATCAGGCTGCCGGAAGATCTCGCCGGGATGTGGCGCCTCTCGCTCTTCGCTCAGGTGCGGAAGCATGACCTCGCGGGAGTACTTCCACTGCTTCAGGCGATCTTTGACGCGCTCTATATAGTTGGCCGTCTGCGCCTCGATCGGATAACCGTCGGCCATCTCGATCGCGGGAGCGAGCACCTCGGCAAGGGAGAGCCGGCCGTACTCCGCGAGTATGGTCATCAAGCCTCCCGGCGTACCCGGCGTGGTTGCCGCGAGCGGTCCGTAGGCCGGCGGGTAGTTCACCTCCTTCTCGCGGAAGAACTCCGCCGTCGCGCCTGTCGGGGCCACTCCGAGGGCGTTAATGCCGATCACCTTTCCGGTATTCGGATTGTAGATCAGCGCCTGCGTCTCACCGCCCCAGCTCAACACATCCCACATGGTGGATGTCGCGGCGAGCATAGCGGCGGCCGCATCGACGGCGTTGCCGCCTTTTTGAAACATCATCGCGCCGGCCGTGGCGCCGAGCGGCTTACCGGTGATCGCCATCCAGTGGCGTCCGTGCAACGGCGGCTTCTGGGTTTGCTGGGCCGTCACGTCACAGACGAGCACGAGGGCGATGAGTAGGAAAGATCCTGACGCTTTGCGCATCGAGAAAGAGGGTTTGATCTCAGACAGCCGCAGCCATCCGATTCGGCGCGGACGCTGATAAATCTCCATTGTACGTCAACATTCCGCCTGATGCCAGGCATACGTTTCGGTCGGCGCTTCATCCCCGAAGAAGGGAAGAAGCCACCAAGACCGCGTGTTCGGAGAGGGCCAGGAGGAGTGTGAAGAGTGCGCAAAGCTGCGCAAGGAGACCCGTAAGCTGAAGGCCCGCATCAAGCAGCTAAGGCGCGCGTGAAGGAACTGGAGACCGAATCGAATGTGAAGGCAGGTACACGCTCCCTCGAGAACGGCGCGTACCTGCGATCCGAAGAGGAAGCCGTCTCATGAGGTCCAAATCGCAGGTATGAGGTCCAAATCGCCGGTACATATCAGGTACACAGACGTGCATTTCCCTGCACAATCCTGCAAAAAGCTGCGATTCTGCGCCGTATGGCCGTATACGCAAAAACGCCCCATACGGCGCGCATAGGACGTTTTTGAGGGTGAACTTGGCAGGACGCTGGTTCGAACCTGCAGCAAATCACCTTCTTGATTTGAGCACACAATTTTCCAGCCGTTACGCCGAACTGGTCCGAGACGCAGAACGGGGGTGATATCTGGTCATTTCGCTGGAACGCCCAGGCTTGGCGACCCACTCCGATTCTGGACAGCTTAAGACCCGTTCGGCTGCGATTGAAAAACGACTTTACTTGCTGATCGACCGATTCATCAAAGCTCGGACGAAGTAAGGCCATTCGGCCGCCGCATTTCCTCCAGCAATGCAGCAACCGGAGCATTCTACCGCATGATCACCATGGGGCGAGTGCGTACGGAGCGGCCGGTGCGAAGCTGGTAATAGTAGATCCCGCCGGCGTGGTGGGCGGCGTCGAAGCGGATGCGGTGCGTGCCGGCAGCGTGTATCCCGGAGGCGAGGACCGCCACTCGGCGACCCAGTGCGTCGTAGACGACGAGGTCGATCGGGCCTGGCCGAGGCAGCTCGAAGTCGATCGTCGTGCCCGCGGAGAACGGGTTCGGCACGTTCTCGCCCAGCCGCACGACCGAGGTCGGCAGGCCGGCCTCCTCCACGTCTCCGTCTCCATCGTCGATCGACGTGATCAAGGCCGTCGCAGGGAAAAAAACATCGTCGAGCCAGGCGCGGTCGGCTCCGATGGAATCGGAACCGTCCTTGACGTAGCTCCAGGTGACCGTGTGCAGGCCGGCCGGTAGATCCACCGTGATGATCGTCCATGGGTCGGCTCCGGAGAATCGCTCGTGGACGACGCCGTCGACGGTGAAGAACAGAGAGTCGCTGAAGTGGCTGCCCATTCGGTGCGCGAAGGAGAGATGCCCGGGCTCCAGCTGGTCGAAACGAGCCCGCAGGGTGGACGACGCATTATCGCCGATCGGACCGGACCGCAAGGAATACGCACCCGTGTGGGAGAATTTGTCGGTTATGACCCACGATGCGCTGCCCGTTTCCCAAAAGAAGGGGGCTCCGGTTGCGAGCTCGCCGCTTTCAAAAGTCTCGACGAGAGAGTCGACGGCAACGAACCGCATGGTTGTACGGCTGGTAAACGTGCCGTCGCCGGAGGCGCCGGTCAGCGAATCCGGTAGCACTGCCCGTAGCTCGAGATCGTAGACGCCGCGCAGGTCGGGCGTGAGGGTCGCTGTTTCTCCGGCTTCTTCCAGTGCAGCCGCGCTGCCTTCCGGACGATCGAGAAACCAGAGATACTCCGGCGCTATGCCCTCGTCGTTAGAGAACGGCGTCTCAAGCCCCGCTTCAAAGGAGATGGGCTGCACAACCGCGACAACGTCTCCGGCCGGCGATGTGACACGCGGGACGAAGAGTTCCGGTGGCGTCGAGAGGCCGGTAGCGGCGTCGATCGCGTTCGGATTCGAGAGGCTGGGGAAGTCGAGTTCGCGGTAGCCGACGTCGATGCCTGCATCGGCGAGGTACTCCGTGATGTTGGGATTGGTCGTCCCGGCGTTGTTCGTGAGCCGCCAGACGACCGATTGGTAGAAGGCATCGGCCGGACAAAATCTCTCTTCGTCGTTCATGTACTGCAGCAGCTGAAGCAGGAGCGGTGCAGCTTTCACGCCGTTCCACGCCGAGAGCGGCGGCGCGAGATCGAAGATGTCACCGGCCACTGGAATCCCGCTGGCGCGGTCGATGCATGCCGCGTAGAGCCCCTCGAGCGTGGCCGCTTCACCAGCCGGGGCGAAGACATCTTCCGCCCGCATGATGGCCATGTCCTGCCGGCGGCCCCACATATTGAGTAGCGGGTCACCAGGTTTCACCTCGACAAGTAATCCGGCGAGCGCCGCCAACGCGTCGATGTCGCTCTGGCGAACCTTCACCCCCTCCCTCCACCGGGCCATGAGGTCGAATTCATGTCCCGGAAGTGGAGCGGTTCTGCGGTTTCCCGACTTTACGTATTCCAACACTTCCTCTGCCGTGCGGTCGGGAAATCGCGGCCCAATCTCCTCGGCGAGCTGCTCGTCGGTTAAAGGAGCTTTAGTGGGGTCTCCCACGAGCCTCCACATATCGCCGTGCTTATGATATTCGGAGTAGCGGTCGTTGATTCCGAATAGATGGCCGGCCTCGTGGGCGTAGAGGATGTCGAGGTCGGCTCCTTCGGTCGACCAGGCGCCCATACCGACTCCGTGATTTACGCCGAACGTATCGTTCATCCGATTGGACACGTGCGATATGTGCTCGGCCTCGGTCGTTATTTCGATCTGATGGAAGCCCGGTGTGCCCGGCGCTCCGGATCCGCCCGGCCTCACCCGGGTGATGACATCCACGACAAGATCTTTTCCGCCGGATGTCGTTCCGCTCCAGGCCGATTCGATCCCGCTCTCGGCGATGGCAGCGATTTCGTGGGATGCCCCCTCGCCCCAGAACTCCAGATAGAGATTAAGCCGGAGATCGTCGGTCGTGACGCCGGTGGTATTGTCTACGTCGATCCGAACGGCATCGCCGAACATGACACCTTTCGCTGAGAGCTCTGCGATCCCGCGCTCGACGGCCTCGGCGAGTGGGGCTCGATAGGCTACGACGGTGCCGGGGTGAGGAAGCACGGCGTCCGGAGCCGGCTCGCGCGTGCTTGCCGGGGCCGAGACAACGATCCTGGACAGTCGGGGCGTTTTGCCGTCCGTCCATGATGCGTTTTCCGGAGAGATGCCCGCCTTGCCTGCCTGCTCACAGACGGGGACCATGACGAAGGTGCCCGGCTCGCTCACATCGTAGACGAGATTCGCGTCCTCCGGCGTCACCGCGTTTACGGCGTCGATGACGGCGTCGAATGCGGCAACCGCCACGTTACGCGTCGTGACCATGTGCGTCGAGCCGTCGGCCGTGATCGTGAGATGGGCCACCGTACGATCCCGAATAGCGGCCTGCACGTACACGGCGTCCAGGCTGAAGAAGCCGTTCGATGCGACGGCTTCCCAGAGCTGATGGAGTTCATCCGGCGACAGGGTAAAGGAGGTTGGATCTTGCTCTCCGGCTGCCTCGGGATCCATCCGGTATTGGTGAAACGTGCCACTGCCGTCGGACGCGATCTCGACGGTGATTGTTTTGCTGGCTGCTCCGCCTGGGAGGGCCCCGCCCGCCGACGCGGTCAACGCAAAGTCGCCGGGGATTGTCTGGGCGACGGAAACCTGGCCGGGCGCATAGACGAGTATGAGGCCCAGTAGCAGGACCCGAAAACGGAACGGGCGGCAGGTGTGGCGCATGACGGTGTGAATGGAAGTGAGCAGGGGCACGTAGCGCTGCCTTGTGCCTTCAGCAAACCTCCAATAACACCGCCGGCGAATCGGTGCGGCACCGCCGGGCGTCCAAGATCGCTGTGCGGAAACTGCGCACCGATATGTCGATTACCGTACGTGCAGGCACTGGCACGTGAGCGTCCGGAACAAAGCGGGCTCTTAGGCCGGCGCCTTTCGTCAGAGCCGCGCCCCCGTCACGGAGCGCCGGCTCCGGTGACGCTATAGTATAGTATGCGCCCTCCTGCAATAAAAAACAACGCGCACTACAGGTCGCCGATCTGCACGCCACGGTAACGTGGCGAAAACGTGCGGACATTGCGCCGCTCTATCTGGGATCCTGTTTTGACAGAGGTGAGAGGCACGTGACGCGTCTTCTCACCTTTCTGGAGAGCGGGATCCGACCGGCCGCGTCTAATCCGGCAGCGTCCGACGATCTCCAGACCACGAAAACCCGCTACGATCAGCCATCAAAAAAAGTCCCCTTCTGAATGATCCAGAAGGGGTTATCCGTGATCCCGGCAGGAATCGAACCTGCGACCCACTGATTAAAAGTCAGTTGCTCTACCGACTGAGCTACGGGATCAGCATCCGGCAAACACCGGGACATCGAGGCGCCCAACGGACGGCCATCACCCGGCGGCCGCCGGCCGCGCGTAGAACAACCAAAATAGCCCGACCCGCGTTCCGCCGCAACCGCGGAGGTCCACCGGAGCGCCGATGCGTTTGAAGTCTCCGTGAGATTACAAAGGATGGCTGCGGCGGCGAAACGACGGCACGCGTCTCGGGTTAGCCATGCGGGTCCGGCAATGTTGGTCGTGTAGAGACGGATGCGCAGAAATGCCGTTCGAAGCGGCCCGCCGCGGACGGAATCAGATTACACCGCGCAGCGGAACCGCCTAAAAACATCGGCGTTGACCGGCCTTCGCTCGAGAAACGGCGGCGTCCGGGTAGGTTATTACACATTTCACACCCGCGCGATTGCATCGCGCTCAAGCGAACCAGTACCTTGCTCAATTGCATCGCCTTTTCGCGGTCCTGAAGATCCTGCCACGTGGGTTCTACCGCGAAACCGCAAAGACACCGCTTTTTGACATCGCGTACACTGCAGCCGGCGACGGCTGTAAAGCGCTAGCGGCTGGTGAAAAGCTGAAGGAGGGCGTGTCATGTAGCGTCCAGCGTCTTCCGGCGCCTTCCCTACCCTTCTTTCACCAGGACTGCGGTTGTATGGGTGACTTCCCGCCTAAGCATCGGGAGATCTAACACATACAATGTTTCCCCATGTCGTGGCGCGTGGGGGGTGCCTTTTAACTGGAGGGTAGTACTACATGCAAGCACTCGGAAGACAAATCCTTGTCGAGTTTTATGACTGTAATCGCGACATACTGAACGGCGAAGAACTGATCCGCGACATCCTCCTCGAGGGCGTCCGTCGGTCCGGTGCCACCATCGTGTCCGACACGTTCCACACGTTCAGCCCCCACGGAGTCAGCGGAGTCGTCGTCATTGCGGAATCCCATGTGGCCATCCACACGTGGCCCGAACACGGCTACGCCGCCGTGGACATCTTCACGTGCGGCGAAACCATCGATCCCTGGACCATCCAGAAGTTTCTCGAGGATGAGTTCGAGGCCGGTAACGTGTCCAGCATGGAGATGAAGCGGGGCCTGTTCCCCGAGAAAGTCCACCATAAGCCGATGCTGGAAGAGGCGCTGGCCTGAATCACCATGGGTAATTAGATAAGGCCTCAGCGCGCGGTACGTCTCCGAATCATCGGCACGTGCCGCGCGCTTTTTTTTATCCGGATCGCCCGCGGAATATGGCCGAGGAAAAAGAACATCAGTTCCAATACACCGAATTCTGGGAAGCGCGCACCGGCCTCACCGTCGGCGTCGAGGAGCTGCTCTATTCCGGACGCAGCGAATTCCAACAGATTCAAGTGTTTCAGACGGACAGCTTCGGTCGGATGCTGACGCTGGACGGCCTCGTGATGATGACCGAGCGGGATGAGTTCGTCTATCACGAAATGATCACCCACCCGGCATTGAACCTGCTTCCCGCGCCCCGTCGCGTACTCGTAATCGGAGGGGGCGACGGTGGCACCGTCCGCGAAGCGCTCCGCTACGGAGAGATCGAGCACGTCGATCTGGTGGAAATCGACAGTGAAGTCGTCGAGATCTCGCGAGCCTTCTTCCCGACCGTCAGCAGCGCGCTCGACGACGAGCGGCTGCGCATCCACGTCCGGGACGGCGTCGACTTCGTTCGGCAGATGGCCGACGCCGCCTACGATCTCGTCATCGTCGACTCGACCGATCCGGTCGGTTTCGCGGAAGGCCTCTTCGGCGAGGATTTCTATGCGGATTGCGCGCGGATCCTCAACGAGGATGGCATCCTGGTATCCCAGAGCGAATCCCCCTTCGACGAGACGTTTCAAGCCGCGATCGGCCGCGCCCGCGACGTGCTGGGGCGCCTCTTCGCGCGGACGCACGTCTACCTCGCGCACATTCCCACTTACCCGACCGGCACGTGGTCCTTCACCATGGCGACGAAGGGACTGCATCCGATCGACGACTTCAATCCGGAACGTGTCGCCGACCGCACGGCCCCCTTCGCCGTCGACTTGAAGTACTACAACATCGGCCTGCACCTCGGTGCCTTCGCGCTGCCGAACTTCGCGAAATAGCGGGCCCGCCCGGCGGCAGCACATCCTGCTCGTAGCCTCACGACCCGTCACGCTCCCACAAGTCGATCATGGGCCACCTCAACACAAGGACTCCTTCCATCAGCGCCCGCTCAAAGTTGATGAATCCGTTAACGAGATAGATCTCCTCGGGCGTGCAGTTGTAGATGAGCTTGAATTCGGTGTCGCATTTCCTGTGATCCCTCGTGATGATCGTCCCGACGAGCCCTGTCGACGCCGTCCCAAGAAAGACGTCGAGCTCGTGGCCGTCCGATCCCAACGTGCCATGGACGTATCCGTAGTCAATCGGATAGATGATCGATGGGTGATCGGGATGGCGCGCCCCACGCGGACGGTCTATCGAGATGCCGTTCTTGTCAATCAATGTGGCCCAAGCATCCCAGTGAATCCTGCGCAGCGCGAGCTCGACCAGTTCAGGAGGTGGGACGGTCTTCGATCCAGAAAGCATAATCTGCGTATTCCGTCTCGGCGACAGATAGGTGCAACGGCTAGTCGGCCGTGACGAATCGGCCGTCTAGTTGAGTCGGAAGCGACGCATAAAGACCGTCATATCAGCCGGCACGATCATCCGCTACCCGAAGGCGATCGACATCACTTTGAACGGGCACCGGGAATCGGCGGTTTCAGTCACGCCGATGGCCGGCGTCCGGACTTTACCGACCTGGCCGGCGAGTTGCAGATCGCCTTCGACTCGCTGCCGAACGGGTGGAAGGTACGGTCGAAAAGCTAGGACGAGCGCACGGATGCCGAAGGTAGCTCTGGCATCTTATCCTACTGGATTCTGCTCGACAAAATCGGAGAATCTGCGCCAAAAAAGACGGGGGGAGCATCTTTAGGCCGACGCAGAATCCCGGCTCCGAGCGTAAGATAGCGACCGAAGCAGCCCAGTTCGTGCGGGAGTTCATCTTCATGACGGCAGATTTATGCAAGGTCAAACACCCTCCGACAGACGGCTCATCCAGGCCTTTGCAAGGCTCGACAAGACGGCGCTCGGACTAGCATGCGGGGTCGTGCTGGGTCTGGGCGTCTTCATTGCAACCTGGATCCTTCTGTTGAAAGGAGGTAACAATCCCGGACCGCACCTCGCACTCCTGAACCACTTCTTCATCGGCTACGCCGTGACGGCAGGGGGCAGCATAGTGGGCCTGGCGTACGGCCTCGCCATCGGCTTCGTACTTGGGT
>CAZART010000049.1:31148-35981 GCA_964487555.1 uncultured Rhodothermales bacterium
GGGGGCAGCATAGTGGGCCTGGCGTACGGCCTCGCCATCGGCTTCGTACTTGGGTGGCTGACCGCCCTGGTTCACAATGGCGCCTTCGCGACCTATCTGTTCATCCAACGCTTCAAGGCCGACATCTCGTCGGCTACGGACTACATCGATCCGGATCACTCGCGTCCGTGATCCAGCCCTTTCATAACTACGTCGCACGAAACCGTGACTCCTCCTAGCACTCAGGATGTGAACGTCATCGTGATTGGCGGTGGACCGGCGGGGCTGACGGCCGCCTATGAGCTGCGCAAGGACGGCCTACCAAGTGTCCTACTGGAAAAGGACGACGTCCTCGGTGGGATTTCACGTACCGCCACTTACAAAGGCTATCATTTCGATATCGGCGGTCATCGGTTCTTCACGAAGGTGAAGCTTGTCGAGGATTTTTGGAACGAAGTGCTGCCCGAGGAAGACTTCCTTACCTGCAGCCGTCTTTCTCGCATTTACTACAATAAGAAGTTCTTTTACTACCCCCTTCGCCCTTCGAATGCGCTCTTCGGCCTGGGATTGGGGAACAGCTTCTTCATTCTGATGAGCTACCTTCGGGCGCAGTTCTTCCCAAAAGAACGGGAGGAATCTTTTGAGGACTGGATCTCTAACCGCTTCGGACGGAGACTCTACGAGATCTTCTTCAAAACATACACGGAGAAGGTGTGGGGCATTCCGTGCTCTGAAATCGCCGCCGACTGGGCCGCGCAACGCATAAAAGGTCTTTCGCTCACGGCGGCTCTCAAGAACGCGTTTCTGCAGCAAGTGAATACGAAGGACGAAGATAAAGAAGATGTCATCAAGACGCTTGTCGATAGCTTTCAGTATCCAAAGCGCGGTCCGGGCATGATGTGGGAGGCCTCTGCTGAAAGAATTCGGCAAATGGGCGGTCGAATACACTTGCGTTCGTGCGTGAAGGCGATCCATCGAGAGGGTAGTCG
The DNA here is from genome assembly GCA_964487555.1 of uncultured Rhodothermales bacterium. Classification (GTDB taxonomy): domain Bacteria; phylum Bacteroidota; class Rhodothermia; order Rhodothermales; family VXPQ01; genus CAZART01. The sequence goes on from CAZART010000049.1 coordinate 32,117, forward strand.
GATCACCGCCGTAGACGTTGAAGCGCGGGACGGCACGCATCGCATGGAGGGTAGCCACTTTATCAGCAGCATGCCGATTCGTGAGCTAATCCGCTGCATCACCCCTTCCGTTCCGGCGGAGGTGATCGAAGCGGCCGGCCGGCTCAAGTATCGAGATTTCCTCACGGTCGCGCTTATTTTCGACCGGCCCGACCTCTTCCCCGACAACTGGATCTATATCCATGATCCCGACGTGAAGGTCGGTCGCATCCAGAATTTTAAGAACTGGAGCGAACATATGGTGCCGGACCCGCAGAAGACGTGCCTCGGCCTGGAATACTTCTGCTTCGAAGGGGACGGCCTCTGGACGATGGAAGACAGAGATCTGATAAACCTGGGTAAGCGCGAAATCGGTGCGCTGAGACTGGCGCGGTCTGAGGACGTCGTCGACGGCTGCGTGGTTCGCATGCCGAAGGCGTATCCGGTCTACGACTCGGAATACCGGGAAGCCCTGGACGTAATCCGCACATACATCGAGCAAATCGATAATCTCCAGTTGGTGGGTCGAAATGGGATGCATCGGTACAACAACCAGGATCATTCCATGCTTACAGCCATGCTGGCCGTGCGCAATATCCTTGGTTCGAACTACGATCTATGGAAAGTAAACGAAGAGGATCGTTATCATGAGGACGTAGCGCGCGATGAGGGAGATCCATACACGCGCGAGCTGGCGCGTGTCAACGGCACGCAGCCACACGTGCCGGGGCGTCTCAGGTCGAGGGTGGTTGGCCAGGCATCTTAACTCCTCTTCCCGGGACTGTCGAGCGAGACGTGTCACGAGCGGAAATAATAAGTGTGGAACAGAAGGAGGACCAAGAGCTTGCGCGCGCCATTCGTCGCGTCAGCAGTGCACTTCTGGGGATTGTCTTCGGCGTGATCGTGGGGTTCATCATCTTCGTCGCCACGCTCTGGCTTGTGATCAAAGGAGGGCCGGTGGTCGGCCCACACATGTCCCTCCTGGCGCAGTTTTTCCCGGGGTATAGCGTAACGTGGGGTGGGAGCGTGATCGGTCTCGCCTATGGTCTCCTATCCGGGTTCGTCTTCGGGGGGCTCGTAGGGTGGATCTACAACACCCTGCTCAACCTGCGCGACCGCGGCGAGTGAGTCCCATCAGGGGAGTACCATGCGGTTTGCGATCATAGGTGCAGGGATCATTGGACAGTTGCGATCACCGTTCCGACCGATCGAGCCCGCTATCAATTCCGTTCCTCCCGAATTACCTGCGTCTCACGCGGCGCCGTGGCTTCATCCTCCTCTAAATCTACGATCTCGATGTGCAGTTCTTTGAGCTGCTTCGCATCGACCACGTCCGGCGACTGCACCATGAGCTCCGTCGCACTCTGCGTCTTCGGGAAGGCGATGACGTCGCGGATGTTCTCCGTCCCGGCCAGCGCCATCACGATGCGGTCGAGCCCGAAGGCGATGCCGCCGTGCGGCGGGGCGCCGTACCGGAAGGCATCCAGCAGAAAACCGAACCTGCGCTGCGCCTCTTCCGGCCCGATGCCCAGAAGCTTGAACATCCGGTTCTGCACCTCCCGCGAATGGATACGAATCGATCCGCCGCCGAGCTCGTTGCCGTTCAGCACCATGTCGTAGGCGCGGGCGCGGGTCTCGCGCGGATTCTCGAGCATCGTGTCGAGATCTTCGGGATGCGGCGACGTGAAGGGGTGATGCATCGCGAAGAAGCGGCCCTCACCTTCATCCCACTCGAGCAGCGGGAAGTCCGTCACCCAGAGGAACTTCCATTGTTCTTCGTCGCCGATCAGGCCCAGTTCTTCGCCGAGGTGCAGGCGTAGCTGCCCCATCTGCTGGTAGACCTTCGGATCCGGCCCGGCCAGCACCAGCACGAGGTCGCCTTGCCGAGCGCCGACAGCGTCGAGACAGGCCTTTACTTTGTCGGCGGGGAGGACGTGCTCCTTGACGGATGAATACATCTCCGATCCGTCGGACGGCAGCTTGAAGTATATCAACCCGCCCGCCCCGATCTTCCGGCGAACGACGTCCTTGTCGAGCCGGTCCATCGCGCCGCGGCCCAGATCTCCCTGCCCCTCCACGCGCAGCGCCACGATGTCACCGCCGTTCTCGAGGATGCTGTCGAAGACGCGGAAGCCGGAGCCTTCGAAGTCCTGCGAAACGTTCCGGATTTCGAGCCCGAAGCGAAGGTCCGGCTTGTCGGAGCCGTATTTCGTGATCGCCTCCCGGTAGGTCATCCGCGGGAAGGGAACGGGCACGTCGATGCCGCGGACCTCCTTCCAGATAGACGCGACGAGCCCTTCGAACGTCGCGTAGATGACTTCCTCGGTCGGAAACGTCATCTCTACGTCGATCTGCGTGAACTCCGGCTGGCGATCCGCCCGCAGGTCTTCGTCGCGGAAGCATTTGACGATCTGGAAATAGCGGTCGAGCCCGGCCACCATCAGGATCTGCTTGTAGGTCTGCGGCGATTGCGGCAGCGCGTAAAACTTTCCGGGATGCACACGGCTGGGGACGAGATAGTCGCGCGCCCCTTCGGGTGTCGACTTCATCAGCACCGGGGTCTCGATTTCGACGAAATCGTGCCGGTCGAAGTAACGGCGCGTCGCCTGGTAGGTCTTGTGGCGCAGCAGTACGACTTCCTGCAGCTCCGGACGCCGCAGATCGAGATACCGGTAGCGCAGACGCAGGTCCTCGTTGGCGAGCTTCCGCTTCTCCTCGTGAGCGCTCACCGGAAAAGGCACCGACTCGGCGACGTTCAGCACGATCAGGTCCTGAACGCGCACCTCCACCTCGCCGGTCGGAAGTTTAGGGTTGATCGTCTCCTTCGACCGCTCGCGGACCACGCCGCGCACGGAAATCACGTATTCGCCGCGCAGCTCGTTCGCGATTTCGTAGGCCTCCGTATTATCCTGCGGCGAGAAGACGATCTGCGTGAGACCGTAGCGATCGCGCAGATCGATGAAAATGACGCCGCCCAGATCGCGCCGCGTATCCACCCAGCCCTTGAGGACGACCTCTTCACCGACGTGCTCCGGGCGAAGCGCGCCGCAGGTGTGCGTGCGCTGCGAGTGGGTGTCCGTTCCGACGATCTTGCGTGAGCGCGGCTGCTCCGTCATTCGATTGTCCATTTCTACAAAAAAGGGCCTGCTCGGCCCGCAATAACTGAATCCGATAAATCTAGGACATACGTACCGGTCCCGCTAAGCCCCGTTCACCCGCCTAAGACGAATAATCTTTGGATTTTAAGGTAGCGCTTCCCGGAGCCGGCGCATCAGCGCACTCCTTTTCGCTTTTCCCACTAAAAATCCGGATCATACGCCCTGCATCCCGCACCTCGCACGCCGAAGATCCACGATGTGCGTTTCGTTGAATGAACGGCGAACGGCGAACGGCGAACGACGAACGGCGAACGGCGAACGACGAACGCAGAAGCAACACGCATGCCCATCCTCACAAATCCTTACATCCTCTCGATCCTCGTATACCTCCTCGCCCTCGTCGGCGTAGGATACTACAAGAGCCGGATCGTGAAGACCGGCGAGGACTTCATGGTCGCGGGGCGGGCGCTGACGTGGTACGTGCTGGTCGGCACGCTGCTGGCCACGTGGATGGGAAGCGGCTCCCTCTTCGGCGGCGCCGGGCTGGGTTATCGAAACGGCCTGGCCGGGCTTTGGTCGGCAGCGGGTGGATGGCTCGGGATCGTGCTCGTCTATTTCATCGCGAAGCGCATCCGCAATTTCGGCAAGGTCACCGTGCCGGACATCTTCGAGGTGCGCTACGGACGCGCCTCCGGCGTGCTCGCAACCATCATCACGATCATCGCCTACCTGACGATCGTCTCCTATCA
>CAZART010000050.1:0-1628 GCA_964487555.1 uncultured Rhodothermales bacterium
TAGCGCAGCGTCCAATCCCATTCGCCGTCTGCGAACTTATAGACCGGCGCCACGCGCAAGGCCACATCAAACGAATGCGCGAAGCGCAGCTGCACGCCGAACCCCGCCCCCGCCACGGAAAGCCGGCCCGTCGACCCGCCGAGACCCTGCATCGACTCCGCGAATCCGTATGCGAATACCGCCTTCACGAAAATCGGAATCAAAAACAAACCGTCGTCAACGTACCAAAGCGGCTGCGTGATCTCGACTCCGTACGTAGCAAACGTCCCCTCGCCCAGAAACGCATCCGCCGTCTCATAGCCGCGCGGGAAGAACGATCCGAGGTCGACCACGCCGCCGCGGTTCTGCGCCAGTATTCGCCCGTTCAGCTGCACTCCGGTATTCGTTTCTTGCAATAACGGAATATGCAGCCGGCCTTCCGCCCGCAGCCACCGGGCCCCGCCGGCCCGCTCCGCCCAGAGATCCAGCTTCGACGTCGCCGCCAAAAAGAGCCCGCTGTTCGGCACGAGATCGCGTCTGTTCTGCTGACCGCGGTACACGAGTTGCGCCGACGGATTCACCGTCAATCGGCCGCTCGCCTCCCGCAACGTCTCGTTCTCACGGCCGAAAAGCCGCTCCTGCCGGTACTCCGCCCGTAGCGACACGTGCCCGTGCGTCTGAAAAACGTTCGACTGCAGCACCACCGGCGTCTGCACACCCGCACCGACCCCGCGCTCCTCCCGTCCCACCCGCACCGTATCCGCCCGGCCATCCGCGTCCCGCAATAAGACCGATACGGTCGACGGCGACCGAAACACGTCCACCGACGGCCGCGCCGTCCAGCGCCCCGACTGCATCGCCACCCGTCCCCAAAACGTCTCGTGCTGATAATACCCGCTCGTGTGCGCCGTCCAGACCTTCAGCGGATCCGTCCACTCAATCCCCGCACCACCCCCAAATCCAAGGCTGACGTCCTCCCGATCCTCCGCCTCCCGCTGATACACCAGAAACGGATACAACACCCGCGGCCTGACCCGCGACAATGCCTTGTACGGTTTTGGGGAGAACGGTGCTGCGACCCGCCGCTCCTCCGCAGATGCGCCCCCATCCGTGCTGACGGTGACCGCGGCGGCCAACCCATTGGCGGCCTGCACGAACGGCTCCGCCCGCCGATCCGGCCGAAACCGGATCCGCACGAGTTCATACCGCTCGTGCCGGTAGTTCACATACGCCAGCCACTCCCCATCCGGCGACACGCTGGGCTCGATCGCCCCGAACGCAACGTTCGTCAACCGCGTGATACGCCCCGACGCGACCTCGTACGCGTAGATATTCGCCACGCCTCCGGGATCCGCCGAGAACACGACATGCCGCGCGTCCGGTGACCACGCCGCATCAAATACGGACGCTTCTGCCGGCACGACCCAGGGGCGCACGTCAACGAGCCTCCCGTCCCGTAACACCGCCTCGTAGATCCCCTGCCGCCCCTCGCGGTTCGCAACCAACACGACCCGCTCCCCGTCCGGCGACACCTCAATCGCCACCAATTCCGTCCTCTCCAGCCCCCCGACACGACGACCGCTTACGGTCCTCCATTCGTTAAACTGCGTCACATTCCCCAACACCCACACGTCTTCCCCTTCCCCTTC
>CAZART010000050.1:1728-35569 GCA_964487555.1 uncultured Rhodothermales bacterium
ATTCGTTAAACTGCGTCACATTCCCCAACACCCACACGTCTTCCCCTTCCCCTTCGACCGCCCCATACGCTCTCCCGCCGCGAGTAAGCCGCGTCGCCTCCCCGCTCGCGACATCCAGCCGAAACACCTCGGCGGTAGCCTTCGCCGGCGTAAGCACCGCCGGTACATACCGCGAGAACAGCAGGCTCGATCGATCGGCGGAGAGGCTGAAATGAAAGTCCTCCGTTATCGCCTCGTGCGCGATGACCTCGCGCGCACCGGTGGCGGTGTCGATCCGGTAGAACCCGGGCCGCAGATCGTACCCGCTCGCATACGCTACGAGCGTTTCGCCGTCCAGCCACCGCGGACCTCTGAATTCGGCTCCCGCCGCAGAGACAATCGTCTCGGCCTGCGTGATCTCCCCCAGATCCGCAAGGAATTCCCGTGCCTCCGCCACGTAATGCCGCCGGATCCGCCGCCCTAGCACGTGCGGCATCATCCCCGTGCCGTGCCAGAGTGCCGGCGCGTAGCCGAGCAGCGGAAATCGGTAGTAGAAGTTGCGCGTTCGGTGGAAGAATTCGATGCCCCGGGTGTCGGCGAGGTATTCAAACAGGTGCCCGCCACCGTGGTAGTACCGATCGAACGGCTGCGTGTAGGCCGGCGGCTCCAGCATCTGCGCAAGGCTCCACGGCTTGCCCGACAGCATGGCCGCCCGAAATTCCATCTCGAAGAGGGAGTAATTCAGACGCCCCGCACCCGGATGCAGCCTGCTCTCCAGCCATACCGCGACACCCTCATTCATCCCCCGCGGCCCGGAAAGATTGAGCGATCGTGCCAGGTCAGGCCCGATCTGCCGCAGGATCCACCCTATTCCGAGCCCGCTCCCCGACTCCGCATGCGCCGCATGCGCTAATTCATGCGGCCCCACGGTCTCAAACCAGCTCGGAAACCGTGGCGACAGCGCCTTTCCGCGCAGATTCACCGCCTCGATCTCCTGCCGAAACGGCCATGGCGACACGAACCCGTTCGCCCGGTCGGTATAGTGATTCAGGATCACCGGAACGTGGAGCGATTTTCTCAGACCGATCGCCGTATGCACGTGGGGATACACGCGCTCCAGCATGTCGGCCGTCTCGCGCGCCTCGTCGAAGAGTCCGTACTGATAGATAAGCTGAAAATGCGGCGTCTGAAATCGATAGTAGCTGACGCCCGCCGGCCGGTGAATGACCGAATAGAGCTGCGCCTTGACGCCCTGCAGCCATAGCGGCGACGCGAGGAGCAACAGGAGAACCGCCGCCCACCGATGCGCCATCCATCGCCTTGATGCGCTCATCATTCCGAACGTGCGTCTAAATAGAAAACGCCCAAAAACGAAAAAAGGCCGCGGCATCTTCATCCGCGACCTTGCCGCGACGCTTGCCGCCGCGTTCATATGTGTTATAGCGGGAGCTCGTGACGGCGCGCCGTCAACAAGTATGGCGGAGGGGGAGGGATTCGAACCCCCGGTGCCCATAAGGCACAACGGTTTTCGAGACCGCCCCATTCGACCGCTCTGGCACCCCTCCGTTGCTCAGAATCGCCGAGATTTGCTCCCGTCCCGTTTCGTCACCTCTGTTGCAGGTGGCCTAACAGGTGGCCTAATCCGGCGTCAAGTGCTGCGGATCAACAAGGTAGACGAGGCGGCTGTTCCGGTGCAAGGGAGGGTTTATGCGATCTTCGTCAAGGTGCGCGCTTGACTCGAACGCGTTCATGACGGCGAGCACGAGTAGCAGCCGGAGATCCAAGAGTCGTACTCGCCTTTCACGTAAAGCGTAATTTTATGGAGGAGCGACCGGGGCCTTAACGACATGCCGGATATCGAAAACATTGCGTCAGCTTCTGCACCGAATCACAAACCTGTCGCGAGCTACGAGGTGGATCTGAATCCACGGCCCAATGTCATTGAATTAATTATCCTCTTGGCTGCACGTCACGCGGAGAAGGACGGGACTCAGGACGTCTACGTGGACAACCGTCTCGCCGCCGAGAACGTAGGTGCGGGCATGGGCGCCGCTGCGCCCGAGTTCTCGCTGAGTACCATCTCTCCGGAGGTACACATTGTGCCGCGGGCGGCCAACTCGAAGACGCCGTGCTGTCTGAGCATCCTCAATACGGATGTCTGGTCAAATCCGCCGTGAAGCCGCCTGATCGCCTTCGCGACGCGGTGCGAACACCAACCGTCTAGGCAGCCTATTCACATCGCTCAAGAACACCGGCCGGCCAAAACGTCGAAAATTGTCTAGTTTGTCACACTCCTTAATTAAATTCGCATGAGCATATATCGCGACTTCCTGCTTTGAGGCTGAAGCTTGACGAACGGCGCGGTGCGAAATAACGCCACGATTTTGGCCCTGTCGACGGTATGTGCCGTGCTGCTATGGGGGAGTATCGCCCGCATGGTCGTAGCTCAACAGCCGTCGCAGTTTCAGCGCGTGGAAGGATTGCCGCATCACACCGTGCTCGCAATAACTCAGGACCGCGACGGATTTATCTGGTTGGGCACCGCCGACGGGCTGGTCCGCTACGACGGCTACGAATTCGTCGTATACCGCCACGATCCGACGGATTCGAGCTCTCTCTCACACAGTTCTGTCACGGCACTATTAGAGAGTGAAGACGGACGCCTCTGGGTAGGCACCGAGGGCGGCCTCGACCACCTCGACGGCATGACCGGGCGTTTCGTAGAGCATGCGATAACCCCGCCGGGACGGATTCTCGGCGTGCAGGCTCTCTTCGAGGACGATCGCGGTAGGCTCTGGGCGGGACTTGCCTGCGGCGTCGTTCGGTACGAACCGGACGTCGGCCGTGCGACCTCCTACGGCTGTGAAGCGCGAGCCGAAGCCGGCCAGGCCTTCTACATGCATCAGCGGGGACCGGACGGCAGCTTCTGGGCCGGGTCATCCCAGCAGGCGACGGTCCAGGGCCTCTACAGGTTCGATCCGAGGAGCGGAGTCTTCCAGCGATTTCCGCTACCGGCGTCGTGGTGGCCGGAACGGGCAGTGAGCGTCGCCGTCGGTCCGTCCGGACGGATCTGGACGGGAACGCCCTACCAAGCCGTAGGCTGGTTCGATCCCACAAAAAAACGTTTCGAGAGGCTGCCTTTCGAAGGCGGTGAGGTCTGGTTTGAAGATCGGCAGGGCCGATTATGGATGGAGATCGACGGAGGCCTTGCGCGCTATGATCCTGCAATGGACCAGGCTATCCGATTCGTGCTCGATCGCGGAGATCCCGGCGCGCTGACGCGCGACGTTCGAGCAGTCTTCGAGGACCGCGCCGGAACGGTCTGGGCCGGCACGTTAGGCGGGCTCTTCCGCTATAATCGTGGGAGACGGTTCCGGCACATAAGCCGGGATCCCGACGACCCGAACTCCCTCAGCAGCAATACGGTGATGTCGCTCCACGAGGATGTCGACGGCACGCTATGGGTCGGCACCTTCGGAGGCGGACTGGACCGGATCGGGGCGGACGGCACGGTGACGCATTTCCGCCGCCGTGACAACGATCCTGGCGGCCTGTGTGATGACAATGTGTGGACCCTGCACCGGGATTTTCGAGGCGATCTCTGGGTCGGCACCGATGCCGGACTGTGTCGCTACGATCCGCAGCACGACCGATTCGTGTCGCGGCCTCTCCCTGCCGATCTTCCGTATGTAAACACGATCGCCGAGGATCGGCACGGCCGTCTTTGGATCGGCGGCGAGCGACTCTACCTGCTACATCGAGACCGCGATCGAATTGAACAGTTCGCACCGCACGATACGAACTTTCGCAATGTTCAAGCCGTGCATCCCGCCGCAGGCGAGGTAGTATGGCTCGGCACGGAATTCAGTGGACTGTGGCGCTTAGATGGGAAGTCGGGCCGTTTCAAAAACTTCCCCATCGCGGGACGGGAGAACGGCTTGCTCGGAAAGGCGGTTCGGGTCGTCCATCCGGCCGCCGACGGGAAGAGCCTCTGGCTCGGCACCGACATGGGCCTCGTTCGTTTCGATCTGAAATCCGAGTCCTTCAAACACTATCTCGAACGCGAGGGCCTACCCGGCTCAAGCGTCTTTGGAATTCTGGAAGATGAGAAGGGCCGGCTGTGGATCAGCACGAACCAGGGGCTCGTCCGTTTCGATCCGCGATCAGAATCAATGCGTACGTACACCTCCGCCGACGGTACGGGCAATACGGAGTACAACCGCCGTGCCGCCGTGGCCGGCCCGACGGGTTCGTTCTTTTTCGGCGGCCTTGAAGGAATCACCTCATTTCATCCCGGCGCCGTCGACCTCGAACCGGCAGCGCCGGTCGTTATCACGCACGTGCAGAAAGCAGGCCGTTCCGGCGCCGTCGAGCTCCAGCCGGCGCGCGTCATGCACGAAGGACTCGTCCTGCAGCCGCATGAGCAGGCATTCGCGATCGAATTTGCCGCCCTCAGCTTCACCCATCCCCTACAGAATCGCTATGCCTACCGGCTGGAGGGGTTCGACGACGACTGGGTAGATGCGGATGCGCATCGTTATGCCCGGTATGTCGGCGTTCCTCCCGGTCGTTACACCTTTCGCGTCCGAAGCGCGCGCGGCGGAGTGTGGAACGACGAAGGAGTCTCCGTGGCGGTAGTGATTCGGCCGGCGTTCTGGCAGACGGGATGGTTCTTGCTAATAATTGTAGCGCTGGCCCTCGCCGTGCTATATGCGGGATATCGTTACCGCATCGCGCACCTGCTTCGAGAGGAAAGGCTGCGACTCCGCATCGCCTCTGACCTCCATGACGACATCGGCTCGAAGCTCAGCAGCATTGCCTTAATGACAGACATGGTTACGCGGCGCTCGACGCTCGACGAGCAGGCGCGCCGTCGCCTGGCCGACGTCGCCGGCACGGCCCGCCGAATGGCCGACGACCTGCGGGACATCGTCTGGATGATCAACCCACGACACGATCGGCTCGAGGATTTGGTCGCCAAGATGCAGCACCTGGCCACGACGATGCTCGATGGAACCGCCTGCACGTTTCAATGCCCACCTGATGTTTTTACGGAAACCCTCGACATGGAGCAGCGCCGTCATCTGTTTCTGGTTTATAAGGAAATCTTGAACAACATCGCCCGGCACGCACAGGCCTCGCAGGTCGCTATCACGGTAGAGCAACACGACGGTACGTTCGTCTTGAAGGTGCACGATGACGGCGTTGGCTTCGATCCCCAAGCGGAGCACCTGGGCACTGGGCTGGAGAGTGTGCATGCGCGTGCTCTTGCCCTCGGTGGTCATCTCGCGGTGGAAAGCCTGCCCGGCGCGGGCACCACCGTCCGCCTCACCGTCAAAATGGCGGAATCGCGGGATGGACTTCTCGAGCACTAACCTTGATTTTTGATTCCGGTAGTTTCCCGCTTATGCATTGATAACAGAAAAGGCATACGCCATGAACCGTTGAAGCCGCAGCGCGCGCAGAGAATACCCCGCTTCTGCGACCTCGGCGTGCTCTGCGGTGATCATCAACGTTCGGCATTCGCCCCTCGCAATGTCCACGTCGCCGATCTACGTCTGGCTCATCGAAGACGACCCACTCTATCGGGACGTCCTGGTAACGCTCCTGGCCGACGCCGACGGGCTCCGCGTGACGGCGACTTTCGCTACGTGCGAGGAGGCGCTGGTGGCGCTGCAGCACGGCGATGCGCCGGAGGTCATCCTGACCGACATCGGCCTGCCGGGCATGAATGGCACGGAGGGCGCCCGGCGGCTCAAACAACTTTCGCCCGCCTCGCAGATCATTATGCTCACCATCCACGAGGACGAGGACAAGATCTTCGACGCGCTCTGCGCCGGTGCGTCCGGCTACCTGCTCAAAAACGCTCCCTCCGAGCGTATACTCCGGGCCGTACACGAAGTGCGTAGCGGTGGCGTACCCTTCACAGCGCCTATTGCCCGCAAGGTACTGCATCTCTTCCGCGAAGCCGTCGTGCCGAAGCAGGACTACGGCCTGACCGAGCGCGAGAAGGAAGTCTTACAGCGTACCGCCGAGGGGCATACGCAGCGGCAGATCGCCGAGGACCTCTTCCTCAGCCCCCACACCGTAGACACGCACCTTCGCAACATCTACGCGAAGCTGCACGTCCGCAACGGCCTGGCCGCCGTCTCGAAGGCTGTGCGCGAGCGCCTCATTTGATGGCTTGCAGCCGTTTGGGGCACAAAATGGCGGAATTCCGCGATAACGCCAGCGTGTCGTGCCAGCTATCCTGTTGGAAAGCGTATCCCGCGCCGCCGAGGTCCGCCGCAATTAGCCGACGAGGTCCTCCATGCACCGCACCGCGCGTCTATCCCTGCTCGTGCTCGTCCTTGCCCTGCTCCCGGCCCAGCTCTTTGCCACCGATCTGGATGTCACGAAAACCGCCGACCAGGAAACCGCCGCCGTCGGCGATACGATCGCGTTCACCATCGTCGTCGACAACACGAGCACCTTCGGCGGCGGCCCGCTTCCCAGCAGTGTCGACCTCTTCGACCGCTTCACATCCGGGCTGATGTGGATCGACATATCGGGCGACATCACGCCGGCAGACTGCGCGGCTATCGCCGAGGGCGATGGGTTCGACTGCACCTTCGACATCGAGGCGGGGCAGGTCAAGACGGCGACGGTGACTTTCGTCGTAACGGAGGCGGGCGAGCAGGAGAACGCGGTCTCCGTTGCACCCACCATTGGCGATCCCGACCCAAGCGACAACGAGGCGGCGGCCACCGTGGCCGTAGAGGATACATCTCAGGCAGAACTACAGATCACAAAGACGGCGGACGAGGACGAGGTCGTCGTCGGAGACACCGTGCACTATACCATCGAGGTCGAAAACCTCGGTCCAGGAACAGCCCTCGACGCAAGGCTGACCGACATCTCGGACGCCGGGCAGCTCGAATACCTGAGCGACGATGCCGGCTGTACGCATGAGGTCTCCGGGATCCAGAACATCGTGGACTGCGACCTGAGCGATTTGGCGCCGGGCGAAACGAAGGTGGTCGAGATCGCCTTCATCGTGCTACAGGAGGGTCAGCTCGAGAATAGGGCAGGCGTCGCAGGCGACAACACAGGCCTGGTCTTCGACACGGCTACAATCACGGCGACCCCGGAGCGTGCGGAGCTACGCATTACGAAGGTCCCGGGGGAGGATTCCGTAGCTGTGGGAGGCACCGCGACGTTCCTCATCGAGGTAGAAAACCTCGGGCCAGGAACTGCCGTCGACGTGTTGCTGACTGACTTCTCGGACGCCAGTCAGTTGCGGTTCGAAGGCGCCACCGCCGACTGTTTCGACACGGACCGCTTGGGGAGGACGAACATGATCGAATGCAGCCTCGGCGATCTGGCCCCCGGCGATAAGGTCGTCATCGAGACGGCTTTTATCGTTTTGAAGGGGGGTGAGATCGAGAACCAGGTGGGAGTCGAAGGCTCCAACGCCGATAATGTCAGTGAGGCCGCGAGGATCACAGGGATGCCGATCCCGGAGCTGCAGATCACGAAGACGGCCGACGTCATCCAGGGGGATCTTGGAGACGTCATCACCTACACGATCACCGTCGAAAACATTGGGAGCGGCGTCGCTGAAGAGGTTTCTGTTCGAGACCTCTTCGAGGACGATGTCCTGGGCTTCATCGACGGGTCTGCCGGGTGTGAACAAGTGGAGGGCGCATTCGGAAATACTATCGATTGCGACGTAGGTGACCTGGCGCCGGACGAGACGGCCTCCGTCGACATTGTTTTCGTGGTCACGGAAATTCTCGCTACCACCGTAAACAACACCGGCTCGGCAAGGGCCGAGAATCACGATTCCGTCGCAGATGGCATATCGCTCGACATAGGACACCTCGAAGTGCGTACGTTGCTGCACGGCGCGGCTTTCCCTGGTTTCGAAAAATCCGACAAGGGACGTCAGGGGGGGCGGCAGGGCGTGGACGTGTACGTCGACAGCCTGCTCCTTGCCGAGAACCTCGCACCCGGCGCGAGCGCGTCGATCTCCGGCTTCCCACTCGGCGCCATCTCGCCCTACGTCCACGTCGTACCCACCAGCGCCCCGCTCGACGACGCCGTCCTCGCCCAACAACGCGACTTCTTCACTGGCGAGATCACCGGCACCGACTTCCATCTGCCCGACACCTACGCGCTCATCCTCGCCGGTCCCGAGGACAGTCCCACGCTGCTTCTCCAGCGCGAGGCCCGCTTCGAGGCGGAGAACCCCATGCAAATGGATGTCTTCTTTGCCCACGCCGCGCCGGACGCCCCGGCGCTCAGCATCCGGCTGTTCGATTCAACTGAAAGCCTCGTTGAGGAAGTCGAGTTCGGCGCGCTCACCGGATACTCCGCTCTCGCGCCCGCAACCCACACCCTCGAAGTGATCAACATGTCAGGCGAGGTGCTCGACGTGTTCGAAGTGAATCTGTCCGGCCGACAAGGCGAGGCATTGGCACTGATCATCGCCCCGGGCGAAGGCGGCACCTCGGGCGACGTGGCCCTCGTCGTCCTCGACGCCGAAGGCAACGCCTCCGATTCGCCGGTGGTAACCGCGACAGAGGCTGAGGAGCTGCCTGAACGATTCGCGCTGCACGGCAGCTACCCCAATCCGTTCAACCCAACCACGACGCTGCGTTTCGACCTGCCCGAGCCGGCTTCCGTGCGCGTGGCGGTCTATGACCTGCTAGGACGACGCGTACTGGAACTCCCGGCTCAGCCGATGTCGGCCGGATTTGACCGTACCATATTCCTCGACGGCTCGTCCCTGGCTTCGGGAATCTATCTCTATAGCGTCTCAGCCACGCTCGGACCCACGACGACGGCCAGAACCAGACCCCTGGTCGTGATGAAATGACGATCGAAAGAACCAATGTGACCCGCCCGCGTCCCCGCCGCTGAGACGAGGGCACATCCCTCCTCCTGCGAAAGCGTTCACGTCGACCGACGAGTTCATGCTCGGTCCGGCCAATCATCCGGATCAACGGCATATTGGCGAAATACCGCGATACCGCCGGATGCGGGTGGCCGCTACCTTAACCAGACCGGTTGATCCCACCTAACGAGGCCGCCAATGTGCGCTGCTAGACTATCGCTCCTCTCGCTCGTCGTTGCCCTCGTGTCGGCGGCCCCTCTCTACGCCACCGACCTGGCGGTCACCAAATCGGCTGATAAAGACACCGTCGTCGTCGGCGACACGCTGACGTTCACCATCGTCATAGACAACACGAGCACGTTTGGCGGCGGCCCGCTTCCTACCGGCGTCGACCTCTTTGACCGCCACACGCCCGGGCTACGTTGGCTAGATATTGCCGGCGACATCGCACTTTCCGACTGTCAGGAGACCGAGGCAGACGACGGGTTCGACTGCAGCTTCGACATCGCGGCGGGAGAGGTCAAAACGGCAACGGTTTCATTCATCGTGACGGAAGCGGGCGAGCAGAGCAACGGCGTTTCGGCGGTACCCACAATCGGCGATCCCGACCCGAACAACAACGAGGCGGAGGCGGTGGTGACCGTGGAAGAGCCGCCGGAAGCGGAACTGCGTGTGACGAAGACGGCGGACATGGACACGGTCACCGTCGGAGATATCGTGACGTTTACCATTGAAGTGGAGAACTTGGGCTCGGTGGTGGCCGAAGACGTGAAGCTGACCGATCTTTCGGACACAGCACAGCTCCAATTCGAGAGCGCCAGTCCCGGTTGCGTGAACGAGGCCACTGAGACGACGAACATTGTGGAGTGCGACCTCGTTGGGCTGATCCCTGGAGAGACAGGGGTGGTCGAGATCACGTTTACGGCACTAGAGCGAGGCGAGATCGAAAACGCCGTCGGTGTTTCCGGTTCGAACACCGGGGATGAGGTCAGCGACCACGTTACCATTCTGGCGGGAGAACCGGAGTTGCGCATCATGAAGACCGCCGACCCGGATCCTCCCGAGATTGGCCAGCTGGTCACGTATACCATCACGGTCGAGAACACGGGTAATCTCGTGGCCGAGGACGTATCTATCGAAGACCGCTTCTTGACTGGCGACTTGTTTTTCGCCGATGCCATTGGGTGTGACTTCAAAAGGGATCCCAACGGTTTTGGTACCGTCGAGTGCGAAGTCGGCGACTTAGAGCCGGGAGGGACGGCGTCCGTCGAGCTCGATTTCTGGGTTATGAATGCCAGTATATTTGGACTTGCTGTAGGCAATACAGGTTCTGCACGTGCGGCAAACCACGAACGCGTCACATATATCCTGGAGCTGGGCGTACTCCTTTTTGACGCGGATGTAGTATCCGGCATCTTCTTTGAATCGCGGGATGACGCCGGAGACAAGCGCGGCGGTCAACGTGCCAGCCAGCAGAAGTTCGACGTCTACGTCGATAGTCTGATATTCATCGACGGACTTGAATCGGGTATGGCCACATCCATGACCGACTTCCCGCTTGGTGCCATCGCTCCGTTCATCCACGTCGTCCCCACCGGCGGCGACCTCACCGACGCTATCCTGGCCGAGCAGGTCGATTTCTTCACCGGCGAGCTCGCCGGCGATGATTTCTTTCTCCCTGACACCTACGTGCTACTCATCGCCGGTCCGGAGGATAGTCCCACCCTGCTCCTCCAGCGCGACGCCCGCTTCGAAGCGCAAGACCCCGCGGAGGTGGACATTTTCTTCGTTCACGCGGCCCCGAACGCCCCGGCGCTCAGCCTTCGCCGGTTCGACACCGGCGAGATGCTCACCGACGACCTCACCTTCGGCGCCGTCACCGACTACACGAGTCTTACGCCTGCAATCTACACGCTCGAAGCGACCAACACGGACGGCGACGTGCTCGACGTGTTCGAGATCGACGTCTCGAATCGGCAAGGGGAGGCATCAGCGCTGATCATCGCCCCGATCGAAGGCGACACCCCGGACGACGTGGCCCTCGTCGTCCTCGACGCCGAAGGGAACGCCTCCGCGTCGCCGATTGTCACCGCTGCCAAGACCGAGCAGATACCAGAGCGATTCGCTCTTCACGGCAGCTACCCCAATCCGTTCAATCCTACGACGACCCTGCGTTTCGACCTGCCCGAACCGGCAGAAGTACGCGTTGAGGTCTACGACATGCTTGGACGACGCGTGCTGGAACTCACGCCGCGCCCGATGCCGGCCGGCTTCAACCGCACGATGCCGGTCGATGGCTCTTCGCTGGCATCGGGGATCTACCTCTACAGTGTCTCGGCCACGGCGGGAACCACGACGACAACTCAAACCGGTCGCCTGGTCGTGCTGAAATGAATATCGAGAGACCGACAAGGCTCGTCGACAAGCACACTGTCAAGCCTCGATCTTGCGATGGTCGCCCCGATTCGTCACCTATATAGGCGTGGCACGTCGATCGGAACGTTTCCGGCCATCTTTTGGAAGACCTTTTCCTAGTAGCCGTTTCGGTAGCCGCGCCGCTCCTCGTTGCGCTCGTAGCGCCCGCGGCCCAGGTGATCGGCCTGCTCGCCTTCTACGTGCTTTTGAATGATCGTCTGCCGAGTCGCATGATTTCACCGATCAGATCTTCGGCCTCTTCACGGCCGTTGAGCGCGTCGAAGAGCAGTTTGCTCGTCCGCTCGGAGGACGGTACTTTGTATGCCATAGGTGTCGCCTCTTCTGGGTTGTTTCCTATTCACGGCTTCAAAAACCTACTCAGAGTGGCGGCACCTTCTCAATTTTTACACACAGCCTGGGACATTAGCGTTCCGAAAAGAAAGCACCGTCCTGCTATACCATCGATGCCATCGCTGGCAGAATGGGGACGTCCAGTACGGCCCTGAGCACTATAGGGGAGGGGTATGGATTCTATATCTACTCATCTATCTTCCGCTCTTCGTGAAAGAATAGGGGACGAATGCCTCCAATTCCGTAGGGTATGTCGTGGGTTGGGGAAACTGACATGGACCGTTGCTTTAGGGATCGCTTTTACAGTGCTGGCCCGAGGTGTGGCCACGGCGCAGGTCCCAACTGGACAAGCAATGCTCCGGTTCGAGCATCTTCAGGTCGATCTGCCCTATTTCTCGCCGACCTCCATCGTACAGGATCACCAGGGTTTTCTGTGGATCGGGACGCTCCGCGGCCTTTATAAATACGATGGCTATCAATTTACCAGTTACCGGGTTCAGCCACGGTTTCATTGGGGCGGGCTTCGGCGCGCGATTCTAAACGCGACCGGACGCAGCACCGACAGCTAAAACAGTCTCAGCACGAACAGAGAACACAGTTTATGAAGATCCATTTCATCGCGGCGGTATTATTCCGTGCGGGCCGGCAGGCTGAATGAGTGCAACTGTATGTCGTTGAAAAAGGGGCACAACACGAGCCTGTTACACCGCCCTGGAGCCCAATACGAGATGTCCTCCATGTGGAACGCAAGCTACATACTCGCATCATTCGTTCTGAGCGGCTGCGTGCTCTCGATCGAGCCGGTCGTTTCGGAATCTGAGGCGACCTTCGACGCGCGGTTGCTTGGCAGCTGGGAGAGCGAGGACGGGTCGGAGCGTGCGGTCGTCTCACGCGCCGCAGATGCCGACTATGCCATCGCGTATACCGACGAGGACGGCAAGACCGGCCACTTCGAGGCGCGGCTCGGACGGCTCGGGGAGCAGCTGATTCTGGATGTCTGGCCTGCAGCGCGCGAAGGCGACATGGCCGGGCCGGACGCCGGTCTCTGGCTGGTGGGGCACTTGCCGCTTGCACTCACGCTCGAGGCTGATGCCTTGCAGATTGCGGAGCTGGACGCGGATATGATGCTCACCGCGCTCCGTGCCGGCGACGTGCGCCTGACCTACACGCGCTACAACGACCGGCTGATCCTCCTGGACAAGACGGACGCGCTCCGCCGGGCTCTGACAGCATATCTCCGGAGGCCGGCCGTCCTGATGACCTACACCTGGCGCCGTACGCAGGGACGTCCGGCCCCGGTTGCAGAGCCTGCAGGCCGTATTCCCTGCTTCGAGGCGTCGACCTGGCCCGAGGCCGACAGCCTGTTCCACCGCGACCCGCGCTGGGTCGGCGCCGACGGCGCCTATTCGATCGACCTCGGGCAGGGACGGACACTTTGGCTCTTCGGCGACACGTGGGTCGATCCGACAGGGCGACACATGAGACAGGGCGCGCGCATGATCCGCAATAGCGTGGCCATTCAGACCGGATCGGATCCATCACGATCGGACCTGACGTTCTACTGGCGCGATACCCCGCAGGGCGAACCCGCCCCGTTCTTTGCGGATGAAGAAGATGCCTGGTTCTGGCCGGGGCACGGCATCCGCCTCGGGGAACGTCTCCTCCTTTTCTTGATGCGAATCCGTAGCTCGCAGATCGGTCTCGGGTTCGAGCCGGCCGGTTGGCGTGCGGTGATGGTGAGCAACCCGGATGAGGCGCCGTCCGCATGGCGCGTGAGTCGGCTTGACACGCCACGGAATATGCTGGGTGTCGTGGTGGGATCGGCCAGCGTCCTCCGCTTGGATGAGCACGTCTATGCCTTCGGCTCGCAGGAGACCGTAAAGTCACACCCGATGTATGTCGCCCGGTGGCCCGTCGAAGCTGCCCGGCGTGGCGATCTTCGGGCGCCGGAGTGGTGGGCCGGCGTCGATGTAGAATGGATACCGGATACCTCGCTCACCGCGCGCTGGCCCGCGTTCGAGAACGGTCAGACGGAGCTCACCGTCCATTACGACAGCGTTTCGCACCAGTTTCTAGGGGTGCAACACGTCGGCTTTGGGCCGGCGGATCTCACACTCCGGGCGGCTCCCGACGTGATGGGCCCCTGGACCGAACCGAGGATGATCTACCGACCGGCGGCGTACTACCGGCCCAACATCATGATCTACGCCGCCAAGGCACACCCGCAGCTCACCGGTGCGAACCTGGTGCTGACCTACGCTACCAATACCTTCGAATTCGCTGAGCACCTGACCGACAGCCGGATTTACTATCCCCGCTTCGTGCGCCTGGCACGGTGCAGGTAGCAATCCGAACCTTCATCTTGTCCCGATAAATCAGTTCTCACGGCCTGAGGCCCGACATAAGTGTACGCAAGGCTATTACCTTGGCCATGTCGTTGCTAGCCTCGTATTGCTCACGTCGGCCGGCGGATGCATCGGTGCGGATCGTCCACGCCTCGGTCGAGTTCACCGGCGAATGGTGCGTTCACTGATGCATTGCGGCGGGCGATCGCTGCGCAAAATAGCAGTCCGGACTGCAGGCAACGTCGAACCCGTAAAACCCGTTCTTTGCAAGAGCCATACTTTCGCCTCGGAATTATCGTCGAGAGCGGAACGGGATCGTGATCCGCGAATCGCAGGATACCGGCAGGGCCAGAAGGAGAAGAGCGGTATGTGGCAGGGACTGTCGGGACCGCCTTTTGCCGTTCCCCGCCGGGACGCTGCCCTCAGACAAGCCTCGCGAATCGCCTTCGAAACGGCCCCGATGGCGTTCTGGACGTGGATCTGGCGTAGATGTGCCGGACGTGGATGTCGACCGTATGGGCGCAGGCGAACAGGTTTTCCGCGATGCGCTTGTGTCACCCCGTCCCGGGCATACTGAGAAGGAACGCAACGACGCGCAATGCGATGCAGCGATGGGTCCCGAGAACACCATCGAACCCCGTACCGCATGGAACGGCGCTAAAAAGGCGCTGACCCGCAGCCGCTTCCGTCGTGCTCGCCGACAAACTGCGCCCTACCGAAACGGACGTGCTGAAGGCGCTGGAAATCGCCGTTTGGCCGATCAGATTCGTCTGCGCGTTACTCTCAACCGCGCGCTCCGGTTGGGGCTCGTTCGCTATGCTCACCGTTCCGGCTTTCAATCCAAGAACCGATCCGTCACGAGCGATACGTTGGAGTCTCTTCCAACACGACGGTCTGTGTGCCTGTATGCCGGCACTTTTCGTAGGATGATACAATCATCTCGGAGTATCGTCCAAAACTGGTCTCCATTCCGCGTGTACATCCTCCACCAAGCAACGAGAATCGCCCCGGTCCGTCCTCCACGTATAGAAGGGCGTCGGCGTACACAAGCCCGCCTGAGCCGGACGTCAGCCGGCGTGGCACGCCGGCACTCAGCGTCCTTACGATTCCAGTCGAACGTTCCTATGGCCCGCGAAACGTCGGTGCGCGTCATCGGCACCACGGCCATCGTCTTGAACACCATTCGCCTGGATGCCGTCGTGGGTGGCAATGAGGTCACTAATCCTTTCGAGGTGACGGACGTGTATGTGCAGGAAGACGGTACCTGGAAGTTAGCCTCGCTCTCGTTCACTAAACTTGTGCGGTAATCATTAAAGTCTGACGCTAAACTGATTACGGTAACGCACTCAATAGTCAACAACGACATCACGGAGAGCGCACATGAAACGAATTAGTTCTCTCGCCACTGCAGCCGCGCTGGTCATCAGCATTGTCGCCAGCCCGGTGGACGCGCAGCAAGTGCAAGAACCGCAGCCCTTCTTCGTAGGGAATCCCCTCGGTCTGCCCGTCCATCCGGCCGTTGACGGCGCCTTCGAGGCGATCTCACCGAACGTAAAAGTCTACGGCGCCATCTACTCCGCGGAGAGCTGCTCGTACCACGCCGAGCGCGGCGTCATCGTCGTGCCGAATCGAGGCGCTCCGCAGCATGTCCAGACCAACGACGCCTGGGTCTCGTTCATCAACCACGACGGGTCGGTGCACACGGCCAGGTGGATCGGCGTTCAGAACCCGACCGGACGAGCGGGCTTGACGCCACCGCTCGTGCTGAACGAGCCTCTGGGCAGCGACATCGCTGATGGCCTGCTCTACGTCGCCGACCGCGACGGCGGGACGAGCGCGAATGACCTCAGTGTTGCCGTCATTCGTTCGTTCGACTTGGAGACGGGTGTACCGGCCGGCGAGATCCGCGTAGAAGACTCCCCCTGGATCAACGACATCGAGGTCGCGGACGACGGCACAATTTACGCTACGCAAACGGGCGATCTTGGTGACAATCCGGATCCCAACACGTGGCGCGTATGGAAAATCGCACCCGACGGCGCGGCATCCGTTCTCGTGCAGGCTACGCCGCTCCGTCAGCCCAATGGAATTGGCTTCGATCCGGAAGGTAACGTCGTCGTCGCCAACTATGGCAACGCTGAGGTACTGACGTTCTCACCGGCCGGCCAACTGGTAAAGACGGAGCACGCGGCGCAGGCCGGCGGCGACGGGCTCGTGATCATGCCGGACGGGACGAAATACGTGAGCAGCGTCGCACAGGGAGGGGTATCTCGCATGCGTCCGGGCGAGCCCGCCGAGCTCATCGCCCACAACATCCCGAGCGCCGCGTCGATGTGCTACGATGCCAGTGCAAACCAGCTCGTAATCCCGATGAACCCGAACCACGGCCTCGCGTTCGTGCCGCTCGAGTAATCGGTGGCAGCAAGCAGCTAACGACCGGCCTGCCCCTACTCGCGCCCTCCCTCCGCGCCATCGCCCTCCTTCTTTCACCGCAACCTCATGTCCCTTCCCTCCAACCAATCGAACTCAGCGTTATGGATATCAGGAAAGTCGGCTCGCAATCATCCGGCACGGCGAGCGCCGAATACTTTGTCGGGCCCGACCGGAAAGATCATGTCTTCAGACAGCACTCTGTCATGCATCCACCCGTCTCGCACGTCGTGCGCACGCTTCAACTGCTTCCTCTCCTCACGACGTTGCTGTTTGCCGGATGCGGCGATCCGCCGGCCGTCGACCAGCCGACCGACGCAAATGTCGGGGCCGCGAAGATCGTGTGTGCCCCCGACAACGGCGGCATCACGCTGCCGGACGGGTTTTGTGCGACCCTTGTCGTCGACAGCCTCGGCCCGGCACGCCATCTCGCCGTGGCGCCTAGCGGAGATATTTACGTGAAGACGCGGAGCGAGGAGGGCGGCATCGCCGCCTTGCGCGACACCACGGGCGACTTCCGGGCCGATGTCATCGAGCGCTTCAGCAATATGACCGAGATGGGTACCGGTAATCTACGGGAGACGGGCATCGCTGTCCACAATGGCTATCTGTGGGCCTCGAATACCGAGGCCGTCTATCGCTGGCCGATGCCCGAAGACGGCGCGCTCGTCCCCGAAGGCGATCCGGAAATCGTAGTCAGCGGCTTCCCGGAGCAGCAGTCGCACGCCTCGAAGTCCTTCGCCTTCGACGAAAACGGATACTTCTACGTTAACGTGGGCGTCCCATCGAATGCCTGCCAGGAGGAACAGCGTACTCCCGGGTCTCCTGGACAGGATCCCTGTCCAGAACTGGAGCGGCACGGCGGCATCTGGCGTTTTCAGGCCGACTCGCTGGGCCAGACGCAGCAGAGTGGAACGCGCTATGCCACGGGCCTGCGCAACGTCGTCGGCCTCGACTGGAACGACGCCGCCGGTGCGCTCTTCGTCACGCAGCACGGGCGCGACCAGTTGAATCAGCTCTGGCCCGACCTCTACACAGTGGAGGAGAACGCCGCGCTGCCCGCCGAGGAGATGCTGCGCCTCACCGAGGGCGCCGACGCGGGTTGGCCGTACTGCTACTATGACTGGCAGCAGGCGAAGAAGGTGCTCGCCCCCGAGTACGGCGGCGATGGCCAGGAAGTGGGACGCTGCGCGCAGTACCTCGATCCCGTGGTGGCCTTCCCCGGCCACTGGGCACCAAACGACCTCCTCTTCTACGCGGGCGAGCAGTTCCCCGAGCGCTACCGTGGCGGCGCTTTCATCGCCTTCCATGGATCGTGGAACCGCGCCCCCCTGCCGCAGGAGGGCTATAAGGTCGCCTTCGTCCCCTTCGAGGACGGCGCTCCGGCGGGGGACTACGAGACATTCGCCGACGGCTTCGCGGGTGTGGAGCCAATCCCCGGCCCCGGCGGGGCGGAGTACCGCCCGATGGGCCTGGCCATGGGACCGGACGACGCGCTCTATCTCTCCGACTCCAAAAACGGTCGCGTCTGGCGCGTGGTATACACCGGAAGAGCGGATGTAGAATAGGCAGGTGGCCTCCGCGAGATCCAGGAGGGCGCCGCCCACATCGAGGGCATGGGGACCGCTACTCCGAGAGCTGCCGGCAATTGGCCGACCGTAGTCGGCGCAATATGGGGCGCCATTCCCGACAAGCCGCGGAAAACTGACGGTCCACCTTGAACACGGCGCCAAATTCGGCCTCGCGCGTCGTAGCGAATGATTGGGTACTCTATGCCGCAGTCACAGCTTCTCGACCTCCGGACATGAAAGCAGCATGCAATAGTCGGCACATGGAGATGGAGAAAGCGCTCATCATTCAGCCATCGCTTCTCCTCCACCAGCACCGCGTGCATCACTGCGACGCGTACGTTATCTACCCGTTTGGTCGAGAGCGGCCTTCAAGCCGTGAGCAAGTTGATCGGCCGGCCCCGTGCCCCAATAATGGAGAAAAAACGTGCGCGGCTCCTCGTGGACCATGTGGTTGTGCAGGGCGACGACCTCGATACCGTGCTTGACGAGCGCCTCGATGACCGGAGCCACTTCGTCTTTGAGCATGGTAAAGTCCCCTGCGACGGCCGCGTGGGTAGGGCTTCCCTGCCAGGATGCCCACGTGTTGAATCCCATGAAGGTGCTCACGGTCGTCCCGCGGCTCTGCAGCTCTACGTCGGGTCGGCCAATGGTGACCTTGTACACGCCCCGATTCATCTCCCCTTCGTGACCGAGAATCTCTGCAATCTGATCCGTGTCGAGCGTGTTCTCGACGGTCGCCGCCGCCGCTTCAGCCGGATCGCCCCCTCGCAGCGATGCCACTTCGTTGAAGACGGCCTTGACACCGCGAGCCAGGTCTTCCTCTGCTCCGACGCCGGCGATGTGCATATACATCACATCCGGCTCCTCACGCACGAAGTGGTTATGAAGGCCTGTCACGGTGAGTCCGTTCTGAATCAGGACATTCTGGACGGGCGCAAGCTCGTCCCCACGAACGACAATGTCGCCCATGACCATCGCGCCCTCGGCTGCCGGAGTAAAGGCGGCCCAGCTTCCCATTCCCATCGGCGGAATGATCGTGAAGCCGTCGACGGTTACGCCCAGATCGTTCTGCGGGACCGTGACTTTAAACTCACCGCCGCGTGCAGTGCCTGTCATGCCGAGCACTCGCTCGATTGCTTCGACGTCAACTTCTCTACTCCGGTTAGTTTGCTCCTGCGCGCTCACCGGCGGTACGCCCAGGCCGATAAGCCAAAAACTGCACAACAGCACGATCCATCCTCTTCGCATGGCTAAAGGTCTCCGTCTATGTCAATGGTTTCCAACCATAGGTACGTTCGTACGCGAAATCCGGTCGCCCCAAAGATGCCGGCCTTTTCCGAGGCGGTGATGGACAAACAACCATGTGCTGCAACGGCGTCATTGGTGTGATCATCGTCAAACACCGCTCCTGACGGGATTTGAGGCGGAGCTGAGCGTGGCGCCCTGGCGAAGGAGTTCCGTCTGTACGTGGTCGGCCGGGACATTTCGGGGGCTCTCGTGTTTGCGTGCGGCGAGGGCGGCCGTGACGCCGGCGGCGTGGCCCGTCGCCATGGCGATGGGCATGACGCGATAGGAGGAGTGTGCTTCGTGCGTGCCCGAGATGCAGCGGCCGGCGACCACGAGGCCGTCGAGGTCTTTCGGGATGAGCGATCGCAGCGGGATGTCGTACGCCTCACCGGCGGGGATCCGTCGAAGCACCGTCCCTTTTCCTTCCGGATTATGGATGTCCACGGGATAGGAGCCCTGCGCGACCGCATCGTCAAATTTCCGGGCCTTCAGCAGGTCGTCGGCGGTCAGCTGATACTCTCCGACAATGCGTCGCGTCTCGCGAATACTGACATTCACGCCGCTCTGCGCCACGTAAGCCTCTTCGAATCCCGGGACATACTTTCTGAAGAATATGGCTTCGTCCCCGAGATTGATGCCCCCGTAGGAGCCGGATATTCCGATTTTGTAGCACGGCTGGCGGCGCGTCATCGTAAGTCCCGCTCATTCTGATCACCGTTCTAACGCTGTACGGCGGTCCTCTCCGCGCGCACGATGTCACCGTTCTAACGCTGCGCGCCGGTCCTTACCGCGCGCACGGTGTAACAGTCGGGACAAAGAGATTTGCTCAGACGCCTGGAAGTTACGGGGCTCCCTGCCTGATGCGGGCATCGATCGAGATCTCGCTGAGCGTCAGCGAACCGGATATGCCGTTCGATTGCATGAGGATGGAGAACAGAAAACCCGACGCATTTCCAAGTGCACCTTCCACGGCCTCCTTCGTTTCGTCCAAAGTGAGAGCACTCAGATCCGCCATATTCGGCCTCTCGTCCGCGGGAAGGCTCTCAATCAATTCTTCGATCGAAGCGAGGTCATAGGAACCGCCCAGAAGAGAGATGCTGCGAGGCTGAACGTCCGTAACCACGTTGTCTTCTATCGTCACGGTGACCGGCGGCAATGGATAGAGAGGCCCGTTAGGCGGTAATCCCATGGAAATGACGAGCGTGAGGGTCCCCGACTCTTGAAGCAAGACACGCTTCGCGGCTCCTCCCTCTGCGAATGTAAAAAAGGAGGGCTCCAGTTTGATTTCGTTCAGCTCCACGGCGTCGACGTCCAGCTCATTTTGGATGGACGCCGTCGACGCAACGGTCTGTCCATCCAGGAACGTTACCGCGACGCCCTCGCTTCCGAGCGCGACGTTGGCGTCATCTACGTCTACGATAAGTTCGACGCCCTCGAGCGGATTCGTGACTTCACAGGCTGACGCGCCCAACAAAACGAGTACACAGGTGCATACGAGTGCACGTCTATTCTTGATCTTCATATCGACAGAGGGAATCGTGACAGCGCAGGGGAAGGCCGAATGAGACGAATGCGCCTAGTTCAGGCGGATGTTGAATCCCAGCGAGACGACCGGGTACCATTGAACCCATTCCAGGTTCTGTTCGATCTGAGACGCCTCCGACTCGGTCGGACTCAGCATTCCGCTCGCATTCACGTTTACGTCCGGTGCTCCAGCATAAATCACGCCGACGTCAAATAAAAAGCCGAACGTTCGCGTGACCGCGTTGCCGTAGCCGAGTCCCAGGTAGGGCGCGAGCTTCGACCCGAAACTCACGTCGACGTCGAGGTCGCCGACCTCTTCGGGCGAATACGAGTTTTGACCAACCTCGACCTCCTCGACCGGCACGGCGTTCCCGCGACCCTCAATCCCGTTGTACATGGCGCCGCCGCTGATCCGGAAACTGCCCTTGAAAGGATGCCAGTCCGCCACAGCAGACACCAAAAACAGGGTGCCCTCGCCCTCGTATTCGACCAGCGTGCGATCGAGCTCCTCCTCTCCGCTGAAGGAATACGTGAAGTAGCTCACGTCGACGCGCCCATTAAGCGTTCGCACGAGCTGCGTAGCGAGCCCTACGCCGATCCCTCCGGTACCCACCCGTGCGGAGGCGCCCAGATTCTGCGCATTCGACTCATCTGGCCCGATCACGAAATACAGAAACGCAATGACGAATACCGGCCCCAATCGCATGGTTGTGAGGTGGTTGAATGAAAGGTGGAATCGACGCATCAAACGAGGAAATACCCGCGCCCCGGATAGATTTGTGCAACGGGTCGACTGGCGGTGCAGGCTGCGAATATAGAGACTCGACCGCGGCCGCATCAAGTCGGGACCAGGCCGCCACGGCTCGTCTATCGAGACGACACCCTCTCAAGCGATCCGAATTCACAGCACCTACTCCCTCCGACGCGTCCGCCTGTGGTGTTCTACGGATGCGCGCCGCGAGCACGTACGTCCTCCAACGCGCCTGCCTGTGGTGTTCTATGGATGCGCGCCGCTTCGACCGTGCACATTTCGAACCCGCCATGGGCCCAGCGTTTCGGGGATTCAAATGGGTGGGTTTGGGATGCTACTTTCGGTCTGCGAAGATGTAGGCTTTTGTACCCCTGTTTTGCAAACGTAGCACCGCTCGATCGGAGTAACACCGGCTTCATTCGTAATACCGAAGCGCTGGAGACGGCGCTCCGCAGGGGCTGTTCGTCGATCCGGTATTACTTCTCACCGTTGCCGGCCGCATTGCAGCATTTTCCGCCGCCTCATAGGTCTTCTCTGCAGGCGGTGTTACCCCCCGGTCGCGGTGCTACGATCTGAAAACGTAATACAAAACAGCGATTTTGCTGCGTCTTTTACGACCACGCAGAGGGCCTCGTCGTCCTCCTATGCATGCGCCCCATACAGGTGCATGTGCCCCATACAGGTGGATGCGCCCCATACAGGTGGATGCGCCCCATACAGGTGGATGCGCCCCATATAGGCCCGTGCTTGCGAACGTCGGCCAACACGTACGGGTCCTGTCCGCCGGGGCATCCGCCGGCGTATTGGGCCCCGCCGTCGTGGTCATCTGCCCGGGCCGGCTGCTGATCGTTCGCTGCGTCCAGTGAGGCCGGCGCCGACCCTAACCCGCCAGCATGTCGCGCAGCACGGTTTCGGCCGCCTTCAGGGCGTCATTTATTTTTTCCGGCTGCCGGCCGCCTGCCGTGGCGATCGTCGGGCGGCCGCCGCCGCCGCCGCCGACCATCCGTGCCAGCCGTCCCACGAGGTCACCCGCCTTTACGCCGCGCCGAATCACGTCGTCAGAGACGCCCGCAACCATGTAGACCTTCTCCCCTTCCGGATCGACCGTCCCCAGAACGCCGACGGCGCCTTCGCCGAGGCGATCGCGCAGGGACTGCCCGAGCGTGTGCAGCATGTCCATCGACGTGGGCTCTACGCGTCCGGTGACGAGTTTCACGCCGTCGACCTGCTGCGCCGATCCGATGAACGCCTCGAGCTCGGAGGCCAGAATTTTCTGCTTCTGCTCCTCGAGTGCCTTTCGCAGCGTTTTGTTCTCCTCGAGCAGCTCCTGCACCTCCTCGGAGACCGGACGCTGGAGTGCCTTGAACTGCGAGCGAATGAGGTCCAGCTCACCGATTTCCTGATCGACGAGGTTCAGCGCATCCTGACCGGCTACGGCCTCCACGCGCCGCACGCCCGCCGCGATCGATCCTTCCGAGAGGAACTGAAAGAGACCGATCTCGCCGGTCGCCTCGACGTGCGTACCACCGCACAGCTCGACGGAGTACTCCGGATCGAACGTGATGACGCGAACGCGATCACCGTATTTCTCGCCGAAGAGCGCCATCGCACCGCGCGACATCGCTTCGTCGGCGGGCACATCGCGCTCTTCCTGCTTCAAAATATTTCGCTGGATCACCTCGTTGACCCGGGCCTGGATCGTGTGCAGCTCCTCCGGCTTCAGCCGCTCGTAGTGGCTGAAATCGAATCGCAGCCGGTCCGGCGCGACCAGCGAGCCTTTCTGCTGCACGTGCGGGCCCAGCATTTCGCGAAGCGCCGCATGCAGGAGGTGCGTCGCCGTATGGTGTTTCATAATGCGCAATCGGCGGTCGGACTGAACGACCGCGCGCACGGGCGCATCGAGCTCCGCCGGCAGGCGATCCACGTAATGGATGATGCGGTGCTGCTGCTTCTGCGTGTCCAGGACGTCGATCCGCTCGTCGCCGATTTCGAGAATACCCGTATCGCCCACCTGGCCGCCGCTTTCGGCATAGAACGGCGTGTGGTCCAGGACGATTTCGTAGCGCTCATCCCCATCGCGGCCTGATGCCCGGACGGAGCGCACGAGCGCGCCCTCAGCCTCGACCGTTTCATATCCCACGAATTCGGAATCGTCTCCCTCGCTTACGACCTGCCACTCATCCGCACGGCTTTGATCGACCTTGAAGCTACCGGCCGCTCGTGCACGGCTCTTCTGCTCCTGCATGAGGACTTCGTAGCGCTCCATGTCGACGCCGAGGCCTTGTTCGCGCGCCATGAGCTGGGTCAGGTCGACCGGGAAGCCGTGCGTGTCGTGCAGGAGGAAGGCGACCTCGCCGGGAATCTCCTGCCGCGAAGCCGCCTCGGTAAATGCGTCGAGGATGTCCTCACGGTCGCCGACGTCGTACGCCTTCTCGAGGAGATCCATCGACTGCCGGTCCGCGCGAAGCCGCTCGAGCACCTCGTCGAGATCATCGCTGCGATCATCCTGCTCCTCGCGGGCGGCGATTTCCTCGACGTAGGGAATCACGCGCTCGAAAAAGCCGATCCCCGTACCGAGCGTCTGAAGGAAGTTCTCCTCCTCGGACTTGATGACGCGCTCGATATATTCCTGCCGCTTGCGGAGCTCGGGGAACGTGTCGCCCATTTTGCGCTGCAGCGGCTCGACGAGGCGGTGCATGAACGGCTCGCGCATGCCGAGGGTCTGATAGCCGAAACGTACGGCGCGGCGAAGGATCCGCCGGATAACGTACGCGCGTCCCACGTTTCCGGGCGTTACGCCGTCGCCGACGGCGAAAGCGATGGTGCGGATGTGATCGCCGATCACGCGCATCGCGATCCGGCATCGCTCGCGCTCGCGCTGGTCGTCGAAATCGACGTCGTCGTAGCCGCGGATTTCGGCCCGCGGCGACAGCTCCGCGACGGTCTGCAGGAGCGGCTGAAAGAGGTCGGTGTCGTAATTGCTGCTCTTGCGCTGCAAGACGGCGACCAGGCGCTCGAAGCCCATGCCCGTATCGACGTGTCTGGCCGTCAGCGGATCGAGCGTGCCGTCAGGCTGGGCATTGTACTGGATGAAAACAAGGTTCCAGAGCTCCATCACCTGTGGATGGTCCGCGTTGACGAGCTCTCTACCCGGGACTGCGGCGCGCTCTTCATCCGGACGCAGGTCGATGTGGATCTCGGAGCAGGGCCCGCAGGGGCCGGTGTCGCCCATCATCCAAAAATTATCCTTCGAACTTCCGAAGAGGACGTGATCCGGATGGATCGCCGATTCACTTTTCCAGAGGGCGAAGGCCTCGTTGTCCGCCTTAAGACCGAGCTTTTCGTCCCCTTCGTGCACCGTCGCGTAGAGGCGATCGCCATCCAGCCCCCACTGACCGACCATGAGTTCCCAGGCCCACCGGATCGCCTCGCGCTTGAAGTAGTCGCCGAAGCTCCAGTTGCCCAGCATTTCGAAGAAGGTGTGGTGATACGTGTCGAGGCCCACCTCCTCGAGATCGTTGTGTTTGCCCGATACGCGCAGGCACTTCTGGGTATCGACGGCACG
Source organism: uncultured Rhodothermales bacterium (assembly GCA_964487555.1). Taxonomy (GTDB): domain Bacteria; phylum Bacteroidota; class Rhodothermia; order Rhodothermales; family VXPQ01; genus CAZART01. The sequence continues at coordinate 26,825 of CAZART010000050.1, forward strand.
CTTGTAGGGCCGATCGCCGGAGCCCAGGAAGACGTCCTTGAACTGGTTCATCCCCGCGTTCGTGAAGAGCAGCGTCGGATCGTTTTGCGGCACCAGCGAATCGCTAGGCACGATCTCGTGTCCGCGCTCTTCGAAGAAGCGAAGAAACTCGTATCGGATTTGTTCGGATGTTTTGATGTCACTCATCAGATTCAAAATAGGTGCGCGCCGGCTCGGTGCGGAGGACGGCGACGATCATACGCTGAAGCCGTTTCTACGGCGGAGGGCGGCAACGATCAAATGTTGAAGCTGTTTCTACGGCGGCGAGCGGCTGCGACGTCGCTGGGAACGCCCGGCGAAACGTACGGATTCTCCGACATGAAGAATCGCCACGGCAGGTCGATGCCGCGGGTAATTCCTATGCGGCAGGACGTGCGGATCGTGCAATCGATCGCATCTTCCGACTCGGTCACGTAGAGCGGTGGCGCCGTCATCGTGCTGTTATGGAAGCTTTTGTCGATGTCGAAGGCCTGCGTCAACTTGCCGGGGCCGTTGGCCAGATCGACGTCGTGTTCGGCCGCATCGCGGCGCTCGAACATGCTGCTCTGCCCCTCCAGCGGCTCCACGGCGCGAAAAAGGACGGCACCGCCGACGCCTTCGCGCTCCGTTACAACGTTGAGGAGCCAGTACCGTGCATATATAAGGTATACGTAGGCCGTTCCAGGCTTTCCGAAGAGATCGTAGCCGCGGCCGTCAGGCTTGATAAGGCCCGTCGCGCGGTCCACGATTCCCCATCCGTGGAAAGACGGATCGTCCTGTGTGTACGCCTCCGTCTCGACGACACGGCCCTTTAGCTGCCGGCCGTCGGGCAGCTCGCGCACGAGCACTTTGCCGATCAGGTCGCGCGCCACGTCGAGGGTGGGCCTATCGTAGAAATCCGGCGCTAGAATCATTACGCGATTTCGTTCCGTCGGGTTGTGGCGTCGCTTATCGTCGCCGGTGTAACTTTGCGCCTTGGGCCTTCGTAGTCTTTCTGCAAGGGGCGTCCCTACGTCCAATGCGCCGTACGGGATCCCCTTATCGGATCCCCACGTCACCGCGTCACCCTTATCGGACCACTGCCATGTGCCATCGACTCTGTTACGTCGCCGCTGCCGCGGTTCTCCTGTTTGTGATCATAAAAGCGAGCGACGTCGCACCGCCTTTCCACGTAAACGCTTTTCCCGTCCACTTCTCTTCGTTTGAAGATGCGCCCGATGCGGCTCAAAAGGACATTGTCATCGACGAGAAGTTTAAAGTCTCGGAGGGCGACGACCTAATGATAGACGTCGGACACAGCGACGTTTCCATACGGACGGGGCCTGCCGGCCAGGCGGGCGTACAGGTCATCGTCGCGGGTGAGCGTGCACGGCGTTTCTTCGAACACTTGAATTTTTCGGTGGAGAAAAAAGGGACGTCCGTCTCGGTTACGACCAATCCCCGTGGAAGCTGGAACCGCGGTGGTGGTGACATCGACGTCATAGTGAGCGTTCCCGAACAATTCGACGCCCGCGTCGAGGTCGCCCATGGAGATGTCGAGATCGATCGACTGGACGGACATCTCAACTTTCGACTGGCCCACGGCGACCTTTCCGCCGCCTCTTTGACGGGAACGTCGCTCGACATCGACGTGGCTCACGGCGATTTCGATGCCGGCCGATTAATGAGCGAAAAGGTAAAAATCCGCGCGGCGCATGGCGACGTCTCGGTGTCATCGCTCATGGCCGCCGAGTTCGACGTCGGCGTGCAGCACGGGGACATCGAAATCGATCGCGCGGAGGGCTACGCCCGAGTATCCGGATCGCACAGCGACGTCGAGATCTCGTTTGCGAAGCTGAACGGCGGCGAATTTTCGAACAGCCACGGAGACATCGAAATCGCTGCACCGGCCGGCGCGGCAGCGGACGTCGACTTTTCCGCCAATGAGATTGAGATCTCAGCCGGGCACGGCTTTGTCGGGACCCTCAAGGACAAACGTGCCCAGGGCCGCGTCAGCGGCGGCGGCCCGAAGATGGTGGCTCGGACCTCTCACGGGGATATCTACCTCCGGGAGCTCTAACTCGCCGTTCGAGCCGATCTCCGGGGAAGTTCTAGGAACTCGCCGTTCGAGCCGATCTCCGGGAGCTCTAACGCGGGTCGAGCCGATCGCCTCGACCCGCGCCCCGTACATCTGGATCTACCGCTCCGTTCCGAGGGAAGAGCCCTGAAAATTATCGGCCATCGTGCTGCGGGCGATCGAGCACGAGGAGGGTGATCCGCGTCGTATTGACGAGTTGTCCCATCTCGTTGGTAATAGCCACATCCCAGACCTGCGTGCGCCTGCCGAGATGAATCGGCCGTGCCGTCCCCGTCACGATGCCCTCGGTGACCTGCCGGAGGTGGTTGGAGGAAAGATCCAGGCCGACACACGTGGATGACGCCGGATCGACGCGAAGATTAGCCGCCACGCTGGCCAGCGTCTCGGCAAGCACCACCGACGCGCCGCCATGCAGAATCCCGTAGGGTTGTAGGGTGCGATGATCTACCGGCATCAATCCACATAGATAGTCATCGCCGATGTCGGTAAAAACGATACCCACGTGATCGAGCATGTTGCCGGGTACGAGGCCCCGAAGATCCTCGAGGCTCACCTCGTGGTACCAGATGCGTTTCTTTCCCTTCGTCGCGCTCACAGCTCACGGCCCGGCTGAAGCCATGTCTGAAGATATGATTCCATAACCTCCTCAATCGAGCTGAATCGAGCATTTCGACGCGACCGTGATGTCTTTGCAGTCGTCGCGTGCCTTAGATTAGTCGCCCGCCTCAGATTAGTCGCCTGCCTCAGATTAGTCGCCCGCCTCAGATTAGTCGTCCGCCTCAGATTAGTCGCCTGTCTCAGATTACCTAGTCGCGTGCCTCAGATAATACGTGATCGGACAGACTGAATCCGGCATTTTCAGGACGCATCCGGTTGGGACAGGCGTGCGTCTCAGCCGCTCCAATCGTGTCGACCGTCAATGTCGAGACAAGCGTCGTGCAGAGCGGGAAATGGTATGAAGATGTAACCGATCCGACAGCCGCGCAAAGTGCACAAATATTGTCTTGCGCTTTGATGCCGCAAGATGTTACTTAATTTCTTCCCAGGCGTCCTTCCCTCGTCGCAGAGATGAAAGTAGGGCGCGAATCGCTCTCTCTCTCTCTCTACGGATCAACGATACGTCTATTTACGACCGGCGGTACAAGATCACATCTTCGCATCTTCGCGGCCGACCGGCTCGTCGGATATTGATTCTACGCACAGCTTCCCACAGCGTCTCTAGGCAATCATGTCATTGATACGTACCTCATGCCTTATTATTCTCACGGCGGCACTGTTTGTTGGTGCAGCACCGGCTTTGGCCCAGAGCGGGAAGATCGCGGGCACCATCGCCGAGGTGGAGACGGGCGAAACGCTCGTCGGTGTCAACATACTCATCGAGGGCACGACGCAGGGCGCCGTAACCGATGAAGACGGCTACTTTACCATTCTGAATGTGTCGCCAGGGACCTATACGCTCCGGGCTTCCTTCATCGGTTTCGCCACGCAAATCGTCGAGGACGTGCGCGTAAACATCGATCAGACGACGACGGTCGACATCGAGATGCGCGAGCAAATTGCCGAGGGGGAAGAAATCGTCGTCACCGCCGAACGTCCCGCGGTGCAGCCTGACGTCTCGGCCAGCGTGGCAAACATCTCGACGGAGGATATCGAACAGGTCCCCGTATCCAGCCTTACGAGCGCTATCACGCTAGAGGCAGGCATCCTTTTCGGTGACGACGGACCCATCATCCGCGCCGGCAGCGCCGATGAACTCAGCGTTACCGTCAACGGCCTCTCGTTCCGTGACGAGCGCAACAACGTTCCTTTCATGGGCGTCCCCATCGTAGCGGTCGAGGAAGTTCATGTCCAGACAGGCGGGTTCAATGCGGAGTACGGCAATGTCCGCTCGGGTGTGATCAATGTCGTGACGAAGGAAGGTTCGCGAAGCCGATATAATGCCGATTTCGTCGGACGCTACGCTCCGCCTTCGCAGAAGCATTTCGGCCCTCCGGCCAATCACCCGAATTCGTATTGGATCCGGCCGTACGTAGACGACGATGTGGCGTTTACCGGTACGAGAAACGGCGCCTGGGACGAGGCTACGCAGGCTCAGTATCCCGAATTTGAAGGCTGGATCGCACTCTCGGAAGATCTTTTGAGCGATGATGATCCTTCCAACGACATGTCGCCGGCAGCGCTGCAGCAGGCCTTCCTGTGGCAACACCGGCGGCAACTCGAGATCACGGAGCCGGACTACACGGTCGACGCCGGCATCGGCGGGCCGCTCCCCGGAATTAGCCGGGCACTCGGCGATGCGCGCTTTTATGCGTCGTATCGACGCAACGAGTCTATGTATCTCATTCCGCTCTCAGAGGACCGGTTCAGCGAGAACGTGGGGCATATCAAGCTCACTTCGGACGTGCGACCCGGCATGAAGCTCAGCCTGGAAGGCATGCTGGCGGAAACGAAGGGCACCGCATCGAGCCGTGTGGGATCGCCTGGACTCTTCAATTCCGCCGGCGAAATCGCGTTCGATATGTCTCTAGTCAGCTTCATCGATACCCGCATCTTCGCCACCGACTACTGGGCGCCGAGCAGGATTGCACGAAACATGTTGGGCGCGAGGTTCACCCACGCTCTTGGTCAGGATACGTTCTATGAGGTCCGATTTACCCGCTTCGCGTCGTCCTACGACACGAATCCCGGCCGCCTTCGGGATACGACGGAGGCCGTCGTTATCGGCGGAGTCGCTTTTGACGAGGGTCCGTTCGGATTCTCGCCGGAGCCCAGCTTCGGCGTAGCCGGAATGCGCATGGGGGTCGGGATGAGCAATGCCAGAGACACCAGCCGAGTCGCCGTATACAACCTGAAGGGTGATTTGACCAGCCAGCTCAATCGCTATCTTCAGGTGAAGTCGGGCTTCGAATACAATCTGACGAGCAGTCGCGAGAATTCCGGGACGTTCGACGAATTCTTGCCGAGCAGCAATTACCAGCAGCAGTGGGATCGTGAGCCGGTCCGAGGCGCCGCCTACGGGCAGGGCAAGCTCGAGTTCAAAGGCATGATCGCGAACGTGGGCCTGCGTCTCGACTACTTCAACGCAGGGGGCGAATGGTTCGACTTCGAGCCCTTCACGAATGCGTTCTCCGCCGCCGCGGCGAATGGCCGAGATACCCTGCTCGCGCAAGAACCGACGGATCATATCCTGACGCTCAGCCCGCGGCTTGGCGTGTCCTTTCCGGTCACCGACTTCAGCAAGCTCTACTTCAACTACGGCCATTTCCGCTCGCTGCCCAATCCGAACGACATCTTCTTATTCCGTGAATTCTCGCAAACGGGACAGGTCGCCCGTGTGGGAGATCCCAACAATCCGTTGCCGAAAACGCGTGCGTACGAGCTGGGATACGAGCATTCCATTCTGGATCAGTTTCTCGTTCGTGTGGCCGGATACTATCGGGACACCTCGAATGAACCAAGTCTCGTCACGTTCAGCAGCCGGGACGGTCAGACCGAGTATTCCATTTCCCGTCCGGACCGGTATCAAGACGTCCGTGGCTTCGAGCTGACCGTGAAGCGGACCAGCGGCCGCTGGCTTCGCGGCTTCGTAAATTACACTTACATGGTCGATTCGTTTGGATGGTTCGGATTCAATCGCATCAGCGAGAATCAAACCGTCCAGCGGCAGTTCGAGCAGGATGATGCGGTGCGGCGCGCGGCCTTTTCGCAGCCGGTGCCCCGGCCGTATGCACGCGCCAACATCCACCTCACCGCGCCCGAAAATTTCGGTCCAAGGATCGCCGGCATCCGGCCGTTCGCCGATTGGCGGCTGAGTTTCCTCGCTTTCTGGAGTGATGGGGGCAAGTTCACGTGGACGGGCGGCGGCGCGGTTCCCGGTGTCCGCAACAACGTGGATCGGGTCGATTCCTGGAATCTGGACCTGCGGCTCACGAAGAATTTTCGCGTAGGCAATGCCCGCGCGCAGTTCTTTATGGACATGTTCAACGCCCTCAATACCCGGCGTCTATCGTTTGCAGGATTCGTGGATGGGAATGACCGGAATGCATACCTGAGATCGCTTCATTTGCCGGAATCTGAGCACTACAACAACATCCCGGGCGACGACCGAATCGGCATCTACAGAGACTTCGACGTACCTTTCCAGCCAATGACCAGGATTGCCTCCAGAACCGAAACCCGGTCACCCAATCCCGACGTGATTTATTTCGACGCGAACGAGGGGGAATGGATCGTATTCGAGGACGGCAGCTGGAAACCGGCCGACATGAGCCGCGTGAACGAGGTGCTCGACAAAAGGGCTTACATCGACATGCCCAACCAGAGCTTTCTAACGTTTCTGAATCCCCGCAACGTCTTTTTCGGATTTCGACTGCATCTCTAGCAGCAGCCGTCAAGCTACGTGCTTCTCCAAACGCCTCCACTATTTGCCGACGAGTCCTCAATCGTAGAATGCTTCGAAAAGCACTCATCATGCTCTTGCCCGCTGCCTTGCTGGTCGGTTTTTCCGGCCCGCACCAGACAGCGCATGCCCAATTCGCGAAAAAATGGCTCTCAGCCGGATCGCTGCATAATTGGTTTTCCGAGGTCGGCTCCGAGATCGAATCGGGCGGATTCCTCGGAAACCAGCAGGACGGTGCACGCTGGCCGGGCATTTACCAGTTCACCGATACGCAGGCATGGAAAGGGCTGTGGATCGGTGCCCGCGACGTCACCGACGAGACGGGACAGAACTGGGGCTTACGTGTGGTGCATGCCGGTCCTCGTGTGACAGGCACGAATGAATTCTTCCCCGTCCGGTTCGAAATGGTGAGTAAACTGACACCGACCGACGTGTTCGTCGACGGATTTCTCTCCGAGAGTCTGACGCCCATGGCGAACGACCGGGTCGATCCGACGATCCCTGCCGACCGGATGATCATCAATGAGGTGAATACCTTACTTGGTCTGACCATGGAGCGTCGCATACTTCAGTTCGGCCAGGAATTTCACGATAACTACCACATCATCGAATACACGCTGACGAATACCGGTAATACGGACGCCGACGCCGACATAGAGCTACCCGGCCAGACCCTTACAGACGTCATTTTCTTCAACCAATGGCGCTGGTCGGTGGCTCGCGAAACGCGATACGTGATCGGCAACGCCAGCGGCTGGGGCATCAACACCATGATCGATACCTGGGGCGACGGTGACCAGGATAATCTTCCCGATCCGGGAGAGCCGGTTCGCGCCCAGTATGCCTGGCACGGGTTTTTTCCGAACCGGGGCGTCTCCTACAATAATATCGGAGGGCCAATCTTACCCGAGGCCGTTCCGACGACTTACATCTCGAGTGCCGACACGCTCGGGCGGCTCGGTGCGTATCAGTTCGTCGGAGCGGTAACGCTGCACGCCGATGCGTCGGCATCCGATCCCTCCGACGATTTCAACCAGCCGTTCACTATGAACTGGTTCGGCTCCGACGAGCCGCTTCAATCGCAGAACGACGCGTTTAATCCGACGAAAATGGAGAACGAATACGGGCTCATGAGCGCCGGCCGAAGAACGCCGTCTCATGCCTATGAGGTCGAGCCATCCGGAATGGCGGGCTGGATCAATCCGTCGGCTGATCCCTCGATGGGAACGCCCGGCGGCTTCTCCGCCGGCACCGGATACGGGCCGTATACACTCGCTCCCGGCGAGAGCGTCCGGATCGTCATCGCCGAATCCGTCTCCGGGTTGAGCCGTGATGCGGCCAATGCTATCGGACGACAGTATATGCTCTCCGATGCAGACGACAACGAACGTATCGAATACGAGGTGGATGGGCAGGTCCACAGTATGACCAAGAACGAATGGGTGATGACCAGCCGAGATTCGCTTTACCAGAGTTTTCTGCGGGCGATCGCCAACTTCGAATCCGGGTACGACATCCCCGAGGCCCCTGCTCCACCAAGCGTCCTGAATGTCAACTCAGGCGGCGACCGGATCAATCTGGCATGGGAATATCCCGCCGGCGAGCCCACGCCCGATGCGTTTGAAATCTACCGCGCTTCCAATGCCTTCGATAGCACCTACACGCTCATTGCGACGGTGGGCCCCACAGAGAATGAGTACAACGACACGTCGCCCATCCGCGGCATCGATTATTTCTACTATGTCGTCGCAGTAAAGGAAGGAAATTCGGACCCTACAGGCCGCACACCGACCGGCGTCCCGCTGCGAAGCAGCCGCTATGCTACCCAGACCTACGAGGCGGCGAACCTCAAACGCGAGCCGGGTGAGAATCTGAAAGCCATTCGCATTGTGCCAAATCCGTTCAATCTCGGCTCGTCTTCGGACGTACGCTGGCCGGATCAAACCGACAAGCTTGGTTTTCTCAACATACCGGGCGAGGCGCGCATCGAAATTTACACCGAGCTCGGTGAGCTCGTCGACACCATCGTGCATACAGACGGCAGCGGCGACGCATTCTGGGACCACACGACGTCGGCTCGCCAGCTCGTTGCCAGTGGAATTTACTTCGTCGTCTTCACGGACCTGGAGACCGGTGGCCGCATCATCAAAAAGCTTGTGATCATCCGGTAGACGCTTTGGCCGCACCTATTTTCCATCGCATTCCCATGATGCACCGCGCGTCCGCATTTTTCATCTGCCTGCTCATGCTC
>CAZART010000051.1:0-17467 GCA_964487555.1 uncultured Rhodothermales bacterium
CCTTCCGGCCCTGACGGAGTTCAGAGGGAGCTGGCCGTACGGGACTTGCCCCTGTCGATCCCCTACGAGGGCTCCTGAGCAAGGTTCCAGCGAGCGCCGCAGACCAACCAATATCGGACGCGAATCTCGACCGTCACCTTCCTATTTACGCTTCCCGATTGATTTCGAGCGTACCCGCTAGCGCATAGGCCGCTATCCGTCCTTGCCGAACGTGTCGTGTTTCCCTAGCTCCCCGTTCAGTAAGCTAGCCTCTTAGAGTTACATTCTTAACGGACCGTATCTTTCGTCACAAAGGGATCTTACCTTGTTTACGGCGACTCGCCGACCGGTCGAGCGCCCTCGGATGTAAGTATTTCCGTGGCCGGGGTTTCTTCACGGCGACCTCCTCGAACCGGGAAGTGCGAATGTACCGTGCGTCGGGATACACGGGATTGTTTCTACGCTGTCTCGCTGCCCTATTCGCTGCCCTCGCAGCGATGCCTGCTTCGGCGCAGGACTTCTCCATTCTCGATCGTCGCATTCGAATCACGACAGTGACCAGAGTCGCCGGAATGCAGCAATATGTCGGTGTCGCCATGTGGCTAAGAGCGGATTCTATTGGCGTAGTCAACCATGGCGAAGAGCGAGTGGTGCCGATAGCTTCTATTATCAGGCTTGAGGAGAGTCGAGGCCGCCACAGCAATGCACGTCGCGGAGCTGTCATAGGGGCAGGCGTGGGTTTGGTGTTGGGCGTTGTGGCGGTAGTTGGTCAAGAAACCGACCCGAGCGCAGATCTCGGCGGCGGGAGTGCAGGCGTCGCCATAGTTGTGCCGTTCGCGATGATCGGGTCCGGTCTGATCGGTTCGATTCTCGGGTCGCGAACTGAGACGGAACGATGGGAGGAAATACCAAGAAAGCACCTCCAAAGCCCGTGAAGGTGGCCGGCGCCATCTAATGCAACGGTCGTTTTCGACGACGGCTGTTCGGTTTCTCGACGCGAGCAGCCCATCCGACATTCCGGAACGGATGGTCGGCTTCAGCGCTGCTCCTTTCAGAACAAGCCCACAGGATCTACGTCGATGTTGACCCGGAAGCCCGACGGCACATTTCGAAAGGCGGCCTGAGTGGATCGTAAGACGTCCTGCAGCACATCGTGCCGGCGCGCCTTGATGATCGTGTGGTAACGGTACAGTTTCTTGACGCGGCTGATGAAGGCGGGCTCAGGGCCAAGCACCTCAGAGTCGGACACGTTTTCTCGCAGCACCGACGTCCAATCGCGGGCCAGATCCGCGACTTTCCCTTCGTGCGGTCCCTTGAACTCGGCGGCCGCCATGCGCCCAAAAGGTGGATAGCCCAGCTCCCGCCGCTCCGCGAGTGCGACGCTCGCAAAGGTCCCGTAATCATGATCACGTGCGTAGCGAATAATCGGTCGGTCCGGATTTCGGGTCTGGATGATCACCTCACCGGGCAAGGAAGCGCGGCCGGCCCGTCCGGATACCTGTGAGAGCAGCTGGAACGTGCGTTCTTCGGAGCGAAAATCCGGCAGCATCGCGCCGACGTCCGCGTTGATCACACCGACGAGGGTGACGTTCCCGAAATCCAGCCCCTTAGCCACCATCTGGGTACCTAGAAGGATGTCGGCTTTCCGGTCACCGAACCGCCCCAGCAGCAGCTCGTGTGCGTTCTTCCCGGTGGTGGTGTCGAGATCCATCCTGATGATACGCACCGCGGGGAGATGCTCCTGCAGCTCCTCCTCAACGCGCTGCGTGCCGGATCCGAGCATGTCGAGAGATTCCTCATGACCACATCCCGGACAGGTGCTCGGCACTCGCGCCGTCCGCCCGCAATAGTGGCAGCGGAGATGCCGACGACTCTTGTGCGCCGTCATTGAGACGGAGCAGTCGGGACATTCGGGCATCCATCCGCAGTCCTCGCACTGGAGAAGCGGCGCATAACCGCGGCGGTTCTGGAGGAGGATGACCTGTTCCTCGCGGTCGAGGCGCGCACCGATGGCCTCGATCAGGGTGCTGGAGAAGACGCCGTGCAATCTCTGCTGATTGCGTTCGACGCGAAGATCCGTAATCCGAACCTTCGGCAGGGTCACGGCTTCACCCTCAGGCAGAGGCACCCGCTCGGGCATGCTCAGCAGCGTGTATTTTCCCAATTGCGCATTGAGATAGCTTTCGAGGCTCGGCGTAGCGGATCCCAGCACGCAGACCGCGCCGTTCATGTGGGCACGCATCACCGCCACGTCTCGGGCGTGGTAGCGCGGCGCGGGATCCTGCTGCTTGTACGAAGATTCGTGCTCTTCGTCGACGACGATGAGACCGATGTTGGTCAGCGGCACGAGTACGGCCGACCGCGGCCCTATGACGACGTCGAAGCGGCCGTCACGAAGGGCCCGCCATGCGTCGAAGCGCTCCCCCTGGCTCATACGAGAATGAAAGACGGCGATCCGATCGCCGAAGTGCGCACGAAATCGGCTGACGGTCTGCGGGGTGAGCGCAATCTCAGGGACCAGGATGATGCCTGTCTTGCCGCGATCGAGGACACGCTTCAGCGCCTCGATGTATACCTGCGTCTTTCCGCTGCCGGTAACGCCGTGGAGCAGAAACGCGTGGAATTCGTCGGTCTCGACGGCATCGCAAATGCACCTGAGCGCCGCCGCCTGGCCCGCATGAAGCTCGACCGCCATCGGCGGCGTCGGCGGCCCCTCTTCATACGGAGTGCGCAAGACTTCTTTCTCGACGGCCTCTACGATCCCTCGCTTCAACAGGCTCTGAACGGTAGAGTGCGAGGCGCCTGCGCGCTCGAGTAGATCGGCTTGGCGGGGTTCGGGGTCGCCCTCGGCGCGGAAGCCTGCCAGAGACTCTACGACGGCGATTTGTCTCGATCCTGTAAGCGCCTCGCGAAGTTCATCGGCTGCGCGGGTGTGCCTGAACGACGGAGCGAAGCGGATGTGCTTCTCAATCTTCGCCCTGACGCCCCCTTCCTTTCCCGACGCACCGGGCGGCAGCATGGCACGGACGACCTCTCCGACCGAGCACACGTAGTAGTCCGAAATCCATCGTAGCAGGTCGAGCAGGTCGTCCGTAAATGACGGGACGTCATCCGGAATGTCGAGGACGGATTTGATCTGATCTACGTTTTCCGGCTCGTCGACGTGGGCGACGATGATGCCGGTCAGCCGCCGCGAACCGAATGGGACGAGGGCGCGGCTCCCCCGGACGGCACGGGCGCGTAGTTCTTCCGGCACCGCATACGTAAAGGGAAGGGGAAGGGGAAGGGGAAGGGATACCTGGACGTGCATAGGGTGGAGGATTTGGCGGGAGGTAGGCGATGGGTGATTGGAGATGATTCGTAATTTCAAGCGGACTATCCCCAATCGCCTATCGCCGATCTCCAGCCCAAATAGGCGATAAGGCTAGGCTTCGAGCACCAGTGCGTCGCGAATCGCCCTCACGTTTTCAGCGATGGTCCTCGTCCCGCCGAATACGGCGTTGCCGGCGACGACGACGTTGGCGCCGGCGCCGACAACCTCTAAGACGTTGTCCGCGTCAACGCCGCCGTCGACCTGCAGGTGTGCGCCCGAGGCCGACTGGGTAAGAAGACTCCGCAGACGCCGGATTCGCTCGAGAGACGATGGAATGAAGCTCTGGCCGCTGAAACCCGGATTCACCGACATGATCAGCACGAGATCTACCTCAGGAAGGATCTCTCGAAGCATCGAGAGCGGCGTCGCCGGATTGAGCGTGACGCCGGCCATCACGCCGAGCTCTTTAATCCGTTCGATCACGCGATGCAGATGCGTACAGGCTTCGACGTGCACCGTCAGCACGTCCGCCCCGGCATCCACAAAATCTTGAACGTAGCGGTCGGGCTCTTCGATCATCAGGTGAACGTCGAGGCTGGCGCCGGTCTCGTCGGCGAGGGGTCGCAGTGCCTCGACGACGAGCGGTCCGACTGTGATGTTCGGCACGAATCGCCCGTCCATTACGTCGACGTGGAGCCAGTCGGCGCCGGCGTCCAGCGCCTCGCGAGCCTGCTCCTCGAGGCGCGCGACGTCGGAAGCTATGACGGAGGGTGAGAGGATCATGCCGGCCTATCGAAAGATGATGACGCCGATCGCGACGATGACGGTATTCACGAGGGCGATCGGGAGCAGGACCTTCCAGCCGAGCGTCATCAGCTGGTTGTATTTGAATCGCGGGAACGTCCAGCGCACCCAGATAAAGAGGAAGCCGAAGAAGGATACCTTCGCCATCAGCGAGAACACCTGCAGAATGCCGAGAAGGATGCTCCCCTCGAGAGCGGGGAACACACCAAGGAGCTGCGGCTCGAAGGGAATAAGGTATCCGCCAAAGAACAACGTGGCGATCACGAATGAGGCGACCCAGAAGTTGACGTATTCGGCAAGAAAGAACATGCCGAACTTCATGCCGCTGTACTCGGTGTGGTATCCGCCGACCAGCTCTTGCTCGGCTTCGGGAAGGTCGAACGGCGCGCGGTTCGTCTCGGCAAAAGCCGTCACGATGAAGATGATGGCTCCAATGGGATTTCGAAAGACGTTCCACCCCAACACGGCAAAACCGCCGCTCTGATCGTCCACGATCGCCGTGAGATTGAGGGTGCCTGCGATCAGGACGACCGACACCACGGCCAGGCCCATGGACAGCTCATAGGAGATCATCTGGGCGGCGGACCGCAAGCCGCCGAGGAGCGAGTACTTGCTGTTAGAGCTCCAGCCCGCCAGTGTGATGCCGTAGACGGAGATCGAGGTAAGCGCAAGGATAACCAGCACGCCCGGCGCCACGTCGGCGATCACGAAGCCGCGCGCAAACGGAATCACGGCCGGAACGGTCATGGCAATAACGACCATGATCACCGGCGCCATCGAATGGATGATCGGATTGGCGGCAATGGGCCGGATATCCTCCTTGAAGATCAGCTTCACCACATCGGCGAAGGGCTGGAGAAGGCCGAACGGTCCGACGCGGTTCGGGCCGGGTCGCTGCTGAATGTAGCCCGAGACCTTCCGCTCGGCGTACACGAGCGCAGATGCCGAAATCATCATCAGATTCAGTATGATGAAGGCGATTAGCGCCGTCCAGTAGAGAGGGATGTCCATGTTTCGTTACGTTGATCGTTAGTGCGATCCGCCGTCCACGGTCGGGGTTCCGAACCTGAATGCTTTCGCCCACGATGGCATCATTCAGGCGGATCGGTCAGGCTGTTTCGCCCACCTCGACGAGCTGCACGCCTGATTCTCTCATGGCCTCATAGGTAGCCCCTTCAAACGCCGGCATCGAGTCGGCGATCTGCTGCATAATCTGCTTCGGGCTGCCGGAGGGAAGATCGTGGCCTAGCCGTTTCGCAATTTCGGGCAGCATCTCCCAACTCGGCCGGCAATCAATCCGGTTAGATTCGTTGTGCCAGCGGTCGAAAGGCGTCCCGTGCTCATCCTGACGGCTTTTGCCCATCTCCATAACCAGGGTTCGATTGACGCCGCGGATGGCTTTCGCCGGCCGCACGCGCTGGGCGCGACCGTCAACGTTCACGTACGTGCCCACCGTTTCCACCACCATCGCCGACGGCAGTGAGACGTCCGCAACCGCCAGCGTTTCGTTCGTCTCGTGGTAGGGATGAACGATCACGATCGCATCGCGCAGAGCGTCACTGGCGAAGAGGCCGGAGGCGACGGGATCGTCCTCCAGCACGTACACCGCCTTGATCTCGCCGGCTTCCAGCCGCGTGCGCACGAGCGCTTCGTCGACGGGATGGATACCGAGCCGCTCGCAGCCGTTTGCATTGGGCGTCTTGTCGTCGGTGATCAGCCATCCGTCGGCAGAGCCCGGCTGAACGTGCGGAATATAGACAGGCGCATCGGCACCCATCGCATCGGCAAGCCGCATGAGCAGATAATTGTCTTCTACGGTCGCATGGGCCGAGCCGAAGAAGAGCACCGCGGAACCGTCCACCTCTCTGAGCCGTTCGGCGGCGGCCCTGTAGGCGTCCTCCCACGTCACGCGCTCCAGCGTACCGCCGCGGCGCACCTGCGGACCTTCCGGACGATCATCATTGAACCTACCGTAGGATTCCCGGTCCTCATCCGGCAGCCAATATTCGTTTACGTCAAGATTCTGGCGCGGCGTTATACGTAGGACGAGATTATCCCGTACCCAGTATTCGCAGTTCGATCCTTTCGCATTGGTAACGGTGATCGACGGCGTCGCGCTCATCTCCCAGATGCGTGCCCGAAATCGAAAGTCAATGGACGTCAATGCTCCCACCGGGCAAATGTCGATCACGTTCATCGAATACGGCTCGTCGAGGACCTGTCCCGGCGGCGTCAGCGGGTAATTCTCGACGCCGCGTCCGATGATCGTGAGCTGATGACTCTTTGAGATTTCGTCGGTAAATCGGGTGCAGCGGGTGCAATTGATGCAGCGTTCGGCATCCAGCATCACGCGCGGCCCGAGGACGACCTTTTTGGGCTTGTGGACCTTGCGGAATTCAAAGCGCGAGCCTTCGGGACCGTATTTATAGGACTGGATCTGGAGCGGACAGTGCCCCGCCTGATCGCAGATAGGGCAGTCGAGCGGGTGATTGATCAGGAGGAATTCGAGATTGTCCTTCTGCGCGCGGTGGACGAGGGCGCTTGATCGGTGCGTTTTCACGACCATGCCGTCGGTGACGTCGACTGAGCAGCTCGTCATGAGCTTTGGGAAATACTGAATCACGGGATCGCCGTTTTCATCCCTTTTGATCTCACCCGTCTCGCGGTCCTTGACAGGCGTGCCGATCTGTACGAGGCACTGCCTGCAGTTGGCCGGAACAGAAAGTGCCGGATGGTAGCAGAAATGCGGAAGCTCAACTCCGGCATCCAGGCAAAACTGGAGGAGCTTTGGCTGGGCTTCGAATTCGTAGACCTTATCGTCTATGGTAACTTGAGGCATGTGCTCGTTGGTACGTATTCGTCAAGATCTTGCCGGACGGCTCGTAACGCTCGCAGCGTCACGCCGTTAGCGCCGAACTTTTTCAATCATAAATCCTGTGGCGTAGAGACGGAACGTCGAATCGGCTTCGGCTTGCAGCGTATTGGAGGTTGCGGGAAGGCGATGATCGGACGTGTTCGGCGCCTGCGACTTCTCGGGCGTGGTTTGCGACGATGCCGCGTCGCCTTCGAGTGTTCCGCTGACGACCATCCGCCGCCCCCCGACATGGGCCGGCACGTCGGCCGCAGCGCCTTCTTCCGAAGACAGCAATACGCTGATCTGTCCTCCACCGCCGGAGGTAAGTATAGCCAGACATGCCGGATCCGCACAATCGCCGGAGGCCATGCCCTCGATGATCACCTTTCGCCCGACGTACATTTCCGGCTCGGCGAAAACGGCAGGTGCCGGCACCGCGACACCGGGCTCGAACCGCACGCCGTACACGTCGTAGGTCGCCGTGGGATCGAGCGATTTCGAGGCATCGGAACCGCAGGCCGAGATGGCGGCGACGGCCAGAAGCGTTATGTGCCGGGCAGAAAAGATTTTCACGGATCCGGTCCTGCTATGTAGGGCGCATGGAACCACCTCGTCAAGCGACAGCGCCCGCCGCGAAGACGCCTTTGCGGCATTTCGCTTCGAATTCGTCTCGGAACCGCTTGATCGTGTTGCGAACGGGCCACGCGGCGGCATCGGCCAGCGCACAGACCGTTCGTCCTTCCATCTGATCACAAAGATCCAGAAGGAGATCGAGATCGCGAAGGTTGCCGTCCCCCTCGTCGATACGCGCTACGAGATTTTCCAGCCACCCGGTGCCTTCTCGGCACGGCGTGCACTGGCCGCAGCTTTCGTGATGGTAGAAATGCGTGACCCGGCGCAAAAATTTCACCATGTCGGTGTCCTCGTCGAGGATCAGCATACCCGCGGTTCCCATCATGGAGCCGGCCTCACGGAGAGACTCGGCATCCATCGTCACGCCCTCTATCATGTCGGCGCGCAGGACCGGCACCGAGGCGCCGCCCGGGACGAGGGCTTTGATCTTCTTGCCGCCCCGCACGCCGCGGCCGACCTCGTAGATGAGGTCGGTAATGAGCATACCGGTAGGGAATTCGTACACACCGGGCCGATTCACGTGACCTGACAGGCCGTAAAGCACAGGGCCGGGGTGTTTCTCCGGTCCTAATCCGGCAAACCAATCGGCGCCGCGGTTGATGATCAGCGGCGCGCAGGCGAGCGTCTCGACGTTATTTACCGTCGTCGGTCTGGCCCAGAGCCCCTTCTGTGCCGGAAACGGCGGTTTGATGCGCGGATAGGCGCGTTTGCCCTCGACGGATTCGAGCAGGCTTGTCTCCTCGCCGCAGATGTAGGCGCCCGCGCCCTTATGGATTACGATTTCCGTCGAAAAATCCGTGCCCATGATGTTCTTGCCCACAAAGCCCTTCGCGTAGAGCTTCTCCAGCTCGCGCTCCATGTGTTTGATCCAGTCGGCGTACTCTCCGCGGATGTAGAGATACGTCGTCGAGATCGTCATGGCGTAGGCGGCGATGAGGATCCCCTCGAACACGAGGTGCGGGTTGTATTCCATGAGCTGCCGGTCTTTGAACGTGCCCGGCTCACTTTCATCGCCGTTGCAGGCAAGGTACCGAGGCTGATCCGGATCGACGGGCGGCATGAAGCTCCACTTCAATCCCGTCGTAAACCCGGCGCCGCCGCGCCCGCGGAGGCCGCTCGCCTTCACCTCGTCAGTCACGCTCTTGGGATCCCACCTCGATTCGGTGAGAACGCTCCGTAAGGCCTTGTACCCGCCGTTCTTCTCGTAAACGTCGAGCTTATGCAAGTCGCGGATCGGCGGAAGCAGAACGCGCTCATAGTTGCGCCAGTCGCCCGCCTTCGTTCGTCCGGCGCCGTTAGATGGTTGCATATCGTCGATTATGGTAAGCGTTCGTACTACAACGTGAAGACGTCAGGCGCTATTCCATCGCCTCCCCTACCGGCGGCGTTATGTACGTTTCGACAGCTCCGGCGTCGGTGCGGCGGTTGCCGTCCATTTCGTCTTCGTCTTGCGGCAGCGTCACCGATACGAAAGGCGGCATCTTGCCGTCTCTCAGGCTATCGATCAGGTTATCGAGCTTTTCCCCAGTCAGATTGTGAACGTAGGGACCGTTGGTTACCTGTAGCATCGGAGCGGAGCCGCATGCCCCCAGGCACTCGACCTGCTGGATCGAGAAAAGACCGTCTTCGGTCGTCTCTCCTTCATGGATGCCGAGCTTCTCCTCGAGGTAATGCAGCATGTCGTAGCCACCGCACATCTGACAGCTGAAGCACGTGCATACGTCGAGCACGTATTTGCCCTTTTTCTCCTTGTAATACTGCGTGTAGAACGTCGCCACGCCGTAGGCCACCGAATACGGAATCTTCAGCTCGTCCGCCGTGAGCTGGATGACTTCCGGCGGCAGAAAACCGAACTTTTCTTGCGCCAGCCAGAGCGCCTTCATCACGGCTCCTTCGGGCGTAGGATACTGCGCCTTGAAGCGCTCGATGAGCTTCTTCTCCTCCGCCGAAAACGTGAGCTCTGCTTCAGAGAAGACCGGATCAGGGTCCTGATCGGGAAGCGATACGATGGGATGTTTGATAAAATCGGACATACGTTCTATTTGCGGGTGAATGGTAGAGGGTGATCTCGCGTGAACGGAGCACCCTCCATTGTCCACTTATTTGTCTGCTTCGCCCATGACCGGATCGACGCTTCCAATCATAATCACGGTGTCCGCCACCAATGATCCTTCCATCATGTACTCGAGTCCCTGTAGGTTGGCGAAGGACGGCGCCTTGACGCGAGCGCGCCAGGGATGGCCCGTTCCATCGGATACGAGATACCAGCCCAGCTCGCCTTTGGGCGATTCGATCGCCGAGTAACAGTGGGCACCTTTCGGCGGCGCAATGCCGACGTCGGTGTACAGGAAGTCGTGAATCATGCCTTCCATGGAATAATAGACCTCCTCTTTCGACGGGTACGCCAGCTTTGCATTGTCGGTACGGATGGGACCATCAGGCAGTCGGTCCAGGCACTGCCGAACAATCTTGAGGCTCTCTTTCATCTCCTCCAAACGAAGGAAATAGCGGGCGAGCGAGTCGCCTTCTTCGCGTATGGGGATGTTGAAATCGACGTCCTCGTAATACAGGTACGGCTCGAAACGCCGGATGTCGTATTCGACGCCGCTTGCGCGAAGATTCGGTCCGGTCATGCCGAGCTCGATGGCCTCTTCGCGGGTGAGCGTGCCGATGTCCTTGTTTCGATCGATCCAGATCCGATTCCGATTCAGGAATTTCTCCCAACCATCGATGTCGTCGCCGAATCGGGCCACGAATTCGCGAATCATGGCCATGGAGGTCGGGGTGAAGTCGGATGCAATTCCTCCGATACGGCTGTGGGAGACCGTGAGCCGGGCCCCGGTCACTTCATCGAAGATCTTGTAAAGATCCTCACGCCCCTTAAACGTCCAGAGAAAAACAGAAACGGCGCCGGCATCCATCAACCCGACACCCAGCCACAATAGATGGGCGGAGATGCGAGCGAGCTCGTTCATGATCATTCGGATCCACTGCGCGCGCTCGGGCACCTCGATGGCGGCCAATTTCTCGACGGCCAGACACCAACAGACGTTGTTTGAATACGGCGCCAGATAGTCCATGCGGTCCGTATACGGCATGAACTCTTGATAGGACTTCGATTCGGCGAGCTTTTCGATGCCACGATGGAGATAGCCGATGTCTACGACGGCCTTTTCGATCGTCTCGCCGTCCAGCTTCACGACGCAGCGAAGCACGCCGTGCGTCGCCGGATGCTGCGGGCCGATATTCAGGATCATCTCGCTTTCGAGCGGATCCTCATAGGCTTCCTCCTCTCGGTGCCGCTCCTCGAGCCAGGCGTGCTTACTTTCGAGCCGTCTGTAGATGGCCTCGTTGTGGCGCGGCCAGAATCTGAACGCCGTCCCTAGATCAGGGGCTGCAAAACTCGGCGCGGTGGGCATAATCGTGTGGATTGTTGAGCGTTGTGAACGTCCTTCGTGAGCACACTGCCGCTACTCTCTACGCTCTGCGGATTTAGACGTCGGTTCCTGATAACTTTTCGGCGGTTTGTCGCCATGGGCGGCAGGGAACGGATCGTACTGCAGCTCCCCCTCGGGCGTATTGGGTGGTAGCGGCAGGGATCCGGGGATCCCCAGAAGCGGAAATTCCTTGCGCTGCGGATAATATTCGAAGTCCTCCGGCATGTACATCCGACGCAGGTCGGGATGGCCGTCGAAGCGAATACCAAGCATGTCATACACTTCGCGCTCGTTCCAATTTGCCGATCGATACACCTGGGTAATTGTAGGCACGACCGGCTCGTCCTCGTTCACCCGGACTTTCAACCGAATCCGTTTACGCTTGCCAAAGGATACCAGATTGTAGAAGACCTCGAACCGTTCCTCGTCCGTGAAACGATCGACGCCGCCGACGTCCGTCAGGTATTCGAAATCCTGTTCGTTCTTCAAATAATCGCACACATCCGCGATGCGAACGCGGCGAATATAGACGGTCTGCTCACCCGCGTACTCACTGACGTCGAGAATGTCCTCGCCGAAACGCTCTTCCATGGCCGATATAATCTCGGGCAGGAAGGTCGTGCTCTGGGCATGGGGATTCCTGGCATCCGGCTGGGGTTCGTCGGCCGGCGTGTAGAAAAATTTCAGGCTCTGGTGTGATTGTTCCGTTTCGACTTTTGGAACAACGTTTTCAACGTCCTTGCGCATCCGAACGAAAAAGAGAGGTTAGTGAGAGGCGGGCTGGACGAGACGTGCGCGCGGATCCTCCTCGAGCGTCTCGTAATCCTGATGGTAGGAATATTCGTTGCGGATCTTCTCCTGAATATCCATCAGCGCGTGGAGGACCGCTTCGGGGCGCGGAGGGCAGCCCGGTATGTAAACGTCGACCGGAAGAAAGTTGTCGCAGCCTTGAACGACGCCGTAGCAGCGATGCATGCCGCCGGTTGATGCGCAAGCGCCCATCGCGATGCACCATTTCGGATCGGCCATCTGGTCCCATACACGACGGACCGCATGTGCCATCTTGTAGGAGACCCAGCCCGCGACGATCATCAGATCGGCCTGGCGCGGCGAAAAACGCATGGCCTCCGAACCAAACCGGGCGACGTCGTACTTCGGCCCCGCGAAGGCCATCATCTCGATGGCACAGCAAGCCAGGCCCATCGGCATGGGCATGAGCGAGTTGGACCGGGCCCAGTTTAGCACCGCATCGACCCTCGTCGTCAAATAGCCTTCATTGAAGGCGCTGTCGTTTGGCATAATCTATATCCAATTATTCGAGCCGGGAAAAAACGTCTCACGAAACGCGCGGCTTTGCCTGCGCGATCGGGCCGGAGCACGCGGCTGTGCCCGTGCGATCGGACCACAGGTTGTATGTGCCGTGACTGCCCCTGTTTCGCGACGGTTTTGTCCGTAAGACACATTTCAAGGAGAAATGAAAACGAGCGGATCCCCAGGCGATGAACGCAGGCAGGAATCGGCGCGTCAATCGAATTCAAGGCCGCCTTTTTTGATGTCGTAGAGAAGGCCGATGCCGAGAATAATGATGAAGAAGACCATCACTCCGAGCGCGCCGAGTGCGATGCCCTGGTCGATGAAGTCGTGAAAGCTTACGGCCCACGGATACATGAAGACGACTTCCACGTCGAACACGATGAAGATCATCGCAACGAGATAGAACTTGACCGAATAGCGCTCGCGAGCCGTCCCGACCGGATCCATGCCGCTTTCATAGGCGGCCTGCTTGATCAGATTGGCTCGCTTCGGCCCCAGAAGTTCGGCGCCCTTCAGAAGGGAGAACGCCATCATGATGGCGAGGCCGAACATGATGAAGAGGGGCAGGAATTCCGCGAGCATGACGCGTGACGTAAGGGTCGAACTTCGATCGAACCAAGATTCCGAGGTCAGGCGAATCTGCCTCGAGAGACCATGGCAAACTAGCCACTGAGCCTCCATGAGTCAACGAAACGGCGGCGTGAAGAATGGAGGAAGCGGCCGCCCGTCGCGCATCAAAACCCCACGACGTCACGTCGTCCGCGCATCAGTACCGCACGGCGACACATCGTCTGCGCATCAATTCCGCACGGCGGCACAGCGGCCGCGCATCAATACCGCACGGCGTCACCTCGTATACGTCAGGCGCGCCAGAGCGAGGCGGCCGAGCTGCGGTGCGCCGATGAATTCGCGGTGCACCTCATCGAAGACGTTGAGAACGGCGAGATCGAATGTGAGGCCGGGCGTGAGAGCGCTCAGATCGTAGCCCGCATTGACGTCGACCAGCGTGTACGCCTCGACCTCACCCTCGTAGGGTCCGCTCAGAACCTCAAAGCTGCTAATGTGCCGCACCGCGGCGCCGAAACGCACCCCCCGCGGGGCGGCGTAGTTGAAGCCGGCCTTCAGCTTCAGGTCGGGCGCATTCATAGACAGCTCGGGCGCTCCCTCTGCCTCCCCGAGCTCTTCCGCATCGAAGAAGTTGTCGCTCAGCCATGAAAGATTTCCGAAGACGTCCAGACGCTCGGTAACCAGGGCCTCGGCTGACAGGTCCACGCCGTAGTAGTCGACCTCCCCGAAATTACGGTAGGATAAGAGTAGTTGTCCGGGAATGGGAATGGCGCCCGGCGCCAGCGGCTGCACGATTCCGATCGGCGAGTTTTCGGCAGGCAGCAGCTGTTCGAGAGCGTCGGCCGACAGCTCGGTGATCAAGTTTGCGACCACCTCCGGCGGAACGCCGAACTGCTCCAGCGCTCCGGCCAGCTGGGGATTGCCTCCGATGCCGGCGGCCATCGCCGCTTCGAGATCCGTTACCACGGCGTCCGGAGGCGGGGCCAGCACAAACGGCGATTCGACGAGAAGCGGTCCGATGAAGTTTTTCTTCTTTACGTAGTATGCATCGACCGCGAAGAGAAAGCGGTCGTTGAACAACCCCTTGTATCCGACTTCGAGGGTCTGGCTGATGGTTTGTTTGAGCGGCGCGATGGAGACGACGTCGGTGCCGGTCCGGCCGATCGTTAGGGTCGACAGATTCAGCCATCCAAGCCTTGAATCCGTTGCGCCAGCAACGTTCGTTCCGCTTTCGGGGCTCAGGAGCGACACGAGAGCCGCGACCTGCTCGACCGAAAGCTCAAGCCCCTTGCTTGCGAGGATCGCCTGAAGATCCGCCGCCGGTATCGACGCCAATCCGGCATAGACCTGGGCATAAACGATGTCCAGCGGCATGCCCACGGGCACGGGTGCGCCGAACGCCTCCCGAATAAGGCTGGACGCGATCAACGAGCCATCGGACCGCCGCTGAAACTCGAAGCCTTCAAAGGCGCCTCGCGCCTGGATGCTCAGGGGTCCGACGCGGCCGGCATTGATGTCGAGGAATAGCGAGTTCGTGCCCGGCGAGGAGAAGGCGCGGTTGAACGTAGTGCGCACGCTGTGGGACGGGTTGATCTTGTAGACCAGCGCGGCACGCGGCGAGACCTGGAATTCGTCGACGACGTTGTGATAGTCGCCGCGCAGCGCGATCGTCGCGTCCAGCTTCGGCGTGACCACATAGGTCCCTTGCGCATACGCACCGGCCTCCACAATCGTGTCGTCGTCCTCGTTGCGGCCGTTGATCTTGCCTTCCGTCCTCGACATTGTGTGCTCGTAGTCCGCGCCGACGATCAGCCGGAGCCTGTCGGCGGCGAGGGAGGCGTCGTACTGAGCCTGCGCATTGTAGAGGAGGGAGTTGTCCACCACGTCCTGAACGGCCGCATCGCGCAGTACGGCGGATTCGCCCGCATCATTGGCATTCACGTACGCCTGCGCGAAGAAGTCGCCGGCCTGAAGGCGCAGCTGACCGTACGAATATCCGAATCCGCGCGATTGGAGCGTACCAATCCCTGAAAGAAAGATGCTCTTGGAGGATGAATAGCCACCGTTCGCCGTCAACGTCGCGCCCGGTGACAATCTGTAGGCAAGCGTTCCGTTCAGATTGTACTTCCAGTTGTCGTAGTCCAGCGGAAGCACGGTGGGTCGAAAGCTTGCGAGCTGAAGGCTGTCGAGGCGGTCGTCCGGGTCGAAGTGCCACTCCTCCGCTCTCGTGAAGTTGCCTACGAATTTGTACCCCAGCCGGTCGTTGACGACGCCGGCGTGACGGAGCGACCCCATGAACATGTCGCGCGTTCCGCCGCCGACGGTGATCGTCGTGCCGGGGTATTGGAAGGGATCCTTTGACAGAAAGTGGATGACGCCCGCGTCGACGCCGGCGCCGTAGAGAGCGGAACCGGGACCGCGGACGACCTCAACCCGCTCGAGGTCGATTTGCGTAATCGGCATCATCTGATAGGCATTCACACCAAGGGAGGCGATCGCACCTTGCCGATAGTCCGTAAGCACATAGGCCGCTCCGGAAAAGGCATTGTTGAATCCACGCAGCACGATCTCGTACCGATCGATACCGGTTTGCGCCATATCGACGCCCGTCGTATTGCGGAGTATCGCCGCCGACGAGGACACCACGTCGTTCTCGATGTCTGCAAGGCCAAGCACTGAGATCGATGCGGGGGAGTCCAGTACTTTTTCGGCATGCCGCGAGGCTGAAACGACAATCGCGTTCAGGTCGAACCCGCCGGCCTCCAGGCTTACGTCAACCGTTTGCGTTTCGCCCGCGGTCAGCGTCACGGAGCGGCGCGCCTCCTGGTATCCGACAAAGCGAAAGGCGAGCTGGTAGCTTCCGGGCTCGATGCCGGTGATGCTGTACTGTCCGTCTGCACCGGTTGCCGCGCCGGCCACCATCACATTCCCCTCCGATTCGAACAATACCACGTTCGCGCCGACGAGGGGGAAGCTCTCCGAGGCGTCTATGACGCGACCGTTCAGCGTGGCGGTCTGCTGGGCCGACACATACCCTACCGGTATCAAATGCGTACAGAGGAGGGCGAGGCCAAAAAGGATGCGCAGGATCATGGACATGCACCAAATCATCGGAAAGGCCGTGGCCACTTCGCCGTGGCGATACCGGGCCCAGCGGCCGGGCATCTGCACGAATGGTAGCGCTTCTTAGAAAGATAGTCCAAAATGAATCTACCTACGCCAGGATTCGAGCGGAATGTGAACAGGTTAGAGCCCTACTCGTTCGAAGATGTGGTCGACGTGACGGAGATGATACGAGGGGTCGAACGCCTCGGCGATCTCTTCGGGCAGCAGCCTGGAGGTGACGGCATCGCTCTCCTCGACAATCTCCCGGAACGAACGCTCCTCCTCCCATGCTCTCATTGCGAGCGGCTGCACGGTGTCGTACGCCTCCTCTCTGCTGAGGCCCGCGTCGATCATCTTCAAGAGCAGACGCTGGCTGTTGTAGAGTCCGAACGTGCGCTCCATGTTGCGGCGCATGTTTTCGGGATAGGCGACCAGGTTCTCCACGATGGTCGCGAATCGGTGGAGCGCATAATGCAGTATCGTCGTGGCATCCGGAACGATGACGCGCTCGACGGCAGAATGCGAGATGTCGCGTTCATGCCAGAGCGCCACGTTTTCATACGCCGACACCATGTATCCGCGCAGAAGCCGTGCACAGCCGGTGATGTTTTCGGACCCGACCGGGTTTCGCTTGTGCGGCATCGCCGAGGAACCCTTCTGCCCTGTTCCGAAGGATTCCTCCACCTCGCGAACCTCGCTCTTCTGCAGCCCACGCACTTCAACGGCTATCTTTTCGAGGCCGGCTCCGATGAGCGCCAGTACGGCCATGTAGTTGGCATGCCGGTCGCGCTGCAGGACCTGCGTCGATATGGGCGCCGGCTCAAGACCGAGGCGTTCGCAGGCGATGCGCTCGACGTCGGGAGGCAGGTGGGCAAACGTACCGACGGCGCCGGAGATCTTGCCGACGCGCATCTCTTCCGCCGATGCGACGAAACGCGTCCGGTTTCGCTTCATCTCTGCATAGTACAGCGCCATTTTAAGGCCGAGGGTCGTCGGCTCGGCATGAACTCCGTGCGTGCGGCCCATCATCAAGGTCGTCTTGTGCTCGCGCGCCTTGTCCGCCAGCACGTCGATGATCCGGTCGAGCGCCTCGAGAAGTAGGGCATTCGCTCGTTTCAACCGAACCATCAGGGCGGTGTCGACGACGTCCGACGACGTGAGCCCGTAATGCACCCACTTCCTCTCCTCCCCCAGTGATTCGCTCACCGAGCGGGTGAAGGCGACCACGTCGTGCCGCGTCTCTCTTTCGATTTCGTGAATCCGATCGACGTCGAAAGAAGCTCTCCGATACAGCAGATCGACGTCCTCCTTGGGAATCGCGCCGAGCTCCGACCAGGCCGCGCATGCGGCCAGCTCGACGTCGAGCCACGACTGGAACTGGCTTGCTTCGCTCCAGAGTGCTGCCATCTCGGGACGAGAGTAACGGTCGATCATGGGGTTGCGGATTCTGACGGAAGATAG
>CAZART010000051.1:17567-24381 GCA_964487555.1 uncultured Rhodothermales bacterium
TACGACCTAGAACGATCCTCGCTTGTCCCGGAGGTACTTATTCAGCAGCTCGCGGGCGCGGAAGATGTGCGCTTTCACGGTGCCGAGTGGGAGATCGAGCTCTCGGGCAATCTCCTCGTATGTTTTTTCGTGTTGATGGCGAAGCACGATGACGCGGTAGTATTTCGGCGGAAGCGCGTCGATCGCCTCCTGAATGAGCGTCTTTCGCTGATCCTCGACAATGTGCCGATCCGGCCGATAGGTCGTGTCGGGGAGCTCGATCTCCATCTCGCCTTCTTTCGTCTTGATGGGCTTGTCGATCGATTGAGTGCGCAGCCGCTTCTTGCGAAGGAAATCGATGGCGTGATTGGTGGCTATCTTGTAAAGCCAGGTCGAGAAGGCGTATTGCGTGGAATAAGATTCAAGGGCCGAGAACGCCTTGATGAACGACTCCTGGACGAGATCGTCGACCTCGCTCCGTTCCCGGATGATGCGGCGGATGTGATGGTAGAGGGCGTTCCGGTATTTCTCTACGAGGGCGTGATAGGCCGATTCGTCGCCTTCGAGGGCGCGCTCCACGAACTCGCGGTCCTGCTGGCTGGACTCGGAGGGAGAGGTACTCGGTTTGGACTCGGACATGAAAAACGGGTCGGTGGCATCATAGCTGGGGCGCCATCTGCTTTCGCCCGAAGATAGCCATTTTGCGGCCAAGTTTAAGCGTACAAAATTCCGGAGCCGAAGTTTGGAAGCAGAACCCGTGGGCTCCTATAATGGTAGAAGGAACGCCTCGTGAAGGCTCTCCTCGTCGTGCCGCGCCATAGGCAATCGTGCGCGTGCACGGCGCCGGCGCTTCGAGCGCGTCACATCCTATCCGATAATCCCACTCGCGCAGGGCTGCGCAAGCGTCTTCGGGCGCGGTGGTTACAAAATTGCTTCGCGGACACATGGCTGGTCATAATAAGTGGTCAAAAATCAAACGCCAGAAGGCGCAGCAGGACAAACGTAAGTCGAAGATCTGGGCGCGCCTATCGCGGGACATCACCGTCGCTGCCCGCGAAGGTGGCGGCGATCCTGAGATGAATGCCAGGCTCGCACTTTCGGTCGACAAGGCCAAGGGCGAAAACATGCCCAAGGAAAATATTGAGCGCGCAATCAAGCGTGGAACGGGCGAGATCGAGGGGGAAGATTACGAAGAGGTCTCTTACGAGGGATATGCCCCCGGAGGAATCGCGGTATTTGTCGATGCATTGACGGACAATACCAACCGGACGGTCGCCGATCTTCGCCACATGTTCAGCAAGGCGGGCGGCAGCCTCGGCAAATCGGGGTCCGTCGGCTACCTGTTCGAGCGGAAGGGCGTCATCTATGTCAACGTCGAGGGCAACGACGAGCTTGAGCTCTTCGAGGTCGTAGCGGAGGCCGGCGCCGAGGACATGCAGCGTGACGACGACGTGTTTGTGATCACCGTGCCGGTCGATCACTTCGACGCCGTGGAGAGCGCGTTGCAGGCCGTCGGTATCGAGACCGAGGAGGCGAGTCTCGTCCGCATCCCCACGACGACGCTGCAGCTTGCCGGCGGAGACGCCCAGAAGGTCGTTCGGCTGATCGAGCAGCTTGAGGAGCATCAGGACGTGCAGGCGGTATTTACGACGCTTGAGAGTGGAGAGACCGTGACGACGGCGTAGGGGTTTGAGGAGCGAGGGGGGGCGAGGATCGAGAGGGGCGAGGATCGAGGATCGAGAGGGGCGAGGATCGAGGATCGAGGATCGGGAGGAGTGGGGCGAGGTCGATCGCGGTAGCAGTCGCACGTCGATCCGCTTTTTTCTATTCTCTATTCGCAACTTCCGTCACGACATTACCAGGCTTTTGCCCGGACATTACGACGGAGGCCACATCGAGAGTGAGTGGGGCATTGCATGATCGTACTTGGAATAGACCCGGGCTCGCGGCATACCGGATACGGGGTACTCGAGGTGAACGGATCGCGGGAGCGGGTCCTCGAATACGGCGTGCTCCACCTCGACGGCGAGGATAGTCATCAGCTGCGTTTAAAGCGCGTCTACGACCGCATCTCGGAGGTATTGCGGCGAGCATGTCCGGATGAGTGCGCGATCGAGATGCCGGTGTACGGTCAGAATCCCCAATCGATGCTCAAATTGGGCCGGGCGCAGGCGGCAGCGATGATGGCGGTGCTGAACCGGGAGATCCCGGTCACGGAATACACGCCCAAGGAGGTCAAGAAGTCGGTCACGGGGCGTGGAAACGCCTCGAAGCAGCAGGTCTGGTACATGGTGCGCGCCATCCTGAAGGTGAACTACGATGCTGAAGAGATGCTGCTAGACGCCTCCGATGCGCTCGCCGTCGGTCTCTGCCATGCCCACCGGCTGGCCCACGGCGCTTCCGGCAAGCACAAGAGCTGGGAGAGCTTCGTCCGCGCGAATCCCGGTCGACTGGGCGCGTGAGGTCCGTTTGACAGGGCGCTCCGGGGGCGGAGCGTCGGGCCGCCTCCGGACTGCGGCGAGCTTCCTTCGGGCCGCGGGCAGGCAGGGCTCACGACCGTTCTTCCCAAATCATCGTCGGCGTGAATGCCACTCAGTCGTAGAAGTAGCCGCGCTCTTCGTCGCGGACGCGGACGACATCGGCCACCTCGTCCTCATTGAGTGCGATCGACATTTCGTTGGCGAGCTTCGCGATCTGCCGGTCTTTGCTTGGCGCCTGGTTCCACTCGGGGTGCGCCTGCTCGATGATGCTGATGAGAATGCGGAGATAGGGATACCGCGACTCCGGCGTATCCATTCGAGAAATGGCTTGTGCGAAGAGTTCGGCGTTGCGGCCGACCTGGCGGTCGACCATTTTGGTCGAGAATTCTACTGAACTCACGGGAATCTAACGTTCTGTCTGGAAGTGGAATGAGGCGGGCGCGATGACGATCGGGTGACGTTGCCCGCCGAAAAGGGCCGCGACCCGTCGCTAGTATAGCGATCTGCCCGGCGAGAACCAACACGGCCGGGTGAAGATGCGCGTCGTAACGGCGCTTATACGGGTGTGATTGCGCCGCGGACCGAGAGATTTACCCGTACCTTGTTGCGTGTCCCTGCTCCCGCTGGACCCCATCGAATCACAAGCCGTCGCCTTGCGTTGAAGCGGCGTGAGGTTTAGTAAGGACGAGAATGAACGTGCTGTGGGCAATAAGTCACTGGCATATCGGCTTGAGCTGCTCCCCGTGATCCCGGCGTTTCACCGCCGGGCACGAGGCAAGAAGGACCTGAGCAAGGGCCAGCTGGTGTATTATGGGCCGCAGCCGCTCTACTATGGGATCGGTGAGGTGAAGCGCGTCGTCGGCACGTATGTGGCGGTAGATTTCCGCGGCACGGGTGAGTTCGGCGTGCACGAAGACGTGTTCGAGCATCAGTACCTCATCCCCATTCCTCAGAATAAGTTCGCCCTGCTTTAGCACCTCTCTTTGAAGTGAACATCTTTCGCGGTTTCTTCGTCGGTCTTGTTCTGTTTTTGGGGGCCGGATGCGCCGACGAGCCGCGTTATGCTCCTTTCGGGAACGGGTTGGTCGATTCTTTCGACGATCGGAACCAGGTTAGCGACCAGGAGAACCCGTGGCACATCGTAGCGGAAGGGACCGGAACGCATGCCGACATCCATTTCCCGGGCGGTGGATTTGCCGATTCGTCGCGTCATTATCTTGCTGTGGAGGGCGTTCGCCCTCGCGAGCCGCAGGGGCCGGACGTCGCCGGGGTGCGCGTTTCGCTGAGGGAACATCCTCGGGCCGCGGACCCGAATCAGGAGGCGCTTGCGGCGGACGTTACGGCGTTTGCAGGTGTGGCGTTTGCCATGAAGGGAACGCCGGGCACGTATATCGTGCAACTAGGCTCGACGCTGGTTTCGGATTTCGATTATTATAACTCGTACGTCGAGGTGGCCGAGGAATGGAAGGAGTTTAAGATTCCGTTCGAGCGATTCAGGCAGGAAGGATTCGGACGGCCGGTTCCGTGGGACGGCCACTATGCCAGCCAAATCGCCTTTTTTCCGAACCTGGGCGGGTCGTTTCACTTCGCCGTCGATGACGTGCGGTTCTACAGCAACTGAGTATATGTCCTTGCTATCCGTAGAGAACGTCGTAAAGCGGTATGGGCGGCTGACGGCGGTGGATCACGTCTCGTTTGAGGCCCGTCCGGGTCGCATTCTGGGACTGTTGGGTCCGAACGGGGCCGGCAAGACGTCGACCATTCGGATGATCACGAACATCACCGTGCCGGATGAGGGCCGTGTCATGTACGAGGGGCGCGTAGTCGGCCGGTGGAGCCAGGAGCGTCTGGGATACCTGCCGGAGGAGCGCGGTCTTTACAAGAAGCTGAAAGTTGGTGAGCAGCTGTTATACCTGGCGGCGCTGAAGGGTGTGGGCGATCGGACGGCGAAGGCGAAGTTGAAGACCTGGCTGGAGCGATTTGGGGCGCTGGATTGGGAGGATCGAAGGACGGAGGAGCTCTCAAAGGGCATGCAGCAGAAGGTCCAGTTCATCGCCACTGTGATGCACGAGCCTTCTCTGCTCATTCTCGACGAGCCGTTCGGGGGGCTCGATCCGATCAATGCCGAGCTGCTGCGGGAGGTGATCTGGGAATTGCGCGACGACGGACGCTGCATCGTATTTGCGTCGCACCGGATGGAGCAGGTAGAGCAACTCTGCGACGACATCTGCCTGATCTCGAAGGGGCGGATCATCTTGCAGGGTGCACTGCGCGACGTGAAGCGCAGGTATGGCCGAAACACCGTATTGATGGAATTCGACGGCGACGGCTCCTTTGCGGACGAGTTCGAGCGCAAGGGGCTTGTGCGGGTGCTCTCGAGGTCGCACCATCGCGTAGAGATGACGCTGGCGGACGGGACGTCGGCGAAGGGATTGCTCGAGCAGGCGCTGGGCCGGCTAAAGGAAATCTATCGCTTCGAGCTGGTGGAGCCGCCGCTGAATGAGATTTTCGTAGACGTCGTGGGGAGAGATACGTAGATGGGCTCCAAGACCTGGACCGTACTAAAGAGCGAATTTGGCCGACGCGTGCGGTCGAAATGGTTCATTATCATGACGCTCGTGGGGCCGCTGCTGCTGCTCGGCATCATATTCATCCCGACCTTTGTGGGCGTTTTCGCCTCGAGCGGCAACGTCCGGTCGATCGCCGTCGTCGATCGGACGGACGTGCTGGCGGAGCGGCTGGCGGAAAGCGGTGGCGAGAGGTTCAAATTGATGCCGACCGATGCAGAACTCGACTCGCTTCGGCGGGCGGTTCATGCCGGAGAGTTGGACGGCTATCTGCTGTTGCCGCCGGAGTTTATTCGGGGGGAAGGTGAGGCCACCTATTACTCCGTCGAAGGCGGAGGGCTTTCGCTTGAAAACGAGCTCCTCGGCATGCTCGACTCGGTGGTCGACACCTATCGGCTGGAGGCGGCGGATGCTTCGTCGGAAGTCGTTGAGATCCTCCGCTCCAAGCCGAACGTGCGGCTGCTTAAGCTTACCGAGGCGGGGGAGCAGGCGGATGCGTCGGCGGCGTCGAGCGTACTGGGATTCATTATGGGCTTCTTCATGTACGGCACGATCCTCTTTTACGGTGCCTACGTGATGCACGGGGTGATGGAGGAGAAGCAGAGCCGTGTGCTCGAAATCATCGTCTCATCGGTGCGGCCCTTCGAGCTTTTGATGGGTAAGGTGCTCGGCATCGGGGCGATGGGCTTGTTGCAGATGGGCGTGTGGGTGGTGATCCTTATCGGACTCACCATGTCGGCAGGCGGCATAATTTCGCTGTTTCTGGATCCCTCCGATTTCAATCTTCCCGATTCAGCAGGCCAGGAGGAGCTGCTCGGTGCGGCCGATTTTGCGCTGCCGGCGATCGAACCCGGGCTGTTCATCTGGTTCCTGCTGTTCTTCCTCGGCGGCTATCTTCTGTACTCGAGCCTTTTCGCGGCGGTCGGTTCCACGGTGGAGCATCAGCAGGATGCGCAGGGCATGATGTTTCCGCTCACGCTCCTGATCGTCATTCCCATCCTGTTCATCTCCGTTGTCGTGGAGACGCCGAACTCGATGTTGTCGGTTCTTCTTTCGTTCGTCCCGTTCTTCTCACCAATTTTGATGATCGTGCGCGTGGCCGTGACGTCGGTGCCGTTCTGGCAGATTTTGCTGGCTTTTTTGCTGCTGTGCGGCACGTTTGTAGGGGCTGTCTGGGTGAGCAGCCGGATCTATCGCGTCGGTATTCTGATGTACGGCAAGAAGCCTACGATGAGGGAGCTGGCGCGGTGGTTTGCCTACAGGTAGTCTTTGGGTCGCTGGTTTCGGGTGCGCCGGAGCGTAGGTTCACGGGGAGGACGGGTGGCGCATGACGGGTTTCCGGAGGGGATGGCTTAGCCGTCGCTGCGGCGATTGCGGGTAGGGTTTTGGGAAGGCATTTTTGGGCATCGGACGCGTGCGATTTTGTAGGCCCTGTTTGTGAACGTAATACCGCGCTGACCACGTAATACTGTTCTCTGCGGTAATACCGGGGGAACGAAAAGGCGACTCCGCACGGATCTTTTTCGCATTCGGTATTACTTCGCATCGATTTCGGGCGGTCTGAAAGGTATTGCGCCACGTTGTAGGACGTTACGGATGGGAGAATTACTTGCCCGGGACGTATTACCTCGGGAAAAGGTATTACGAAACGACGGTTTTGCTGCGGATCGCGAAGACATAGAGGCGGCCGACGGGATCGACCTGTGATGGTGCGAGCAGAGCCCATCGTGCGAGTGGAGCCGATGCTGCGAGCAGAGTCCATGGTGCGAGCGGAGCCCATGGTGCGAG
>CAZART010000051.1:24481-35363 GCA_964487555.1 uncultured Rhodothermales bacterium
CCATGGTGCGAGCGGAGCCCATGGTGCGAGTGGAGCCGATGATGCGAGCGTAGCCGATGGAGCGAGCGGAGCCGGTGGAGCGAGCGGAGCCGATGGAGGGAGCGGAGCCGATGGAGGGAGCGGAGCCGATGGAGCGAGCAGCGGGTTCGTCGAACGGAGGCGCGGGCGCCGGAATGCCGCGCATTCGGCCTCGTTCATGCCGCATGGTTTTTTGCATGCCCGGATCAGGAACCTGGCACCGTGGTGCCGTTTGAAACAGTCCAAGCTCCTGTCTTTACTGGATTTTCCGGTCCCGGAGCCCCATCGTTTCTGCGGCATTCCCGTCGAGATATGCAATTAGCCCGTTCTATCCGCCGCGGCGTGATCTTCGCAGCCGCCATCGTTCTTGGCTGTCTCACCGTACCTGAGGCTACTGCGCAGTATTTCCGATTCGGCAAGAATAAGGTCCACTACGACGCCCACGAGTGGCAATTTGTGCAGTCGAAGCACTTCGACGTCTACTACTACGACGGCGGTTATTACCTGGCGGATTTCACGGCCAAGGCGGCCGAGGATGCGTATCAGCAGATCTCGGAGCTCTTCCAGCACGAGATCTCGGACCGGATTCCGCTTATTGTCTATCAGAGCCATAACGACTTTGCGGTGACGAACGCCGTGGAGCTTCCCACGTATTCGGAAGGCATCGGCGGTGTGACCGAACTTTTCAAAAACCGTGTCGCCATCCCTTTCACGGGCGATTATCGGGACTACCGCCGCGTCGTGCATCACGAGCTCGTGCACGCGGTGATCAACGATATGTTTTACGGCGGCTCCATCCAATCCGTCATCCAGAACAACATTCAGTTGCGGATTCCGCTCTGGTTCAACGAGGGCCTGTCCGAGTATGCCGCCCTCGGATGGGACACGAATTCGGACATGTACGTCCGTGATGCGATTCTGGAGGATTATCTGGCCGAGATCCCACGCCTGGGCGGATACTTTGCCTACCGAGGCGGCCAGAGCGTATGGGACTACGTTGCCGAACAATACGGGCGCGAGAAGATCGGCGAGATTCTCCAGCGCCTGCGCCTGACGCGTTCCGTCGAGTCGGCTTTCAAGCGATCGACGGGATTGGATCTCGAAGATCTGTCCGAGCGGTGGCAAAAAACGCTGAAGGAGGTGCATTTTCCTGAGCTGGCGGCCCGCGAGGATCTCGACGAGATTGCGAAGCCCCTCATTACGCAGGATGAAGGATACTACAACACAAGTCCGGCCATGTCGCCCCAGGGGGATAAGATCGCGTTCATCACGACGCGTGGGGCTTTCTTCGACGTGTATCTGGCCAGTGCAAATGACGGCAAGATCATCCATAAGCTCATCGACGGTCAGAACAACACCGAATTCGAGAGTCTCAAAATTCTAACGCCCGGTATTTCCTGGAGTCCGGATGGTGAAAAAATCGCGGTGGCCGTCAAGAGCGGCCCCTCGGACGCGATTGCGATCGTGAACGTCGACACCAGGGAGACGGTCCATTACCGCGTGCCCGACGTCGACCAGATTATCACCGTGTCATGGAGTCCCGTGGACGACAAGCTCGCGTTTGAGGCGTCGATGGATGCGCAAAGCGATATCTACGTGCTCGATATGATGTCGCGGGAGACCGTCAACTACACGAGCGACATTTTCAGCGATCATGAACCCTCCTGGAGCCCCGACGGCAAATCTATCGTGTTCCACAGCGACCGTGGATCGCACACC
Organism: uncultured Rhodothermales bacterium; assembly: GCA_964487555.1. GTDB lineage: Bacteria > Bacteroidota > Rhodothermia > Rhodothermales > VXPQ01 > CAZART01. The sequence goes on from CAZART010000051.1 coordinate 26,219, forward strand.
GTGCTGGGCCGGTTCCGTGAGGATAACTTTGATATGATCGGGTACGATTACGGCCAGGACGACGTGTACCGGTTGCGGTTGGGTGAGTCAAACGTCGAGCGGCTCACCTTCAACGAGCTCTGGGATGATCGAAGCGCGAAGTTCGGAGCATCGGAGAGCGAGATTTTATTCATCTCCGACCGCAACGGCATCTACAATCTGTATGCAAAGGATCTCACCTCCGGAGTAATCCGTCCGCTGACGGATGTGTCGCGTGGAATCATGCAGATATCCCTTTCGGCTGACGGCAAGAAGGCGGCGCTGGTGAGCCTGAAGGAGGGTACGCCGTCGATATATATGATGAAGGCGCCGTTCGATCGCCGCCTTGAGAACGAGGAGCTGACGCCAACGGTGTGGGCCCAACGGGTGATGCAGGAAACCGTTCGGCCGGCACCCGCCGTAGCGCTCGCGCAAAATTCGCTGCTTCAGAGCAATCCTTTGCTACGCGACGCGTCTGATGGGGTGGCGTATGCGTATACGCCCGGGCGGAAGGAGACGTTATTGGCCTCGAGAACGGTTCTCGGTACCGAAGCGGACGCCATAGGGGAAACGTCTCGTCGCAACATCGAGGACGATGAGCGCGATGCAGCCGAGGAGGATTCCTCCGTTTATGGAGGGGTTCGCGTCGACTTCCGAAATTACGTGTTTAGTGACTCGTTTGATGAGGCGACGGAGGATGCGCCGGAGGCGATCGTCAATCGATTCGAGCCGTCGGACAACGTCGATGAGGACGGGGATTACAAACCGAAGAAGTACAAGCTGAGCTTCTCACCGGACCTCGTGTACGGCACCGCCGGATATGATGCGCTGTACGGCGTGCAAGGTGTCACGCAGATGATGTTCAGCGACATGCTGGGCAATCACCAGATCTTTGTGGCGACGAACCTGCTCATTGATTTGCGGAATTCGGACTACATCCTCGCATACAACTATCTCCCGAATCGGATCGACTGGGGGCTGCAGGGCTATCACATTTCGCGACTGCTGCCCGACTATAACCTGCTAACGTACTTCCGTTATCGTCAGTACGGGGCCAGCATTTCGGCGAGCTATCCGTTAGACAAGTTCCGCCGGGTTGACGCCAGCATGTTCGTTATGGGTGTTAGCCAGGCCGACATCAGCGATCCGACGGTCGAGCCCGTCACGCGGACGCTGCTGTATCCGTCGTTGACCCTGACGAAAGACGTGACCACGCCGGGCTACCTGTACCCGATTGGAGGTCATCGATTGGCGGTCAGCCTGTCCGGATCTCCGGGATTGATCGGCGGCAAGGATCTGCAATTCGGCACGCTGCTCGCAGATGCACGTGCGTATACCTCCTTTGCACGAAACGTGTATTCGTTCGCGTTCCGGCTTTCGGGTGGCACGTCCGTCGGTCCCGGGCAGCAGCTTTTCTATTCGTCGGGCGTGCAGAACTGGATCAACCGAAAATTTGATAACACGAATGGATTTCCTATCGACGACATCACGGACTTCATCTTCGCGACGCCGGTACTTCCGATGCGCGGTGCGCAGATCAACGCGCAGAACGGCTCTCATTTCGGTCTCTTTAATGCGGAATTCCGTTTCCCACTCGTGGCAGCCATCCTGCCCGGTCCGCTTCCTGTCATTCCGTTCTACAACATCCAGGGTACGGCATTTCTCGATGCCGGCGGAATTTGGGGCGGAAAGGGGCTCGACAAACGTTTCAACGTGTTCACGGAAAATGCTGACGGCGAGCGCGTATTCGACGACTTGATGGTGGGCGCAGGAATCGGACTCCGTACGATCCTTCTGGGATATCCGGTACGCATCGACTACGCCTGGCCCTATGACGGACGGCGGTTCGGCAAGCGGCAGATTTATTTTTCGCTAGGACTCGATTTCTAGACGAATCGCCGGGGGGAGAGGGGGGGATCGACGATCGAAGATCGAAGATTGAGAATCGCCCACGTTCGGCCCATTAACCATTCTCGATCATCTATCCTCGATCATCTATCCTCGATCATCTATCCTCGATCCTCGATCATCTATCCTCGATCCCCCTCCCCCTCCCCCGATCTTTTCGTAACGGGACGCGTAATACGGGTCCCAAATTTTACGGTGTGCCCAAGGCATGTCCTGACAGAGCGCAACTTCACCCGATATGAAGACGACCGTTAACAAGATTAGTCCTGTCGAATACGAACTTGAGATTGAGGCGGCGGCCGAGGATCTTGACGAAGAAATCAAGACGGCTCTGCGGGAACAGCGTGCCCGCACCCAGCTCAAAGGCTTCCGGCCCGGTAAGGTGCCTTTAAATCTCGTCAAGAGAATGCATGGCAAGGCGCTCGCCTATGGCGTGGCCGAGCAGAAGGTGCAGGACATCTATAAGGAGAAAGTCCTTTCGAAGGACGAATACGACGTGCTTGGCCAGCCGAAGCTTACCGAGCTCGACTACGAGATGGACGGCGATCTGCGCGCGATCATTCGCTTCGGCATCCGTCCCGAGGTGGAGTTGCAGGATGTCTCCGACGTGCAGATCACCCGTCTCGAGAAGGAGATCACCGACGAGGATGTCGAGAAGCAGCTGGAGCGGATCCGAACTGACCATGCTGATCTCGTTCCCGTGGACGACGAGAGTATCAACGAAGATTTTCAGGTCGTCGTTGACCTGCAGCAGATCGACGAAGCCTCGGGTACGCCGGTGATCGGCGAGAAGGAGGAAGACGTTACGTTTTTCATGGATGACGAACGCCTTCAGGATTCGCTCCGGGATGAGCTGATGGGAAGAAAGGCCGGCGACACGTTTCGGGTCGATCTACCGCACGGTGAAGGCGATCACGTTCACATGCACCGCTACGAGGTTTCCGTAAAGGAAACCAAGCGGCGGGAGCTCCCCGACCTTGACGATGCATTCGTCGGTGAGGTATCCAAGGATCAGTTCGTAAGCGTCGAGGAGCTTCGCAAGGATCTTCGCAAGAACCTTGAAGAGGCGTGGAGCGAGCGTTCTCGCGAGCTGCTGGACGGGCGGATTGTCGAAAAGATGCTCGAGCTTCACGACGTCGCCGTCCCACCGTCGGCTGTCGAGGTCTATCTCGATTCGTTCGTGGAGGACGTTAAGCAGCGTAGCGACGGAAAGCTGCCGGAGGGCTTCGACGAGGAGGCATTCCGCGAGTCCAACAAAGATGAAGCGGAGCGTCAGGCTAAATGGATGCTGATCCGTGACGCCTTCGTCGAGCGCGAGGGCTTGGAGGCGACCGACGAAGAGGTGGATGCCTATTTCGAGAAGGCTGCCGGTCAGAACGAGCAGCTTTCACCGGGCATGCTGAAGCAGTACTATCAAAGCATGAATATGCTCGACCGGGTCAAGCAGCAGGTTTTGAGCCGAAAGGTATTCGAACGCCTCAGCGAGCAGTTCGACATCGTGGAAAAGAGCGTGGACGACTTCGAGGAAGAGATGAAAGGAAGCGGCGAGAGCGAGGATGAAACCGCCACGGCCGAGAGCCCGATCATCGTTCCGGCGAAGTAGGGGCACCGTAGCTTAGTAACGTTCGTGCCGTCGCGGCCGCATTTCTCGGATTCTCGCCGATCCGCGATCAAGTCGAACCTCGTTCTCGCACCCGCACCGCCTTCAGCGACTTAGAACCCGGTCGGCCGAAACCGGCCGGACGGCGACCGAGGAACCAGTTTCGCTCAGGCTCGGTAGCACCCATCGCGCCGACCGCCGGGTGCGGTTGCAGGTCTTTCATTCACTATCGGCGCGCAGCCGACTCGTGGATCAAACCACTCTCTGAAGCAAGCGGTAGCTATGGTTGAAGATTTTATACAGTACAGCAAAAGTGTCTCCCTTCCGACGAGCATCTATAGTGGTCCGTTTCGAGATCAGTCCATCGGCGCGCTCGTGCCTATGGTCGTCGAGCAGACGACGCGAGGAGAGCGGGCCTACGATATCTTCAGCCGGCTGCTCAAGGAACGGATCGTGATTATCGGCACGCCGATCAACGATCAGATTGCTAATCTTGCCGTGGCACAGCTGTTGTATCTGGCGAGCGAAGACTCCGAGCGAGACATTAATATGTATATCAATTCGCCCGGCGGCGTGATCTACAGTGGGCTTGCCGTCTATGATACGATGCAGTGGGTCGGCAGCCCCGTCGCGACGATCTGCGTCGGACTTGCCGCATCCATGGGCTCCGTGCTTCTCGCCGCCGGAACCGCGGGCAAGCGGGGCGCACTGCCCAACTCCAGGATCATGCTCCATCAGCCGCTTGGCGGCGCGCAGGGTCAGGCATCGGACATCGAAATTCAGGCGCGAGAGATTATGTGGCTGAAGAAGCGGCTCTACGAGATTCTGGGCAAGCACACGAACAAGCCCGTCGAGACGATCGAAGCCGACGCAGACCGCGATTACTGGCTAAGCGCACCGGAGGCGAAGGACTACGGACTCGTCGACAACGTACTCGAGCATCAGGAGAAGAAGAAAAAATCGGACGACGAGAAGAGCGAGTAACCTCGTCCCGACGCGCCGGTTCGGCCGGCAGACCGTCACTCACCACCTTACCGCTGCGGGATCCGCACGTAGAAAAGGCCCTCCGACCTGCGCTTTTGCGGATCGGAGGGCCTTTTTATTTTGCTATGTTTGGAGGTGTTCGGCCGCTTGGAGCCGCCCTGTTCACTTACTTCAGCCGGAACGTGATCGGCAGTGACATCTTCACCTTCACCGGCTTGCCGCGCTGCTGACCCGGCTTAAATTTCGCCATCCGCACGGCCCGGACCGCCTCTTCGTCAAGGCCGGCACCGAGACCACGTACGACCTGCGGATCCTGCACGTTGCCTTCCTCATCAACGACAAACTGGACGATGACGCGGCCTTCGACACCGGCCTTTTTCGCCATCTCCGGATATTTGATTTTGCTCTGAATGGAGCCTAGACCGCCGATCAACTCCGGCATGTTCTCGACGACGACGAATATCTCAGGCTCGTCCTCTTCCTCCTCTACAGGCTCGGGCGGTGGCGGGGAGGACTCTACCGGCTCGTCGAGGTCGAGGGATGCATCGAGGTCGAGCGCCTCATCCTCCAGCATACTCTCATCAGGCACCTCTACCGGAACCGGTGGTTTGGGCGGCGGCGGAGGCGTCTCCTGCTGAAGCGTCTGCTGGATTTCCTCCATTTCGATCTGCTCCTGCTCCTGAACGCCGAAGTCGTCATCCGACGGAGGATTCCAATCTACGCGGAACGCGACGATCAGCAACCCCAGCACGAGGACCAGACCCACCTCTATATAGAGAGGATATCTCTTGCGCAGGTCGGCTCCTTCTGTTTTTCGGTTTGGCATGGTGTCTAATCTTCGTTGTTTACGTGGATACTTCGGCGTCGCCGGTCGGAGCGAAGCCGCAAAAACGTGCCATCTCGTTATTTTGTAAGGATTAGTGGCCCCGTGTGTTTCGACGCACAACACAAAGTTCACATCTCACGACCCCTGGCCGAGACGTGAGCATCGGAGCGGGTGGTGGCTATTGGGCTAACCGGCACCGTCAACCATCGGAGCGGCCGGCAGCCCCGACGATGAGACGATGATAGAACTGCACCGTCTGGACGAGATTCTGGACGGAGATGCGTTCGTCGGTGCCGTGAATCCGCCCGATCTCGTCGCTGTTGAGCAGGGATGGCGAGAATCGGTACACGTTCGTCGTCAACTCTTCGTAATGGCGTGCATCCGAGCGAGCGATCATTAGCGCAGGAGCAACGATGACGTCGCCGAAAACCTCCCCGATCGCCTCGTGGATGAGCCGGAATGCAGAATCCTCCGACGGAGAAACGGTGGAGGCTCCGGCGCTGCCCGGAAGGATGCGCATCGTGATCGTAGAGTCATCGACCGTACGACGGGCGTGGTCAACGACGCCCGTAACGCTGTCCCCCGGCACAATCCGGAAATTTATGACGGCCTTCGCCTCATCCGGAAGGATGTTCTCCTTAAAGCCTCCTTGAATGATAGTGGGCGCCGTCGTAGTCCGGAGCAGCGCATTCGTGGAAGGTGCGGAGGCGAGCCGGCGTTCGACAAAAGGCCGAAAAAGCCAGAGATTGGCGAACGCCACGCGGTTCAGAAAGCTCATTTCCGGGCCGAGATACTCAAACATCGTGCGCACGACGCCGTGTAGACGAGCCGGCATCGGCCTACTTTCGAGGCGCGCCACGGCTCGGCTAACGGCGCCGATGGCCGTTTTGGATGGAGGCATGGACGAGTGGCCCCCATTTACGTGAGCGGTCATCTCGAGCGTTGCGAGGCCCTTCTCAGCGATCGCTACGAGCGCCACCGCCCGGTCGATCCCGGGAACGACGCCTCGCGTGATCGGGAGCCCTTCGTCCAGGACGAAATAGGCGGCGGCGCCGCGCTCCTGAAGCGCACGTGCCATCTGCGCCGCGCCGCGGTGTCCTCCCCTCTCTTCGTCATGGCCGAATGCGAGATAGACGGTGCGCTCAGGAGTAAACCCCGACGTTATCAGATTCTCCACCGCCGTCATCATGGAAATTATGGCCTGCTTGTCGTCGAGAGTGCCCCGGCCCCAGACGTGTCCTCCCGTGATTCGTCCTTCAAAGGGTGGATACGTCCATCCTGATGAATCGGCCGGGACGACGTCGAAGTGGGCCGTCAGCACGACCGGATCGAGCGAGCGGTCGCGTCCCTCCCACGTATAGAGCAGGCTGGGCTCACGGAGTGTGTCGCGCTCCAGTACGTCGTGCACGGCCGGGAAGGCCGCCTCGAGGTACGTGGCAAACGCCTCAAGCGCGGACGTTTCCGTTCGCTCAACATCCTGGTACGTGACGGTCGGGATCCGGATCGCGCCTGCCAGAATCTCGGCCACCTCGGCCGCGTCGATCGGCGGCAACTGGATCGGTCTCGGTTGTATCTGCCGAGAGGTGAATAGCGCCGTCCGCACCAGAAGTACGAGAACGAAGGCCAGGGCGACAACGACAAGCCAGTAGAATATGCGCATGGGCGTTGGAGTGAATATCGGACGGCAGCCGATTCGGAAGGTAAGCACGCCCCAACACTAAGCAACGAGCAGGGAAGCTCAGTGTACGACGATGAATGGACGCACGGCTCCACCCTGCAGCGTATCGAGTCGGATCACGTAGACGCCCGACGGCATCTCGCCTACGTCCATCATCCGGACGTGCGGCCCGGCTGCAAGGAGTTCGTCGACGACGACGCGGGCGACCTCGCGCCCCAATACGTCGTAGGCGCGGATCGTCACGGCGGACGGCGCCTCCAGCTCGAAACGGACGCCGGCTTGACTTCCAACAGGGTTAGGATAAGTGGACATGCCCAGCGACTCAGATCCCCCCGGCACCGACAGGTCACGCCGTTCCGCCATAACCGGTAGGCCGGTCGGTGAACGAATCGCCTCAACGGCTCCCGCTACGTACGCCAGCGGAGCGTTCCAATTGATCGTGATCTCATTCGAGGCGTAGCTACACCAATCGTCTACGTAGGATCTGGCCGGCAAGGTCGATGGGTAGGAACAGCCGTCCTGGCGTCCCGAATTCGGGCCACCGACGAGGAGGCCGGGCACGGGCTCGTGCACGCCGTCCGACTGCGACGGTCGGTGATGAGGATTCATCGGCGTTTTTCCGCCGTAACCCGTGACGAACGAGTAGCCCGTCGCATTCCGGCCGAGAAGATAATCAAGGTTGGAAAGCGCGGCCTCAAGGTACCGCTCCTCACCGCTCACCCGGTAGGCCTGCAGCAGCATCATCGCCTGATTTCCGGCGAGCGAGTTGCTGCCCCAGTAAAAGTCGCCCGACCGGCCCATCACCATGTCGTAAGCCGACTCGCGCTTGAGGTTGTAGTAGTGGTTGGCCAGGCTGATCAATCTATCCTTCACCTCGGACGTGTCGATCGTCTCCGCGACGTCTCCGCGATGATGTGCCAGGGATATAAACGCCATGGAACCTACGTTCGGCCATCCCGGCGCACGCAAGGCACCTTCGGCGAACGGATGATGCATCACCATGAAGCTGTCCTGCTTCGTCGTAATGAAGAGCTCCGTTGCCGCCCAGCGAAACTCGTCGAAAAAGCTTCCATCACCGTACTCTCCCGTAGAAATGTCCGGGTCGAATTCGGCATTCATTTCGTTCTGGTTGTATCGCTCCTCCGGATTCATCCGGGCCCAATTCCAGGCGGCCGAGGCGGCCGTGAGCATCGAGTCGGCGAGGCCGGGAAGCTCCGCTTCAAAATCGTCGTATATGCGCGCCCCGAGCGCCATCACCGCCGCGAAATCGAGCGTAGCGGGCGTGCTCTTCTGCACGATGTAGCGCGGTTGCGTCGCGCGGTTCGGCATCACGGCGCCCTCGAAATTCGGAGTCGTCAGCTTGTGATACACGCCACCGTCTTCCGGATCCTGCATGTCGAGCATCCAGCGAACGTTCCAGCGTACTTCGTCAAGCAGATCGGGCACGTCGTTGTCGCTCTCGGGGATATTCGTGTCGAGGGCAGAGAAGTACTCGGGGTAGTGCTCGTAGAGCATGAGCAGCGTGCCGACCGAGATGCCGGAGTTGACGATGTATTTGTTGTAATCCCCGGCATCGTACCATCCCTTCGGAGCAGCGATGATAGTGCCTGCAGGACGGCCGGGCGATGCCGCCGAGGGATGAACGATGACCACGTCGTCGGGGTGGCCGGCGGAGCGCGACCACCGGTCGGCGAACGTCGGATGCAGCGAGGTGGAGGCGCGCTGGAAATAGTAGGCCTTGACGGCGGCGCGCGCGACGGCCTGGTGCACATGCCCACGGATCTCGAATGGATGCGACCTGCCGAGATCAGGAATCAAAACCACAAATTCGCCGATCGTCGCAAAATCCGTAAAGTCGGCCCGGCGAACCGTCTCGCCGGCCGGCGTGTAATTTGCAACGCTTGAGAGCGTGCCGGTGTACACCGTGTCCGACAGATCGGCCGTTAAGAGGTGGAATGTCGTCGACGGTGGATCGACTACCACGGCCAACTTCGGGCCGCTCGGATAGAATCCGATCTGGTTAAGTCGGATCTTGCCGCTCGCGCTCTGAGCGGACGAAGAATGCGGAAGTGCGAGCAGCAAAAGTGCGACTGCGATGAGGATCAATATCGGTCGATGCATGGTCGGCTAA
>CAZART010000052.1:0-28203 GCA_964487555.1 uncultured Rhodothermales bacterium
CATTCGACGGCAGGGCCGTGACGCCGAACTGCTGCGTGCTCAGGGCAAGCCCTTCGACGAGGGTAAGCACGAGCTCTTTCCGATCTCACGAAGGGAGCTCGACGTAAACCCCGAGATGACGCAGAATCCCGGGTACTAATAGGCAAATGCCACGACTGGCACGTGACGGCTGCGCGACGCCCGGAGCCCTCTTGAGGGCTTCGGGTCCGTCACGGCGGCCGGCGACGATCAGCACGGTTTATCACTACTTAGGACAAAGAGGCGGGAATCGTGAACGGTAAAACACTTTCGATAGCGGCATTGATGCTGGCATGGATCGTGCTGCCTTTCGACGCATTCGCGCAGGGCACGCCCGGAAATACGGCACCGCTCTGGGAGCTCCGCGATTACTCGAACGAGCGCATTTCCAGCTATGATACCACGGGCGCCAACGACGACGGGAACTGGCAGGACAAGATCGGACCCGGCGATACGCGTGTGATCGGCGACGTGGAGGGGCCGGGGATCATCCAGCACATCTGGATTACCATCGCCAGCCGCGAACGGTATCACCTCAAAAAAATCGTCCTGCGCATGTACTGGGACGATGAGGACACGCCGAGCGTGGAGGCCCCCATTGGTGACTTCTTCGGGTTGGGACTCGGCAAATACGATTTGTATGAGTCCGAATACCTCTCCGTCGGTTCGCAAAGAGCGCTAAACGCCTGGTTTCCGATGCCCTTTCGCCGCTCCGCGAGGATAACGGTCACGAATGAAGGGGATACGGCCATCGATGCATTCTATTACAACATTGATTGGGAGAAGCACAGCTCGCTTCCGGAAGACGTCGCCTATTTCCACGCTCAGTATCGCCAGGAGACGCCTACGGACGGCTGGAATTCGGACTGGGAGCTGAACGCCGATCCTCACATCAATACACATCAGAACCGTACGGGAGAAGGCAACTACGTCATTCTCGAAGCGGAAGGCAGAGGCCACTACGTGGGCGTTACGCACAGCATCCTGCAAAATCAAGGTGACTGGTGGGGCGAAGGCGACGAGATGATCTACATCGACGGCGCCTCGCGGCCTCAGATTCACGGGACCGGTGCGGAGGATTACTATCTGGGTGCCTGGTGCTACGGAGGTTGCGGCATCAATCCGTTCGGTCATGCCCTACCGACGTTTGATTACCCTCAGTACGGCAATCCGATCATCGGCGGCGACGACCGCGGCTCCGAGTGGACGGTCTACCGCTACCATTCCGAATCTCCCATCGTGTTCAATGAATCGATCCGGGTGACCATCGAACATGGGCACGCCAATCACCGTTCGGATAACTATTACACGGTAGCCTTCTGGTATCAGACGGAACCGCACGGGTCGTACCCCGGCCTGCCGTCGGTCGACGAGCGGATTCCACAAGGCATCAATACCGAAGGTCCGACGATGGGCAAACCCTGAGCGAGACGGCTCCTTCGCTGATTTCACGTGAGGCATTTCACGTGTGGGGATTCAACGTCGGGCATTCCGCGTCGGGGCATTCCGCTTCAGGCCTGACCGCACCGGTCATCCCTCCCGACGAGACTTTCTCGGGGTTCCTTCCCGCCGACTCGTACGAACGAGGGCCGGGAGGGAGCCCCGCTTCGTATCCCATCGTTATGCTACCTATGTACCGTACCGCACGCCAGATCGGACTCCTGCTCGTGGGCCTGTTCGTATGCTTGTTCGTGTGGTCCGGCTGTGACGACGCGAGCAATCCGGTCGATCCGGATCCACCGGAAGATCCGATTGGGAGAATCCCGAGTGTGGTCGAGCCCGAAGTGAGTGTCGAGACGCCGGGGGAAAAGATCACTCAGCTGATCGGCGACTTCGATAGGGAACGGCAGGAGCCTACCCCGAACCGGACCTTTACGCGCTATCAGCTGCGAAGCAGCGATCTCGGGGTGCCGTTCCGGCATGCGGGGAGAACCTACATCTTGTTCGGGGATACGCACGGAGCGGGAAGGCCCGAAGGCGATGCGATCGCATACACCACCGACGAGGATCCCGAAGACGGGCTCTCGCTTACGTTCGTCGAGGATGATGCCGGCATCTATCAGCCCGTGACGATTCCGGGACTCAGTCAGGATGCCTTTGAAGTACCGATGGAAGGGGTCGAAGTCGACGGCAAGATGTACGTCTACCATACCACAGACCACAGTCCTCAGGTCACGATGGGACGCTCCGTCCTGGCCCGCTCGGATGATGGCGGCAATACATTCACCCTCCTCTACGACTTCTCCAGGCAGCACTTCATTAATCTGTCGATCGTAAAAGCGCCGGCTTCGGAGTGGGAACATCTTCCGGCGAATGAAGGGGAAGGCCTCATCATTTTCGGCTCCGGCCGGTATCGTGAAAGTGACGTTTATCTGGCCTTCCAGCCGGCATCCGAGATAGAAACTCGAAGTTCGCGCCGATATTTTGCGGGCATCGATGACGTCGGCGACCCGCTGTGGAATGCCGACGAACAGAAGTCCGTACCCCTTTTCGAGCATCCGTGCGTAGGGGAGCTCTCCGCCTCGTACAATGAATTCATAAAGAAGTGGATTCTGCTCTATAACTGCGGGCAACCCAGAGGCATCACGATGCGAACGGCCGATTTTCCGTGGGGGCCGTGGACCCGATCCCAGATCCTGTTTCATCCCTGGGATGACGGCGGGTACTGCGAATTCATCCACGTAAACTGGCAAAATCAGAATTGCGACAGCGTCCACGACCCGGGCCGCGAGAACGAATGGGGCGGGGAATACGGGCCATACCAGTTTGAAGATCTCGCCACGGGAGACGAGCAGTCTACGACGATCTACTTCACGCTGTCGACCTGGAATCCGTACACGGTCGTTTTGATGAAAGCCCGTTTACGAAAGGACCAGTCGGGCTAGCCTCCATGGGCTTCTACAAACGTCACGACGTCCATCTGACGCATCCGTTCGGATGGGGCGGACGACTCGCGCTCATCGCCCTGGCCGGCTGCCTCTGGGGCTGCACTTCGGAATCGGAGCTGGAATGGACCCAGGAGCAGGGGTTCAGGTGGGCCGAGGTATCTCCCGGGCGGGGGCAACATGCCGGCTTTCGGCTGCTGCGCGCCTCGCGGACGCAGATTGATTTCACGAATCGATTGACGGAGGGGCGCATCGCCGAGAACCGCAACCTTCTGAACGGCTCCGGCGTCGCCGCGGGCGACGTCGACGGTGACGGACTTGCGGACCTCTATTTTGCGCAGCTTGACGGACCGAACCGCCTGTACAAGAACCTGGGCGGACTGGAATTCGAGGACATTACGGATCGCGCCGGCGTCGCCCACGACGGATTTGCTTCGACGGGCGTGGTGTTTGCGGATGTCGACGGCGACGGCGACCTGGACCTGCTCGTGACGTCGCTGAGTGAGCGCAACATCCTTTACATCAACGATGGCGAGGGGAGATTTACGCCGAGCGCAAATAGCGGTCTCGGTGCGTCCCGCGGGAGCTCCACCATGGCGCTGGCCGACATCGATGCCGACGGAGATCTCGATCTCTACGTCACGAATTATAAAGAGAGGTCCGCTCAGGACATCTATCCGTTTACGGAGATTACGTGGGAGAAGACCGTCCGGCGAGAGGACGGTGGCTATGTCGTCATACCCCCGTTCGACGAGCACTTCGTCGTCATTGCCGGTCGGCATGGGCCGGACCGGCGAGAGCTCGGAACGCGAGACGAGTTGTACGTGAACCGTGGGGATGGCACGTTCGAAGAGGTCCGCAATCTCGCCGAGCGGTTCCTCGATGAAAAAGGCGACACGCTGGGACTGGACCGCGATTTCGGCCTGACGGCACGGTTCCAGGACCTGAACGGCGACGGCCACCCGGATTTGTACGTTTGCAACGACTTCTGGACGCCCGATCGGGTGTGGCTCAACCGGGGAGACGGCCGATTCCAGGCGGCCGAAGCGCATGCCATCCGCTCGTTCAGCTTCTCTTCGATGGCGGTCGATTTTTCGGACATCGACCGCGACGGGCTGACGGACTTTTTCGTAAGCGAGATGCTGAGTCGTGAGCATGAAACGAGGCTGCGCCAGGTGGTCTCCTATTCTCCGTTCGTCCGAGAAGCCGGCGAGACGGATGCCCGGCCCCAGTATATGCGAAACACGCTATTCGTCAACCGGGGCGACGGCACTTTCGCGGAGACCGCGCACTACAGCGGTCTGGAAGCTACCGGATGGTCGTGGGCTACGCAGTTCCTGGACGTCGATCTGGACGGCTATGAGGACCTGCTCATCAATACCGGGCACGCGTACGACGTGCTGGATATCGACACGCAGGAACGGCTGGCGCAGGTCATGTCGAGCCAGGGCCGTGAGACGGAGGGATACATTCTGGAGTATCCGCCTTTGCATCTGAAGAACGTCGCCTATCGGAACAACGGAGATCTGACGTTTACGGATATGAGCGCGGTATGGGGCTTCGAGGAAGAGGACGTCTCTCACGGCATGGCCGTCGCCGACCTGGACAACGATGGAGACCTGGATGTGGTCGTCAACCGCCTCAACGACAGGGCGGCGGTTTATCGAAACGAGACGACCCAGCCTCGAATTGCGGTTCGGCTGAAAGGCCGGCGTCCGAACACAACGGGAGTGGGGGCGAAGGTCACACTTTCAGGCGGACCGGTGGCCCAGCAGAAAGAAATCGTATCCGGCGGCGGATACCTGTCCGGATCCGATCCAATGGTCGTGTTCGCGGCCGGCGAAGAACGAGTGGATCACGTTGTAACGGTGAGGTGGCCCGGCGGCTCGACGAGCGTCATTGACAGCGTGCGTGCCGACCGGATCTACGAGATCCATGAACCGGCCTCGCCGGAGCCGCGGCACGAGTACCGATCCGACGAAGGCCGTCGGTCCGGCTCCCCGCCGCTTTTCGAAGACGTATCGGCAATCCTGAACCACCGACACGAACAGGCGGATTATAATGACTTCCGTCTGCAGCCCCTGTTGCCTCTTCGGCTTAGTCGATCGGGGCCGGGCGTGGCATGGATCGACCTCGACGGCGACGGCGACGACGACCTGTTGGTCGGGGCGAGTCGAGGGGGCAGGTCGGGAACGTTCGAGAACGTCGCAGAAGGGCGAATGACGGCGATGGAGCCGGGACCGCTGAGCAGACCGGCTGACGGAGATCAGCTGGCGCTGATCGGATGGGAGGAAGGGAGCCGCGCGAGACTACTCGTGGGTGTCTCGACGTACGAGCCGAGGACCGCGGAGGTGGCGGTCCGCGACTATACGGTGCACGCCGACGGCGTCGTCGAACATCCGCCGCTTCCTCCTTCTCGCTCATCTACGGGCCCGCTGGCCGCAGCCGATTACGATGGCGACGGCGACGTCGACCTGTTCGTGGGCGGACGCGTCGTACCGGGCCGCTATCCCATCGACGCCACCTCCCGTTTGTTCAGAAACGAGGGGGGTGCATTCCGTCTCGACGACGACAATGCGGACGCGCTGGAACAGGTTGGAATGGTCACCGATGCCGTCTTCCTCGATTATGACGGCGACGGTGATCAAGATCTGATGTGCACGACGGAGTGGGGGCCGATAAAGCTTTTCAGAAACGACAACGGGCGTTTTGAGGACGTCACGGATCTCGTCGGTCTCGACGCGTATAGAGGATGGTGGAATGGCATCGCGGTCGGAGATTTCAATAATGACGGACGACCCGACCTCGTGGCTACGAATCTGGGTACGAACAGCGTATATCAGCGCCACATCGACCGCCCCATACGACTCTATTTCGGCGACTTCAGTGGTGGAGGCAGCGTGGATCTCCTGGAGGCGTATTTTGAGGACGGTATCGGGGGATACGTCCCGAGGCGAGGCTTATATGAACTCCACCATTCCATCCCTACGATCACGTCAAATTTGCAATCTCACCGGCACTTCGCCAGGGCGACGATCGGTGAAGTTTTGCGGCGCGAAGACGACGAGCTGTCTTTCAAATCGATCAATACGCTGGAGCACATGCTCTTCATCAATCGGGAGGATGGATTCGCGGCACAGCCACTCCCGGCGGAGGCACAATGGTCGGCGGCATTCTACGCCGGTGTCGCCGATTTCGATAATGACGGAAACGAAGACGTGTTCATCACGCAGAATCTCTTCGCCGTGCCTCCGTTGACGTCGAGACTCGATGCAGGTCGCGGACTCTGGCTCAAGGGAAACGGCACGGGCGGCCTCGTAGCCGTAGAGGGTGAAGACAGCGGCATCAAAATCTACGGCGAGCAGCGCGGCGCGGCACTTGGCGACTACGATGGTGACGGCCGAGTGGATCTGGCCGTCTCGCAGAATGACGGCGAGACGAAGCTCTATCGCAACCGCGTCGAACGAACGGGTCTGCGCATACGGTTGCGGGGGCCCGGCGAAAACAGAAGCGGCATCGGTTCCAGCCTGCGGCTTGTCTACAAGGAAGGGCAACTCGGTCCGAGACGGGTGGTGCAGAGTGGATCAGGCTATCTGTCACAGAACAGCACGACCCAGGTTCTTGGAGCCGCCGCTCAGCCCGTCCGGATAGAAGTGACGTGGTTCGACGGGACGACGCAAGCCGTCGACGTCACCGCAGATCAGAGAACGTACGACATCGAATACCCGGGACCAGGAACCTGAACATCCAAGCAATCGAAAAGACCATGATGAAACGTGTGATTCAACTCGTCGTGATGATGATCGTTGTCGGGAGCGCACATGGGCAGAGCGAGACCGGCCCACCCGTCGCGAGCGCGGAGATCGATCCCGATTGGATTCTGCCGGCCGATGAGACGAGCCCGGCGCGGTGGGGAATACGTGACGGCCTCGTCTTCAGTTTGTGGCCGACTCGGGTCGGGTCCGATCTGGAAGGGACTACCGGGGGACCGCGGGGGCTAATCCGGATTGGATACAACTTCAAAGACGCGACCTATCTGATCAATTTTATAGCCGTCGAACCGATCGTCGACGGAGACATCGAATTCAGCGAGATCTCCCCGTCCCGAGTTGACGAAAAGGTGGGAAAGTTGATGTGGGCCGGTGATGACGACGAGGAGCCCGGGAGGTACTCTCCGACCGCGATCACCCGTGGAACGATCACACATCCGGATCCGGAGGATCCCGAGGTTCAGGAGCTGTCGCTCTACGTGTTCATGGAGAAGTTTTTGAGCGGCGCCCATCCGTATCTCCGAATCACGCTTCGAAACGATCGTCGGGAGGAGATCGGCCTTCAGGTCTTCCATCAGGACGGAAGCGTGGCGATGGAGCGGTGCACGCTAACCGCCACGATGGGCAACTACAGCAGGGTGCGATTGCTGTACTTGAAAGATCGTGTCGTCGACGCGCGTGAATTATACGAAGGGTACGAAGACGTGCATTTCGTAGAAAAGGAAGGATATCCTGCTGATGAGTTGCTCCGCGACAGCAACGGCGACATTATCGCCATGGTTGAACCGAGCGAGTCGTTCTCGGAACTGGCCTCATGGCCGCAGGAATCCAAATACTACGACAAGAGATGGTGGCGGTATCGGCCGTTTTTCAAGGTCACCCAATACTGGCGAAAAGAAGGAGAACGGTATGATCCTTCGCTCCAGGTTCGTGTGAACGGGCGGGGAAAATACTATAGCGGCAGCGCGATCGACCCTGCCGCCTATGTAGATATTCCGGGAGGGCTCTCTTTCGAAAATTTCGAAATGAGAGAAGCGTATTATCCGGGGCAGAAATTCTACTTTGGAATGACCAGGCAAGAACCCGGCGAAATGGACGTATATCTCGACATGTCTAAATAGCGCTGGCGCTGCAGAATACGCTCTCCAACGTCTTCACCGTGACCGTCTCCGACGATTTCGGCGATCCGCCGATCGAGGGTGTTTGCCTCAACCAGGTGGATCGTTCTGTGGTTGGTCCCTGTTCGGTGCCGATATTTTGTGGGATTTTGTATTCCTCCCAGAGAATGTAATTCCCTTTCGATAAGTAACACCGCGCCACACAAGGAGCACGCGGCGCCCCTCGCCCGCTTCTAACGACGCTCAACGCCCCCTCGGAATTACATCGGCCCTCAAAACACCTCCCTGGAGACGAATACGGCCGAAAAGTAGCACGGCCAACCAATGTGTTACCGTGGCTCGGTAGTATTACGATTTCAAATCGTGTGTACAAAACCCAATTGGATATCATACACGAAGCACTCGACCGATCAGGGCATCTCGCCAAAAACGCACGTCCGTCCCAATTCTTTGATAGTCGTGTCTCGCCGCCTCCGTCGTCCGGCGTCGCGCATCGTCAGCTGCTCCTGCGCGGCATCTCGTTCGTCACTGCGCCCGCTGGCTTTCTTCTTGCGCGGCGGTGGCGCGCTGCCGGCCTGCTTTGCCGTCGCCGAAGCGGGTGGTATAGCTTAACCGGAACGTGCGGTCGGCGAAGTCGAGCTTCTGCTTGACATAGAACGGATCACCGGTACCTCCCGTAGTCCAGACCATGCGCATCGTGTCGAACACGTCGTCCACGGCCAGCGTCAGCTTGCCGCGCGCCGAGACGGATTTCTGAACCGCGAGATTCATGGTGTAGAGGGCTGCAGCCTCGCGGTCGCCGAATTGCATCGGGCTTTGGTAGAACCCGCTCACCTCTAGCGTGAAGTCGCGCGGCAACGTGAAGTTCTGCGTCGAAATGATGCGGACAGAAGACCGGGTGAACGAAACGATACCGCCGGCACGATACGTATCCAGTTCCTGCCATATCCCCATTACGTTATTCTGAGTGCTCCACCATCCGGTGATTTTGAGCGGTACGGCGAGCAGGGCTGTGGCGGACTGAGCGCCGCGGAAGTTCGTCGGATAGATCAGCTGCACGTTTTCGCCGGGGATGGCGTGGTTCTGGAAGCCGACGATCGTACTGTCCTCCCAGCCGTATGCAAGCGAGATGACGGTGGACTTCACGGTGAGATCCGCCTTAACGCTATTGATGATGGCCGGCTGCAGGGCAACGTTCCCGGTAAGCAGCGTATAAGGATCCATGAAATAGAGGAAGGGCGCGAGATTGCCGAAAGACGGCCGTGTGATGCGGCGAGAATACGCTCCGCCGACCTGAACCTTCTCGGTGAGCTTGTGCGAGAACGAGGCGCTCGGAAAGAAGCTGCCGAACTGACGATTCACGATGTCCTGTTGTTGGACGGAGCCGAGGTTCGCATCGGTATACTCGAACCGCAGCCCGGCCTTTATGGAGGTTTTTTTGCTCACCGTGTAGTCCGCGCTCGCATAGGCGGCGAGCAGGTCCTCACGAAGCTCGCTCTTTGAGCTGAGACCGGTATTTGCCACCCAGTCGCTCTCAATCCTCCCTTCGAATGTCGCCTCATTGGTGAAGCGGGCAAACGCACCCTTCACACCTGCGCCTATCCGCAACTTCCCGCCATGCTTCCCGTCGTAGTCGGCTTTCGCCGCCGTGATGTGGAGGGGAGTGCTCTTACCGCTCTCCATTCGCTCTTCCGTCACCAGGCCCGAAAGGACATCGGTGGTCGTGTTAAGATAGTCGGTCGGATTTTCATTCCAGTACTGCAGGCGGTCGACATCGACGGTGATTGTCCGATCACTCGTGAGCTTGTGCCTCAAATTTAAGTTGCCCATGGCATGGCGCCACTGATTGATCTCGTCATTTTCGCTCCGGACGAGCGTGATCGGAGTACCGTTCTTGTTGACCGAAAGCGTATTGAGCGCGTCCATGGTCCACCGGTTATCGAAGGTCGCCGCCACGGCTCCCACGGTCGTCTTATCGTGCAGGTGGTAGTCGAGCGCCATATGGAGGTTATGCACGATCCGGCGCGGATCACGGTCTATGATCGTTGGCGTCTCTATAAGCCCTTCCGATCCGGAAATTCGGCGGAAGTTGGTCCAGAGCTGATTTTGTCCCGTCAGGAAGAAGGAATAGTTGCCAAAAAAATTGACTTTGCCGCGTCGATAGCTGGCCTCCGTACTGCCGTTGGCGGTTTCGCCGTTGCCGTAGCCGGCCGAAAGACTCAGCGATCCGTTCAGGCCGTCATCCTGGTTGCGCTTGAGCTCGATGTTGATGTACCCGGCGTTTCCCTCGGCATCGAACTCGGCGGACGGCGAGGTGATGAGCTCTATCGTCTCGATGTTGTCCGCGTTCATCCCGGCAAGAAACTGTACCAGGCCGTCGGCCGACAGGTAGTTGAGCTTGCCGTTGATCATGACACGCACACCGTCCTTGCCGAGCATCGAGATCGTATTCGACAGCTTGTCAACGATGATGCCGGGCGAGCGCTCGAGAACCGTAAGAGCCGAAGCGCCGGCGAGGGTGAGGCTCGTGCCGACATTGATGACGAGCCGGTCGCCTTTCTGCTCGTAGAGGGCTCGCCGCGCCTCCACGGAGACTTCCTGCATCTGGATGGCTTCCTGCTGCAGCGTCACCGGATCCAGGTACCGTATGTCCGGACCGCTCAGCGTGAGGGGCTCCGACAGATGATCGCGATAGCCGATCAGGGAGACGTAGAGGAGGTAAGAACCAGGCTTCACTGATTCGAAGACGTACGCGCCCTCTTCATCTGCGACGGTGCCATGGACGAACGACGAATCGGCATGAAGCAGCTGAATGTTGGCGAATGCGACGGGGGCATCTTGTTCGTCGAAGACACGCCCCTCGATACGCATCTGGGCCTGCGACTCGAGTGAGGAGACCGCCAACAGCAGCATGAAGGCGCTCACGAACGCGAAGCGCATGATCCACGACATAGACTCAGACATTGGGGAGATCTCGATAGGGAAGGAGGCGTTCTGGGCACCGAGGTGGGTATTGTGCCTCCGGAATGCCGCGCAGAGCCAACGCGGAAAGGCGTTTTCGCCTGAACTGCAGCGCACGCATAGTACATCGGGGCGATGCACCGAGCAATAGCCTCGCGACTCGAGGCGCCGCTTTATTTCGAGAAACAGGCAAAGGCATGCCCGTCATCAATCGGAACGTGCGGCTACATGCAGGCGCCGTGGTCGCGTCTCCACACGCGAACCAGCGGCAAGTACCTTTTGCACCTTAAGCTCAGAGTTCATCCTGATAGAAGTGTTCCATGACCCAGATCTTCTGCTTCTCCTCGCCTGCTGTGCCGCCCCTTGCGACGGCCGGCGGCCTGGCGGGCCGTCTACGACGAGTTCACCGCTCTCGGCCCTCTTCACCATCGCCACAGCGGCCTTGATCGGTTTTCGCTTTGGGCAAGGCTGGCTGCACTACGTGGCCGTGCTGTTGACGTGCGCGGTACTCGTCCTCCTCCCCGGGCTCAACGTAGCGATCATCGGCCTGGTGGACGTGCCCAGCAGCGCCGCCTACCTCATCGCCGAAATGTTTGCGCTCATCGTTGCGCTCAATCTGGTATTTCTGGGGGGCTTCCTGGTGCTGGAGCGCAGGCGATTCTTTGCGAAGCCGCTGATACATGCGTAATCCGCGCTTGAAAAGATCCGACGGCAAGCCATCAGTTCGTGGTGCGGTCGCCCCCGCTCGCGGGCTCGTCGTGCGGAGATGCATCTCGGCTGCTCAGCCGCGCGAGGTTGTATATGAGGCGGCCGACTTCCTCCCTGTAGTTTCGGTGGATTTTCAGCATCAGCTCATCTTTATTTGATCCGGGCATCGCATCCAATAGTCCGCGGTTCTTTGGCCGGATGTAGAGGCGATCGTACGATCGCCTCTCCTCCAGGCGCACGTCCATCAAAGCCCGCGGTGCGACCTTGATCAATTGCTGATTCGTGTCGAAGTCTCCGACAAGGGCGTCCTTTACGTCGAAGACGAGGAACTCCTCGTCTTCCAGATACAGGTCACCTTTGATCGTACGCAACCCTACGTCGGGTCCGCGATAAGGAATCCGGCTCACCTGGCCCGGAGTGCTACGATAGGACATCACACGCTGAAGGTGCGAGACCAGCGCCTCCGCCTCCTTGCGATGCGCCCACTTCACCTTGAGTACGATCTGAGCGTTCGTCGAGATCGGCACATCTTCGAACGCGGTGAGTCGCCTGGGCCGCAAGGTAATGACAGGGCCGGGGAATCTCCGCTTGAAGGTAACCTCCCGCAGCACGTCCAGCGACAGATCGATCGTCGCGACCTTCGAAGCGCGCGCAAGAAGCTCGTTCGTCTGATACTCAATCGTCAGGGTCTCGTCCGAATAATTGAGCAAGCCTTCGATCTCGAAGATCCCCCGCAGAAGATCCGCAATGGAGACCTCCACCGACACGGGGATGCTGAATTCGGTCGTGAGCATGGGCCACCAGGGGCTTGAGGGTGAAAGCGACGGACCGCGCAACATGCGGCTCCGGGCCGAGAGCGTTTCCATGTGAAGCATGTGCGGTACGCCTGCAGCCTTTCATCCGTACGATGAGTGATGCCGGTCCGATCCCCATATTCTTTCGCCTGGCGACGCGGGTCGCATTCCGGATGACGCGGGCGCGGCCTGGTGCAGGGCACGCCGCATGAGCCGTCGGGGCCGCGACCGTTCTTCCCCATCCGAGTGCGATTCTCTCGCGGCGGCGCGATCCTGTTCCGGGAAACTCCATTACGCGCCGTCCGGGTGCATCCAAATGCTCGCGAAGGATATTGCGGAGCTGGGTTTGGAGGTAGCCGTGGAGCGCGTTCGCCGGACTCATGACGAGCTGTCCCATTGCAAAACCTCGAGGCTACGCCCTCTCGGTGCGTGCGGTGCTTGTATAGTTTATGCGGTAGAGGTATCGTTATAGGAAATTCCATACGATGCCCTGCCGTATCCCCTTGATCGAAGGCCAAAGCCGGCTACTCAGGACAACGCGCTGCCCGCCGATCGGTCCAGGCGCAGGGCTTAGCGTTCGACCATTCGGGGTATCGCCATGCCGAAGCATCTCCGTGGTGCGGGTTCGTTGTACACACGTCAATCCTCCGTCGGGCCTGCCGTCGATCCGATCTTCACACGCCGACGCCTCGGCGGGTCTGCCGTCGTCGCGATCGTATTTGTCTTGCTACTGACATCCATCCGGCCGGCGCATGCCTGGAAGCCGAGCACGCACGTTTACCTCGCGCTGCAGGCGCTCGACGAAATCACGAACGTGCACGACATGCTCGGCAACGCGAAAGCCGAAGGCGAGGTTGTTTTCTATCGCGTCAACTACGAGTCCGGCGAGGTGTTGGAGCGGATCGGCACCTACGAGGCGAACATGCAGCTGGTCAACGCGCTTCAGACGCATCGGCGGGCGTTTGTCACCGGCGTCCTCGGGCCGGACGCGTACCCCGATATCGCCACGGGCCAGCAGCGCATCCATGTTCGCCATCCCGTGTACACCGACCGCTGGCTCCGGTATCTGTGGGATCAAGCCCAGGGGAAGGACGCGGTGATCACCGCCTTCGTGTTCGGTTATCTCGTGCATGCGACGGGTGACATGTTCATGCACACCTACGTGAATCATTATGCGGGCGGCCCGTTCGCGGCGGATGTCCACCGGGTCGCCGGGAATCCCCTCAACTTCAACGCAGCCCGGCACGTGGTGCTGGAATCGTATATCGGCAAGCGCGCCCCGGAATTGAACCGGGTTGATTACGACATCGGCCCGAGCCTGGAGCCGGTGCTGCGGGAGTTCATCTACCGGCACCTCACAGACGCGCGCACGCTGGACCATCCCGATCTCGATCCGCGCGGCGCTAGAACACTCGGCGACTCGGTGATGGTCATTAAGCCGTACGGTCAGTTTACCGGCGGCCTGGATTATGAGAGTGCCGTGCCCCGCTTCTTTTCCAATCTCCGCGACGGGCTGACCGGCTATCTGACCCTTGTCGACGACACGGTTGCCGCCATCGATGGGCGCATCGACCGAATCTTCGCGGACGCCGCCGAGCAGAGCTGTCCCGCGAACGTGACCTGTGCGAGCCCGCTCGAAGAGCAGACGCCGTCATGCGTCGGTGCGTGCGGCCTCGCCGCCACTGCCGCCGCGCCGCATGCCGCCTACCGCACCGCATTTCTCGGCGCCCATGCCGCCCCGTACAACTATGTGAAGCTTGAGTGGGTGCCGAACATCGACGACGGGTTACGGAGATGGCTGGACCTGAATCACCAGTTTGCCAGGAAGCTTCTCTACCACCCCGAAGGAGAATCTGATTTGACGGGGGCCAGAGACGCGGCTTCTGTTTACGCCGACGTGTACCTGCCCGGAATGCTCGGGGCGCCGAGCGTCGTCGGTGAGTTTGCCGCGTTCTCGCAAGCGATCAAGGACATGATATTCGGGGACGTCCAGGAGCAGCTCGACGCGCTTCGGGCGAACGTTCTTCGCACCCTCTTTGTGTGGGCTTTCCAGATGACGCCCGAAGAGTTCCAGGATTTGTATGCAAGTCCGCAGGCCGTATTCGATGATATTCTCCCCTTCAGCTACACGAGCGAGGAGGGCGCGGCCGCGGCGACGATCACGCTCAGCGAGCTGAACCAGGAGCTCGGCATCGACGACCCGGCGTTTATCTTCCCGGAATCGACGTGGAATCCCCTTTCATTCCCGCCGGCATTCAACACGATTACGTTGACCAAGATCATGCTCCTGAGCGAGTCCGGCCTGCAGCAGCTCGTAGCAGACCTGGGGGGCGAATGTCCGAACGGCGTCTGCCTCCCCGCCGGAAATGCGATGCTGGGATTTATGCGGTCGCTGGACGAGAGCCGGCAGTGGCTCCCCGACGACGTCACGGAAGAGCTGGATGCCCCGGAATTTGACGCGTACAAGCACTCGCTGCACGGCTTTCTCTTCGAACCTTGTTCGCCCTACCGCCAGATCTTCATGGAACAGCTCGGCGACGACGTAGCCGCCTACGCCGCGGAAGGACGATCCGTCGAGTCGAGACCCTGTCCACCGGTTGAGCCTCTGGACGCGCCCGTCGTGACGCCGGACGGAGGTACGTTCGCGGATCCGATTACGGTAGCGATCTCACCGCCTTTGAACCTGTCCGAATCGGAGCAGACCGACCTCGAGCTGTATTACACGCTGCAAGTTTCCGGAAGCGTGGTCGAACCCGTACGTCCGACGGCGGAGTCGGCCGATTCACGAGTGCATCCGTACACAGAGCCGTTCGACGTCTTTCCGCCCCTCGATCCGGACCAGCTTCCGATCACCCTGCGGGCAAAGGCCTACCACCCGGGCTATCTGCCTAGCGAGACGGTCGTGGCCGACTTTGATATCGATGCGCGTGTGGCCACGCCTGCCTTTTCGCGAGCGAGCGGCGAATACCTGGAGCCGTTCACCGTTTCGATCGCTGTTCCCGACGATCCCGGCGGGACCGTCATATTTTATACTCTGACCGGTGATACGCCGGACTACAACGACACGCCCTATACAGGTCCGCTGCAGCTATCCAGAGGCAGCTACACACTGAAAGCCGCGGCCTACCGAATCGGATACGTGCGCAGCGAGGTCGCCTCGGCCGACTACCGCATCTACGCACCCGACGAGGTCGAGCGGGCCGAGCCGCCCTTCTTCGTTTCGCCGCGCGGCTCGGGAACGTACGCGGACGCGGTACAGGTGGCGATGGATACGCACACGCAGGACGGCCGCATCCGCTGGACGATCGGTGAAGACGGCCTTCCGGCTTTCGATCCGACGGAAACCCTCGGAAATGCCTATTCGGGGCCGTTCAACCTGTCGAAAGGCAACTGGTTTATCCGGGCCATCACGGTCAAGGAAGGGCTATTCCCGAGTGAGCTCTCGCAAATCAACGTAGAGGTCGTCGACCCGCTCGGCACCACGGCCGCGCCGACCGTGAGCCCCGCAGGAGGTGTCTTCGAGAACGACGTCGAGGTGCAGCTAACGGCCGCGGTTACGTTCGTGAACAACGAGGGGCAGACGGTGACGGACTCGAGCGGCATGCAGCTTCAATACACGCTCGACGGCTCAGACCCCGACATCAATCCGGGTTTCAATCCAGCTGCGAACCGGCGTTATACGGGGCCTTTCGCGCTGCGCCGCTCGTCGACGCTGCGGGCCCTCGCCTACCGCACGTTCTTTCCCGTCAGCGAGGTGACGGAGGTGGTGTTCGAATTCGTCTGCGCCACGCCCGGCATAAGCCCCGCGTCCGGGATTTTCTACGATTCCGTCCGCGTCGATCTGAATTCCATCACCGAGAACGCTCGCATCCGCTACACGCTTGACGGCAGCGAGCCGACCGAAGAATCGGCCTTGTTTACCGAGCCGTTTACGCTATCGAGCAGCACGACCGTTCGGGCGCGCGCATACAAGAACGGGTACACGTTCAGCGACGTGGCAACCGAGTCATTCGTCATCGAACAAGGAGCATCACCCGCGATTGCCCGGCACCCGCAAAGCGTGGAGGCCCTCATCGGCACGACGGCGGTATTTGCCGTGCGGGCGTCCGGCTCGCCTGAGCCCGCCCATCAATGGCTTTTTGACGGCGAACCCGTAGAAGGCGCCGACACCGATTCCCTGGCCATCGATGACGTCCAAGCGTCTGATGAGGGAGCCTATGCCGTTCGACTTAGCAACATCGCCGGAGAAGTGACCTCGGAGTCGGCGACGTTGTCGGTCGTGGCTGAACCGATGGCGCCGGTAATTACCATGGATCTCACGGCAAGGATGGAAGTGGAGCAAGGCCGGCCCGTGTCGTTTGGTGTTGAGGCGAGCGGCTCGCCGACACCGACGTTCCGCTGGGTTCGAAACGCGACCGTGCTACCCTCGCGATCCACGCCTTCGATTTCCTATGCGGCGGCGGACCTCTCGCACGCCGGATCCTACGGGGTCACGGTACAAAACGTCGCCGGCACGGTTGTAAGCACGGAAATGCAGCTGGTGATACGCCTTGCCGCCAACGTGGCCGTAGAGGAGGGCGGCGAGGCGCCGGAGACCTTTGATCTCGGCCAAAACTACCCCAATCCATTCAATCCGATGACGACGATCCCCTTCTCCGTACCGACGGCGGCGCACGTGCATCTGACGATATTCGACGTTACCGGACGGCAGATCGCGGTGGTGGTGTCACGTGCGTTTGCGCCCGGCCGTTATACGGCGAGCTTTGACGGCTCCGGTCTGGCGAGCGGTGTCTATTTTTATCGCCTCCAGGCGCAAGAATGGTCGGAAGTAAAGAAACTGGTCCTGGTGGAGTAGGGCGCGATGCTGGGAACGCCGCATTCATCCGCAATGCGGCGCATGAGGATGTTAGCTGCCGCGGTACGTCGAATACGACCACGGTGATACGAGGAGCGGCACGTGATAGTGGGCGTTCGCATCCGCGATGCCGAAGCGCACCGGCACTTGATTGAGAAAGGGGATCTCGCCGTCGGCACGCCGAGCCGCGGAGCCTTCCGGCGTGCTGCCGGTCGGACCAGGTTCCGTGATGTCGCCCTCCCTTCCCACATGCCCGCCTGAAGCGAAGTAGTCGCCGACGTGGAAGACCAGCTCGTATGTTCCGCTTGCAAATGCCTCCCCGGTCAATAAGGGCGCGTCCGTGCGGCCATCGGCGTTAGTCAGGACCGTTTTTACCAGATCCCGATCGCGCCACAGTTCGATCGTGACGCCGGATGCAGGGCGACCGGTTGCGGTGTCGAGTACGTGGGTTGTCAGCTTTCCGGGCATGGTTACGAGCGTTTGAGGGTTCCGGATATGATGCCGAACGGCTCGGGAGTAGGGACGAAGAGTTCGTTCGGATTGTCGAGGCCGAAGGGCTCGAGGTTCACCGGCAATCGATGGCTGTTCGGGAGGTGGAGGGTGATTTCGCTGATGCGGGAGCACGCGGCGAGAGCGGCTTCGCCCATTTTGTAGAGCGTTTCCTGTACGGAGCGGCTGTCGTGCTCCGCAAATATCCGGAGCATGCTCCCGCGCACATCTGTGTAGCACGTGCTCCAATCGAGACCGATGTCGTCGTACGTCCAGAGGGCCGTGACGCTGGTAGCGAGGATGCGGTCTTCGGTTTCCCGGAGGGTCGTGTAGGCGTCGCGAGAGAAGCCGGAGAACGAAGAGTGCGCGGTCTTGAGGATGAGGAGGCCTTCGACTCCGGATTGAACCGTTGTTTCGTGACGCGTGTGCCGCAGCGTGCACACGCGCTGCTCGCTGCGGCCGCCGACGAAGGCGCTCGGGTGAGGGGAGCCGGCTTCGGTGATACGGTCCCACGCCTGCTCGGCGAGCCGGATCGTCGCGCAATCGACCTGCTCGAACCCGTCGACGAAGTGGCCGGCGAGATGGAGGCCGAACTCTTCGAGATCGCCGATCGGATGGTGCCGGGCGAGTGCGTAAACGGTGTTTTTCATCGTGTCGGTCGCGATGATGCGGCTATTATCGCCGCTGGTGTAGGCCGCATCGAAATCACCTTCGAGTTCCACGTCGACGGTGACTTCCTGGAGATCGTGGCGATCCGGATGCCGCGTGACTTTCGTCAGCCTGACGCGGGATTTACCGTAGCTGTTGTGCGTGAGTCGGGTCAAGAGGCTATCACTCGATGACGAAGTGGAGGTTAACGGGAAGGGGCTATCGCTCCGTTACGGCGTCTTTAAGTCGAAATAAAGCGATTTTGGAGATTTCCTGGAGGGCGGTGGCGATTTCTTCGTCTGGTTCGTGAGCGAGGCGCGCCGGGAAAGCCGCGAGGATGCTTTCCTTTTTGTTTTCGCGCGCGCAAATCACGAAGGGAAAGCCGAAGCGCGCGCGATACGTTTCGTTGTAGGTTTCAAAGCGGGCGACCTCGCCCCGGGACAGCGTGTCGAGTCCCGCGCCGGCCTGTTCCCGGGTCGATTCCGGCGTCAGGGTGCCGGCCCGAGCGGCGCGGCCCACGAGATCGGGATGAGCCTGGATCAGGCGGATCTGTTCGTCACGCGTGGCTGATTGGACGGTCTGACAGAGCGCTTCGTGGAGCGCTTCGATGCTGTGGAACGGCTTTTTCGGGTAGGTTCGCTCGGCGATCCATGGCGATTGCTCGAAGACGGGCCCTACGACGTCGACGAAGGCCGGGAGCTCGAGGCGGTTGAGTTCGGGAAGGGGAATCCTTGTTGACGGATGGTCGGGGTTGGCGATCATCTCCCAGAGAATCTCGGCGGCGGCCGCGATGTCTTCAATGCGACTGGATTCGTCCGGGTTGTGACTGATGCCGTCACGGCTGGGTACGAAGAGCATGGCGGTTGGCACAAAAGGCGCGAGAATGGCCGCGTCGTGGAGAGCGCCGCTGGTGGTTTTCGGCAGTGAGCCTTTCCCGCAACGAGCGGCGGCGTCGGTGAGTCGTGCGCAGAGATCCAGGTCGAGCTGTTGTGCGTTGAGTATTTCGGAAGTTTTGATGTCTGCGGTGAGCCCGCGCCGGGCGGCGGTATCGTGCACGAGCTGCTCGATGCGCGCGTGCCCCTCCTCGAGGACACGATCATCGGGGCTTCGGAAATCGATGGTAAAATGAGCGTCGCCGGGAATGACGTTGACGGCATTGGGGCGGCACTCGATCTGGCCGACCGTAATGACCGTCTGGCGTGAAAAGTCGGCCGCAAGCGCCTCGAGCTGGAGGATGATGAACGCGGCACCGGCGAGGGCATCCTGGCGGTCGGACATCGCCGTCGATCCGGCGTGGTTTGCACGTCCATGCAACTCTACGCGGTATTGCCGCCTTCCGGCGATGCCGGTTACGACGGCGACGGAACGGCCCCGCTCCCACAGACGCGGACCTTGTTCAGGGTGCACCTCGATAAACCCGTGAAGCGTTTCGCGACGGATCCGGTCGGTCTTCAGTCGTTCCGGATCGACACCGTGCGGCGCCCCGGCCTCGAAATAACTATGGCCGTCACGGTTGACGAGGCGCGCAAGCTCGTCTTCGGGCAGATCGCCGACGCATGCGCGACTGCCGATCATGCCGAGCCCGAACGTCGTGCCCTCTTCCTCCGCAAAGATCACGAGTTCGAGGGGAAAGCTCGTATGCCCCGCCTCGTGAGCGGCGCGCAGCAGCTCCAGCGCGACGACGACGCCCGTCACGCCGTCGTAATCACCTCCGTAGGGCACGGAGTCGAGATGCGAGCCGGACAACCAGGCGGGGGCATCCCACGACAGGGCGGACGGCCGAGCGTGCACATTCCCGGCGGGATCAACACGCATCGTGCATTCGCATTGCAGCAGCTCGCCGGCCACGTAGTCGACGGCCGCGCGCCACGATAAAGAAAAGGTGGGCCGGGTTGCTCCTTCGCCGGGCGTGGCCGTGCAGGCGGCGATCGCCTCGATGTCGCGAAGGATACGGTCAGGCTGGATGGGCATGGTGCATCTTGTTCATTGCAGAAATCACTGCGCCGTGCGGGTAGCATGGGGAAGGATGCATCTTGCTATGTACCAAACTCGTCGCGCCAGCGGCGGCCGGTTTCTTCCATTTCGGAGGATTGGCCGCTTCGACGCATGCGGTGGAGCGTGGGCATGCCGAGCGTCCACTCCTGCATCCAATCTCGTGCGAATTCACCCCGCTCGGTCTCCTCGAAAATGTTTCGCATCGCCGCTTCGTTGACGACGCGAGGACCGCGGGTCCGCACGGCAAATTCGCACGTACGGCTCGAGCGGCGGCTGATGTACTCTTCAATGCCGACCTCATCCATGACGTCGATCACCGAGCGCAGGGAGCGGATGGCTTTCGCGTACGCAAACGACGGCGGATAGCCGTGTTCGACCATAATCCGATACGTCAGCCGCATAAGTTGGATGACTCCGCCGTAGAGCACCTGCTCCTCGAAATTATCGCCTTCCGTTTCCTGCTGGAAGGACAGCTCGACGACGCCGGCGCGCGTGCTGCCGACGGCTTTTGCGAGCGCAAGGGCGATGAGGAGCGCATCGCCGGTGGCGTCCTGCTCGACGCTGACGCAGCCGTAGATCCCTTCGTCCTTCAGATACTTCTCTCGTACGAAATGACCGGGCGCATTGGGAACGAAGAGAACGACGTTAACGTCGTCCGGCGCCTCGATCTGCCCGTAGAGCACGTTGAAGCCGTGGCAGAAGCAGAGCGTCTTACCGGCGGAGAGGTTCGGAGCGATTTCCTCGCGGTAAAGTGGCGGCTGAGCGGGGTCGGCGAGTTGGATCGAGAGGATGTCTGCGCGGCGCACGGCGTCGGCAATCGACGTAGCTTCGAATCCGCTCGCCTCCGCCTCGCCGCGGCTTTTCGAAACTTCCGGCGGGCGCGTGCCGATGAGCACGTCGAGGCCGCTGTCGCGCATGTTCGCAGCCTGCGCTTTCCCCTGGATGCCGTATCCGATGACCGCAATCTTGCGGCCTTCGAGGGGCGCCAGGTCGACGTCCGCATCGCGATAAATTTTTTCCATGTGATTTTGATTGATGGGAATGAGGTAGATGCGTCTTTTCGCGGGGGTACGGATCCCGCGTGGCTGCAGATCGCGCCGCGCACTCCCTTCACAGCGGAATGTCGCGGTTCACGTTCTTGTAATAGAGATACTTCGAAGCGACGGTGCCGGTGGCGTAGAACGACTGTGGGACATAGGGTCCCATCCAGATGAAGTCGCCGGCCTCGACCTCCATCCAGTCCTCGTCGAGATAGTAGAGGCCCTTTCCCTGCAGGAAGTAGAGGCCGTGCTCCATGACGTGCGTCTCTACGACCGGCAGGCTGTAGCCGGGTTCGAACGTAAAGATGTTCATGGCGACGTCGTACGGCAGCTCGTCCGGAATAAGCGTCTGGAGTCGAGCCCCTTCGATGTCCATCCAAACGTCGGCGGGTATGTCGGATGCGCGGCCGATGACGGGCGCGGGATCGGAATAGCCCGGTGCCGGCTCGAACCGCTTGCGGAGGGCGATGAGCCGCGTATGTGTAGCGGCTTTGAGCAAAAATCCTTCCGAGCGTGGGATGAGCGCGTAGCCGCCTTCACTCATCGTCTCCTCGCCGCTACCGTCGATCTTGAGTTTCGCTTCGCCGGAGAGTACGTAGAAGAAGATCTCGATCCTGCCGTCCGCCTCGTGCCGCGTGCCGCCCCCGGATTCGACGTCGAGGAGGTACTGCACAAAATCCGCCCCGAGCGCCGGTGAAGCAAGAACGCGCGCCTCGGTACCTCCCCACTGCGGCAGGTTCGAGCTCGGATAGCCTTCCAGCGGAAGTAGGGCATAGCGCCGGCGCACGCGCGTACGGGTGTGTCGGAGGTCGGATTGGGAACGCATGGGAGCGGAGAGATAAAGAGAGAGACGGGAGAGGTAGGTTTGCAGGGTGTGTCATCGGGGGCGACCGTCGCTCACGGCGGGCGGCAAGATAGGGGTCCCGGCGGAAAGGATCTAAAAATGGTCGCCTATCACGGCCGCCGGCAGCGGTCAAGACGTTGATGCTTCTGCGTCGACTCCGCCGGCCACATCCTGCGCATCACTTCCATCGCCGCGCACGATAGCCTCCTCGCGCCGTCCGCGAACATCCCCCGGATCGCCGCGGCGTTGACCGTGCTTGTCGCTTCCGGCGCTTACGTCGGTCTCGAGGGCGCGGCGGGCGGCCGCGCCGTTACCGCTGAAGCTGCTCGCCAACTCGTAATGCACGATCCGCATCAGAAGCTCCTCGCCGGTAGCCGGCGCATGCAGCGTGGGGATGTCTCGGCCGGAGACGAAAGAAAGGGCGTGCTTGGCCGCCGTCCAGACCGACACGCCGAGAAGCAGCGGGGGCTCGCCGACGGCCTTGCTGCGGCGGAGGTTCACCACGTTGGCTCCGTTCTCGATCCAATCCACATTGAAGATCTCCGGCACGTCATGGATGTTGGGGATCTTGTACGTGGTGGGCGAATGCGACCATAATTCGCCCCGCGGCGAGTATTTCAGCTCTTCGGTGGTCAACCAGCCCATCCCCTGTATAAATCCGCCGGTGATCTGCCCGCGGTCGATTCCCGGGTTGATCGGCTCGCCGATGTCCATCAGGAGATCCGCGCGCAGCACCTTCATCTGACCCGTGAACCGATCGATCATGACCTCCGAGACGGCGCATCCGTTTGTGAAGTAGAGAAACGGATGGCCGGTTTCGGTGGCCGCGTCGAAGTCGATGCCCGGTGTGGCGTAGAATCCGCGCTCGCCCAGGCTGATGCGTTCGTGGTAGGCGATGTCCACCAATTCACGGAAATCCAGCCGGCGGGTCGGTTCACGCAGGTCGAATACGGCGCCGTCTTCAAAGACGACGTGGGATGCGTCGATCGATTCCTCGTCGGCACCTCCGGACGCGTCTCCATCGCTTCGCGTGTTCAAGAAATGCGCGGCGGCGCAAAGGGCCAGCCGCTCACGGATCCGACTGCAGGCATCGGCTGCGGCGCTGCCGTTGAGATCGGACGAGCTGGAGGCCGCCGTCGCGGAGGCATTGTTGCTCCGGGCCGTCGAGGTGGGCATGATGCGCACCCAGGAAGGATCGATAGCGAACTCGTCCGCAACGATCTGGAGGATCTTCGTATTGACGCCCTGTCCCATCTCCGTCGCGCCGGTGGAGACCTGCACGGTACCGTCCCGGTAGATGTGCACGAGCGCGGAGGCCTGGTTCAGAAATTTTGTATTGAAGGCAATCCCGAACTTGACGGCCGTCATGGAGAGACCTTTCAGATGGGTCTTCGAAAGGGCGTTGAAATCTCGAACGCGCTCGAGCCGGCGACGATAGTCGGAGCGCTCGACCAGCTCGTCAAAGATGCGCGGGAGCATGTTGTGCCGGACGATCTGACCGTAAGGCGTCACGTTGCGCTCGTCGATCCCGTAGCAATTCAGCCGGCGGATGTCGTAGGCATCCTTCCGCAGGAAGACGGCGATCTCCTCCATGATAGACTCGATCGTGGCGAGTCCTTGCGGCCCGCCGAAGCCGCGAAATGCCGTGTTCGGAGGGAGGTTCGTGCGGCAGACCCTGCCGTTGATCTCGCAGACGGGCAGGTAATATGCATTGTCGACGTGACTCATCGCCCGGCCCATCACCGCCGTCGACAGGTCCGCATAAGCCCCTCCATTCGAATAGAGATCGACCTGAAAGGCCGTGATCGAACCTTCCTTTGTGAAGCCGACCCGGTAGCGGTTCTTGAAGGCATGCCGCTTTCCGGTGGCGATCATGTCCAGGTCCTTGTTGTAGACGATCCGCGCCGGACGCCGAGTCTTGTGCGCGACGAGCGCGGCCATGACGGCCGGCTGCGTCGCCTGCGATTCTTTGCCGCCGAAGGCGCCGCCCATCCGCCGGGTGATGCAGACCACCTGATTGGCACGGAGGCCGAGCAGGTGCGCCGTTACATCCTGCACCTCGGTAGGATGCTGTGTCGAGGAGTGAACGGTCAGCGTGTCGGATTCGTCCGGATACGCGATGGCGGCCTGCGACTCGAGGTAGAAGTGGTCCTGGCCTCCACAGACGAACGTGCCTTCCAGGACGTGATCCGCCTCCTCGAGAGCGGCCGCGACATCGCCGCGCCGGAAGGTTCGCGCCTCACCGATAAACGCTTCGGCGGTGACGGCATCCTCGATGGTGAGGACCGGCTCGAGTTCCTCGATGTCTAGACGGATCGCCCCTTTGGCAGCGCGAAG
Organism: uncultured Rhodothermales bacterium; assembly: GCA_964487555.1. Taxonomy (GTDB): domain Bacteria; phylum Bacteroidota; class Rhodothermia; order Rhodothermales; family VXPQ01; genus CAZART01. The sequence goes on from CAZART010000052.1 coordinate 24,463, forward strand.
CGCCTCGGGGCTGTCGCCGGCGATGACGACGATCGGCTGCCCGATAAACGTGCACACGTCTTCGGCGAGCAGGGGCTCGTCCTGGAGGATGGGGCCGAGCCGGTTGCGATGGAGATCACGGTACGTGAAGAGGCCGGCGATGCCGGGACCGGCGGCGGCGGCGTCGAGATCGAGAGAGCGGATTCGCCCGTGGGCCACGGGGCTGTAGAGAAAGTCAACGAGCAGCTCGTTGCGAGCCATGGGCATGTCGTCGATGTAGATCGACGCGCCTGAGACGTGACCGGCCGCCGAATCATGCGGAATGTTCTTGCCGACGGTGTTCATGGGATACCGCTGCGTAATTGATGAAGCCGGCGAGCTCGGCGCCGATGCGCGGAGTGATTCCTCTGAACTTAAGCAAAATGATGCACTTCGACCGTGACCGCGCGGCTTGAACGTGCCCGGCAGTGGCACCCGAAGGGCCGATCTCACACGTTGAGAAGGCTCGACGTAGAGTCGTCGCTTCTCGTCGATCTCCGCCTTCGTATTCGACTCGGACAGGACCTCGATGCGGATATCAGGAGCGATGGGGCTCGGCTCCAGGCTGAGAGCGTTTCCACGAGGTGCGTTGGCAGGTCAACGGGGGAGAAGTTGTGACGAACGGCCAGATCACTTTTTTTTATCCATGAGACGAATGCGAAATTGTAATACCGACACTGAAAGTAATACGCTTTGCAAGAGGTAACACGGCGTGACGACGGTAATTCCCGAGGCTCCGCACCGCCATTCGTGAATCGCCAAATGGGCCGTTGGTATTACTCGGTCCTCAAAAAGGACTTCCACAGACGAAAACGGCCGAAAAGTAGCACGCCGGCAATTCGTATTACCAACCGGGTCCGGTATTGCGTTTTCAAAACGGGCGTACAAAATCGAATTCGATATTGCACCGGCAACACACTCCAAATCTCCTGCTCGCCGCTGCGAATAAGCCGCGAACGGTGCTCCAGCTCGCCTTCGACGTGATCAGACTATTGGTGAATCTCGTCGTTGGGGATCGACGCGGGGTTACGCGTACGCCTCTTCCCCGCTGCATTCGTGGTAGAATTTACGGAGGATCGATCCCGCCAGGGTCAGGCGGAAATCGCGGGAGCCGCGTACGTCGGAGATGGGCGAGATTTCCTGCCGCGCCAGCTCGCCGGCCCGGGCGAAGGTCGCCTCCGTGATCGGCCGGGCCGTGAGCCACTCCTCGGTGCGGGGAAGCCGAAGGACGACCGGCCCGACGCCGCCGTACGCGATGCGGATCGATTCAATGCGATCACCCGAGCGCCTCATCCGGAGCGCTGCGGTGAAGGTGGATATGTCGAGATCCTTCCGCTTCGATACCTTGTAGAGCCGTAGCGTGTCGTCGTCGGCGGGAAGGGGGATGGATATCCGCGTGATCAGCTCGCCGGGAGCCATATCGAGGTCCTTGTATCCTTTAAACAGGGATCGGATGTCGAGGACGCGGCTTCCCTCAAGGCCCGTGATCACCACGGATGCCTCCATGACGTAGAGGAACGGCAGCGTGTCGGCGATGGGGGAAGCATTGGCGATGTTGCCCGCGAGCGTTCCGGCATGGCGGATCTGCGGCGATCCGAACAAACGCAGGATGCCGGAGAACGATGGGACGAGTGTGCGGATGAACGATTCCAGGGCGTGAAGTGTCACGCTGCCGCCGACCTCAAGATGGCCGTCGACGAGCTCCAAACGGTCGAGCTCTGGAATTTGTCGGAGGCTCAGAACGGCGGGCGGCGTGAAGTCGCGCTTGTTGCACCACACGCCCACGTCCGTTCCACCCTGCACGATAACGGCCCCCTCGCGACGCCCCAGAAAATGCACGGCTTCGTCGACGGTCGACGGACTCGCGAAGGCCCGGCCATCGAATTCGATGTGGACGGGCATGCCGTCGAAGCGTGAAAGCGCGTGCGAGATCTCGGTCGGAGGATACAGGTCGTTGAGGTGACGCATCTGCGTCGGATCGACGGCCAGCGCGGCCTGCGTGATCGGATCGTATCCGGTACAGCGGCAGAGATTACCCGTGAGTCCGTCGCGCACGTCCTGATCGGCGAGCGGCTCCCCGTCCTCGTAGAGTGCGGTGAGCGCAGTAATGAAGCCGGGCGTGCAGAAGCCGCACTGGGCGCCGTGATGGACGATCATACTTTCCTGGATCCGACTCAGGGCGCCGTTATGCGCAAGGCCTTCGACCGTCACGACATGGGCACCATCCGCTTGATAAACGTGCTGAATGCAGGCGTTGACGGGGCGATAGACGAGTCGGTCGATCGGGCGACCGCGCTCCGGCCGGCCGATGAGAACGGTGCACGCACCGCAGTCCCCTTCATCGCAGACGATTTTCGTACCGGTAGCGTGCCGCTCCGAGCGCAGATAGCCGGCGAGCGTCTGAAACGCGGCGCGGCCCCGAACTTCGAGCGGCTCCCCGTTAACATATAAAAAGAGGAAATCTCGCATGACGGCCCGCCGGGGGCGTTGATTCATGGGATGCGCCGCCGGTCTACCGGAAGCACGATGGTTCGGGCTCCCTTACCCATTGTACACGGTCCCATTACGACTCAAATACAGCTCGAGGACGGCCGCGGCTTCTTCCCGGCACACGGCGCGTGTAATTTCTATGCCTCTATCCTGCAGGTACGCGTAGGATTCCGGGAAGACGGGTCCTTCGTCGAACTGAACGGCCTCGGCATCTTCCCGCTGTGCTCCGCAGACCACGCGACGCACGCCGCTCCACAGGCTTGCGCCCAGGCACATCGCGCAGGGGTCGCACGACGTCGCAAGCGTATGCGCCGATCTACCGGCACCGCCGAGGGTGTACGATCCGAGCCGCGCCTGCGCCATCATAAACGCGACGATCTCGGCGTGCAGCACCGAATTGTTGTTCGGTACCACCATGTTGATGCCCACCGCGACGAGCCGCCCGCTCTCCTCTTCGAAGATCGCGGCACCGAACGGTCCACCCGTCTGCTCCACTACGTTGCGGCGCGCAAGCTCGATGGCCAGTTTCATTTTTTCTTCGTCGGACGCGTAATGCCGGGCCCAATCGACTCGATGCTCGATCCACGAGGGATATTGGATCTGGATACGGGGGAGCTGCATGGAGGGAAGATTGCCTAAACAGTCGGTCATCAGGATATCGACGCGGGCGAGCGGAAGCTCGTTCTACCAACTTAAAGAAAATGACGCACTTCGACCTTGTTTCGGCCGTGATCGGGGGCAGAGAATGAAGCGAATCGGCCCAGGTCGGGCGCCAGGCTGCGTAATAGCATTAGACCGCAGCGGCGACCTTCTCAAGAATCGGCTGGGCGGCGCGGGCATCGGCTTCGTTGTCGAATCCGATCACGGCCAAATAGCGACCGCCGACTACCTGTGCGACGAGGAAGGCAATGTCGATCCCGATTTCCGCGATCGCCTCGGCCATGGCGCGGCCGAGAGCCGGGCTGTTCACCCCCTCGATCAACAGCGTGGGAATGCCGGAGGGCTCGAGTCCGGCCCGGCGCGCCGCCTCCTCCTGATCGCGGCCCGATACCGGGTAGACCTCGATCGCTCCCTTCTCAATGTTTCCGGAAAATCGATAGGCCATTACAACGTCCAGGTCCGCACCGGCATCGGCAAGCGGCGCAAGCGCCGAAGCCAGTGCGCCGGGTTCATTGTCCACCTCGGTTCGCCAGAGTTCGATCCGCTTCACGTCAATATTCATGACTCCACCTC
>CAZART010000052.1:28303-35148 GCA_964487555.1 uncultured Rhodothermales bacterium
ACCTCGGTTCGCCAGAGTTCGATCCGCTTCACGTCAATATTCATGACTCCACCTCGTTCGGAATTGGTTGCCAGGTGCGCAGGGTAGGGCGACATATGCTTCGCAGGCGCGCGCGGTAGGTAACCGGCGGCATCGGCCCCGACCGCGTTATCGAATATGCTCCGCAGGCGCGCGCGGTACGTATCTATATGGTCGCGGCACCGTGATGGTTGCAGTCTCAACGTGCGGCCTTTCGGTGGGACGACTCGACAAGTCTCCGGCCTAGCAGGGTTTCGATCTTGTGGTCGAGTGCCACGATCGCCGCGACGTTGTCGCCCTTCACGTTGGAGACGCCGGGCAGCACATACGTGCCGATATGCCGGAATGAGCGCGCGTACTGTACGACCTCGTCGGCGAGGTCCTCCCGCCCCTGAATTCGTTCACGGATGAGCGAGCCGGCGAGGTCCGCATGCAAATCCTCCTCCGGCGAAAACCGCTTCATGATCGCCTGCAGCACGGGCTCGTCGGTCTCCGCGCCGAGATCCCGAAAGAAATGCGCGGCGAAATGCTCGGTCACCATGAAGTTGACGAGTTCCCGCAGCTCGTCGTCGGCGGCCTCCGAAAGATCCCTTTCACGAAGGCGGCGGATCTCCTCGTCGCTGACCGGACGGTATCCCACCTCGTCGAGATAGCGGCGGAGCGTCGCAAAGTGGACATAGGCTTCGAAGGCCTCGATGCTCAGAATAGAGGTGGCGGTAACATCGTACCAGAGCAGGCGCATCATACGGGCCGTATAGACGGCGAAATACGATTCGATCAGGCAGGCTTCGCGGACGAGATCGAGTAAATCGGGGCGGGCCAGCGCGGCATCACGATCGAGGCGATCCCAGGGGAATAGGCGGCCGAGCCGTTCGTTTTGGAGAGAGGCGAGGTTCGTCATGTGGATGCTCGTTCACGTTACGTGGAGAATGATGGTTCGTCACGGCCTCGTTGCGATGAGCATTGTCTGCAGTCGCGTACGGTCCTGATACGTCGCTACATCTCGAAATCCAGCCGCCTCAGCGCACGCACGGAGCTGGGCTTCGGTGCGATAATGCGTGTGGAGCTCGGCCAAATTGCGCAGCAGAAAATCGGACAGCGTATGCCGGTCCAGGGCGCTCGTGATGAGCCGCCCGCCAGGCTTGAGGCGGCCGAGCACGACACGATAGAATCGGACCACCTCGTCGTCGGTCAGAAATTCTGTGAGGCCGGTGGAAAGTATGACGTCAAACGTGCCGGGATAGTCCGCAGCGCGCAAAGCGTCCCCCGCGTGGAAGGAGAGCGCAGGTCCACCCTCGAGCGTCGCACGGCGGAGACGCTCGATCAGGTCTGCATCGAGATCCAGTCCGTGAAAGCGCACCGGAGAAACGCCGTCCGCCTCGAGCCCGGCCGCCAGCTCGAACAGCTCGCGCCCGAGTCCGCACGGCACGGCCAGGACGTCCATCCGACGCCCCTCCCCGTGGGCGGTGAGCACCAGCGGCCGCAGCTCCTCCATGGCATGGATATAGCGCGCCCGCAGCGCCCGCGCCGATTTCAGCCGAAGTAGCACGGCATCGAGCATCAGGCCTATCACATACCGACCGCGCGGCGAAGCGGCATAAATATGATCCGCAAAGCGGTAGCTGCCGGAATTTTCGATGCCTTCACGAGCGAGCTCGCTCGTCCGCAGCAGGTAGTACAATGGGATGAGATGAGGATTCCCGTCGTGGAGAAGCTTCCGCGGAATGGATCCGGTGCTTCTCGTCCGGTTGTAGAAGCGGCTCATGGGCGCAAACCCTCCGGCCAGTTCTCCGGGGAGGGTCCCCACATCAACAGGCCGATAGCGGTCAGTCGTTCGAGTCCGAAGGCGGCGCAGAGCGAATGAGCGTGCTCGCCGTAGGCGTCGCGAAGGCCAAATCGTCGCCCGAAGTATGCTTCGTGATGGTTGACGGAGGCCAGCGCGACGGGGCCCATGGCGAGGGGCGTCCGGAATTCCTTCTTGAGCTCCTTCATTTGCTGCAGGAGTCGCGCACCACGGTGGCTTCCCAGAAAAAATGCATCGACCGCGGTCCCGAATGAGCCGGGTAGGCCAAGGTCTGCGAATAGCTTCTCGATTCGTGCCTGCACGTCGCGCCGTCGGGCCGCTATGAAATCTTGCGAACCGACGACGACCAGTTCCGTCATGTGGAAGCAGGCAAGCCGAAAAGGCGGATCCCACACGCCATCCTCATACCGCGCGCACGCTCCAGTAACCAGCGCGCCGAATCCCTCCGCATCCACAGGGTGTCGGCCGACCAGCGGATAAACGTGAAAGCAGGTCGCCGGCGTTATGGAGAGTTCCGTCATACCCGAGCATGCGCGGCCGTGGATCAGATGCTGCGGAAAATGTTCGGCGTACGCGACCGCCTCGAGGATGTCCCGGTCGATAAAGACGGGGGTTTCGTATACGTTCGAATAGTACGGCTGAAGCATCCATTGCAGATGCGACTTCCAGGCGCGGAACAGTATTGCTGCGGAGCCGGAGAGGAGCACTTTCCCGTCGCGGCCGGGACGCATCCCCATCGACTCCCAATCGCGGCCCGGCACGTCCGACACGTGTGATATCTCGGATGCCGTCAACTGCTCTCTGCGTATTTGTTGCGGCTCGGCCAACGGATGCTCGGACATGGGAATTCCCCGATCGGTGAGGGTGGATGGCGGTTTACGCATGGAAAAACTCGCGGACGATCGAACGCACGGATCGAAAGCCGGCCATCCGGATCTCGCCGTCTTCCAGACGGCGGCCCAGGCGATGCTCCACGAATCCGATGAGCGTTAGTATGTTGATCGAGTTGATGAAGCCGTCCTCGAAAAGAAGCGTGTTTGCGTCAAAGACGGCGTCATTCTCATCAATGAGCTGCGACCGGATGAATTCGAGCAGATCCCGTTCTGTTTTCTCCGGCGTGTTCGTTAGCGCGTCGTCTTGCATCTTCGCCTCACGCGGCACGTTTGCCCCAGCGCGTTTGCACGCAGTAGCGCACGACTTTTCGGCAGTACTGCCGGATGTCCGGCACGTCGTCGTCGTAGGACGGCAGGAGCCGTTTTACCTGCGTCTGGTCGAAGACCTTTGGGCAGGTGAGCTGATGGGCGAAATGTTGGATCGACCGCAGTACGCCGAACAGAACGGGATCATCTGCCTGCTCCACCGACCGCATGAAGAGACCGAACGACTTTTCGGAGGCGAATACAGGCTTGGGATACCTGCGTTTCCTCCATTCGGGATCGGCGACGGCGAATTCCTCATAGATGACATCCACGAGGTCGCTCAGTGCATACGACTTTTGCGGATTCGCCGTGATGTGATAGGTCTGCCCGTCTTCAAAACTTTCCAGAAAAAGCCGTGCAACGGTCGACGCCGCGAAATCGCCGGGTATGAGATCAACCCGGTAGTGGGGGAGTCCCGGCATCATAGCCGCCAGGCCGTGATAGATGATCTTCATGGCGAGATGCGGTGCCGTCATGTTCCGCACCGCGCCGGTACGACTGTCTCCGAAGACCGTCGAGAGACGGTAGACGGCAATAGGGAGCGCCGCTTTGAGCGAAGCCAGGAGAACTTCGGCCTCGTACTTGGACTGTTCGTAGGTGTTGACGAATCCTTGTTCGTGCTCCAGCTCGTTTTCGCGGATCAGGCCGGTTCGTCGTCCGCTAACGTATGCGGTACTGGCGTAGCCGAACCGCTCCAGACGCCGGCATCTGCGAGCGAGATCCACGACGTGGCGTGTACCGACGACGTTGGTGGCCCGAATGTCGTCCAGCCTGTGATCGAACCGCGTGCAGGCCGCGGCATGGAGAATATGGGTCGCGAATCGTCCGATCACATCGCGATCCGCAGCGGTCAAGCCGAGATCCGGGCGGCGGATGTCGCCGTCCACCAGACGAATGCGGGACTTGGACGGCAGACCAAAGGCATGCCCACAAGAAGAGGTCTCCATGCCGGCTTTCTGCCGGTGGCGCAGAAGCACCAACTCGGCATCGGTGTGAGTCAGCAGATGACGAACGAGGTCACGCCCGACCATTCCAAAGGCGCCGGTGATGAAAATCATGGGGTACATGGGTTAGTGCTCGATGAGCAGGCAGGTCCAGGTTGCGCCAAAACCGAAGGTGAACAGCAGCAGCACGTCTCCCGAGCGAAGTACGCCCTGCTGCGCCATGTCGCAGAGATTGATGAGGTGATCGCACGAAATCGTATGACCGACCCGCGCGATATTGTCGGTCCATATTCGGGTGGATGAGACGCCGAGGAGATCCGCGAGAATAGTCCAGCTGCGGAGACTCACGTTGTGCGGCACGATCCACGCGACGTCGTCCATCGTAAGTCCTGATTTGGCCAGCGAGCGGGAGATGACCCGCTGGGCCAGGGGAAAGTAGGAAGCCAGCATCTCCGTCGTATGCCGCGGCGTGTCCCAGTAGTAGGGCATCGTGTGCTGCTCGAAGTGCAGGATCCGGTTCTTGTCGGCGTCCTTCGTGACGAGGACCGCTCCGGCCGCGTCGCTCATCACGTTGTAGAGAATCTCTCGCTTCGCTCCTGCCGGCAGCAGATCTCCCGCGAGGCACAGCACCGCACCCGCATCATCCCCATAGAGGAGGCGTTCAGCAAGGCGGAGGCTCGAAAGCAGACCACTGCATCCCTGCTGAGAGAGTGCCATGCCGGAGGCCGCGGGCAGATCGAGACCCTCTTGCGACCTTCCGATCGGATATCGGAAGCGAGCCAGAATGGGGTCGTCCGCCCGGTCGACGGGCATTTCGTTCGTCAGCCCGGAGCAACGAAAAAGCCACCGAACGTCTTCTCGAGGAATCGCTGACCGGGTAAGCAGCTCCTGCCCGCATTCTACGACCATGTCTTCCAGTCCAAGATGATTCTGTTCGACGAAGCAGTGTCCGAATCCTATATCGCGCAGAAACGATACCTCCGAGGTGAGGAGGCCTCCTCCGGCCGCTTCATCGAGGCCCAGGCGCGTGGTGGGAAGCCGGTACGCCATATGGGTCAGGCCGACGTGGCTCATGCTTTTACCGTCTGTGGGTTATCGACAGAAGCAGACTTCCAGAGCTCGGGCACGTAGTAGCTCAGGAGCAAAAGGCCACCACCAAAGCCGAGAAACAGGAGGATTCGCCAGATAGCGTCGAGCGTGGCGAGATCAAAGACGAGAAGCTTGCCCACCGCCGCCAGGAGGGTCAGGAGACCGATGATGCGGAGCACGTCGATACGCTTTCGAAGGCCGAGGATGAACAGCAGAGCTGCGTATGCGCCCCAGGCCACCGTGACGTAAGCCTGTCCGCTGGGTACGGCCCCGATCTCCGCGAGCATCCAATTAAGGAATAGGACATGGGCGACGAGAGCTATTGCGAGTCGCCGGCGCCCGGATTTCAGGACAGCGGCATAGACCGCCCACGCAGCCAGCATGATGACCTCCGCAGCGGCAGCTGCGTTGAACAACGGCATGAGCTCGGCGTTTCTTGATGCGACCTGCGCGAGAAAGAGATGTGTCGCCACGATGAAGAGCACGAGTGCGACGGTTTTCAGAACGCCGTCACGCCATTTACGAGCGGCGCTGTCCACGAGGACCGCCTCCATGGCGAGAGCCGGCACGAGCCACGGCGCGTCGCAGAGGATCAGGATGCCCATCGTGAGGAGCGCCGCCGATGTAAAACGGTGCGACTGCGCCAGGCGATTCACTGCGGTCCCAGGAGCATTCGTCCCGGCATTCGAGCGCGAGTGCCCATCGAATGCAGTCGCAGCCGAGAGGTAGGCTACTGCCGCCAGCATCGAGATCCAACCCCACACCGTCGCGGACCACGGCCAGAGCATCTCAGATAGGCCGAGCACGATGAACGGCGTCGTCACGGAAAGCGACAGTGCTGGACGCCGCATTACACCGATGCCTGAAGAAGCGAGTGAATGGGGAGACGGGTACTGTGTGGGAGCTCGCTCATGGAGCAGCTCGCGCACGACGGGGAAGCAGCCGAACGCCAGGCCGTAGACGAGGACGCCGCCCTGGAAAGCGAAACGTTCGAGATCCGTGAGAGGACTCGTGTACGTGACCCCTAAATAGCCGACGAGCAGGACGATCCAGGCCGCCGCGGCGGCCGTAAAGAGGGGAAGGAGCCATCCGCGATATACGTATGTCGCCGTCGTCCCGACGACGATAAGGGATACGTAGGCCGAAAGTCCGATCAGGCTCGGATCTTCAGCGGGTACGAGAAGCGGCGCTGCGAGTCCGCCGAGCGTCGCGACGACCGAGAGAGGCGCCTCGTGCTGGTAGATCGAGATCAGGAATGCCAGCGCCGTCACGCCGACGAGATATCCAAAAGCCGTCGATGCATCGATGATGCCGTACAGCGCGTAGGCCACGTAGGCCGTCCCGTAGAGTATCGCGATGCCGCCGCCGTTCAGGATCGACGCCAGGCGAGGACGTTGCGGCGTGATTCGTACGGCGGCGACCAGCAGGAAGGTGCCCAGGCCCACGCCGAAGATCAAGCGCACCATCTCCGTAATCCAACCCTGGTCGACGGAGTACTTGAAGAGGAAGGCGACCCCCATGAGGAGCAGACCAATGCCCATCCTGTTGAGCAGCGCCTCGCCGTTCCCGCCAAAGCGGACCTTCAGGCGTTCGGAGAGATCGAACGTGGAGCGTTTCGATGACGAAGTGCTCTCCGAATGCTGCTGCGGTTCAGACGAAATGACATGGGAATGCCGCACGACGGAAGGTTCTCCTCCTCGGACGGGCTCGTGCAGCGTCGGCGAGTGCCAAGCATCCACCTGCTTCTGCAGCCGGCCTACGGCCGTTTCCAGCTTTTCGACGCGCCGGTAG
>CAZART010000053.1:0-14477 GCA_964487555.1 uncultured Rhodothermales bacterium
AGGAGCCCTGGGTGCCACCGAAGAAGTCGAGAAAGTGGCGGATCTGCTGGGCGCCGGCGTGGCGAAAGCGCTGCTCGGCAAGGCCGCACTACCGGATGATCTCCCCTACGTCACGGGAGCCATCGGCCTGCTCGGAACCAAGCCGAGCTGGAAGCTGATGCAGGAATGCGACACGCTGCTTATGGTCGGCACCAGCTTCCCGTATTCGGAATTCCTTCCAAAGGAAGGTCAGGCGCGGGGCGTCCAGATCGACTTGAAGCCGCGCAAACTCGGCCTCCGCTATCCGACGGAGGTCAACCTCCACGGTGACGCAAAACTGACGCTGCGGGCGTTGATGTCGCATTTACAGCGAAAGAGCGAACGTTCGTGGCAGGAAGACATCATCGAGGAAGTAGTATTGTGGTGGCGCATCATGGAGGAGCGCGCCATGAATGACGCGGACCCCATAAATCCACAGCGGGTCTTCTGGGAGCTGTCCCCGAAACTGCCGTGGAACTGCATCATCACATCGGACTCAGGTTCGGCGGCAAACTGGTTCGCCCGTGACCTGAAGATCCGCCGCGGCATGATGGCCTCCCTCTCGGGGGGGCTCGCGACCATGGGCCCGGGCGTGCCGTATGCGTTTGCTGCGAAAATGGCGTATCCGGATCGCGCCGTGGTCGCATGCGTCGGTGACGGTGCCATGCAGATGAACGGCCTGAACGGCCTGATCACGATTGCCGAACATTTCAACGAGTGGGACGATCCGCGCATCATCGTACTCGTTCTCAACAACGAGGATCTCAATCAGGTGACGTGGGAACAGCGCGCACTGGTAGGAGATCCGAAATTCGAAAGATCACAAAATCTGCCGAGCTTCAACTATGCTGCCTATGCAGAGCAAATCGGGTTGAAGGGCATTCGGATGGAACGTCCGCAGGATATTGAGGCGGGCTGGACCGAGGCCTTCGCTTCGGATCGTCCTGTCGTGGTGGATGCGATCACGGACCCGAACGTCCCGCCGCTTCCGCCGCACATCGACGTATCTCAGGCCGCAGCCTACGCGAAGGCGATGTTTAAGGGCGACCCTGATGCATGGGACACGGTGAAGCAATCCATCAAAGAGGTAAGCGCCGCTTACAAGGAGCGGCTGCGCGATTTCGTGAGCTGAATTCCGTGGCGCGCGTCTGAAGAAGGCCGCCTTATGCCTCCGGCAGCTTATTCACCCACGCCATCGCGACGTCGCGATCCGCTTTGGAAAACGCCTTGACCTGCACCTTCGGAATGAGGAGATCCTCCACCCCCGCAGCGGCGCGGATCCATGAAATATCCGTCACCACCGCCGACCGGTAAAAGCGACCGAGGTTCTTCAACTGCTCCAGACCGTAACGGATATCCTTAAGGATGGCCTCCGGAGTGATGCCTGAAAGCGCGTCAATCTCCACATAGAACGACACGCGCTCATGGGTCTTCATCTTCTCTTCGACGGCGTCCATCGCGCGCTCGATGTCGGTCGATAACACCTTGCCGTCGACCCGTATGCCGACTACGTGATCGGCTTCCATATCTAAGTGGTCAATCATATACGTGGTCAATCTTAATGGAGACGTTCATTCGTGATAGGGGCCGCAATGCCCGGAGAATGCCCGGTCGTCCGGTCGTCCGGTCGTCCGGTCGTCCGGTCGTCCGGTCGTCCGGTGACGAATGTACGAAAGAACAAAGGGCCGCCTCGTTCCACGGTTTCCGAAGCGGCCCGTTATTATTACGACACCGAACGTGTACGAATCATTCCACCTTGTTGGCCTTCATTTCTTGCCCATTCTGAAGCAGGACCAGACCGGCCACCTCACCCTCGCCATTTCGATAGAACGTGAGCCGAGCGTCGACGACCTTCAGAAAAAATTGATTCTCGGACGACGCGTACATTTCGGCACGCGGCTGACCTGTTGCTTGAACGAACATCCGACGGCCTTCACGAGTGACCGTCAGAACGAAACTCGGTTGCAGCGCGTATTTCCCTTCATAATGCTCGAGGAGGTCTTCTGAAAGTTCGATGCTAGTCTCCTCCACCTCCACGCCGAGCCGCTTCAGCATTTGCCTGGCATTGTCGAATCCGGGATTCAGCTCGAGGGCCCGACGATAGTTGGCAATGGACCTTTCGTTGTTGCCGGCTTCCATATAAGCGTCGCCGAGACTGTCGTATGTGTTGAAGGCGTCTGGATATGCTTCCACATTCAGCTCGAAGATTCGGATCGCCGTCTGCACGTCCCCCTCACCCAAATAGCGATAGCCCAGCAAGTTGAGCTGCGATTCGCTGAAATCGTAGGAATCAGGTGATGCTGCCTTAAGCTCGCGATAATTCTGCACCGCCTGTTCGACGCCCTCCTTCTCGATGGTTTCCTGCATCACGGCCGCGATAGGACGCTTCGGGTCGGGAACGGGTTGATCGTAGAGGATCGCGGCAATGCTGCGGACGACGGCGCCGGTCTGCGAGCCGCCTGTGTTGTCCATCACGATGATCGTATGTCCATCGTCAGGCATTCGCCAAAAGGTTGTCGTGAAGCCGTAAATCCCGCCTCCGTGTCCCGTGACGTCAATGACGATGTCGCCAATTTTCTCTTCAGTGGCAAACCATCCGTACCCGTAGCCTGACTTTTCGTCGCCCGGTACGTCCACGTGCGGCCCGAACCACAATGCTTTCGTCTCATCTTTTTTGAAAGGTCCACCGCCATAGAGGCTCTGATCCCACTTGAAGAGATCTTCCACCGTCGAATACATCATGCCGGCCGCATAGGGAATACTCGAATCCAGATAACGGGCGCGCTCATAGCCTGTGCCCGACTTAACATATCCGGTTGCCCGATTTTTGAGGATCTCGCCGTGCTGGTCATACCCCGTCTCGTGTAGTCCGAGCGGACTCAAAATGCGCGTTCGGAGTGCATCGGCGAACGATTCACCGGTAACCTTTTCTATAATGGCGCCGAGAATGAAGTAGCCGGAATTGCTGTAGCGCCATTCGGCCCCAGGCTCGAACTCCAGATCCAGATTCCAGAACGTCGTAATAAAAGAATCCGGCTCGAACGCCTTCCGCTCGAATTCTTTCATCGTCGACAAGCCGGTGTAGCTCGGAATGCCGGACGTGTGCGTCAGCAGATGATGGATCGTTACGCTATCCCCGCTCTTGGCGGGATAATCCGGAAGGTAGACGGTAATCGGATCGTCGAGATCGATCTGACCCTGCTCAGCAAGCTGAAGAATGAGCGCCGCCGTGAACTGCTTCGTCACCGAGCCCACGCGAAACTTCGTGTCGGGCGAGTTCGGCACATCCCATTCCATATTCGCCAGGCCGACCCCTTTCTTGAAGATGACATTGCCGTCGGCGGCCACGAGCACGGCGCCGTTGAAGAGCCCGAAGTCGTGGTATTTCGATACCAGGGAATCGATCGCATCCGCTTTATCCTGGGCGAGTGCGACCGGTGCGATTGCGGCCACGAGCAAAAGCAATGTCGGGAAGAGACGATGTACACGCATGCTGATTCCCTTGGTGAGAAGCGCCGAACAAAAAAGCTGACGATGGAATGGCGACTACGAAATGCCGCAGCGGATAGTTGCGGCGTTTGCGGCTTCTCGCTGTCCGCCGAGGGCCGTGGCTCTCATTCGCCGCGCGGGCGCCGAGACTTCACGGAAGAAGCTGTCCTCGCAGGGACGACGTTGTCGCGCGCACCTTCTCGATGACCTCGAGTTCTTCCGAACGCCTTTCGTAGCCGAGCGAATCTCCGTCAAAGCTGCCGAGATACCAGTCGATAGTGTCCTGCATCCAGTCTTCGAAAGAGGTTGAGACGTATCCTGTGTCGCGCTTGACCTTGTCGAGGCTGAAGACGGACGTGCGACGCGTGTTGAAGGGAAAAACGTCGCCACGAGGGTTCGTGCTGATCGGCAGGTCGTCGAACAGATCCTGCTCCAGAGATACTAGATCCACGTCACGGCCGAGCAGCGTCGCCAGCCGGCGCAGATAATCGTTCAGCGAGTAGATGTCTTCCCCGGCGACGTTGTAGGCCTCTCCGGCCGTCGCGTCATGCTTGAGCACATCCGCGAACGCTCTCGCGGCATCATCAACGTAGATCTGCTGGAAAGCATGATCGCCGCTGCCCGGTACTAGAAGCGGCCTCCCGTCGAGAATTCGCTGAATCCAGAAGTAATCCCGCGCGGTCTTGTCCGCGGGTCCGCAGACAAACGTCGGCCGCAGGGTCGTCACGGGGAAATCGTCGCCGTGCGCGTTCCAGAGCACCTGTTCGCACTCCCGTTTCTGGATGCCGTAATCCATCCCGAACGGATTGCGCGGCCAGTGCTTCATCACAGGCAATTCGTCTTGCTCCTCCGTTATCGGACACGTGGCTTCATCCGAGATCATGTAGACGGAAATCGTGCTACAATGGATGAATCGTCCGACGTGCCCTTGCAGCGCGTCCACGGCGACACGGGAGTGCTCTGCTCCGTAAGCGATCATGTCATAGGCCGCGTCGAATGTCCGTCCCTGCAGCGCACTCTCCAGCGACGCCGCGCTCGACCGGTCCCCATGTATGTGCTCGAGCCGGTCCGCGCCCTCGAACGTCGCTTCCGTCCTGCCCCGCGTGAAGATGGTCACACGGTGGCCGTCATCGAGCAGCATCTGAACGAGCCGCCCACTGATGAACCCCGTGCCACCTATCATAAACAAGTTCATAGGCGTTTCGACGCTTTGACTTCGTGACGTTACGTGGAGGTGGTGACGTTTTGTTCAGGTGGTGATGTCGCATTCAGGTGGTGACGTCGTTGCCAAGTAGTGACGTCGTTGCCAGTGGTGACGCCGTTGTCAAATGGTGACGTCACTGCCAGTGGTGACGTCGTTGCAGGTAATGACGTCGTGGCGCGTGGATGCCAGCCGCTCTGACCCGGTGGCGTACAGCACCAAGATCGTCGCGTTCATCTCAACCGTCGGGCGTTCTGACACGCTGCCGCTAATCAATGCGCCGATCCGCGCAAACGTCGGAATGTCAGCGCGTGAGCACGTCAGCACGTCGGCACGTCGGCACGTCGGCACGTCGGCACGTCGGCACGTCAAATCGACCGAGCGTCGAAACGTTACCGCGGTCCGCCTGTGACGTTGCGCTCCCGCTTCGCCGGCAGCCGGCCCCATTCCTCCAACAGCCCTTCGAGCCGGTAGAACGACGGCTTGCGCTCTCCGTCCAGGCGGATCAGCCCGCCATTCTGAATAAACGTCCGGAAATCCGCAAAATCGTACCAGGAAATATTGTGAATGTACGGCTTTGAATAGAGGATCGTGTAGAGCTGCTCGAGCCAGTCGGCCTGGAGATCCTCGTCCCACGGCCGATGCCAGTCATAGGGCGCTTTCGGAATGGTCATAGTGCCGTTCATGATCTCCTCGCGGGTCGGCCCGGACGACGTGCCGATCTCCGTGATGTACACCGGCTTACCGAACGCGGCAAACCGCTCGAGCAAGCGCACGATATCCGATAGCGAACGCTGCGGGAAATACATTTGCACGCCTGTCGTCTCAAACGGCACCTCCGCCTCGATGAGGTCCTCGACAAACTTCCGCGGCGTGCGGAGCGGCCGATCGACCTCGCCCACCGAGTCGCGCCCGCCGGCGACGTATTCGGCGAATGGGCAGCAGTTATTGATCAGACGATCGACGTTCGGATTCACCTCGTGGGTCGTCTCGCAGGCCAGCCGCACGATCTCCGTGATCTGGTCGGGCGTGTGACGAAATTCGTTGGCCCAGTCGTGGTACTCGTTGACCACTTCCCAGTGCTGGATCTTGTCGCCGTAGTGACCGACGACCTCATGGGTGTGCCGCACGACGTAATCCTTCAACTGCTCAAAATTCTTCTCCCGGAGCCAGTCAGGCATTACCCACGGGTGAAACCAGAAGAGCGGCCGCCCCTCGATCGTGACGTCGTGCTCGATCAGCCAGTCGACGATCTCGTCCTTGATGCCGAAACGATGCTGCCCTTCATACGGCTCAAAAACGGGATACCAGGTGTCGTAGGTGTAGTGGGTGACGGTGGCGTAGTTGAAGAGCTCGACGAATCGGTCGACCATCTCGACTGATTTCGCCCAGATGTACTGGCGCGTCTCGCATCCAAAATAAAAGGTGTCGGTCCGCGGCGACCGGGACAGGTCCGACCGCGCCTTGTCGAGCTCGATCTTCTCCCCGGCCCATAATCCGTACAAAAGCGACTGGTCCGCCAGCTCGGCCTGCGCCTCGCCGGAAGCCCGCGCTGCCATCCGCGCGAGCTCCTGCGCAAGATCATTCAAGCGAATGGTCTCCGTAGTAAACTCGGTGCGCTCCCGCTGGAATTGGGCCATTCGATTTTGATTACGCGCGACCGTCGTGCGAGCAAATTCCAGGTTGAGGTTCAGCGTGCGACCGTCGGAGAAATCGTCGGCGCCGTACATCTCGCCTGCATTGTCGGCCTCCAGCCAGACATATCCGAATCCTTCGATGAACTGCTTTGCGTTCACCGAAAATGCGGTTTCAATGCTATCGGGGACGACGATGCCGGCATCCGTGACCTCAATTTGCGATCGAAACGGGTCGCCGTCTCGGTCGGCCAGGTACACCGATCCAATGGAATCCAGCAGTGGATGCAGATACGGACGGAACGTCAGATCACCTTTGATGAGCGGCACCGCGCCGAACAGCCTTGCCGCCGGCGAAAGGGCCAGCCCCGCCGCCCCGGCCATTCCCGTCTTCAACACCTGCCGCCGACTAACCGTTTTCATAATACAACCCCCTATCCGTCCTGAATGATAAGTCCCCTCAGCCTCCCCCATCCCCCATCGATTCCTATCCTCGCCCCACTATCCCCGATCCTCCATCCTCACCCCTCGCCCCTCGATCCTCGATCCTCGATCCTCGATCCTTAACCTCCCCCTCTTCCTGCCGATACCCCCTTAGACCGAAAAGCAAAAATCTCCCGCTCATGGGAAAATCTGTAATTGCGACCACTCCAAAACTTCATGGATCGTTCTGCAGAGACCGTCTGTTGACAACCGCTGCACGTGCGGCTATATTCTTTACAATTCAATCCGTAACATTATGGTTACCTCCCCCGACGCGTCATTCTGGCCGTTTTTAGGCCGACGGTGGAGAAATATTGGATTGATGTACTCACCCTGATCGTGCCGGGCGCGTTCCTCCGGTCCGTTTTTTGCAGACGGTTCACTCAGATGTCTTACTAATGCCCGACGCTGGGTAACATCGCTGTTCGTATGCCTAAAAACCGTTACTACTACTACGACCACGAATCCTGCACCTTCGTCGAGGTGAGGACGAAGCCGTCCAGGATCTATCTGCATGGATTCGCGCTTCTGCTTGTGGCTTTTCTCATGGCCAGTGCCCTTTCGTGGGGCGTGGATGAGTTCACGCAGACACCGCAAGAGATGGCTCTCCTGGCGGAAAACGATATCCTCCACCGTGAACTCACGCGCATCAGCGATCGGATGGATGTCTACTTCTCGCAGCTCGAAAAGCTGAGTGAATCGGATCAGCGTATCTATCGCACGCTCTTTCAGGCGGATCCCATTTCCGACGATGTTCGGCAGGTCGGCGTCGGTGGCGTTGATCCATACGAGAATTACAGCCGCTTCAGTACGACGACCGGTTCACTTCTGCGCGAGACATCGACAAAGTTGGACAAACTCGAGCGGCAGATAGGCCTTCAGAATTCTAGCTACCGCGAACTTACGAGTCTCGCTCGTGAACGTGAGATTCAACTCAAGCAGATGCCTGCGATTCTGCCGGCCAGTGGACCGGTCGTATCCGGCTATGGAATGCGCCGCCACCCCATTCTTCGCGTTCACAAGATGCATCACGGCATCGACGTGCTGGTCGACACGGGGTCACCCGTCGTGGCATCGGGCGACGGCGTGGTTCGTAAAGCTGAGTTTAATGCCAGCTATGGAAACCATGTCGTCGTAGAGCATCCGGCTTCGGGATATACGACGCTCTACGCGCATCTTTCCGAGATTCCGCGCCAGATCCGGCCTGGAACCAGAGTCGATCGTGGCGAGATGATCGGTATCAGCGGGAGCACGGGCCGTTCGACCGGTCCTCACGTGCACTATGAAGTGCGCGATGGAGAAGACAAGCCGGTGAATCCGATTCTCTTCTTCGCACCTAGCATGACGCCGCTGCAGTACAAGTCCCTCGTCGAAGCGACCGAAGAGTCGACCATCTCTCTCGACTGACCCTTTCTGTTCCATCTTCTTTCGAAAAAGCCGGCTGTTTCGAACGCTGCTTGCTTTTATTTGGACTGGGCACTATAGTGCTTGCCCGGTGCACGGTGGTCGAAACGCATCTCGCCCCGAGCTCGTCGCCATTCTTCCTGAGTCTCGTAAACAATAAAGACTTATGTACTGGACGCTCGAACTGGCCACTTACCTTGAAGATGCTCCCTGGCCGGCTACGAAAGAAGAACTAATCGATTACGCCGAGCGTACAGGCGCACCGCTGGAGGTGATCGAAAATCTCCGTGTTATGGAGGACGATGGCGAGCCGTACGAGAGCATCGAAGAAGTTTGGCCGGACTATCCGACGGCCGATGACGACTTCTATTTCGAAGAAGAATAGCTCTCGCTCGGTTCGTTCAATCTTGGAGGATAGCGTGCCGGGGCTACGTCCGCCCCGCACGTTGGGCAGCTTTGCATTTCTGACAGGCCTTCTGGGCCTTTTTTTCGTTTGCCTCGCCGGTCCTCTGGAGGTCCTCGCTCAACGGGCACAGCAGCGCGATACTACCGCCGTGCCCATCGTCAAGAACGTGCGCTTCGAGGGCAATGCATTCTTCACGGAAGACGAACTCTTGCCTCGCATCCGAACCGGGTCCAACCGTCGTTTTCTCGGAATTCCCGGAGTCACATGGTGGCTGTGGCTATACAGGCTCGGTGAATCGGGTGTGCTTGGCGAACGCGTGGGCAATGCGTTGATGGCCGGCGGCGAGCCGCCTGCCTACCTGGACTGGAATGTGCTCGCAGCGGATGTCGAACGTCTAAGCATGTTTTACCGACAGGAGGGATTCCGAGACTCGTCGGTGGAGGCGGAGGTGGACACCCTCGCGTCCGACGAAGTCGCGGTCGTATTCCGAATCGAGCCGGGGCGTCCGACCTTCATCAGGCGTGTCAACTATGAAGGTTTGGATGAGCTCGCTTCCGAACGGCAGTTGCAATTCGCACGAGGTACGCTACTCGCTGCTGAACGTATCGACACCCGGCAGCCTCTCGCATTTCGGACGCCGGGCCAGCGCTATTCCGAACCAACGCTCCTCGAGGAGCGACGGCGGATGCTCACGTTTCTCCGCGACGCAGGATATGCGGCGGTCACGCGCGACTCGATTCGCGCGCTCGTATTCTCCCAAACCCCCGACAGTTTCGACGTTACCTTTAGAGTACGCACCGGCCCGCGATACCGGTTTGGCGACGTACACTTCGTTGTCGAGGGGCCCGAATCCGGTTCGGAAAGCCGGCGAGATACGCTGAGACTCCGGCCGCCGGCCGATACGCTCGCAGGCGGCACGGCAACCGTCACCATCGACAACGAAAGCAGACTTTCGCCGGGGCTCCTGACGAGGACGCTTCAGTTTCACCCCGGAGAATGGTATTCGCTCGCATCGGTTTTAGCCACGAAGCGCCGGCTCGAAGGTACGGGCGTTTTCCTGTTCACCGACGTCAGGGCGTTGCCCGCCGATACGGCGCGCTTGCGGCCGGAAGCACCGCCGCGACTTCCTCATCGCATCGATCTGCGGACCCGGCGACGTCATCAGATCCGCCTCGAAACGTTCATGCTGCAGCGATCGGAGAGCGTGCTTGCCTCGGCCTCCGAGCTCGGAACCGGCGTCGGCATCACGTACGAGAACGTAAATCTGCTCGGACGGGGCGAATCGTTTCGCGTCCAGACGACCGGCTCCATTTCCGCCGATAACGATCTGAGGTCGCTGACGGCGGCACAGGCTGAAGTAACGACCTCCCTCACCTATCCGTACCTGGTCGGTCCGATGCGCCGCCTCGAATCGGCCCTCGGCCTGTACGATGCACGCACGCGATTCTCGCTGAGCCTGCTCACGGCACGACATGACGACCTGCGATTGATCATTCGCGCTCGAGGCAGTGCCCGCTACCGCCTCGAGCTGAGGCATTCGGAGACGAACGTATCGCTGGTCGATTTGATCGACGTGAGCCTCAGCAACCCGGATACGCTGGCCAATTTCGGCGAAGTCATTCTGGAGCGCTTTCTCGAACCGGTCGCCGACCCGGTTCAGCAAGCGCAGATTATTGAGGATTATACGCGGCCGCAGATCAATATGGCGCTGCGATATACATTCCGGTCGTCGAACGTGAACCCGCTGCGGCGGGATCAGGGCTACAGCTATGAGGCCGGCGTCGAGGTCGGCAACAACGTACCGTACCTGTTGGATCGGTTCGTGTACTCACCGGGAACGGTCGAAGGCAGCCTCCCGGGAATCCCCCTCTTCAGTGAGGAAGGTACGCCGGGACGGCTCGTCTATAGGCAGTACGTGCGGCTCGTCGGCGACGTTCGCCGGTACATCCCGGTGCGCCACGGAAGCGTTCTCGCCTACAAATTAGTAGGGGGCCTCGCGCACCCGCTCGGTGCGGCCGACATCATTCCTTTCGATCGCCGATTCTACGCCGGTGGGGCGTCAAGCGTGCGAGGATGGGGATTGCGGGAACTTGGCCCGGGCGGGGCGCGCTTTGCGTCGACGGACGGGGCCGACACGACCAGGGCGCCTGTTGACTTTACAAACATCCTGGGAGGCGACGTCAAGCTCGAAGCCGGCGTCGAGCTGAGGAACACGCTGCTTCGAAATCTTTTGGCGGCCGATTGGATCGGCGTTGCGTTCGTGGATGCCGGCAACGTTTGGTTCGGTCCACGTAACCCGGGATTCGGCGAAGATGTGCCGGAGAGCGATGACGGCGGCTTCCATTTCAATTCGTTTTATCGCCAGATCGGCGTCGGATCGGGCGTCGGCCTCCGCATCGCATGGGACTACCTTATCGTCCGCTTCGATCTGGGTGTGAAGCTGTTCGATCCGCGCCGAAGTGAAGAGGGATTCCTTCCGGACGCATTCGGCGATCTTCAGCCGCACTTCGGCATTGGTCATGCTTTCTGAGGGGCACGCGCCCTGAGCGCACCCGCCGTCAAGCCTGCCGTGCAGGTCCTTTTGACGGCCATCCGCTATCTTACCGTCGCAGTAGACGCGGTGTGGCACAGAACGAGCGCCCTTATGCCCGAAACGGTACATCCTGTCGGCCGACTCGCCAAACGAATGCGCGGGCTCTTCCAGCGCAACGCCGATCCAAAAACGCTCGAGGTGATCGACACGCTCAAGCAGGTCTCCATCTTCAGGAGTCTACCCAGCAGCGCGCTTCGCGACCTTGCTGAAGCCGTTCACCCTCGAGATTATAAACGCGATGAATTCCTCTATTACGAACGAGATCCCGGGCTGGGGATGTACGTGGTACAGCGCGGGCGCATACGTCTACTCGTGGAAGACGAGAGCGGAACCGTGCACGAGCTGAGACAGATTGGAAGCCACGAGTTTTTCGGTAAGCTCTCGCTGCTGGGGGACCATCGTCGAATTGAGACCGCCCAGGCTATCACGGAGACGCGCGTTCTCGGGCTTTTTCGGCCCGACCTGAAAACCATCCTCAAACGCTATCCGAGCTCGGGAGGTGTCATCATCGAAGCGATCGCACGGAACCTGGCTGCCATGGAAACAGAGCTCATTCGCGTACTTGTAGAAAAGGACGGAAAGGTCGAAGCGATGCGGATGGTGGATAACGCCGCCGCTCGCGTGGACCGGATTTCCGTCGAGACGACCGTTTCATAAAAGGGTCTATCCGAAACCGTGAGACTGAAGAGAGGAGAACAGGTCGAACTCGAGGTTGAAAAGTTCGCCGACAAGGGTAAATCGCTGGCTCGCCGGAACGGATACGTCGTGTTTGTACCGTGGGCCGTGCCTGGGGATCGCGTTCGCGTGCGCATCGCTAAATCGAAGAAGAGCTACGCCGAAGCCCATCTGGAGGAGGTGCTCGAGCCCAGCGACCTGCGCACTAACCCCCGCTGCTTCTACTTCGGGACGTGCGGCGGCTGCAGATGGCAGCACGTCGACTATCAGGCGCAGCTTGATGCGAAGACCCAGAGCGTTCGCGAGGCCCTCGTGCACAACGGCGGGTTTGAGGACGTAGTGGTTCGACCGGCGATCGGATCGGATAACGTCTACTTCTATCGCAACAAGATGGAGTTTTCGTTCAGCACGTCCAGATGGCTGACGCGCGAGGAAATCGACAGCGGCAGGCAGTTCGACACGGATTTTGCGCTCGGCCTGCACGTTCCGGGGTATTTCGACAAGGTGCTCGACATCCGTGAATGCCATCTGCAGTCGGAACGCAGTGTCGACCTCGTTAATGCCGTGCGGGCGTTTGTGAAGGAACGAGGGTGGGATCCGTGGGACATCCGGAATCACGCAGGCTATCTACGTCATCTCGTGATTCGCAGCGGCGAGCACACGGGCGATTTGATGGTGAATCTCGTCACGAACGGATTCGATGAAGAACGAACGGCTCAGCTGGCCGGGTTTTTCCGCGCCGAATTTCCCGACGTCACGACGTTCGTTAACACGATCAACACAGGAAAAGCGCAGACGGCCTTTGGAGAAGAGATCAAGACCGTCTATGGTTCGGGCGTGATCCGCGAGAAGATCGGTCCGCATATCTTCGAGATTGCGCCGAATGCATTTTTTCAAACGAACACGTCCGGCGCAGAGCGCCTCTATGATGTCACCCGTGAATTCTGCGACCTTCACGCCGACGACCTCGTGTACGACCTCTATTGCGGCGCCGGAACCATCTCCATCTTCATCGCGGATCGCGTCCGGCGCGTGATCGGCATCGAACTGATCGAAGAAGCCGTAGCGAACGCCCGCGTCAACGCTGCCGAAAACGGCGTCGAAAACTGTGAATTCGAAGCCGGCGACATGCGTGAAGCGTTCGACCCTGACTTTATGGGCCGACATGGCCGCCCCGATGTCCTGATCGTTGATCCACCTCGTGCCGGGATGCACCCAAAAGTGGTCGATCGAATCGCCGATTTCGGTCCCGAACGATTTGTCTACGTGAGCTGCAATCCTCAGACGCAGGCGCGTGATCTGCAGTTACTCTCCCACCGGTATCGTATCGAAGCGGCGCAGCCGGTCGATATGTTTCCACACACCCACCACGTCGAAAATGTGGTTAAACTTCTGCGCCTTACGGATGGGGATAAGTGATGGGAAATTGGTGATGCGCGATTAACGATCTCCTATTGCCCGCTGAGTCACAGCGCTATGTCTGGGACTGAAATGAAAACGGCATTTGTAACGGGAGCAACCGGCTTCATCGGCAGCCACCTCGTCGAGGAGCTGCAGCGGCGGAGTTACGGAGAAATCCGGTGCCTTATTCGTGGCGAGCGCAAGTGGCTCGAAGGGATGGATATCGTTGAAGTGCGGGCAGACCTGTTCGATGAAGAGGCTATCGCCGATGCCGTCCGCGGCGTCGACTTCGTATACCATGTTGGCGGTGTGACGCGGGCTACAGACTGGGAGACGTTCGAGCGCGGCAACGTGCAGGCGACGGTACGTTTGCTTGAGATCGTCGAGCGCATAAATCCGGATCTCCAAAAGCTGCTCGTGACGAGCAGCCTGGCCGCAGTGGGACTGTGTCGAGGCGGCGTGGCCACCGAGGATTCCCCACTCAAGCCGGTGAGCCGCTATGGGCGCAGCAAGGCACTTATGGAGCAGGAAATCGGCCGAACGGCGTCGACGGTGCCGGCGGTCGTAATCCGCCCGCCCGCCGTTTACGGCCCTCGCGAGGCTGATATCTACACCTTCTTCCGAACGGTCAAGAAAGGAATCTGTCCGGTAGTCGGCGATCCCAATGCACCGGCCCTGAGCCTCGTGCACGTGGACGACCTCGTACGAGGTATGATTGACGCCGCCGAGGCGCCGGTGACGACGGGCGAGACGTATTTTCTTAGCAGCGAAACGTTCTACTCGTGGAATGACGTCAAGCAGGCCACGACGACGGCGCTGGGCCGCTGGGCTCTTACGGTCGCCGTACCCCCCGCGTTCGTCACCGCAATCGGTGCGCTCGCGGAGTTGGTCGGCGCGATGTCGGGTCGCTATCCTCCGTTGAATCGCGACAAGGCGCGCGAGATTCGGCGCACGTGCAAGAAGTGCTCGGCCGAAAAAGCGAAACGACATTTCGGTTTCGAGCCGGCCGTCCCTCTCGATAAAGGCATCGGCGAAACGATTGCGTGGTACAGAGCGCACGGGTGGCTGTGACATCCCGTACATCGTTCACCGATCGCGACGCCCGGCGCCGCAAACATCGAACGCCGAACGCAGAACGACGAACGCAGAACGACGACGCAGAACGCACAATGC
>CAZART010000053.1:14577-34549 GCA_964487555.1 uncultured Rhodothermales bacterium
CGAACGCCGAACGCAGAACGACGAACGCAGAACGACGACGCAGAACGCACAATGCCGAACGACGAACACAGAACGTAGAGCGATTGGGAATCCTTGCCGGATGCGTTTCGTACCGTCTACAGATACTCCACGATCAAAGTGAGAAAGAAGTGAGTCTCGGATTCAACACGGGCTACGTAGAGGAGCTCTATCGTCAATATCTGGACGATCCGCAGAGCGTGAGTGAAAGCTGGCGCGAATTCTTCGCCGACTATCGACCCAGCGAGTCATTCATTGCTGCAAAGGAGGCTCGCGCGACGGCGACGCCGGCACGCGAGAAGGTGGTCGTGAAGGCCAGGCGCGACGGCGGTGACGGAGCGGTTCCCGAGCCGGTGACGCCGGCCTCTGCGCCCGTGAGCAAAGATGAGGGCGTAGAGACCGAGGCCATCCGCGGTCCGCAGGCGAGGATCGTCGAGAATATGGAATCGAGCCTCGGCGTGCCGACGGCGACCTCCATCCGCACCATTCCCGTGAAGCTGATGAGCGAGAATCGAAAGCTCATCAACAATTATCAGCGGTACGTCGGCGGTGAGAAGGTCTCGTTCACACACATCATCGCGTGGGCCGTCGTAAAAGGTCTGCGAAAATTTCCCAACCTGAACACGACGTTTCGGCACGATAACGGGACGCCGCAGCACGTTATTCCCCAACAGGTGAACCTCGGCCTTGCCATCGACATCGAGCGCCGCGGAAAGCGCACGCTGCTCGTGCCGAACATCAAAGGGGCGGATCGAATGAATTTTGCCCAGTTGCTGGGCATCTATAACGATATCGTCCGGCGCGCCAGGGACGGCAAGCTCGAAATTTCAGACTTCGAGGGCACCACCGCAACGCTGACCAATCCGGGCATGATTGGGACCACGATGAGCGTCGCCCGGCTCATGCCCGGACAGGGCGTGATCATCGGGGCGGGTTCTATCGGGTATCCACCTGAATACTTCGCCTACCCGCCGGACAGCGTCTCTAAAGTGGGCATTTCCGAGGTGATGACCATCACCTCGACCTACGACCATCGCGTCATCCAGGGTGCCGAATCGGGGGCCTATCTCTCGCATATGGCGGAAATGCTCCTGGGCCGGCACGACTTCTACGAGGAGATATTCGAGCATCTGAATATCCCCTATCAGCCCTACTCCATCTCCACCGACAACACGCCTCAGCTCGGCCAGACCGAGCAGAGCGAGGAGATGAGTATGACGCAGAAGCAGGCAAAAGTGCTGCAGTTTATCCGCGCCTACCGCGTTCGTGGGCACCTTCAGTCCGACGTTAATCCGCTGGGCTACAACTGGAGTTACCATCCTGAGCTCGATCCCGCCACGTATGGTCTGACGGTCTGGGATCTCGACCGCCGCTTCGTAACCGGCGGGCTTGGCGGCAGGGATATTCTTCCGCTGCGCGAGATCATCGAGATTGTTCGGGATACGTACACCCGAAAGGTCGGGATCGAGTACATGCACATTTCCGATCCGACCGAGAAGCGCTGGCTTCAGGAACGCATCGAGCCGACTCGCTGCGAGGATCCGATTCCGCCTGAAGCGAAGCGCCGCGTTTTGCAGAAATTGAACGCAGCGGAGGCATTCGAGCGGTTCATCCACACCAAATACATCGGCCACAAGCGGTTTTCGCTGGAAGGCGCCGAAAGCGTGATCCCCATGCTCGACGCCATGATTTCGGATGCAGCCGAGCAGGAAGCGTCCGAAGTGGTTATTGGAATGGCCCATCGTGGACGTCTAAATGTGCTGGCGAACGTCCTTAATAAGCCGTACGAGGCGATTTTTTCGGAATTCGAAGGCAACATCGATCCGAACACGACACAGGGATCCGGCGACGTCAAGTACCACCTCGGCGCGAAGGGCGAGCACGAATCGCCCACCGGATCGAAAGTCAAGCTGACCCTCGCATCGAATCCGAGCCACCTGGAAGCCGTCGATCCGATCGTGGAGGGGATGGTGCGTGCCAAACAGGAGCTGATGCGGACGAAAAACGTCGGGACGCCCGGTGGCGACTACCTCGATTCCGTCATCCCCCTCCTCATCCATGGCGACGCGGCTTTCGCCGGCCAGGGCGTGGTAACGGAGACGCTCAATTTGAGCCAGCTGCGCGGCTATAAGACCGGCGGCACGATCCACGTGATTATTAACAACCAGATCGGTTTCACGACCACGCCGTCCGATGCGCGCAGCTCTACGTATGCGACAGACGTGGCTCGGACGATCCAGGCGCCGATCATCCATGTCAACGGCGACGATCCCGAAGCGTGCGTGCGTGTGGCCCGGCTGGCGCTCGACTACCGCAACGTGTTCAATAAGGACGTCGTCATCGACATGCTGTGCTACCGCGTGCACGGCCACAACGAGGGCGACGAGCCGACCTACACGCAGCCGCTGCTCTATAAGAAGATTGACGAGAAGCGGTCGCCGAGGAAGCTGTTTACGGAGAGGCTGCTGCGTCGAGGCGAGATGGATCCCGACGAGGCCGAGCAGATGCTGGACGACTACCGGGATCGCCTTCAGGAGGCTTTCGACCGCACAAGAGAGCTCGATTCGAAGGAGGCTGTAGAGCGGTTCGATCTCCTTCACAAGAAAAAGAAAGAGAAGCCGGAGCTCAAAGAGGTCGAGACGGGAGCTCGAATGGAAGATCTAGAGGCGATTGTGAAAGCCCTCGTCGAGCTTCCCGACGATCTGAACGTTCACAAGAAGTTGATCCGGCAGTTTGAGCGACGGGAGAAGCTCTTTTCCGAAGAAAGGAAAATTGACTGGGCCTTCGCGGAAGCGCTGGCGTTCGGATCGTTGTTGCTCGAGGGGACGACTGTCCGCCTGAGCGGCCAGGACTCACGACGTGGCACGTTCAGTCATCGGCACGCCGTGCTATACGACCAGGAATCCGGCGAGGAATACATTCCCCTGAATAACATCCGCGAGGGGCAGGCGAAACTGCTGATTTATGATTCGCTGCTCTCCGAATATGCCGCCGCAGGGTTCGAATACGGGTATTCGGTGGCCGATCCTCTTGCACTCGTCGTTTGGGAGGCCCAGTTTGGCGATTTCGCCAACGGCGCGCAGATCGTATTCGATCAGTTCCTCTCGGCGGCCGAAGAGAAATGGGGCCAACGAAGCAGTCTCGTGCTGTTGCTGCCGCACGGCTACGAAGGACAAGGCCCGGAACACTCCTCCGCACGTCTTGAGCGCTTCCTGCAGATGTGCGCCGAGGACAACATGAGCGTCTGCAACTTCACGACCTCGGCCAACTACTTCCACGCGCTTCGGCGCCAGATGAAACGCGACGTACGCAAGCCGCTCGTGGTGATGGCGCCGAAGAGCCTCCTACGCCATCCGCTCATGATCTCCGAGCCCGCAGATCTTTCGGAGGGACGGTTCCGGAAGATCATGACCGCCTCCGCCGATCCTTCCAGGGCGAAGCGGCTCGTGTTGTGTAGCGGAAAAGTATATTTCGATCTGCTTCAGGAACGTGGCGAAGAATCGATCGACGACGTCGCCATTACGCGCATCGAGCAATTCTATCCATTTCCGGACGCCGAGCTTCGCGCTGAGCTAGAGCGCTACAAGGACGTCGAGGATGTCATGTGGGTGCAGGAAGAACCTCGGAACATGGGTGCGTGGAGTTTCCTTCGGCACCAGCTGGACGATATTCTCGAGGAACTCCATGGTGACTGCTCCCGTCGTGTCAAGTACAACGGCCGTGCACCAAGTGCGAGCACGGCGACAGGAAGTGCCAGGGTTCACCAGCAGGAGCAGCAGGACATTGTGCATGCCGCTCTTACCGTAGGAGCGTGAGTCCGGTGCCAGGCGCTAGCGTCCCAAGAACGCAGAAAAGGCAACACCCAAACGGGCGTTGCCTTCCCTGTGAATTCGGCCGGGTGAATACCTCATCCACTCGAAACAGCCTGTAAGCGGCCTAGTAGTTCCGAGAATGCTTGCGCGCGGCGCGAGAAGCTTTCTCACGAGCAACACGACGCTCTTCGGACGGTTTCGTGAACGACATGTTCGAACGATAGATGCGAAGAACACGGCTGCGATTCACAGCACGTTTGAACCGGCGCAGGGCGCGGTCGATGGACTCATTGTCTCGAACTTTTACTCCTACTGACAAGTCTGATTCCCCCTAAAAGACGTTTGGTCTGATGTTTTTTGCAACCAACTAATGTAAGGCGCTCACATCGATAGTACAAGACCTTCGAAGGGTTGTTTCGCGCATGTTCGGACCCGCATCGGGAGAGATCGTGAAGATTGGACACGGAAAACGGGGGAGTGGCTGATGAAAATTGTTCTGGCGACACGCAATCCCGGGAAACTGTACGAAATAAAATCACTGCTGTCGGGATTATCCGTCGAATTGATCGCCGCCGGCGAATTGGACGGTGCGCCTGAAGTTCAGGAGGACGCCGCTACACTGGAGGGGAATGCCTCGAAAAAAGCGCGTGCCCTTTTTGAATACACGGGGTTTGCCGCGCTGGCGGACGACACAGGTCTTGAGGTGAAGGCGCTTGGCGGACAGCCTGGCGTTTATTCCTCCCGCTATGCCGGCAAACGTGCGAATGACGCAGCCAATCGGCAACGCCTTCTGAAGAATCTGGAAGGCGTAAAGAGCCGAGAAGCTCGTTTCAGAACGGTGACCGCCTTCGTTGAACAAGACGGAGCGATACACTACTTCGAAGGAATCTGTCCCGGCAAGATCGTACACGAAGAGCGAGGCTCGGGAGGTTTCGGCTACGACGCCCTGTTCGTTCCTGACGGCCACGAGCTGACCTTCGCTGAGCTTCCACTCGACGAAAAGAACGCCATCAGCCACCGCGGCGTCGCACTTCGCCAGTTCGCCGCTTATCTTCGCGATCGCCTGGCCTGATCCTCATACACTCCACCTTCTATACGTTACCCTCACCTCCACGTCTCATGGTCGCACTTGTTCAGCGCGTCAGGCATGCCTCCGTGGCCGTCGACGGGGAAACGGCGGCCTCAATCCGCGGGGGAATACTGGTACTTCTGGGGGTGCATCGCGACGATACCGAAAGAGAGGCGGCGTGGATTGCGCGAAAGTGCGCGAACCTACGGATCTTTCCGGACACGGCAGGTAAGATGAATCTCTCGCTGACCGACATTGGCGGCGAGGCGCTCGTCGTCTCTCAATTCACGCTGTATGGCAACGTACAGAGAGGTAATCGGCCATCGTTCGATCCCGCCGCACCGCCCGATCTGGCTGCCCGCCTCTACGAATCG
Organism: uncultured Rhodothermales bacterium; assembly: GCA_964487555.1. Classification (GTDB taxonomy): domain Bacteria; phylum Bacteroidota; class Rhodothermia; order Rhodothermales; family VXPQ01; genus CAZART01. The sequence goes on from CAZART010000053.1 coordinate 19,851, forward strand.
TTCATCGAGCTCCTCGACGAACAGATCGGCACGCGTGTGCAGACCGGCGTTTTCGGAGCCATGATGGACGTGACACTCGTGAACGACGGCCCCGTCACGCTTTGGATCGAGCGAAAGAACGAAAAAACATGATGCTACGGTTGATCGCAGTCATGCTGGCCACGTGGACGTCCCTTCCGTTGACCGCGTTCGGACAGGCAGATTACGTGATCCATAACGCCCGCATCTACACGATGAACCCCGACCATCCGGAGGCGCAGTCGCTGGCGGTCCGAGGTGATCGAATACTCATGGTCGGCGTCGACGCGCAGCTGCTTGACGCCTACCCCGACGCGCCTCGCATCGACGCCGCCGGCCGTGCGATCATCCCGGGCCTGATCGACGCACATGCACATCTCATGGGGCGCGGCGTGTCGCTCCTGCAAGCGGATCTCGTCGGAACGGCGTCGAAGCATGACGTGCTTCGGCGCCTGAAGGAATTCGAGGAAAGCCTTCCGGACGGCGCCTGGCTTACAGGTCGAGGATGGGACCAGAACGACTGGCCGGTGAAGAGCTTCCCCACGAGGGCCGACCTGGACGACGCCTTTCCCGATCGGCCGGTCTGGCTGGAGCGAATCGACGGTCACGCGGCGTGGGCCAACACCGCGGCGCTCGAGGTAGCGGGCATCGACGAGATTCACAGCGCCGACGATCCTCAAGGGGGGCGGATCGTGCGGGATGCAGACGGAGAACCGACGGGCATCTTCATCGATGAGGCCATGATCCTCGTAAACCGGCACGTGCCCGACCTCTCCGACGAGGAGCGGCTCGAAGGCCTCCAGCGATCTCTCGAAGAAACCGCTCGTTACGGGCTGACCGGAGTGCACGATGCCGGGATCGGAATGGCCGACATCCGACTCTACCGCCAAGCAATCGAGAAAGGATGGTTCAATATACGCCTGTACGGGATGATTTCGGGACGCGGTCCCACCTTTGATCAAGTATGCTCGGATGGGCCCGTTCTCGAAGATCGTCTGACGGTGCGGGCTGTAAAGTTTTACATCGACGGAGCCCTGGGGAGTCGCGGTGCGGCGCTTATTGAACCCTACACCGATGCACCCGAGACGTCCGGATTGCTGCAGATCACCCCCCGGGAGTTTACGCAAGATGTGGAAGCAGCATTCGCCTGCGGATTTCAGGTAAACACCCACGCGATTGGCGACCTCGGGAATCGCGTCGCGCTCGATGCCTACGAGAAGGTCATGGCGGCGATGGGGCCTTCCTCAGGCCGCCACCGCATCGAACATGCGCAGATCGTGCATCCGGACGACATTCCGCGATTCCACGAACTCGGAATCATTGCTGCCATGCAGCCCACCCATGCTACGTCCGATATGTATTGGGCGGAGGAGCGCGTCGGCGCGGACCGACTCGAAGGGGCCTACGCCTGGCGATCGTTCCTCGACGCAGGTGTGCCGCTCGCATTCGGTTCCGATTTTCCCGTCGAACAGGTGAATCCACTCTTGGGATTTTATTCAGCCGTGACAAGACAGGATGCGGAGGGATGGCCGGAGGAAGGATGGCTTCCCGAACAACGTGTCACGCGTGAGGAAGCGTTGCACGCGTTTACACGCGGTGCCGCCTACGCAGCTTTCCGGGAAAACGACCTGGGATCCCTCGAGTCGGGCAAGCTGGCCGATTTCGTCGTTCTGACGCGAGACATAATGACCATCCCCGTGCGCGAAGTGCTCGACACGCGAATCGTCGCAACGTATCTCGGTGGCGAAATGGCGTATCATATAGATGAGTGGCCTTCCGAGCCGAGTCGATAATCGCTGCCTTGCCGTTCGTGAACCCCGCTCCTATCTTCGACATCGCGCGCACTTTAGTACGTTCTTAATCTCTGTATAACATGACTGATTCCCTCACACTAACGCACGTAAATCCCGCAGGCGGCGTTAAGATGGTCGACGTGGGTGACAAGCCGGATACCGTCCGGACGGCCGTTGCGTCGGGCCGGGTGCTGCTGGGACGGGAGGTTTTCGAGGCCGTCCGCGAAAAGAATATTCGCAAGGGTGACGTGCTCTCGGTCGCGCAAATCGCCGGCATCATGGGCGCCAAGCAGACGAGCAGGCTGCTGCCGCTCTGTCATGATCTACATTTGAAAGGAGTAGACGTGGAGTTGAATCTCGAGGCGGAAGATTACTCGCTCGAGATCCGAGCATACGCGAAGAGTATCGGGCAGACAGGCGTGGAGATGGAGGCGCTTACTGCCGTCTCTATTGCCGCCCTGACGGTCTACGACATGTGCAAGTCACTCTCAAAAAATCTTCGCATACACGACATTCACCTGATTGCGAAGACCGGCGGAATGAGCGGCGATTACCGGAAGGCAGAGACCGACTGACGTCGCTAACCCACGGCCGCAGCCGTAACCACATACCGAGACTCCACCTATGGATGCCCTCTTCACGACGACCGGCCTGCTCGTTATCGGGCTGGCCATCCTCTTTCTCGTCTTTTTCCTGTACTTCATTCCACTCGGGTTGTGGATAACCGCCTATTTCTCCGGCGTAGAGTTGAAGCTTGTCCGCGATCTCGTGGGCATGCGTCTGCGAAAGGTGCCTCCCCAGGTGATCGTGAAGCCTCTCATCACGGCGCATAAGGCCGGAATTTATGTAGACACTCCCCAGCTCGAGGCGCACTACCTGGCCGGTGGAGACGTTCAGAAAGTGGTGAACGCCCTTATCTCGGCCGACAAGGCCAACATCGACCTGAACTTCGAGCGGGCCACTGCCATCGACCTCGCCGGCCGCGACGTCCTCGAGGCCGTGCAGGTGTCCGTAAATCCAAAAGTGATCGAAACGCCGGCCGTATCTGCCGTCGCGAAGGACGGCATCCAGGTCCGCGCCATCGCACGCGTGACGGTTCGGGCGAATATCGAGCGGTTGGTAGGTGGTGCAGGCGAGGAAACCATCATTGCGCGTGTCGGCGAAGGCATCGTCTCGACGATCGGCTCCTCCGAGACGCACGCCCTGGTTCTCGAGAATCCGGACTCCATCTCGAAGGTCGTGCTGTCGAAGGGCCTCGATTCAGGCACGGCATTCGAGATTTTATCGATCGACATCGCAGACGTGGACGTCGGCGAGAACATCGGCGCCAAGCTTCAGACCGATCAGGCCGAGGCCGATCTGCAGGTGGCGCGCGCCAAGGCCGAAGAGCGCCGGGCTTCCGCCGTCGCGCGCGAGCAGGAGATGCGTGCCGCCGTCGTGGAGCAGCGTGCGAAGGTCGTCGCCGCAGAGGCCGAGGTGCCAAGAGCGTTGGCCGAAGCCCTTCGAACGGGCAACATGGGCGTCATGGACTATTACAATCTGCGCAATATCGAGGCCGACACAGGTATGCGCGAATCGATCGGCCGCGAAGGCGAGGCCGGAAAGCAGGATGATTAAGAAATGGAGTCCTCTCCCACGGACGCCACCCGCGTAGCCCGGTTTGTAGCCTTTGCTACCATCGGATCCCTCAGTGTCATCCAGCAGTTAGCGGGCGCGATTCTCGAAGACATCGGCGGAGCCGAGCCGGATCTCGTCGCAGAGGAGACACTCTGTCTCGTTTCAACGGCCACGGCCCGCGCGTCCGACGTCGGTCTACGAGAAGCGCCCGACGTAGCTGGGGCGGCCTCCGCCGCCATTATGGACATCCCTTTCATCTACCGCGATTACCTGATGGGCGGCACCCTGCTCGATTCACAGGATCGTTCGATCGTAGACGCCGCCGAGAACGTGTACGCGCGCTTGCAACGGAAGCGTGCGTTCTACAGTGTCCATTTACGGCCGAACCAGTTTCCCGGCGAGCGAGTGCTCGGCGAAAAGATGAGTTTGTGGATGGGTCGCATCAGCCCACCGGGTCTGCCGGAGATGCCTACGGACCGTCTAGCGAAACTCGGCCTCGTCTCACCCCTCCTGACGCATCTCAAACTGGTGCTGGCCTACGCGAAGAAAGATTGAGCGACGATGGCCGCTAGGGCAGGGCTTTGCACCACCTGAGTAATCGGGGCCCACGCCCTCGAGGACCTGGTACACAGACTGCACCTTGGTTCTTCAGCTGCTCATCATGCCGTCGTTTCGCCGGTGGATGCCGGCGCCGACGCTTTCGTTATCCGGACAAGATCGATCCGGTTCGTTGTCGATTTCAGGATCTCGAAATGAAATCCATTGAATTCGTAGTGCTCTTGCGGTGCGGGGATGGAGCCGATGCGTTCGAGAAGGAATCCGGCCACCGTCTCGTAATCACCCTCCGGAATCGCCAGACCATACTGCTCCTTGATTTCGTCGATGTGAACGCGGCCGCTGGCAATTAAGGTACCGTCGCCGGCCTGCCGCAGCACTTCCGTCTCGGTATCGAATTCGTCCTGGATGTCCCCGAACAGCTCTTCCAGCAGGTCCTCGCGGGTGACGAGACCGGCCGTTCCGCCGTACTCATCGATTACGATCGCAACCGACGTATTCGTAGCGAGGAACTCGCGCAACAGATCTTTCGATCGCTTGGACTCGGGTACGAACTGAGAAGGCCGAACGATATCGGCAATCGACGTGGGGCGATCGAATAGATCGTACGCGAACACCACACCAACAATGTTGTCGATGTTCTCCCGGTAGACCGGAAGCTTCGAATGTCCCGTCTCGATGAATCGCGCCAGCAGATCCTCGAGTGACGTATTTTCCTCGACCGCCACCACGTCCGTACGCGGCATCATGGATTCTTTAACGCGAATCGTGTTCATAGAAAACACGTTTGAGAGCAGCTCGCTCTCATCCTCGTCGAGCTCAAGCTCCCCGCTGGCCTTGGTCTCCTGAATGATCACTTCGAAGTCGCGACGGATAAATTGGGCGAACGTGTCCGCTTCGGCACGGAATAGCTTGACCATGAGCCCCGCAGAAAACGCCGCCACCTTGACCATCGGCAGGAGTAGGTAGTAGCTGATACGGAGCGGGACGGCCAGGTAAAAAATAGCGTTATTGGCTGCTTCCCGCAGCAGGGATTTCGGGAGGATCTCGCCGATCAGAAGGATGATAATGCTGGCAATCACCGTCTGCGTGGCAAGCACCACAACGTCCAGCGTGCCGCCCGCCAGTCCGACGCCCAGATAAAACCCCTCAAGTGGCGGGTTCAAATAGAGCGCCATGAGGGTCGAGTAGGCGACCAGCGCGATGTTGTTGCCGACGAGCGTCGTCGTAAGAAACGTCGCGGGATTCTGCAGGAAATCCCGTACCAGCGGACCGACAAGGCCCTCGCGGCGGGCCAGCACTTCAACGCGGAGGCGATTGGCTACGACGAATGCGATCTCCGAGCCGGAGAAAAACGCGCTCAGAGCGAGCATCAATAAGATGATTGCGACGTCCATCCGTTATTCGGGCGACCGGCAGGCCGTATCATCGCCCATTGAACTCCGGCTTCCGCCGCTCAAGAAAAGCAGCGACGCCTTCAACGAAGTCCTTCGTTGCGCAGCACTGTCCGAACAGGGTTGCTTCATGGCGAAGACCCTCGGGCAGGGGCATGTCGCTCGAGTGAAGCGCTTCAAGCGCGAGGCCGACGGCAATGGGTGCTTTCGACAGGATGCCACGCAAAAGCTCCTTCGTTCCGTCGATCAGTGTCTCGGACGAAAACATGCGGTTTACGAGCCCGATCTCGTGGGCCCTCTGTGCGGAGATTCGCTCGCCGGTCAGGATCATCTCCGTCGCCCTACCCAGGCCGATCAGCCGCGGGAGGCGCTGCGTGGCGCCGTATCCCGGGATGATGCCGAGATTGACTTCCGGCTGTCCGAACGAAGCATGCTCGGAGGCGGTGCGCAGGTGACACGCGAGCGCAAGCTCACAGCCGCCACCGAGCGCGAAACCGTTCACAGCCGCCACGACCGGTTTCGGGAGCGACTGGATTCGATTGAACACGGCCTGGCCGCGAAGGGCGAAGCGGTGTCCTTCCATCACGCCCATGGATTTGAACTGGGATATGTCGGCACCGGCAGCGAATGCCTTTGCTCCGACGCCGGTCAGGATGACGCCCTTCACGGCATCGTCGCGGTCGATCGCGACCAAACAGTCCTCAAGCTCGTCGAGCACTTCACGGCTCAGTGCGTTCAGCTTGTCGGGCCGGTTCAGGGTAATCAGCGCGATGCCTTCAGCGACATCGTAGATAAGGGATTCGAGGTTCATCGGACGGGATGACGATCGAGGAATGCCACGCGCGTCGAAGGAGTCACTGCTTCAAGCGGGAGCGATCCGCCGTGGAATCGGACTCGGGCTGCTGTTCCATTTCGTACGTATCCATCTCGCCGAGAAGATCGACCGACTGGGAAAAGACGTCCTCAATTTCTTCTATAGCGGCTTCGGTCTCTTCGACTTCGCTCAAGAGCGTATCGAGCTGGAAGGTGATTTCTTCCGGATTCCGGAGCGTGAGCGACTGCTCGTGAATGTACTTGACGACGTCTTCGATGGTCTCAAGTTGCGCCTCGATGATCTCCAGATTCTCATTACTCTTCTTAAACCGCTCCAGGCGCTGCTCGAGAATATGCAGACGCCGCTGTTTTATTGAGCGCACCTTGGGTGAATCATCCGCCATATCTTCGCGGAGGGACGAGATGGCCTGTATGACCTCGCTCTCGGCGCCACTCTGAACCGTGTACTCGTACCGTTCTTTTTGATAGAGAAGGTTGAGATAAGAATCGAGCAGCCCGTCGATCTTATCGAGGTGGCTTTCGAGCAGCCCCTGCGTGGCGTAGCTCAGCTTCCGATAATTCGTGCGGATGTCCTTCTCCAGCTTACGCAGTCGAGCATAACGGCGCTGACTGTTCTTGGTCAGGACCTGGAAAATCTCCTTCTGCGAAGGCGGCTTGGCGTGCTCCGCTGCACGCTGGGAACGTATGGCGCGCCGAAAACGATCATTACGAGGAACGATCCCGAGATACATGAGCTCGAGGGCGGCCGTCAAGATCAGCACGACGTTCGACCATGGCCCAGGACCTGCCAGGAAAAAGGAAATGAGCATGGCCACGATCAAAAACCCGAGATTGATCGGGTTCAGGAAGGCCTCTTTGGTGTAGTTAATGTCTACGTCGTTCATGAACTGCTGCACGTCCTGGTGCCTCGTGCGTCGTGCGGGGCGGCCGGATGCCGTCGCTATCGTCTTCGATGTCACATTCGACCTATCGTCTTCTCGGGCCGGTCGTCCCGACCCCTTGTAGGGCGTTCGGTGGACCTCCGGCCCTCGGCGTTCGACGCTTCCACCGAGGAATCCCGTTGCCCGTGAGCATCAGGATCTCCATTCTCCCCTGTGCGACTCAGCTGCGTCTCAACCTGCGAAGCTCGATCCTCTTCCTCTCCGCCCATCTGGCGTTTCAACTGCCTTACCAGTGCCTGGGCGCGCTGCCGCTGAAGCTCCTCTTCCAACGCTTCCGTCCCTGCTTGATGCTCGGCATCCTCCGCGCTGTCGAGTGCGATGTCGAGTCGTGCCTCGTGACGCGCCGTCTCCATCGCGAGTTCGTCGACTAGATCTTTCTGCTTATCCAGTAGATCCTGCCCCTCGGTGACCTTCTCCACAGCCGAGCGTACGGACTCTTGCCGTTCCAGGGTGCGCACCGCCTTCTTCAGCTCCTTGAGCTTCCGAAGGTGCGCCTTTTCGGCCTCTTTATACCGCTGATATTCTTCGGGGGTCATGGCAATCGGCGTCCGTCGTTCATGGTTCGTCGTTCGCACGTCAGAAGCATTCGGCTCGATCACGCAAAACGAAGAACGCAGAATCTACTCCGTTCTCGTGCGCTTGCCGATAGTTTTCGCGGCCTCTTCTGCCTCTTGCTCGGGAATCTCGACCTTCTCCTCTTCTTTCGTTGCAGCCTTCGTGTCGCCGAGGCCCATTTCGAGCTTAAATTGTTTGACGATTTCTGAGGCGCGGATCGCTTCCGCATCCTCCTCGATCTTCAGCGCGTCGCTGTCGACCGAGTCGAGAGCGAGTTCCATCCGAGCTTCGTTGCGCGCGGTCTCTTCCTGGATACGCGTCAACATTTCGTCGTGCGTCTGATCGATGCCGGAAACCTCGAACTGCTCGAGCGTATCTGCGATACGTGACTGCCACTTGGCGCGCTCGTGCGCACGTAGCGCTTCCTTCGCCTCCGCAATCTTGCGATCCTTTTCGCGCATGAAGGCCTTCTTGACCTGAATCGATTTGTCGTAGGCCGCCGAGGCATATTTCAGCTGTTCGCGAACACGAATGAGCGTTTCCCTGGCCTTTTCCAGACTGACGGCATACTGCTGCGCGATGTCGTCGCGGCCGGCCTGAATGCCGGCTTTGACCTTCGCGGTCAGGTTCTTGATTTCGTCTTCATTGCGCTTTAGCTCCTTCTGAAGCATGATGACGTTCGCCTTGACGGTGGCGATGTTCTCATTCATCTTCGGGACCTGGTCGTTCAGCTCCCGGATGTTTTGCTCCAGAATGAGGCGCGGATCTTCCATGGACGAGATGGCTCCGCCGAAAATCGAATTGATGAGTCGCTTAAAACGCGTCCAGACAGACATGATCTTTAACGATGAATGCGCGAAACAGGCGTCTAACCGGCGCAGGCGGCACGTGGATGTGCCGTCTCGCGTTTCCGGGTCGTCAAGCAATATAAATAATCCACCCCCTCTAACGTAGGTGCTCTCCGGAAAGATGCACGAGGCGGCCGCTACGGCCTCTGCAACCGCCATTCGCCGCCCGCGTATCGGTCGAGCAGCAAACTGGACCGGCGCGAGGGCGATTCCTGGCCGATTTCGTACGCACCCCGGATGGCCTTCTCGTATGCATTGAGACTTTCTTTCCGTCGGGTATAGAAATGCGCCAGTGCGTCCCCTCGCTGGACGGGGTCGCCGACGGTTTTCTGCAGAACGATGCCGGCAAGCGGATCAACGTCATCTTCCTTCCGCATCCGCCCGGCGCCCATGACTGTGGCCGTATGTCCCACGGTCAATGCATCGAGACCGGTGACGTAGCCGTCTCTGTCAGTGGTCACCTCGCCGGCCGGTTCATAACCCTCGCGTGTAAGGGGATCATCGAGCAGGCGCACGTCCCCGCTCTGCCGCTCCACCAGTCGCCGGAACGTATCAAACGCAGCGCCCGATCGAACGGACTCGTCCGCCACGCGGCGACCTTCTTCCGGAGATTCGGCGCGGCCTCCAAGCGCGATCATCTCACCCGCCAACGTCAGCACCAGCTCCATGACATCCGCGACCTCCTCACCCTGAAGGCAGTGTATGGATTCGACGACCTCCGGCCAGTTTCCCACCGACCGTCCCAGCGGTGTATCCATATTCGTCATCCACGCGACCGTCCGTTTTCCGAAGTGCTCGCCGATGTCGACCAGGGTTTCGGCCAGTTCTCGCGCACGGGATTCTTCCTTCATGAACGCGCCGCGGCCGCACTTCACGTCGAGCACAAGCGCGTCGATGCCCTCCGCCAGTTTCTTGCTCAGAATGGAAGAGGCAATGAACGGGATGAATTCGACGGTTCCGGTGACGTCCCGGAGGGCGTAGAGCGATCGGTCGGCCGGTGCCACTTCATTGGTTTGGCCGATCAGAACGACCCCCAAGTCGGCCAACTGCTCTTTGTACTGGCGGGTCGAAAGATCGGTGCGGAATCCCGTGATCGATTCCAGCTTGTCGAGAGTGCCGCCCGTGAACCCCAGCGCCCGCCCGGAGATCATCGGGACGGGAACGCCGCACGCGGCGACAATGGGAGCCAGGATGAGCGATATCTTGTCGCCGACTCCGCCGGTGGAATGCTTGTCGACCTTCGTGCCCGGAATGGCGGAGAGGTCGAGCACCTCGCCCGATTGGAGCATCGCCTCCGTCAGCGCGAAGGTCTCCGATCCGCTCAGGCCGCGCAGAAATGCGGCCATCAGGAAGGCGCTCATCTGGTAATCGGGTACGTCGCCGCGCGTATAGGCATCCACGAGGGTGTGGATCTGCGACGGCTCCAGTTCGGCGCCGTTACGCTTGGCAACGATGACGTCAACGACGTTTAAATCGGGCATAGTCAAAAAAAGGCGACCCGCCGTCGCAGGTCGCCTGGGAAAAGTCGATGAAGGATACTTATTCCTCTTCCTCTTCCTTCTTGACCCCGTAGCGGCGTCTGAACTTCTCGACGCGGCCGGCCGTGTCTACGTACTGCCGGCGACCGGTGTAGAAGGGATGATTGGTCGAATCAACTTCCGACGCGTACGTATCGGTGTCCATCGTCGAGCGCGTGTCGAACTCTGTCCCGTCTGCGAGGCGCACGGTGATCGTCTTATAATCGGGATGAATATCCTTCTTCATGACTCAAAAATTCTCGGAGGGGCTCTGTGTCGGTATTCAGCGGGGCATGAACGTGTCCGCGCACCAGTTGTTTCAGGCCACGGTGCGTGTGATGAAGTTCGTGATGCTGTTCACGAAAGCCTCGGATTCAGCCAATATATGTTCCGAGTCCTGTTTCGAGACGGCGAAGTCGTACGCGTAGTCGCCGACTTCCTGAAGTTCTGAAGCCCGTGTGAACGCTTCGCCCGCACGGGCGGGGAGTGGACCCTTTTTAACGAACTGTTCGATGAACGAGGAGCGGATGCCTTGCTTCGACGAGAACGCCTGCGTTTCTTTGAGCAGCATGGCCTGTGCCGCATAGAACATGGCGAAGTAAGCCCGTGAGGCGCACGAGTCGAAGTCCTCGAGCTCGAAGAGGACCGCCGCGCTTCGCAGATACTTCTGCGCCTTGTTTAGCAGGGCTTCTATTTGTTCTTCCATGTGTAGGACTGTTCCGATCGTATCTACATCACAAAGTAGGCGACCCTCATAGCTGCGATTGCTACGATTTTTGAACGTTCAATACCGCTGCACATCTCGCCGGCGTCCACGCATCCACACGCGCCGGCCGCACGTGGATCCTCGCAAAACGGCCGGCACAAAGCGCGTGACGTTCCGTGCCGTCCGTCTTAATTCTCCCTGAGCTGCTGCTCAATCTGCCCGATGGAATCGCGCAGCTCGGCCGCCTTTTCGAATTCGAGGTTTTCGGCGGCCTCGAGCATTTCTTTACGCATCTGCTTGACGAGGTCGCGCTTCTGGTCGTCCGTCAGGTGCTTGACGACCGGGTCGACGATGGGACCGAGCTGCTCCGGGCCGCTGTAGTACCGGCCGGTTTGGGCGTGGTAATCGGCACGTTCTTCTGCGATGACCGTCCCCCGCATGATGTCTTCGAGCGACTTGTAGATCGTCGTCGGCGTGATGCCGTGCTCCTCGTTATATGCGAGCTGGATCTCGCGGCGACGGCCCGTTTCTTCCATCATCCGCTCCATCGATCCCGTGATCCTGTCGGCGTACATGATGATCCGGCCGTGCACGTTGCGCGCTGCGCGGCCGGCTGTCTGGATCAGCGAGCGCTCGCTGCGGAGGAAGCCCTCTTTGTCGGCATCGATGATGGCCACCAGTGAGACCTCGGGCATGTCAAGCCCTTCACGAAGGAGATTTACTCCGACCAGCACGTCGAAATGGCCGAGGCGAAGGTCTCGCAGAATTTCGACCCGCTCGAGGGCATCGATGTCGGAGTGCATGTAGCGCACCTGCACGCCGTAGGAGGCCAGGTAATCCGTCAGGTCCTCCGCCATGCGCTTGGTCAGCGTCGTTACGAGTACGCGTTCTTTCCTATGGATACGCTTTCGGATCTCTTCGAGCAGGTCGTCGATCTGATTCTCCGAAGGCCGCACCTCGACCTCCGGATCAGGCACGCCGGTGGGTCGGATGATCTGCTCGACGAAGATGCCCCCTGTTTTCTCCATTTCATAGTCCGACGGGGTCGCACTGACGAAGATAACCTGGTTCTGCTCGGCCTCGAACTCCTCAAACGTCATCGGGCGGTTATCGAGTGCGGAAGGCAGGCGAAAGCCGTGTTCGACGAGGGTCAACTTGCGTGCCCGGTCGCCGTTGTACATGGCCCGAACCTGCGGTATCGTCACGTGACTCTCGTCGATGACGAGAAGCATGTCTTTGGGAAAATAATCGAAGAGGCAGTAGGGCCGCTCCCCCGGCTTTCGACCGGTCAAATGGCGCGAGTAGTTCTCGATCCCCGAGCAGTATCCGACCTCTTTGATCATCTCCACGTCGAACAACGTGCGCTGTTCGAGCCGCTGCGCTTCGAGCATGCGGCCGTCATCGCGGAGCACGGCCAGCCGCCAGCGGAGCTCCTCCTGAATGCTCCCGATCGCCGCCTCCATCTTGTCCTTCGGCGTGACGAAGATTTTCGCCGGGTAGATGGTCAGGTAATGTTCGTCGCGGATCGTGTTGCCGCTTACCGCCTCGAATATGGAGATCTTTTCGATCTCGTCGCCCCAAAACTCGAGCCGATAGGCGGTCTCCTCTGCATAGGCGGGAAAGATCTCGACGACGTCGCCTCGGACGCGGAAGGTGCCGGGAGAGAATTCGACGTCGTTGCGCACATAGTAGATGTTGATGAGCCGGTGAAGCAGGTCGTTTCGGCCGATCTCCATGCCCACGCGTGCCTGCACGATTTCCGCCTTGTACTCTTCCGGAGAACCCAGGCCGTAGATGCACGAAACGGACGCTACGACGATTACGTCGCGGCGTCCCGAGACGAGTGAGGACGTGGCACGCAGGCGAAGGCGGTCGATCCGGTCGTTGATCGACATGTCCTTCTCGATGTACGTATCCGTTGGGACGACGTACGCCTCGGGCTGGTAATAGTCGTAATATGAAATGAAAAATTCGACGGCATTCTGGGGAAAGAAAGATTTGAGCTCGGCGTAGAGCTGCGCGGCCAGCGTCTTGTTATGGCTCATGATGAGCGTTGGCCGGCCCAGATTCTTGATGACGTGTGCCATCGTGAACGTCTTGCCGGTGCCGGTCGCACCGAGCAGCGTCTGATAGGGATCGCCTCGAAGCGAACCTTCGGTCAGCTCTTCGATCGCCCGGGGCTGATCGCCTGTCGGTTCGAAGGGCGAAATCAGATCAAACCGGTCTTCAGCTACTTCCATGGGAAAACGTGCATAGGGATTGTGGCGTTTTCCCTGACCTGTCCGCTGCCGCGTTGTTCCAGATATGTTTCGCCGTTCGCGTTCCTCGTTCGCCGCTCTCCCAATCAGACGGAGGGCGATGGCTTTCGTCCGAGTAAGCACGTGCGAGGCCGACGTCTGAATGCTGAGCGAACGGCGAACGCTAAATCCGCTGGGCTTCAAGTTCTCGTTCGAGTGCGGAGTAGCGTGCCTGCAGGATGTCGTAGTCCTCTTCGAGCTGCTGGTAGCGGAGATTGGCATCCTCAAGTGCCGCTCGGAGCTCGTCACGTTCAATACTGAAGGATGCGTCAACGTGCGGCTCGGCCCCGAGGTCGCTATCGTATATCCGATCGTGCGGCTCGGCCCCATCGCCTCGAGCGCCCATCCGATCGCGCAGCGTGAACATGTCTCGGCGGGCTTGCTTCAGCGCGGTGCGATAGGTGTGCGCGAAATAGACGGGCACGGCGATCCCGATAAGCATTAGGAATACGAGGCTCCACGCGAGGAACGGGGGCAGCGTCACTCCGGAGGAAGCCGAGCGAGCGGTCGGCGTTGCCGAGGCGATCGGCGGCGCGGTTACCGCGGTAACGGTGTCTCGCGCTGCCTCGTCGGCATCGGCCGGCAATGGTGCAACTTCCGTAGTGAGAGACGCTGAATCTACCGATGCGGCCGTGAGGGCAAAATCGCCGCGATTGCCGGCGACCTCACCCGTTTCCCCACCATCCGCCTCCTCTCCGCCCGGCGGACCGGTTCGCGTCCCAGGTGCCTCTTCCCCTCTCATCACGACGCTGACGCGCGACTGGAAGAACGATCTCAGGACGTCATCACGGATTTCAGAGGTCGGCACGGGCGCGACAGACATGACACCGGTGCTGACGACGTCGTATTTCAGGGAATCGCGCTGCGCGCTGTAGCTCCAGTAGAGCGTGGAATCGGGGGCGAGCGCGTAGATGAAGTAGAGGCGGCCGCTTTCCTGTGTCGCGACGTAGCCGCGATTGGACCGGCCGTTATTGCCCAGGCGATCCCGCCGGAGGGCGCTGCGGCTTGTTCGAGGGAATTCGCCCGTCGGGATAAATTCCGGCTGAAAGCGGCCGTCGCGCTGCACACGCCCTTCTTTGGAGAGGATGATGATTTCGGTGCCTTCCGGCAGGAACTGTCCCTGATAGGAGGCACGAAGCGGCATTTCGGTCTGCGCAGACGCCGGCCGAATCGGAGCCAGAGCCGTGCACAGGGATGCCGCGACGAGGAGGATGAAACGACCCGTCATAGCGAACCCGGTAATGATGTGCGATCTGGCAGGGTGATCGGCAACCGGCAAGATAGGGAAGAAGGAGGATAAGTTACGAGCGGAATTTGAGGAGGATACGCCCTCGGGCCCTGATCCTTTCATGAAGACTTCATATTATGAAAACGGTTACCGGCCGGACCTCATCTGCACGTGGCCTGGGGCCGTCCTTCCAGATCGCTACCGCCGGCGTCTAATTATTGATCCTGGCGCGGCGGGTGGGCCGTACGTGATCGATGACGAACACCCCTTTAAATATTCTGGTGGTCGACGATGAGCCGGATCTCGAGTCGGTGATCCGGCAGCGGTTTCGCCGGCGGGAGGAATGGCGCTTTCAATTCCGTTCGAACGGTGTGGAAGCGTTGCGTCTCGTTGACG
>CAZART010000054.1:0-6251 GCA_964487555.1 uncultured Rhodothermales bacterium
GCTGTTATCACGCCGGTCTAAGCGGCGAGGGGTGGAACGACAACGACGGATTCAGAGTGGTGGTGGACACCGGTCAGAGCGTGAATGAATCCAACGAGAGCAATAATCAGCGCGTGCTATAATCCCTGCTGCAGAAAAAGCAGCGCCGCATTCAATGAGGTGAAAACGATGAACCTGAGAGCATTCCTTCTCGCTCCAATTGCCCTGCTGCTGCTCGGGCTTCCTCCCGCCCTGGCCCAGGACTTCCACGTTGATCTGTCCATGCCCTCAATTTGGCTCTCCAATCCCGACGTCCACGTCGGAACGGGACACGTAGAGGTGACGGATGCCGCCGGGCTGCCGGTCGGCGAAGGCATGGTAACGCTCGAAAGCAGTCATCCGGACGCCGTCCAGCTGTCGGTCGTGCAGGTTCAGCTTTCGCCGCAGGGACAAGGCAACTTTCCCATAGAAAAGCATTTTGATCAGGTCACGGGCTGCAACAACGTGACCGTCACGGCATCGTACAACGGCGCCTCCGCCTCCGAAGCGTTGACCGTCTGCGGGCTGAACGCCGGCGCCATTGTGGTCGACGGAGGGAATCAGGCCGGCGTGCAATCGCTCAAGATCTCGCCGGCTGCGGTCGTCGGCGGCAGCCCGGCCACCGCAGGCATTAACTACAATCATGGAGTCCTGCCCGTCGGATTCAACGGAGCGACCGTGAACATGTCGAGCAGCCATCCCTCGGCAGCCTCCGTACCGACCACGGTCAATGTTCAGGACGGCACGGCCGACGTTCAGATAACGACCCATCTCGTCGCGAGTCCGCAAACGGTGACGATTACGGCGTCGTCAAATTCATCCGACGCGACGGATGCCACGCTGACGGTGCAGCCTCTGGGCTTCAAGTTCCTGACCCTTCAGCCGAGCAACGTGCAGCCGGGCCAGGGAACGCTGGCGCGGCTGCGCCTGAGCGCGCCGGCCCCGAAACCGCTCACCGTCAGTCTGTCGGCCGATCCGGCGAGTCTGGTGCAGCTACCGCCGTCCATTTCGTTCAGTCGCGGCGAGATCGAGAAGGAATTCAAAGTGCTGACCGCCCGACAGCGTGTCCGGCTTACGAGGGTAACGATAACGGCCACACTGCCTCTCCCCAACGGTCAGGAGACGACAGCCAAAGCCATCCTGGAGATCCAGTAAGTCGCGGCACGCGTAGCTCCAAGGGTGCTGGGGCCCAATTCGTCCGCGGCCGCCGTGTGTTCGATTCCGGGGCGCAGAGGCGCGGTTCGTCCGGCCCTGGTTACTTCGAGGCTGGCCGCGGCGGCGCTGCTCGTCCGGCCCTCGTGACTTCGCAAACTCTTGACGCAACCACAGATTGCGTCCGATGTACTATGGCCTCCGAAGCGCCGCGGGGAACAGAACGTCCCCCTGAACGTGCTCCAAACTTGCCGGCCCGGGTGGCGGAATTGGTAGACGCACTGTCTTGAGGGGGCAGCGCTCGCAAGGGCGTGCTGGTTCGAATCCAGTCCCGGGCACCTCTATGGAATGTCCTATTCTGAATCAGAATAGGACATTTTTGCTTTTGGGAGGCTGCTACCATGACACGGCGCCGGCGTGCATGGCGGCAACTCCGCGCGGGCGGCGGGATCGCACCATGATGCTGCCTGAGCTCGCGCTCGGTGATTCTCCGTGTATCTTTCTCAGCGGTCGTCATGCATCCGTATCGATCCTTCTTCATCCTCCTGCACGTGGTAGTGCTCTGCACGGTAGCCGCTATCGAGGTTCGGGCTCAACATACCTATAGCGTCGTCGTTAGAGAGCGTCACGACGACGAGCCGCTGGAAGGTGTCAACGTGCTCGTCAGAGGAACCAACATCGGGGCGGCAACAGACGCCGACGGGCGGGTGTCACTCGAGGGAATTCCAGCCGGCACACAGACCATTCTCTTTTCCTTCGTCGGCTTTGAGCCCCAGCAGCGAACCTACACGTTCCCGCCCGCCGATCCGGCGGTCGTGCACGTCATCCACCTGGAAGGGGCGGAAGGCCATCTCGAAGAGGTCGCCGTATCGGCCACCCGCACCAGCCGCACCATCGCCGACATCCCGACGCGGGTCGAGACCATTGCCGGAGAGGAGATCGATGAGAAGATCTCTATGGAGCCGTCGAACATCTCGATGCTTCTCAACGAGTCGCCGGGCATCACGGTGCAGCAGACATCCGCCGTGTCCGGCAATGCCGGGATCCGCATTCAGGGCCTCGACGGCCGCTATACGCAGCTGCTTAAAGACGGCTTCCCGCTCTTCGGTGGGTTCTCGGGCGGGCTTTCGCTCCTTCAGGTGCCGCCGCTCGATCTGCTGCAGGTCGAGGTGATCAAAGGCCCCAGCTCAACGCTGTACGGAGGCGATGCCATCGCCGGTCTCGTCAATCTGGTCTCGAAGAGGCCGACCGCGGAGAGCGAGCTTTCTCTGCTCGCCAATGCAACGACGGCGGGGGGCTATGACGTGGGCGGCTTCTACGCGGCGAGAGCGGACCGCATCGGCCTTACGCTTCTGGCGACGGCCAATCTGCAACGGGCCTACGACCCGGACGACGACGCCTTCTCGAACCTGCCCGAGACCCGGCGCCTGACGATCAACCCGAAGGTCTTCTACTATCCGGGGACCCACACGACCGTGTCGCTGGGGCTCTCCGGCACGTTCGAAGACCGAGAGGGCGGAGATGTCGACGTGATCGGCGGAAGGCCTGACGAAGAGCGACGCTTCGTCGAACGCAATGCGTCCCATCGGTTGACGTCGCAGAGTCGCCTGGACCACGTGATGGGAGAGCGGGGGCTTCTGACGATCAAGAACAGCGTCAGCCTGTTCGACCGCTCCATCGACGTGCCCGATTATCGCTTCGAGGGGCGCCAGATGGCGAGCTACTCCGAGGCGTCGTTTCTCGTCTCCCATGCGGCGCACGACCTGGTGGTAGGATTGGACCTTCGGACCGATGCGTTCCGAGAGACGGAGGCTGCCGGTGTACCGGCCCGCGATTACACCTATGCCGGCGCCGGCGCATTCGTCCAGGACACCTGGGACCTCACCGAGCGCTTCGTGGCCGAGACCGGCCTCCGTGCGGAGATCCATAGCGAGTTCGGCCTTTTCTTTCTCCCGAAGGTGTCGCTCCTGTATCGCGTGACGGACGATCTGAGCGCCCGGGCGGGCGGCGCACTGGGCTACAAAGCCCCTTCCGTTTTTCTGGAACCGTCCGAAGAACGGGCATTCAGGGGAGTGCTGCCGCTAAGCGACGACGTGGACGCTGAGACCTCACGGGGCGGCAGCCTCGACGTGAATTACAGAACCCTTCTGTTCGACCGGTTGGGGGTCTCGCTCAACCAGGCCTTCTACTTCACGAACCTGCGCCGCCCCCTCGTTCCGGATACGGACGGCGAAAAGCTTCGGTATCGCAGTGCCGACGGAGGCATCCGCACGCGCACGCTGGAGACGAACGCAAAATTTTCCATCGCCGACTTCAAGCTCTTCCTGGGCTACGTCTATCTCGATGCCCGGGCGGATTACGACGAGGTGGACGCGCCGCTGCCGCTCACGCCAAAGCACAAGACGTACACCGTCCTCGTCTACGAGCAGCACGGGAAGGGCCGGATCGGGCTGGAAGCCTACTACACCGGTCCACAACGGCTCACCAACGGAAGCCGCTCCGCAGGGTATTGGATTACCGGTGTAATGGCGGAGCGGCGGTTCGGAGCGGCGCGGCTCTTCCTCAACTTCGAAAACTTCCTCGACACGAAGCAGAGCAACTATGCTCCCGTCGTGCTCGGCCCACGGTCCAATCCCCGCTTCGCGGAGATCTGGGCACCGATGGACGGATTTATCGTCAACGGCGGAGTGAAGTATACCCTCTGAAGCCCTTCATCCATGCTCGAGAACGAAACGAAGGGCTTTGACATCATGGAGAGCCGTTTTATCCACGTTGATGGCCTGCGGATGCATACGCGCCTTTCCACGGACGACGACGCTGCCCGCAGCGCACCCATCATCCTCGTCCACGGCCTGGGTGTCTCCGGTACGTATTGGCTGCCCACCGCAGCCCTTCTATCCGAGCAGTTTAGCGTGTTCGTGCCGGATCTTCCCGGCTTCGGCGACAGTGACAAGCCGTCCCTCGTGCACGACCTCCGCGAGCTCGCCGGCATCCTGGTAGCTTGGATGGATGCCGTGGGCCTCGACCGGGCGGTGTTGGTCGGCAACTCGATGGGCTGCCAGATCGCGGTTCACGCAGCCGCAGCCCACCCTGACCGCGTCACGCGACTGATCCTTCAGGGGCCCACGATCGATCCGCAAGCTCGCAGCGCCTGTCGGCAGATCACCCGACTCCTACTTGATGGATTGTTGGAGCCGCCGTCTCTCATACCCGTCGCCGCGCGCGATTACGTGAAGTGCGGCTACCGGCGGATTGGACGCACGCTTCGCCACGGCCTCGAAGATCCGATCGAGGAGATGCTCCTGCGGGTTCACGTGCCGGCCCTGGTCGTACGCGGAGCCCGCGATCCGGTCGTACCGCAGCGCTGGGCGGAAGACGCCGCCCGCCTGCTGCCGATGGGGCGCCTCATCGTAGTGCCCGGTGCGGCCCACGCCGTCAACTTCTCACATCCCGCAGAGCTCGCGCGGATCATCCGCAACTTTTTAGCGGCCGAAGAAGGCGACGCACCGGCTCACGAGCAGGACCGGCACGAGACCGCTACGCCGGGTCCTACTCCGGACTCGTAGTCTGCGAGCCCGAGCCGGCGGAGCGCGAGGCCTCGGTAGCCAACGAAGCCGCTAACGTCACCCGCGGCAGCAGCCAGTCCAGCACCGTCTCGTACATCCCCGGTGCGCGGCGCGACCAGTGATAATGTCCGGCGGGCCAATCCAGCCCTTCCTCCTGCTCACGATTGCCCGTCGTGAGCCCGTGTCCCACGCCCGGAAAGACGACGATCTTAAAATCCGGATTTCCGGCTTCGGTGAGATGGCGCACGAGTTTGGGTACGTGCGCCTGCGGCGGCACGATGACGTCCTCCTCACCGTACAACGCCAGCACCGGGATCGTCGTCTTCTTCAGAAAGGGTACCGGATCGTACGTTGGCCGCCGCCGAAAATAGTCGATCTGCGAATCGCTCAGATCGTCCGGAAGGTCGACAAAATTCTTCCACGGCATTGATCGCGCCTTAGCAATCCTGTCCGCAAACTCATCCCACGATGCGCCTCGCGCCGACATCTCCACCAACGATTTCTGGTATTCGAAGGCGGCGCGGTAATCGTCCTCGCTAAAGCCGCTGCCGTTCCATCGCAACTTGTACTCGACGACGTGGCCCTGCTGATCGGCGAGGCTCTCGGCGGGCCCAACGATCATGATCAGAAACGCCACCTTCCCTTCTTCGTGAGCCAGGCGAGACCCGATCCATGCGCCGGCGCTGTTCGTGTAGAGGCCGATCTCGTTCGTCCGGATGTCGCCCCGCGCCATCACGAGCTCGAACGCGGCCCGTGCGTCGGCGTAGCGATCGAGGTCGGTCGTCAGCGCCCGATCGCCGCCGGATCCTCCAGTCCCGCGGCCGTCGAACACGAAACCGGCGACGCCGCGCTGCGCGAGCCGAACCGCGTCTCCATAATGCTCGTGCCTTGTGCCGTAGCCTCGCCCCGCGATGAACACCACCGTCGGATGCGGCCCTGACCCTTCCGGAAGCACCATCGTACCCGCCATGGTCACGTCCCCGACGGCAAAACGGATGTCCTCCTCGCGGAAGGCGCGCTCCGCCGGCGCCAGAACTTTTTTAAGATGAAATGCCGGTCGGCGTCCACCGGGAAATGAGGCACTGCCGCGAAGCTCAGCAAGGTCGCGGTCGAACAGGAGGACGTTGTCGCCGAGGACACCAACCGACACCGTATCCCCGCGCACTTCGACCGGCCCGCGGCCACCGATCCAGCCCAGCTCCGGCATGGCGACGGTCCCCTCCAGTCCGCCGGCCCGTTCTTCAATCGTGAGCCGAACCATCCACACGGACGAACCTTCGATCAGTGCGCCTTCCCAGTAACCGACCAGCTCCGTTTCGGGTGGATGGTATTTTTCCATACCCTGTGCGAGGGCGGAACAGCAGAGGAGGGCGGAGAGGAGAACCGTTGGAACCAGCTTCATGGCAATGTGGCAAACAGGGTGGACGGGAGACGCGTCGAAGATTTCATCATCCGGATCCAACCGCCTCCATTCATTCCGAGTGCAGATCGTCCTTCAACAGGCGACCCCACGCT
>CAZART010000054.1:6351-34161 GCA_964487555.1 uncultured Rhodothermales bacterium
AACCGCCTCCATTCATTCCGAGTGCAGATCGTCCTTCAACAGGCGACCCCACGCTGCATTGTAGGGATGGACTTCGCGTACGGGTTTTTCGGCCCGATAAACGGGGCGACCTTCATTCGCCCAGCGGAAGATCGAGCCTTCGAGATTCACGACGTTGGAGAATCCCACGGCCTTCAGCCTCGATGCCAGCTCGGAGGAGCGATAGCCCACCGAACAGTATGCGACAATACGCGCATCTTTGTCCAGCGAGTCGAGCACCGTGAAATCTCCGGTGTCGGGGTCGATGCGAACGGCGCCTTTTAGATGGCTCACGGCGAATTCCTCCGACGAACGCGCGTCCAGCAGGAGCGGCTGCCGCACGGTATCGGCCTCCATCCACGATGCGAGCGAGTCGGTCGTCACGCGCTGGACATCCGGATACTGTGCCTCGATGGCGGTCAGGACGCCGGACCACGCGGCATCTTCGGAGCATCCGCCGAGCACCATGAATCCGGCCAACAGTATGGCCGCGAAGCCCATGTGCATGCGCCGTGTTATCCGATGAACCGTCTCTCGCCTCCGCATGATGCCCCGCAAGATTACTCGGCGTCACGTTGCCGAGAAGTTTACACCCGAGGCGATGCGGGGTTCGCCGGATCCTTTTTCTGCGCTGCTTTTCATGCCACGGCCGGATCAGTATGTTAGATGCCGGGCCTTTTCGTGTTTCGATCCCGGGGCAGCCGGTGGACTATCAGATCTTCTATCCCATTCTGGACGTGTACGGCGGGCCTATTCTGGCCACACTGTTCGTCATGTTTGCCATCTTTCAATACAGATGGCCGCTGCGGCGATGGGTTCGCGGGTTTTGGCGTCGGTTTATGATAAACGCGGGTCTTGCGGCGCCGACGTTCCTCGTCCTGCGGCTTGCGCTGATTCCGGCGGAAGTGGCCGTGGCCTACTGGGCGCAGCAGCACGCGTTCGGACTGCTAAATCTCGTGTCGATGCCGGGGTGGATGGAGGGCATTCTGGCCATCCTGCTGCTCGACTACGTGCTCTACGTGTGGCACTGGTTAAATCACCGGATCCCCTTCCTCTGGCGGTTCCACAACGTGCATCACACCGACCTCGACCTCGGAGTATCGACCGCCTTCCGGTTTCATTTTGTCGAGATGCTGCTGAGCGGGCTGTTTCGCGTCGGAGGCGTGCTGCTGATCGGCGCCGGCCCCGTGGTGGTGCTGGTCTATGAAGTGGTGTTTGAGGCCTCCGTCGCGTTCCATCACAGCAACTGGCGGCTTCCCTACAGGCTCGAGCGCGTATTGAGCTGGATGATCGTGACGCCGCGGATGCACGGCATCCACCACTCTATCGTGCAACGGGAGACGAATTCCAATTACTCGAATCTTTTGAACGTTTGGGATCGCATCCATCGCACGATTCGACTGAATGTGCGTCAGGATGAGGTCGTCATCGGCGTGCCCGGCTACCAGGAGGACGACCGCGATCAGACGCTGATCGGCCTGCTCACCCTTCCGTTTCGCCGGCAGAAGCCGTACTGGAATCTGCCGGACGGGACGACGCCGGACCGGTCGGAAGAGGGTGACAGGGGCGGGCTGAAGCCCTGAGACCGCCGTTGAAACATAACTTAGTCGTGTTCTACGTGGATTCGGTGGCGGACGGGTGTCGGAGCGATTACCTTTCGTTTCACTTTTCGTCACCCGTTCTTCAACACGTACTGCGTCATGCGAAACGTAATCATCCTTGCTCTGTTGGCGTGCCTGGCTTTTCCGCTCACCTCGAAAGCGCAGCTATTCGTCTCGGCCGGCGTATCCTTTCCCATCTCGCCCGACGGGGTCAGCGACTTCTACAGCTCCGGCTTCGGCGCTACGGCAGGATTCGCGCTCGATCTGCCCCTCATTCCCGTCACGCCGAGGGCCTGGATCAACTACGACAGCTTCCCGATCGATGAGGACGCCGTGCCTTTCGATGTGGACGGCGGAAATTTGCGAGCGATAACGGTTGCCGCCGACGTTCAGTTTACCGCACCCATGGGGCCGCTCTCTCCCTACATTGCACCGGCTGTCGGGTTGACGTTCATTTCCCTTGACGACATCGAATCCGGAGGCGTCCAGGTCAGCGACAGCGATAGTGAGACGGCGTCCACGGTGGGCATCGGAGGGGGGCTCGCCCTCGATCTGCTGATCGGACCCCAGCTGTTCCTCGACGGGAAATTGCTCTATGCCTTCACGGAAGGCGACAACCTCCTGTGGATGCCCATCCGCCTCGGCATCGTCCTCGGTCTCTGAATACCATTTTTGCAGCGGGGGCTTCCGGCAAAAACGTAACTTCGCCACCTGCATTTACGTGTGACGGGCTGGGGTCCGATCAAGGCAGATCGACGCAGCACCTGCAACCACGCACGGCCGAACGGAAGATGACGAAGATTAGCGCGGTACAGACCGGACGAGTCCGCATCAAGGCGTCACAGCGAGCGCGGAAAGCGGGGGGTCCGGCTCGGACGCTGATCGATCCCAAGTGGACGGAATGGCTGCCGATCTATGCATGGGTGATCGAGCATCCGGAGGGTATCTTCGTCGTCGACACGGGCGAAACCTCGCGCACGGCGGAGCCGGGCTACTTCCCGCGGTGGCACCCGTACTATCTTCTCGCCTGCCGGATCGACGTGAAGCCCGAGGAGGAAATCGGTCCACAGCTGCGCGAGAAGGGGATCGATCCGGAAGACGTGGGTACGGTGGTACTCACGCACCTGCATACGGACCACGCCGGTGGCGTTCAGCATTTCCCGAGGTCGAGAATTCTCGTCAACGACATCGACTATCAGGCGACACGGGGCTTCCGCGGGAAGCTCGCCGGCTATGTCCCGCACCGGTGGCCGGACTGGTTCAAACCTGAGTCCCTTCAATTTAAGCAGCGCGGATACGGACCATTCACGCGGTGCCTCCCCCTCACTTCCAAAGAAGACGTCATTCTGGTCCCCACCCCCGGCCACACGCCGGGGCATCTGTCGGTGATCGTCAAAACGCCGGAAACGACCTACTTTTTAGCGGGCGACGCGAGCTATACGGAGGACCTGCTGCTGCAGCGGCAGCCCGACGGAGTGAGCCCCAACCGCAAGCGCGCCGTCGAGACGCTCAACACGATTCTGGAGTATGCGCGTCGGCAGCCGACCGTCTACCTGCCCTCCCACGATCCTGAATCCGCGCAACGGCTGGCTGAGAAGAGAGCACTGCAGATCCCGCACTAGCTAGCTGCCGGGCGCTGCCCTTTCGCTACTCGCTCCGCAAGCTATTTGCCGGATCTGCAACGGCCGCGCGAACCGCCTGGTAGCTCACCGTCGCCAGCGCCGCCACAAGAATCAGCAGGGCGATCGTCGCGAAAAACCCGAGCTCCACGTCGGTCCGGTAAGCGAAGCTTTTCAGCCACCGATCCGAGGCGAGATACACGACAGGAGCGGCGGCGACAAAGGCCAGAATGACGTACCGGGCGAAGTCTTTCGACAGCAATGCGACGATCTGCTCTACCGTAGCCCCCATCACCTTCCGAATGCCGATCTCCTTCGTGCGCTCCTCCGCCGCAAAGGCAGCGAGGCCGAACAGTCCCAGGCACGCTACGAACAGCGCGAGCAGCGCGAAGTAGCCCAGCACCTGCGCGAGCCGGCGCTCAGATGCGTACAAATCCGCCAACGCCGCATCGAGAACGAGGTGCGAAAACGGATATCCCGGACGGTATTCCTCCCACCGATCACTCAGGAACGCCAGGGCTCCGGTGAGATCATCACCGGCAATTTTCACACTTACGAGCCGGTGCCGCTCCGGAAAGATGAGAAAGATCATGGGCGAGATCCGTTCGTGCAGCGATTCGAAGTGGAAGTCCTCGACGACACCGACCACGCGGCCCGAGCGCACCAGGCTCGATCCCTCGAGCACGACCGGACGACCGACGGCCTCCTCCGCCGAACTCCAGCCGAATCTCCGGACGGCCGCCTCGTTGACGAGAAAGGCTTCCGTCGAATCACTCGCGAAATGCGTGGAGAAATCGCGCCCCGCGATCACGTCGATGCCGTAGGTTCGCATGAAATGATGATCGACGGGAAGCAGCGAAATCCCACGGATCAACTCGAGATCACCGGCCGCTTCGATGCGCACGTCGATCTGATCCAGAAGGGCGTTCGATGGGATCAGCCGCGACGCCGTCACCGACTGAACCGCCGGATGCGCCGTCAGTTGTTCGCGGACGGTCGCAAATCGATCGATGATTTCTCCACTTCCCGGTAAGACGACGATGCGTTCCTGGTCGTATCCAAGAGGGCGGCTTTCGACGAACTCGAGCTGCTTGTACACCGTGCCGACGCCCGCGATAAGCACGAAGGCGATCGCGAACTGCGCCACCACAAGGCCCTTGTAGAGGGCGGAACGTCGGCGCGACGTGAACCGCCTGAGCACGTGCGCCGGTCCGAACGAAGACAGATATACGGCGGGATAGCTGCCGGCCATCAGCCCGACCAGCACCGTCACACCCAGGAGTGTGAGCGCGACGGCACCGCTCTGCATCGAGGCCAGACGGATGGCTTTGCCGGCCACGTCGTTGAAAACCGGCAGAAGGAGCGCGGCGAGGAGCATCCCGACGACGAGCGCCAGCATCGACGTCATCAGCGCCTCGCCCAGGAACTGAGCGGCCACCTGGCCGCGGCGGGCGCCGAGTACTTTCCGAACGCCTACCTCGCGAGCGCGCCCGGCGGCACGCGCCGTGGCCAGGTTCATGAAGTTGAAGCAGGCGATCAGCAGGACGAGAG
This sequence comes from uncultured Rhodothermales bacterium, assembly GCA_964487555.1. Taxonomy (GTDB): domain Bacteria; phylum Bacteroidota; class Rhodothermia; order Rhodothermales; family VXPQ01; genus CAZART01. The sequence goes on from CAZART010000054.1 coordinate 11,141, forward strand.
CAGCGATCGCTGCGAACAGGTAGACGTACGTGATACTGCCGTTCGCGCCCAGCTCGGTATCGAGATCCGAGCGAAGATGAATGTCCGTGATCGGCTGCAGAAAGAGCCGGCTCGTCTCGCCGGCTTCTTCCGCATACTGCCCGTGCAGAAAAGCGGAAAATTCCGATTCGAGGCGCCGGGCGTCGGCGCCGGCGGATAACCTGACGTACGTGGCAAACGAGTTGTTGCCCCGCCAGCTGGAGAAGGCCTCCGGGGAGAAGACGGCCTGCAGCGTGCCCAGCGATGCGAGGAAGTCGAATTCGAAATGAGTGTTGCCGGGGAGGGGCGCAACCACGCCGGTGACCCTGAGGTCGTATTCCGTATCGAGCTGCAGCACCTTTCCGATCGGATCTTCATCTCCGAAATATTTCCGCGCCTTCTCGCTCGTGAGAATGATCGTGTACGGCTCGGCCAGAGCGGTCCGGGGATCCCCTTTGGCGAGTGGGATGGTCAGCACGTCGAGGATGTCGTCTTCGGCGAAGTAGAACCCGGGCTCAGGGAAATGATTCCCTTCAAAACCGATCAGCCCTCCGTTCCCCCAGATCCTCGCCGTCGCTTCGACGTCGGGGAATTCGGCCTCGAGGGCGGGGCCGATCGGGGCCGATATGCGGGCGAGACGCAGGGTCGGCTCACCCGAGGCGTCGACCCATTCACGAGCGACGCGGTAGACGCGATCCGCATCTTCATGGTAGCGGTCGTAGCTGAGCTCGTCGGCGATGAACAGCACGATCAAGAAGCACGATGCGAGCCCGACGGCGAGGCCGACGACATTCAGGCCGCTGTACAGGCGGTGTTTTCGCAGTGTGCGAAGCGCTATGACGAGGTAATTTCTCAGCATGAGGGACGGTGCGGTTGCGAGGTCCACGTCCTATTCGGGAATATCGTGCCATCTCGCATCCGTGCCGCTGCGCCCTGCAAGGATGAAGGAGAAGCACCGCCTCCGTAGACGAGCCGTCCATATTCGCACACCGAGCGTCCAGCAGCGCACGAGCGGCCGGCCGACCTCTCGAGCCGCCGGCCATACTTTTCGTAGAATCCCGGACGTTCACGTCGGGAACGAGATTTGACGGAGGAAGGGAGGCACTGCACGTATCCTGCGAAAACCATGCTCAAGAATTATCTGACGATGGCTCTTCGAAGCCTCGGGCGGCGGAAGGGCTACGCCTTCATCAACATCTTCGGCCTCGCGCTGGGAATGGCCTCCTGCATCGTCATGCTCGCCTTCGTTCGTTACGAATGGGCGTATGACGAGATTCACGGCGAGAGCGTATATCGAATGGACATCCGGGCCGTAACGCCTGCGAGCGACGTGGCGACGAAAGCCGGGCAGCCGCTGCCTCTCGGCCCCGCGCTCGCGGCGGAGATTCCCGAAGTGGCTGCGGCCACGCGGCTCATCGCGGGGGAGGCCGCGGTTCAGGTTGACGCATCCGGCTCCTTCACCGAACCCGTGCTCTTTACCGACGCCGCCTTCTTCGACGTGTTCGGCTTCGAGGTTGCCGCCGGCATCGGCGACCTGCGTCCCTCGACGGTCGTCCTCACGTCGTCCGCTGCGCGCAAGTACTTCGATGACGACGACGTGGTGGGCCGGACCCTGCAGATGGGTTTCGCGGGCGAGCTGCAGTCGTTCGAGGTTATCGGCGTGGCAGCGGATCCGCCTGCCGCCTCGACGATCCAGTTCGGCATTCTGGCACCGATCGAGGCGTGGGGCGCCTACGGATCGATGGAGACTTCGTGGACATCCTGGGTGACGAATACGTTCGTCCGCTTAACCGACGGCGCCCACGCGGGCGAACTTCGGTCCGCGCTGGATGCATTCACGGAAACGCATTACGCGTCGATGATTCGGACGTGGGAAATTCTGCAGTGGTTGAAGGCGGAAGAGGGCGCCTTTCGCCTCGAGCTTACGCCCGTCGCCGAGATTCATTTTCGACCGGAGGTCGAGCAAGTGGTCGGCGACGTCGTGAATCCAACCTACCTGTACGTGATCGTCGCGCTCGCCCTCGCCGTGCTGCTGATTGCTTGCATCAATTTTGCGGCACTCGCGGTCGGGCGATCGATGCAGCGTGCTCGCGAGGTGGGGCTCCGCAAGGTGCTCGGCGCCGCGCGCCCGCAGCTGCTCAAGCAATTCTGGGGCGAAGCTCTCGTAATGAGCGGAATTTCTCTGGTCGTGGGCCTCGTGCTCGCCGAAGGCTTTCTCCCCATGCTGAACGCGGTGCTCGGCAAGGGCATCGACCTCGACTACTTCGGTGACGCGGCGACGCCGGCGATACTTGGCGGGCTCGTGCTCGTCACCGGGCTGATCGCCGGCGCGTATCCGTCGGTTTACCTGTCGCGCTTCCGGCCCGCCGAGGCGCTTCGCGGCGGGGCGGCGGGCGGCAAGAACAGGTGGATCGAGACGATGGTGGTCGCCCAATTCGCCTGCTCCATATTCTGCGTCGCCGCAGTGCTCGTAGGATCCGGTCAGCTTCGGTACATGAAAACGAAGCACGTCGGCTTTCAGCAGGAGCAGGTCGTCGTCATTCCTACGCATACCGGCGACATGGCGGAATCCGAACGCCTGGTGGCGTACTTCCGAAATGAGCTCCGCCGGAGCGATGCGGTGGCGGGCGTCGCCGCGGCATCCTTCGCGTTCAACCATGACCTGGCATGGAACTCGTTCAACGTGGGCGATCGCGGCCACACCGTTTACGTCAACCGCGTCGATCCCTCGTTTCTCGAGGTACTCGGCATGCGCATGCAGACAGGCCGTGGGTTTTCGAAGGAACTGGAAGGGGATGCGTCCGGCGGCGTCGTCGTGAACCAGGCGCTCGTCCGGGATTTCGAGCTGCAGGATCCGATCGGGCGGACGCTACATGATCTGGCCGAAATCGAGGAGCCGCGCATCGTCGGCGTGGTAGCGGATTACCACTTTCAGCCGATGCAGCACGCCATCGAGCCCGCCGCCTTATTTACGGGCTCGACCCTGCCGTTCAAGTATCTCTACGTGCGCGCGCGTCCCGGCGCCGCGGCCGCCGCCGTTCGCGCCGTCGAATCCGCATGGCAGGCCGCCTTGCCGGATCGTCCGTTCACTTATTACTTCCTCGACGAAGATTTCGAGCGTCTGTACAGGAGCGAGGAACAGTGGCAGCGCATCATCTTGTGGGCGGCCGTGTTGACGCTGCTCATCGCCTGCATGGGCCTGTTCGGTCTGGCCGCATTCGCTACGGAGCGGCGGACGAAGGAGATCGGCGTGCGCAAAGTGCTGGGCGCGAGCGTTCCCCAGGTCGTGGGCCTGCTGACGCAGGATTTCATCCGACTCGTACTCGTGTCCGGCTTCGTGGCCCTTCCGGCTGCCTACGTCGTGATGGGCCGATGGCTCGAGGGGTACGCCTATCGAATCGACCTCGGCGTCGTCTATTTCGCCGCGGCCGGGCTCCTCGCGCTCATCATTGCCGCGCTTACGGTCAGCCTTCAATCCGCTCGCGCCGCGCTGACGGATCCGGTAAAGACGCTGCGGTATGAATGACCACGGGTCCTCGTGCCACGCCCTCGAATCTTGCAGCCGGCCGCATGAGTCGGCGCCGACCCGATGACGTGCACGCCGGTCGTATTAGCGGGTCGCAGGACCGTTTTCAGAAGAAAGGCTCTCGTCGCTCATCCAAATAGCCGATTCATCAGGGCGCCGAGGCGGTACCCTGCGAGGGCGATGGAGCGTTCGGCGGTCGCAGCAGCGGCCTCCGCGTAAGACGCCGGCGGCGCCTCACCGCGTGTCAGGCCTTCGTAGAGCTCGGTCGAGGCGATTTCGAATCCGCGTTCCACCCAGTGCTCGTACGCCATATCATGAACCTCGGCCTGGAGTTCGGCGGCCGGATATTTCTCCATCACCGCCTCGCCGAGGCGACGCACGTAGGCCACGTCCCCTTCGTCCTCGCGGCGCGGCATCTCGTCGGAGAGCCGGCGATCCCAGTACCAGTGCAGATTGTCGCGCTCTTCGAGGCCGAAAAGATTTCCACCGCGGTCGCCTTCCGGCTCCTGGTCGGTGACTCGAGCGCTCGTGTGCAGCGGCTGGTGGATGTCGCCCACCAGATGCTCGAGCCACGCGATGACGACGGCACGGTGCGGCTTGGGATACCTGGCGTCCTCGGCCATCTCGTCGAGCCGCTCGAGCCGCTCGAGAATGTTCACGTCTTCCGGCCGAATATCTTCACGCAAACGCACCGACCCGTCGGCGGCGTGCTCCCAGAAAATGTTCGTGTAATGCCACGGCCCGTGATGGTAGCGCTCATAGCGAACGGCCTGGTCGCGGTCGCGCACGATGTCGGGCCACACGGCCGCGTTCATGAAATACTGCATCTCGCGGACGGATGCCGGCCGCCGGTCGCGCGGGAAGAGGCTCGGCAGGTCCGACGGCACGGGCGCGCGTTTCAGAATGTCCATGACGGCCTGCCGGGCCTCGGGCGTCATCTGTTGCCATGCGATGTAGGCAATGACGCGGTGGCCGGTCGCATCCCAGGCGCGAGACGTCGGCACCAGAAAGGCCAAAACGAGGATGACGACGAGCGGTTTGCAGTGGCGCATGGTATTTTTCGCGTGAGCGTTTAGTATTCGGCGGTGGGCCAGGTGCCGGAAGGCTTGAAGTCGGTCGGCGTCACGCGGCCTCGGAAATTTGACACGTAGGCCGCGGTGAGGCGCAGCACTTCGGCGGCGTTGCGCAAGGTAGAATCACCAAGTACCACGCCCTCGTAAACCTGATCCGGTCCGGAAAAATAAGGCACGACGCGTTGCCCGCCCGTGGCCATGATCGTTTTGATGGAATCATTGCGGAAGGCGTGGGCAAACGTGAACGGCTCGAGGGACGGATCCCTGTCGGGCGTATGACGTGCGCCCTGCAAATGACCGAGCTCGTGCGCCAGGGCGTAGTCCGGTGCGCCGATCGTTCCCACGTGTACGACGAGGAAAGCGGTACTCGGCTCGGCGAGAACGGCGGCGTTGATCGTCGCCGTCCGCTCCTCGGCGATCAGCGCAACCACGTCGGCTTCTCGTTCGTCGCGAATGTCGTGCAACTCGTCCATGTGGCCGTCATTCGGCCGGACGAGCCGTTGCAGATCCTGGATACGATCCGTAAGCGTATACGCGACCTCGACCGACGCCGCAAGCTCGAGTCGTATGGGGATGCGGCTGTTTTCGTATGCGGCGTTCGTGTCGTCGAGGGCCCGGCGAATCAGCGCGTCGATGTCGCCCGCGGCATTGGACGCAGCGGACGTGTAGGCCGCAAGCACCGTAATCGAGGTGCGGTCGTCGTCCTCCTCGACGGTATCGCACGCCGGAAGAACGAGCAGTAGACTGAGGGCAACAAGCAGTCGGCGCATACCATTCACAGTATTCCATTCCCATCAAACCCTTTCCCGTCGACACCTATCATACATTCTGATATGCGCGAAGACCCAACACACGACGCCGTAATTCAAGCCGTCACACTTCGGGTGCGGGACCTCGACCGGTCGACCTCGTTCTATCGGGACGTACTGGGACTCGAACGTCGCGATCAGGATGCGACCACCGGATCCTTCGGCGTGCCGGGAAGCACGGCGCCGATCGTGCACCTGATCGAAGACCCGAAGGCCGGACGCAAACCACAGCGCGCCCTCGGACTCTATCATTTCGCCCTCCTGGTCCCGAACCGGCCATCCCTCGGCGCCGTCCTGCAACGCCTCGCCGAACGTGGGGTTCGCCTGCAGGGCGCATCGGACCACGACGTCAGCGAGGCGCTCTATCTTTCGGATCCGGACGGACACGGTCTCGAGATCTACCGTGACCGGCCCGCTGAGGAGTGGACGTATACGCCAAGCGGTGAGCTATTTATGACGACGAATCCGCTCGACATGGGCGACGTGGCCGCCGCGGCCGATCGGGCGGCAGGTCTTCCCGCGGGCACGACCATCGGCCACATCCACCTGCACGTCTCCTCCATAGAGAAGGCCGAGGCCTTCTATGCAGAAGATCTCGGCTTCGACGTCACGGTGCGCAGCTATCCCGGTGCGCTGTTCCTATCCACAGGAGGATATCATCATCACGTCGGTCTCAATACCTGGGCGGGCCCGGATGCGGAACGACCGGACGATCGAACGATCGGTATGGTCGGTTTTTCGCTGCATCCGCCGAAACGGCCGGCGCACGACGCCGAGAGCGTCCTCGATCCCGATGGAATCCGCATCCGTCTCGTGTGATGAGGCGTCTCCGAGCCGCTTAGACTCCACCTAGATTCCGGCGACGGCCTTGGGGCCGGCCCCCGCATTCCCTTTGCCTGCGGCAGATTTCGGAACGGTCTCGGAATCCGGCTGCTTCATCGGCGTGACCTCCTCCCTTCCCAGCAGGGGCTTTCCGTAGCTCTTCACCGTAAACACGGGGCACGGCGCGAGCCGTACGACTTTTTCAGCGACGCTACCCATGAGAAGACGACTGAGGCCTGTGCGTCCGTGCGAACCGAGCACGATCAGGTCGACCCGTCGTTCATCCGCAAACTCGAGGATACGGCGCGGCGCGTGGCCGATCCGCACGTGTTGGCGCGAAAGGACGTCGCTCGCCCCGGCCTCTTCGAGCAACTTTTGGAGGGCGCCCTCCGTACGCTCGATGTACAGCGGTGCGCTAGGCGAGAGGGGCTCCACGCCGTAAATCGTCGGAAGGACGGCTTCCTCGATCACATGCAGCATGTCGAGCTCGGCCCCGTACGCGCGCGCGATTTCGACGGCGACGGGAAGCGGCGAGCATTCGGAAAAATCAATGGGAACGAGGATTCTCCTGACATCCACTCGGGCCGGGCCGGCCTCGTCGAATCGAACGGTAAGGACCGGGCATTGGGCGTTGCGAACGACATCCTCTGCCACGCTTCCCATCATCAAATGATCGATGCCGCGGCGGCCGTGTGTGCCCATCACGATCAAGTCGACATCGTGCATTTTTGCGTACTCGAGAATTCCATTCGTGATGGAGGAAGACCGCATCCGGCTGTGTACGACGGATGCGGGCTCCAGCGCCCGAGGATCGCACGGCCGGTCCGACGCCGTCACGACATCCTCGGGCAGGAGGCTCAGAAAAGCCATCGGATCGTTCGGCGGCGCGATGTCGTCGGTTGTGACGTTGAGCACGTGAAGCTCGGCGCCGTATCGTGCACTCAGCAGGGCAGCATGCGCGAACGCTCGCTCGCCACATTCCGAGAAGTCGGTCGGGAATAGAATCCGTTTCATCTGCAGCATCATCAAACCTCTGTATCTTCGAGCCCCAGATCATCGCACCACCGATTCAGCATCGGTGGTGCGCCACGTGGATCATCCCGAAAACAAAAAACAACAAGGCGGCCGCCCGGTCTCGGGGCTAGCAGAAAAAGCTGCCGGCCTGGGCGCAAACGCCGACCGTGGCCGCCCCATCGATCTTCGTGACGATATCGAAGCCCACCACGATCCGCTCGTGCACTTTGATTAGGCCGGCAAGGGCCGTCGGCGGTTTGATTTCGAAATCGAGCATGGATAGCGGCAAGCTACCCTGCACGCGATATTCGCCGTCGTGCTGCTTTCGTCCCTCCGAGACCAGCTTCACGGAACGTGTCACACCCGCAATCGTGAGCCGTCCGTGAACGGTTACGTCGAAGGTGTCGCCGTTTTTCGGCCCGAGCCGAGCATCGGTCAGCTCGAACAGGATGCGCGGATGCCGTTCCGATTTCAGTGCTTCGTAGAAGTCGCGATTCATGCGGCTTTTGCCGCAGTCGAACGATTCAACCGGGATGACCACTTCTGCTTCGGAGCTTCCACGCTGGAGCATCGCCCGACCATCAATCTCGCCGGCATTGCACGTGAAATGATTTACCGTTGAGCGGCCTTCTATCCAGAGGCGGCTGTCGGGATCGACGGTCACACGCGTCTGTCCCGCAGCCGTAGCCGTCATCAGCAGACTTAGAAGTATCGATAGGGTTCGGAGCGTGAACATGGCGATCGTCTTTGTGGCTGAACGAGTCGTGTTCGCCTAATTGGAGGGCTGTACGATGAGGTCGAATCGAACGGTCACGTCATCGCCGGTCTTAATCGTGCCCAGCATGGCCGTCGGCCGGTCGATGCCGTAGTCCGACAATTTGATCGGCAGCGTCCCGGTGAAGCGGATCGAGCCGTCGCTCTGCGTCTTGCCGGCGACGGTGGTGTTCACGGTGTTGGCCTGCCCTGCGATCTCGAGGCTACCGGTCGTTTTGATGCTGATATCGCTTCCGGCAGCGCTCACTTCGTTTTTCGCGGCCGTGAAGCGAATCGTCGGATGTTTTTTCACGTTGAGGGCCGAGAGGGCCTTCTTGTTCATCGTGCCGTTTTTGCATTCGAGCGCTCCGGCCTCGACGGTGATGACCGCCTTCGAGAGGGTCGAAAAGCCGTCCTCGGCGGTGATGTCGGCGGCCACAGTGCCGACTTCGCACGTCCAGTCATGGATCGTCGACGTGCCGTCGACCCATATGCGGCTCTCGGCCGTGCTTTCGTAGGTGGTAATCTGCGGGACCACCGTGGCGGCGATGAGCGTGAGTCCCGTTATAAGAGCGAAGAACGTTTTAGGCATGGAAATCATGGCTTTATCCTCGTTTCCACTCTACGGTCTCCGCGCGGCCGGAACTGATTTTCGGTTCACGTCGCCCGAATCCCTAGAGCGGGGTGGTTTGCTTGTTCGGTGTAGTGCAATATCGCTCGTACAGGGGCGCGGTCTTGAGAGCGGGTGTCCGGTGCCCTTCGTAGGTGTCCCTGCACTGCATCTGTGCGGTCTCGCCGCTACCGGTGTGGTGGATCGCCCTACACGCGTGGTGGATCATCGCCCATACGACGCCGCCGAGAAGGGCAAGGCACAGCGCGATGACCAGCCAGACGTATTTGTTGCGGGTGATCTCATTCACGATCGGCCGTGAACCCCAGCTGCGCATGTCCTCGCTGTAGCCGAGAATCTCCTGCCCCTTACGATTCACGAGACCGACGATTTCGTCCGGCGTGAGGAACAGGATCATCACACCGGCTCCGCCGTGATATCCCCAATTTTTTTCCATAGCATTCATCCACTGGACTTTGGCGTACCTTCGTCTCATGTACTCGCCATGCGGCAAGCCCGTCGTCGAGGTTCAACTCGTCATGGAATACATGATACCGGTGCGCGAACGATGCGCCTCGGCGGCGTTTACCCTACACGCCACGTAAGGAATTGTCCTATGTAAGCGCGGTTCAACCCGGGACGGCATACCGGAGAACGATCTCCGTCGTCGCACTCAAGTAGCGCAGGTATGACAACCTCCCCCGATATATTGATCGAATTCCTTCGCTCGCCGGAATCCTATCCCCACAACCCGCGCGACGTCGTCGAAGTCCAGACGCATATCTCGTGGGTTTTTCTCGCCGGCGAATACGTCTACAAAGTGAAGAAGCCGGTGTCGCTGGGCTTCCTCGACTTCTCCACCCTCGAGAAGCGGAGGCACTATTGCGAAGAGGAAGTCCGTCTCAACCGTCGCCTGTGTCCGGATATCTACGAAGGCGTAGTCGCGATTTCAGAGCGGGACGGCCGGTTTGCGCTCGAAGATGGTAGCCACACGACTGAGGTCGCCGTCAAAATGCGGCGCCTGCAAGGTGGAACGTTCGGCCATGATAGGGTGGCAAAGGGCACGCTGAGAAGGAGGGAAATCGATCGCATCGTCGACACGCTCGCCACGTTTTATCAGCGTGAGACCACGTCTCCGCAGATAGCTTCGTGGGGACGGATCGAGAAGCTGCGCATCAGTACGGATGAAAATTTCGAGCAGATAGAGCCGTTTACCGGCGCTTTGCTGCTGAATCCCGCCTTCGAGGCGATCCGCACCTATACGGAGCGCTTCTACGATGTTCATGCGCGGATGCTGAACGAGCGCCGCTCCGCCGGCCGCATTCTCGATGGCCACGGCGACCTGCACCTCGAACACGTCTACCTGAAGGAGGGAAACGTCTGCATCTACGACTGCATCGAGTTCAGCGAGCGCCTTCGGTGGATCGACGTAGCCAATGACGTGGCCTTCCTGGCGATGGACCTCGACTTCCATGAGCAACCGAATCTGGCGCGCTATTTCGGCCGCAAGATGGCCCAGCGCCTGAATGATCCGGAGCTCCTCCGGCTGCTTGATTTCTATAAGTGCTATCGAGCCGTCGTGAGAGGCAAGGTTGAAGGCATGCGCAGCGCCGAGGACGAGGTGCCGGAGGAAGAACGCCGGAAGAGCGTTCAGCGAGCGCGTCGGTATTTCGAGCTCGCCCTGCGTTACGCCGTGGCGGGTTCTCGTCCCGCCGCCCTCGTAGTGATGGGACGGGTGGGGACTGGAAAGAGCACCGTCGCCCGATATCTCGCAGACACCCTCGGATGGACCGTGTATTCGTCGGACCGCCTGCGAAAAGAACAGGCGGGCGTCGAGCCGTTCGTGCGCGGGTCCGAGCAGGAACGTGCGTCATTGTATTCGGCGGCTCGGTCGCGCGAGACGTACGAGGCCCTGACCGCGCACGCGCTCGACGCCCTCGACGAAGGCCACGGTGTCATTCTCGATGCGACGTACTCAAAGCGGGCGGATCGCGAGGCGCTGCGCAGTGCCCTGAGGGATTCCAGTCATGCGTATGCCTTTATCGAGTTGACGTCCTCCGACGAGGATGTCCGCCACCGTCTACGCCTTCGTGACAGCGAAGGGGATCAGGTTTCCGACGCACGCCTCGAGGACTTCGAAATGCTCAGCGGCAGCTACGAAGCTCCCGACGACCTCGAGGATGCGCTGCACTTCCGCGTCGGCACCGATTCGCATGTGGATACGACGGTGGAAGACGCCCTGCGCCACCTCATCCGGCTGGATCTCTGCCGCTGATGCACGACGCGCGCGCATGCGTCGGCTGCCTGCGTCGAACCGGCATCACGATAAGACACCCGTTGCGAGCGACCGATCGCCGCGGAGCCCGTCAGGCCTGCGAATGGATCGAATCGACCGCCGAACGCAGCGCTTCGACCGACCGCATGAGCGCCGCGCGTTCGCGATCGTCCATCTCGGGCTCCACGACGCGAACCGCGCCCTGCGAGGTCACCACGGCCGGCAAGGAGAGGGCGACGTTGTCGACGCCGAGGACGCCGTCCTGCACGCGCGAAACGGTGAGGAGACGCCGTTCGGAATTCATCACGCACTTCAGGAGGTCGGCCGTGACGAGACCGATCGCATGGTTCGTCGCACCCTTTCGCCGGATGATCTCGTAGGCGGCGCGGCGGACCTGCTCGGCCACTTCCGGCTCGGCCTCCCGGTTCCACCCGTCCCACGCGCGAATCGGCGTGCCCCCGACGCTCGCCGACGACCAGAGCACGACTTCGGAATCGCCGTGCTCGCCGATTACCTGGGCGTGAATGGATTTCGGACTGACGCTGAGCCGCGTACTTAGCGCCTGCCGCAAACGTGCCGTATCGAGCATCGTACCCGTGCCGATGACGCGTGACGGCGGCAGGCCGGAGGCTTCCGTCAGGACTTTCGTGAGGATATCGACGGGGTTCGTCACCATCACGAGGACGCCCTTGCATCCGGACAACTTCGTGCCGATCGTGGTGGCGAGGCGTGCGTTGTCGCGAAGGAGATCGAGCCGCGACTCCTCGGGCTTACCGCCGCGCCCTGCGGAGATGACGACCGCGTCGCAGCCCACCATCTCTTCGATGGTTGCCGTGCGCACCCTCGCCGCGGGATAAAACATAGAGCCGTCGGCCAGATCCATCGCATCGCCCTCTGCGATCTCTTCTCGGATGTCGTTGAGAAGAAGCTCGCGCGCCACGCCCGCGTGGAGCGTGGATATCGCGACGCTGGATCCAACCCATCCCATTCCGATGATGCCGATTTTGCCTTTCATCCAGATTGTTGAGTTGTGGCCTGCATGCCGGTGAGTCGTTCGGCGTCCCCGCCGGCCGCTATGCCGATTCGTCGGTGAGCGCATCAGCAGGCACGCCGCGCCGGAGCTGGCTGCAGACGAGCAGGCACAGACCCGAGAGGCTCGGATCGACGATGTGGTAGAACGCGTAGAGGCCCTCCTTGCGTCGTGCGACGAGGCCGGCCGTGGCCATTAAACGGAGATGCTTGCTGATGTTGGCGTGGCTCTGCCCGGTGGCTTCTACGATTTCCTGTACGTTCATCTCCTCACGGACTTGCAGCAGGTTCAGGATCTCGAGCCGCACCGGCTCTCCTAGCAGCTGGAAGCGCCGGGCGGCATCTTCCAGCAATTCGCGGGGTACAAGGCCTGTATTCATATCCATCGATTTGATATCCAACTCGTAGGTTGCGCAGTGACACGAACAACTTCCTGTGGAGTTCCGGTTCTCGAGCCGGCAGCGACGCATTCACCATCCTGAAGCGGACCTGATGTAACGGGAGATTCTCTCTTTATGAAATTACGGTTAAGCTAGAACGGCAAAACTATTGAGTCGTATAGGGCCAACAATTCTAGTTGGCGTCATATGGAATAACAAACGCGAACCATCATGATCGAGCTTGTTTCACAACCGTGGCCCTGGTATGTGGCCGGGCCCCTGATCGGGCTCATGGTGCCCTTGCTGTTGCTCGTCGGCGGAAAACGGTTGGGCGTTTCCGGCAACCTGCGTCACATGTGTGCCGCCATCGGACCGGCCAATCTGGAGTTTCTTCGGTATGACTGGAAACGGGGATTCTGGAATCTGACGTTCGCCGCGGGGATCACGCTCGGTGGTTTTATCGGAGTGACACTGCTCGCCTCGCCGGATCCTATGATCGACCTCGCGCCCGCTACGGTGGACGCTCTAAGAGGGCTCGGGGTCGAGGACTTCACCGGGCTCGTGCCGGCGGATTTCTTCAGCTGGGCCGGACTCGGAAGTCTTCCCGGGCTGATGTTGATTGTGGGTGGCGGCTTCCTGGTTGGCTTTGGAGCTCGCTACGCAGGCGGATGCACGTCCGGTCATGCCATCTCCGGCCTGGCCGATCTGCAGTTTCCGTCGCTCGTCGCCGTCATCGGCTTCTTCATCGGCGGCCTGGTCGTCACACATCTCGTATTTCCGCTGGTCCTCTAATTTCTCTTCCGCGAGATTACCTCGTTATAGAACCATGAGTTCACACGTCCAGCATATCGTCGCAGAGCCCGCGCCGCAATCCGCGCCCCTCGTCGCTTTTTCCGCGCGGGAATTCGCCGTCTATCTTCTCATTGGAACGTTGTTCGGCATCATCCTCGTCAAGAGCGAAGTCGTATCCTGGTTTAGAATCCAGGAGATGTTTCGGTTCGACAGCTTTCATATGTACGGCATTCTCGGCTCGGCCGTTGTCGTGGCCGGCGTCTCCGTGCAACTGATCAAACGTCTCGGCATCAAGACGTTCGGAGGCGACCCGATCATCCTGCCCCCGAAAGTCTGGGGAAAGGGCGTTCGATACTGGTTAGGCGGAATCCTTTTCGGCGTCGGCTGGGCGCTTCTGGGCGCGTGCCCCGGACCGATCTTCGCGCTGATCGGCGGAGGAGTCACCGTGATGGTAGTCGCTCTCGCCGGCACGCTTCTTGGCACGTATGCTTACGCGTATCTGCGGCCCCGATTGCCGCATTGACGTGCCCCACATGACCTGAGACAACCAGCCATGCTATTCCGACAAATCGTTGATCCGAAACTCGCCCAGTACGCCTACCTGATCGGATGTCAGCAAACCGGGGAGGCGCTCATCATCGACCCTGAGCGCGACATCGATCGATACGTCGATCTGGCTGAAGCGGAGGCCCTCGACATCGTCGCCGTCGCGGAGACCCACATCCATGCGGATTTTTTATCGGGAGCCCGCGAGTTCGCCGAGCGATTCGGCACGAAGCTTTACCTCTCCGACGAAGGGGACGAGGATTGGAAGTACGAATGGGCCGCAGGAAGCAAGCAGGGCGGCACTCCGTACGACGTCGTCTTCCTCCGGGACGGCCAGACCTTCACCGTCGGCAATATTGAGATGAAGACCGTTCACACGCCCGGCCATACGCCGGAGCATGTGAGCTATCTCGTCACAGACCGCGGAGGCGGCGCAACAACGCCCATCGGGGTCGCAACGGGCGATTTCGTATTCGTGGGCGACCTCGGACGGCCCGACTTGCTCGAGCAGGCCGCGGGCCTGCACGGCGTCCAGGAGTCGTCCGCTCGCCGGCTCTACCAATCCCTACCGTTGTTCACGCAGCTGCAGGACTATCTGCAGGTCTGGCCGGCGCACGGCGCGGGATCGACGTGCGGCAAGACACTGGGTGCGGTCCCTACTACGACCGTTGGCTATGAGAAGCTCTATAATGCGTCGATCGATGCTGCGAAGGAGGGCGAGAAGGCTTTCGTGCGCGCGATTCTGGCCGGGCAGCCGGAGCCTCAAACGTACTTCGCGCGAATGAAGCGCGACAACAAGCGAGGCGTGCCGGTGCTTGGCCGCCTGCCGCAGCCGCGAAAGCTTACCGCCCGGGAGCTTGGCGAGATGGCGGGTCGCGATGACGTCCTGATCATCGACGCGCGCCTCGATCGATCCGCTTTCATGGCGCGACACATCCCCGGCTCGTTGCACGCGCCCTTGAACAAGTCGTTCAACACGGTCGTCGGCTCTCTCGTCGTCGACGAAACAACCCCGATCGTTCTCATCATCCATGAGGAAGACGTCGACGAGGCGGTTCGCGACCTGATCCGCATCGGATACGACAACGTCATCGCCATCGCAGAAATGGGCACGCTCCAGCGCTATTTCAACAATGGGGGTCCGAGCGAGACGACGGAAGAAATCCGTTTTGATGAAGTCGACGAGCTCAGGCGTGCGGATGACGTCGTCGCTCTGGACGTCCGCTTTGCCTACGAATACTCCGGCAACCACGTGCCGGAGGCGCGCAATGCCTCGTACACGCGGCTTCCCGAATATGTGAAGGATTCGAGCCGCGTTCCAAGAGGCAAGACCCTTCTGGTGTACTGTGCCACCGGCGCCCGTTCGGCCGCAGCGGCCGCATTCCTCGCTCGAGAAGGGTATGACGTAAAGCTTGTAAATGACGACTTCGCCGCGTACGCGGAAGCCGGGAAAGGTGAGAAAAAGGAGGCTGTGGTCGCGTGAATAGAATCAAGCGATTCGTTCCGTTACTGCGCCAGATGGAGGGCTACGGAAAAGGGGACCTTCAGGGCGACCTTGCAGCCGGCCTGACGGTCGGCGTCATGCTGATTCCTCAAGGAATGGCCTATGCGCTCATCGCGGGCCTGCCCCCCATCTACGGGCTGTATGCATCGCTCGTACCGCTGATCGTTTTCGCCTTTTTCAGTACGTCGCGGCAGCTTTCCGTCGCGCCGGTCGCGATGGTATCGCTTCTTACCGCCGCCGGCGTAGCGCCGCTCGCCGGCGGCGACGTGGAACGTTACGTCGCCCTTGCTCTGGGACTCGCCCTTCTCGTCGGCGTCATTCAATTCGGGCTCGGGGTGGCGAGATTCGGCTTTCTGACGAATTTCCTCTCACATCCTGTACTCGCAGGCTTTACGAGTGCGGCCGCACTGATCATAGGGCTGAGCCAGCTTAAACACCTCCTGGGTGTAGACCTCGGCCGCTCGCACCACGTGCATGAGATCGTGTGGAGTGCCGCTCAGCAACTGGGCAGCATTCACATCCCCACGTTCCTGATCGGAATGCTGAGCATCGTCGTTCTCGTAGGGATCCACAGGTCGAATCGCGCTCTCCCGGGAGCACTCGTCGTCGTCCTGCTCTCGACGCTCACCGTATGGGGCCTTGCTCTTAACGGGACGGGCGTTGGGATCGTCGGAGATATTCCCAGAGGCCTGCCGACGCCCGCCGTACCCGACATGGATCTTGCCGACTTCAGAGCGCTGATCCCGGCCGCGCTGGTTATCTCGTTGGTCGGTTTTATGGAATCGATAGCCGTGGCGAAAGTCTATGCAACGAGGAATCGGTACGAAATCGACGCGAACCAGGAGCTGAGAGGACTCGGCCTCGCGAATGTCGCCGGTGCCTTCTTCCAGGCGTTTCCCACGACGGGAGGATTCTCCCGGACCGCGGTTAATTCGCAGGCCGGCGCACGGACGCAGCTAGCGGCGGTATTCAGCGCCGGCATCATCGCCCTGACGCTGCTCGTTCTAACGCCACTGTTTTACTACCTCCCACAGGCGGCGCTGGCCGCGATCGTGATGGTGGCGGTCTCCGGATTGTTTGATATGAAGGAGTTCCGCTTTCTGTGGAAGGTCGATCGCCGTGATTTTTCCCTCATGATGCTCACCTTCGCAGCGACCTTGACGGTTGGAATCGAACAGGGCATCCTCGTCGGTGTGGTCGCCTCGCTCGTCATCGTCATCCATCAGAGCTCGCGGCCGCATTCGGCCATCGAGGGCCGGCTGCCGGGAACCACGACGTATCGTAATGTGGCGCGCAATTCCGAAGCGATCATTCAGGATGACGTCGTCGTTTTTCGGATGGATGCGTCGCTCTACTTCGCCAACGTCACCTACTTCAAGGACGCCCTGAACGACATCATAGACCGGCGGGAGCCGAGTGCGGTCGTTTTGGACGCATTTCCCATCAACCGAATCGATTCAAGCGCAGCCCATGCCCTTCGTGACCTGGTCGATGACCTGCGCCGGCGGAACGTGGAACTGTTCGTGGCCGGCCTCAAGGGGCCTGTTCGCGACGTCCTCGAAAAATCCAATGTCGTAGGTCTGATTGGAAGGCGGCGTTTCTTCCACGAGGTTCACGACGCCGTTCAGGCGGCAACCGCTGCCGCGTCCCGACCCGTGCCTTCACCCGCCGTAACATCTGCCTGATCCGGATACCGATTCAACGATGCCTGACAAAACCCGCAACTTCGAAGAGGACGTCATCCAGACGAGCCACCGCAAGCCGGTGCTCGTGGACTTCTGGGCACCGTGGTGCGGTCCGTGTCGAATCCTCAGTCCCACGCTCGAGAAGCTGGCGAAAGAAAGCCGAGGTCGCTGGCGGCTGGTGAAGATCAATGCCGACTCCTATCCCGACCTGGTACGTCGCTATGGCGTGCGCGGCATTCCGGCGGTCAAACTCTTTGTGGACGGCGCGGTGAAGGACGAATTCGTCGGCGCGCTGCCGGAGCACGCCGTGCGCCAGTGGCTCGACGGCGCACTACCGGCAGATCCGCGAGGGTAGAATGTCCGCGTACTTGACGCAGCCGACGGATTGTGTTCGGAGTCAAAGCCGGGCCGTGCGCGGTTCCGGGCCGGCATCGCTAGGTCTCCCGCGCTCCGAGCCGGCCCGGAACGATGGGCGTCACTCTTCAGCGACCGACCACCAGACCGTGTAACTGCCCGAATAGGTAAGTTCCTGCACGTATTCGTCCTCCGTCCCAGGCTCGCCGCCGCGCGAAGTTACGTGAACATGAAGCAGGTTCGGACCCTCCGCTCGCGCTTGGATATCCTTGATGCGAAGCACGCCCTTGAGCGGTACGTCCGGCTTGGGTGTCCCGGTCTGCCTGGGCCGTCGAAAAATCACGTCGAACTCGTTACCGATAGGTCATCGGCATCGAACGTAAGGCCCAAAGCTTTGAGAAATCGTGCGGCCTCGTTGCCGTCGATCGCTATCCTCTTTCCGACCACGGTAGGCGAATCGCGCCAGCCGAGCGCTTCCGGCGGGAGGTCCTCGATGTGCACCACAATCCCCGCGTCATGGAGCTCGATCATATCGGCGGATCGGAAACCTGCGTGCATGACGATGCTCGGGATTAGAACGCTCCGGTGCCGGCGAAATGCGGGTCCACTACGTCAATGACGGCCTCCCTTCTACGTCAATGACGGCCTCCCTTCGTGTCATTATACCTCGTGGAATTCTTTGGGGTCCTCATCGACGGTGTCCCGGTAAATGTCCTCATCACCGCTCTCTCCGTAGTCTTGCTCGTCTTCGTCGCGATGTTCACGCACGTACTCGACGAATTCTTCGAACTCCTCCTCCGGTTCGATGTCGAGTTCCCTTTCCGGCTCCCGAGGCACCTGCGTTCTCTGCGGCATGATAAACCTCATGCCACGACTATCCTACGGACGTGCATTAAACGTGGTCTACGCGTGCCGCCGCATGACGGTGTCCGGCAACCGACCGCGGTATTGTGAGATTTTTCCTTACGTTCCGACGGAACCGCCGCAATCGCCGTCACCGAATACGCTGAGGACGGCTGGCCATGAACGCCTCACGGCCAAGTGGGCGCCACGACATAGCTCATAGGGATATGGATGTAGTCGACGCAAAGTCCGACGTACCTCATGAACCGTTCGCGTGGCGCTTTCCGGCTCGGTCCGGAAATGAGCTCCGGCTTTTCACCGTTGGCGACGAGGCGTTCGAATCGGCGTACGAGGCCATCCGATCGGCGCGAGAGCGCGTCTGGCTGGAGACGTACATCCTCCAACCCGACGAAGTTGGAAATATGGCGCGTGACGCTCTAGCGGACGCAGCCGCGCGCGGCTGTGACGTCATCCTTCTTTTCGATCGATGGGGTTCGCCGCGCATCGGGCCCCGGTATGCTCGTCCGATCACCGAGGCCGGCGGACGCGTCGTCACCTACAATCCGGCTCTTCCGTGGCGCAAGTTTGGACGAAAGCTGGCCCCCTTCTATCACCGCGATCACCGCAAAATCCTCATCACCGACGAGGTCGGCTTCACCGGTGGTGCGAATGTAAGTCGCGATTACGGCGGCCCCGGTCCCGAGCTTTTCTTCGACCTGACGGTCCGCTTCGAAGGACCGTGCGTTCGTGATCTTGCGGCCGTGTTCCTGGATTCGGTGCTGGAGGCATCCGGGTCGGCGCCGGCACCGCCCCGCTTTCCCCCCGCCGCCGGCGAGGTTGAAGCCCAGGTCCTTGCCCTCAATCGCCGAAAAAAGCAGACCGATCTCGACCGTGCACTCCAGCAGGTGCTGATTGAGGCGGTCGATCGATGCTTCCTGATGACGCCGTATTTCGTGCCGCCCGCCTGGTTCGTCGACCTCTTGACCGCCGCCTCGCAACGGGGCGTCGACGTGCGCATACTCACGGCCGGCCGGTCGGACGTACCGCTGGCTCGCATCGCAGGTCGGCATCTCTACCGGCATCTCCTGGAGGCAGGCATCGAGGTCTTCGAGATGGAGGATCCGATTCTCCACGCGAAATGCATCACCGTCGACGGCCGATACAGCGTGGTCGGATCGTACAACGTGGATGCGTATGGCGGGAAGCACAACCTTGAGGTCGGGCTCGGTGCATTTGACCGGGAGCTCTCCAGCCGACTCGAAGCGGTATTCGCAGAACGATGTGCCACCGCGAAGGCGGTCAACCTGGAAGAATGGCGGCGCAGACCCGTGTACGAACGCATTCTCGAGCGAACACTCTTCCGTCTGTTCCGCGTGTGAGGCCTGCCGGACGACCGCAGATGTCGTGGTAGACGCGAAGGCCTTCAGCCCGTCCTCTCGCCTTCCACCCACTGCACGGCGTGCTGCATCAGCTCGGCCGCCGTCTTCAGGTTCAGCTTGTCCTTGATCCGCGCCCGGTACGACTCAACGGTCTTCACGGAGAGGTGAAGTCGCTCGGCGATCTCGCGCGTCACGAGTCCGCGCCCTGAGAGTTCGAAAACCTCGAGCTCGCGATCGCTGAGCACTTCGAGCGGAGACTGAGCCAGCTCGTCGCGCCCCGACGCCAGGCCCATGAGCAGCCGCTCGTTAATCTCCTCACTTACGTAGATGCCTCCGGCCAACACGCGCCGGACCGCCTTCACGATTTCGTCGCCCGCTTCGAGCTTCATGACGTACCCGCGCGCACCGGCCCGGATGGCGCGCTCCGCATACAGCGCTTCATCGTGCCGCGAGACGACGAGACAACGGACTTCGGGATACATGGCCTGGATGTGCTTGATCAGCTCCAATCCGCTCATGCCGGGCAGCGAAATGTCGACAATGGCCACGTCGGGCTTGAGCTCTTCCAGCATGGTGAGCCCTTCCTCGGCGTCCGCCGCCTGGCCGACGACTTTCAAGTCGGTTTCGGAATCGAGCGAAAGGGCAAGTCCCTTCCGCATCAGCGGGTGATCGTCTACGATGATGATCTTCTTCATGCTCTGTCGCCGGGGTCGTGAACCACCTATTTTTTGCCGTACTCTTCGCCGCCCATGGGCAGCGGCGCGGTAGGATCGCGCACCGTGCACATGACGGTTGTGCCCCCTTCGACGCCCCCCTGTATCTCGAGGTTCGCCCCGATGATGCGAGCCCGGTGGTGCATGATACGAACGCCCATCCCACGCGTGTCCTCATCCTGCTCCGCCGGGAAGCCTACGCCGTCGTCATGAATACGGAGTCGGATCTGCCGGTTGCCCCCTGCGAGGCTGATCTTCACGTGTTGCGCCTTGCCGTGCTTCACGGCATTGCTTACGGACTCCTGCGCAATGCGGTAGAGATGGGTGGCCATGGAATTGTCGTGGATGAGCACCTTGCCGAGCTCTTCGAAGGAGCATCGAACGCCGAACAGACGCTCTGCGCCGCTTGCCAGCCTGCCCAGGGCGGAGCGGAGGCCGTTCGCCTCCAGATCGACAGGAACGAGACCGCGCGCGAGACCGCGCGCGAATTCGTCCGCCTCTTTGATCAGATCTGTGATTTCGACGACCTCCGGCGCAATCTCCGGATGCGTGTTGCCCAACGTCCGGGCTAGATTCCGGCAGATGAGGCCGATTCCCGTAAGCATTTGCCCGAGCCCATCGTGCAAATCCTGCCCGATCCGGCGCCGCTCGAGCTCGCTGATGCGCAGGATTTCTTGCTCGAGCTTTCGACGATCGGTGATGTCGCGAACGAGTCCCGTAAACAGGCGGCGATCCGAAATGTGCACCTCGCTCACCGCGAGATCGAGCGGAAAGGTCGAGCCGTCCTTCCGCCTTCCCACCACCTCGCGACCGATGCCGATGATTTTTCGGCGGCCGGTCTCCCGGTAGCTTCGGAGATACTCGTCGTGCTCGTCCCGGTACGGCTGCGGCATCAAAATTTCGACGTTCTCACCAATTACCTCGTCGGCATCGTAGCCGAAAATTCGTTCGGCGGCCGGATTGAATGATTCGATCGTGCCGTATTCGTCGATCGTAATGATGCCGTCGACGGTCGTCTCGAGGACGGTCCGCGCTCGGGCCTCGCTCTCTCGCAAGGCATCCTCAAACCGCCGTCGCTCGATGGCACCGGCCAATACGTTGGCGACCGCCTGCATGAAGTGGATGTCTTCGTCGGTGTACGAGCGAGGCTCCGTTGAAAAGGCGCCCAGTACGCCATAAGGCTGCTGTTCTCCGTCGATGACGACGCTGACGCCGCTGCGGATTCCGTGCTCCTCGAGGATCGGCGACCGTTCGAAGCGCATTTCCTTGGCCGCATCGCCGACGACGACGGGCTCGGCCGCGGCGAGTGTGTAACCGGCCTGGCTCGCTCGATCGGACGTGATTTCGGCTACGCCCACGACGCCGCCTTTCCAGCCCGTTCCCGCCCTGAGTTGAAAGGTACGGCCGCCGGCGTGCAGGAGGAGCACTGCGCTGAATTGAACGTCGAGGCTCTCCGCAACCGAGCGGACCGTCTCGTCCATCAATTCCTGCAGACCGGGGTTCCCCAGTGCATAGAGGCCGAGCCGCGCGACGCGCGCCTGTTGGTCCGGTCGCGTAGCCAACCGGTCGTCTCGGCCGTTCGGACCTGTATATTCTCGATCAGTCATGGAGCAAAAGGCGTCTTTACACGTGCGCAGCGGCCGCCACGTGTCAGCCCAGCGGCTCCCAGACCGGTTCGTCACCCGGGACGCGTACCCGCGCACGCGGCTCGTCGACACGATCGAAACCTCCGGCGGCCTCGCGTCTGCCGGCATGATCCGACAGCTTCAATAATTCCTCCCTCATGGCACTCAACTTGTGCAGAATACACTCGGTAAGAAAGACGACCGCCTCGTCGATGCGCATCTTCGTTTGACAGGCCGATAGCGAGATGGTCACCATTCGGCCGGATGCAGCTTTCGACGAGCTCTCGATCAACTCCATGTTAACGGCCATCCCGAGTAGCTCGTCGAGAGCCGGCGTGATCGATTGCAAGAATCGATTCGGAGCAGGCGGCGGATCTTCAATGTCAAGGCGGTGGTTCGGATCGCGGTTCTCTTCCGCGACGGCCTTCAGGACCGCACGCACGTCGTCGCTTCGCCTTTGAACGCCACGCTGTCGCAGGAAGCCGCGTTCGGGGTCGGTTTCATCCGCCTTCAGATTCCAGGATCGGCCTCGCAACATCCCCATGAGGAAAGTGCGAGCCTGACCATAGGGGAAGCGGTGACGCTTCGTACCTTGCACGATCGTGACGAAATCCCCGGTGATGTGGCAAGCGTCGATGAGGTCATCCGCTAGAAGTTGATCGAGCAGGTCGCCTACCGAAAGATCGCGGGTGGAATCCATAACATACGGTGGTGGCTCGGTGGTCTACTTCAAGATCTCGTACCCCCCGCCCAATCGCAAGCGCCCGCGCCCGCCGTGGTACGAAGTCGCCGAATTGTCATGATGATGTCGACGGCCGCGTTCAGCGATTCCTGCCCGTCGTACCCCGCTCGTCTTTTTCAAAGAGGATGCTGAGGACCAAAACGAAGCCGCATGCCGCCGCGCCCAGGAATAGAATCATCGCGATGCCCGGATATCCTAGAATCGTGAACTCGGTGTCTACACGCATCATCAGGGCGGCTCCGAGGATGAGTGACGCGAGCACGACACTCAGCGACACGCGATTGGCAATCGCGTGCAGATTGCGCAATAGGCGGATCTCGTCGAACGACTGCACCTTGATCTCGAATTCATTGTGAGCGAGCGAGCGGAACAGGGCGTTCATTCGCGACGGAAGCTGCTGCACGAGCTCGTTCAACTCCAATACCATCGAAAAGACATGTCCCGGCGACATCTTCTTGAACATCCGCTGCCGCATGATCGAATCGGCGTGCTTCTTTACGAGCCGATTCGGGTTGAATTCGGGGGCCAG
>CAZART010000055.1:0-14098 GCA_964487555.1 uncultured Rhodothermales bacterium
GGCCATCCGGGCGGCCGATGCGGGGCGGTCGGCCTGCCGGTATAGTAGAAACGCCTGTTCGCGGGCCTCGAAAACGGTCGCCGAATCGTCGACCCACCAGGCAGACCAGCCCAAACCTTCCAGCGCCTCCGGCGTCTCTTCCGCCGCAAGGGCCGCCTCGAACGCAGTCCGGGCCGCCTGCCAGCCACCGCGGGATAGGTGCTTCCATCCAGCTTCGAGGGGGCGGTCAATCCTTTCCGACGGTTCCTTACTCTCTAGCTCCATGGACATTTACTGGAAGCGCTGCGATGACGGCGCGTCCGGGCAACATGCTGCCGCGACCGAATCCGATCATCCAACTTACGTGGACAATGCCGGATTCTGCAAACGACTCCCCAGAGCCAATCTGTGAGCAGGGCTGAAGACGTTGGTGCACGCGTATTCGAGATACCTCAGTCCCATAGGGCGGTGGCTCTATCCCGGCCTCAGCGTCTTGACGATTTTGTTGTATACGCCCATCGTCAGGAGCGTGGGCGCCCAAAGTCCGATCAAGTTGCTGAAATGATACTTGCCGCGCACGTGGTAGTATAATGAAAGCCCTATGGCGCCGAACGAGGCGGCAAGGAACCAATCCGATGGGATCTTTGCCGTCTGGTGTTCAATGAGGCGCGTCGTCAACTCCTCCGCATGGTCCGTCCTCTTCACGGCGGACGGCTCGTAGACTCTTTCGGATTTCTCCGAAGCCGGATTTACATCGTTTGAATTCGCCATGGCTCCTCGACTTGTTGCAGGATCGGATCGTTTCATCAGAAACGACTGCGAGGTTGTCGAGGTTGGCTTCGGAGTGTAATGTTTACGATCACTTGCCTTTTTTTGGCCAAGCGGGCACTAACGAGAATGAGTATGCACGATCCATTGAAAAGTATGGCCTTGTCGGCCGGTCTCGGCGCCGTAACCGGAATGCGGAGCATAGCCGGGCTCGCGCTCCTCAGCCGGCGACTCGCCGGCGGAAACGGTGTACCGCGGCATCGAAATCAGCCGCCCTCGATGCTTAGCTCACCCTGGACAAGCCGCGTGCTTACTTCGTTTGCCGCCGGTGAAATGGCCGCCGACAAGACGCCGGTCGTACCCGACCGCACCAGTACCGTGTCGGTCGCGGGTCGCGCCGTCATGGGCGCCGTTGCGGGCGTCGCGGCATCAGGCCTGGCCGGCGGCCCCCGATGGGTGGGCGCACTCGCCGGCGCCTCGTCCGCAGTAGCATCCACTTACCTCTTCTTCCATCTTCGAAAGGCGGCGGCCGAACGACTCGCCGTTCCCGACTGGATGCCGGCGATGGCCGAAGACGCCCTGGTGCTCTTCGCGGGATCTCGGATCGTCGCGGCATTGACGAACGACCGGACATGATGTCACGTCGGACTTTCGTGAGCAGCGGCTCGTCGGTATGAAGGACGACGTTCAACTTGCGGCGGATGGAATCGGGCCGTTGCTCCAACGGGACTATTGGGCGGTCATACGCGGCTGTCGCATCGAACCGACCAAAGTCATCCAGGTCGTACGCGAGCGATTTGCCGAGTTCGCACCGCAGAATCTTGCCCACTTCACATTCGGGGCCGATCCGGACCATCCGATAGGTGAGGGCATCGTCATGAACGTCAAGATCCGGATGGTACCTGAGGCTCGCGTGCGCGTCGTCCACCAGGATGACTGCAGCATTACGATCGCGACCCTAGGCGGCCATCCTGAAGCCGGCAAGATCACGTTTGGCGCCTACCGAAACGGTCACGGTGACGTCATCTTCCACATCCGCAGTCGGGCTCGTGCGTCATCGGCGGCGAACCTCGCCGGCTTTCTCATCGGCGGAGATCCCATGCAGACGAACACGTGGACGGAGTTCGTCGATAGGGTGGCCCATTGCGTCGGCGATGGTGTGATCCGGCACATCCATGCTGAGAAAAAGAAAGTGCAGGACGAGGAGCTGGATGCCGAGCTGAATGCGCCCACACTGATCGCACGAGGCGAGTGATGGCCGAGTGGCGAATCGGACGCGGGTGGTCGGACGAGGAGCTGCAGAAGCGCCTGGAGCACGTTGCGACCCTCGAGAGAAACTTCGAAGATGATCCTTCGGAGCTAGAGAGCCGGTCCGGCTGGTATTCCTACAAGTCCGAGTCGACGCTGGGCAGGGCGCCTACAGGCCCTCCTGTCGACGACGGCCCGTTTGAGCGGGCCTGCGCAGCGCTAAGCAGGTACCGATTTTCCGACACCCGAATCGTTCAGGCCTATTTTGATGATGATGCGGAATTGCTCGGCCGGCCGATGGTGCTGATTCTTCGCGCCTTCCGCGGATTGCGCTTTGTAACAGGCGTACGCGTAGGTGCGGTTCGGCACGAGGTAGGCGAGGACGAAACCGTATTCGGCTTCCGCTACGAGACGCTTCAGGGGCATATCGAGCGCGGCGCCGAATGGTTTATCCTTCGAAAGGACCACGCGTCGGGGACCGTCCGACTGCGGATCTCGGCCTTCTGGTTACCTGGCGACTTCCCGAACTGGTGGAGCCGGGTGGGATTTTATTTTGTCGGCGAGCATTACCAGCGGAAGTGGCATCGGCGCGCACATGCGTACATGGCGCACATCCTCCGCGAACCGGTTCCTGCGAAGGGCGCGTTCGTCTTTCCGCGCCGCCCGGCACACGATGTCGTCTTTGAGAAGCGTACAAGGCAGGCATAGCCGCGCCCTGTACCGGAAACGACCATCGCGGCCAGGTTAAAGGAAAGACGCGCGAATCTTCGAGCCGTTCTTCACGACGAAGCCCACGGGCAGCGGGACCGGCTCACGGAGCTAGTCCGGCACTTTGCGGACGATGTCAATCGCATTGCCTCTCATGGCGAGCGGCTTCGACTCACCCGTGGCGGCAAACCCGACGCTGAAAAGGCGGTGACGATGCGCGGCTGAGGGTCGCCGTCGCTCGCCGCATTCGTCTGTTTATCGCAGGTGGGTGCGATCCGTACATTAACCGGTGCGACTGATGGGTATCGGGAGCTTATTTCGCCGGACCTATGGTTAGAGATGACGGTCGCGTAGGTTTTTGTGGACCCTCATCGCGACGTTACGCAGCATCCTGCAGGAGAACCGAACGCACAATGAGAGAGGCACCTTCACCGGACGTACCGAGGCCGCACAGCCGTCGTGTGCTGAGGCGATACTGGATCGAGGGTGCCCTCATCTTCGTCTTCTGGGGAACCCTGGCTCTGCTGCGGGTCACGCAGAACGTCGATGATCCGCTCGGTGGCGGTCCACGCGGCGACGCCATGTCCGCCGGCGCGATCCTGTACACGTTTCTCGAATACGGGCTCTGGCTCGTCGCGACGCCGCTAATCTTCTGGCTTGCGGGCCGCCTCAGCCTCGAGGGCCGCAAGTGGCCGCTCCGCCTGCTGACGCACGTCGCGGCGGCGGTCGGGGCGTCGGTGGCCATCGACCTCGCCTCGCATGCGATCTGGAACGCCGTCGGCGAGGGCCACATTCGGCCGATGTCGGTCGCATTCGTGCTGCGCGACTTCCATTTCCTCCCCGAGCTGCTGCTCTATCTGATCGTTCTGGCGACCGGGTTCGCGCGCTCCTACTTCCTTCGGTACCGCGAACGTGTGAATGAGGCGGCGCGGCTGCGCGCCGAGGCGGCCGAGCTGCACGCCCGCTCAGCCGAGCTGCAGGCGCAGCTTTCCGAGGCCCACCTGCAGGCTCTGCGCATGCAGCTCAACCCGCACTTCCTCTTCAATACGCTCAATACGATCTCGGCCTACCTCGAGCAGGATCCACCTGGAGTGCGCCGAATGATCGCCCGGCTCAGCGAGCTGCTGCGCTATACACTCGAAAACACGGACGCACGCGAGGTGCCGTTGCAGCAAGAGCTCGGATTCATCGAGGGATATCTGGAGATCCAGCGCATCCGACTCGAGGAACGGCTCGATGTGCGGAGAAACGTCGAACCCGACATGCTTGATGCGCTGGTTCCGAATCTCATTCTCCAGCCGCTCGTCGAGAATGCGATTAAGCACGGCATCGGCCCGAGCGAGAAGGGAGGACGAATCGAGCTCTCCGCCTGGCGCGACGGAGAAAACCTGCACCTGAGCGTGCGAGACGATGGCCCCGGCCTTAGCTCGCCTGCCGGAGATGGCGCGACGGCCGGATCGCAGGGCATCGGCCTGCGCAACACACGCGAGCGCCTGAAGAGCCTCTATGGGGAGGCTCAACAGTTTTCACTGCGTCCGGCCGACGGACGCGGCCTCGTCGCACATCTCGTCCTACCCTATCACACGAACACTGATCTGTATACCACGGCCCTTCCGAATGAACGATCACCCGGCACTTCCGCGTCGCGGCGCGGCCGACCTGACGAGGGCGAGCCATGAGTGCGGATGAGAAGCTGAAGGTCCTTATCGTCGATGATGAGCGCGCGGCGCGGCACCGTCTGGAGGAATTGCTGGCCCGCGAGCCGCACGCGAAGGTCGTCGGCATGGCGACAAATGGCCGTGAAGCAGTCGAGGCGATCGCGCGGCTGGATCCCGACCTCGTCTTCCTCGACGTACAGATGCCGGGCCTCTCCGGCGTGGATGTCGTACGGAAGATCGGACCCTCGAACATGCCGGCCGTCATCTTCGTCACGGCCTACGATCAGTATGCGATAGAGGCTTTCGAGATGGCGGCGCTTGATTACCTGCGCAAGCCGTTCGACGACGAGCGCTTCGAGCAGGCGCTGTCGCGGGCACGTTCCATGCTCGCGGTCCGCGCGATGAACGACTTGCAACGCCGGCTCGACGTACTGCTCGGCGATGCCCCCGATCCACTCTCCCGGTCATCGCCGCCTTCGACCGCCGATCGGCGCTACCTGGAGCGAATCGGCGTCGACATGCGCGGTCAGATGCGCATCGTGCCGGTCGATCGAATCGATTTCATCACCGCCAGCAGCTCGTACGTCGAGCTGCACGTCGGCGAAAATACGTTCGTCATCAGGGAACAGATGCAAACGCTCGAAGGGCGCCTCGATCCAAACCACTTTTTCCAGATACACCGCGGCACGATCGTGCAGCTCGACCGCATCGACACGCTGATCTACAGCGCCGGCGGTGACTATGCTGTCCGCCTGCATGACGGACGACATTTGCGGGTGAGCCGCGGGCGGTACGAGGAATTGCAGCAGCGCCTCGGGCTGGACGCTCCCGGGAGCCCCTAGACGTGCTGCGGACCGGGCTGCCATGCCGCCCCGATTCGCCCACCTCCCTCCCGGTCTTGTGACTTCGATGCTCCTCGCACGTTGCGCAGCGCCCTGGTTTAAGGAGTCAACACGTTTTTCACAGGCAGCGTGACGGTGAAACAGGATCCATGGCCTTCTTCGCTCTCACGGACAGCGTTCCGCCGTGCCTCTGCGTGATGATGTCGTAGGACAGCGCGGGGGCGCTCATGTTGTTACGTGAGGGACGGGAATGCCGTCCAATACGGACATCAACTTGTCCTATATTACAAACTCATGTGAGCATGTCCTTCACTCATCATGGACGCGCCCACGCACACATCGCTGTCTTACCAGGCCGGCGCTATGGAACGCGGAACGTCCGCGCCGTTTTTCAGCATCGTCGTCGCGACGCGGAACCGTGGCGACACCATCGTGGCGACCCTGGACAGCCTCTTTGCCGATGATTATCCGGCCTACGAAATCATCGTCGTCGACCAGAGTACGGACGACCGCACAGCCGACGCGGTGCGACCCCTCCTGAACGATGATCGGCTGCGCTACTTTAGGCTTGCGAGCTCGGGCGTTTCGAGGGCGCGAAATTTCGGTATCGCTCACGCACGCGGGGAGTGGATCGCGATTCTGGATGATGACTGCGTCGTGCCCGCGGGCTGGCTGCACCGGCTTGCGGCGGCTTCTACGGTGGAACCGGCTCTGGGCGTTGTTTTCGGCAACGTACTCCCCGGGGTGTACGATGCCGAGGCCGGCTTCATTCCGGCGTACGTCCGCGAGTCCGACTATCTCGCCCGGTCCGTGCAGGAAAAAACGCGTGTGGAAGGCATCGCAGCTTGTATGGCCGTGCGACGCGCCGCATGGCGCAGCCTGAACGGCTTCGACGAGGAACTCGGTGTCGGGGCCTCGATGAAGTCAGGTGCCGAGACGGACTTTACCATACGCGCTCTGTTGGCCGACTACACCGTTTATGAAACTCCGGAGTGGGCACTCACGCATCATGGTTTCCGAACGTGGGAAGAAGGCTCCTATTTAATCTATCGTTACTGGTACGGCACGGGAAGTGCCTTCGCCAAGCTCCTCAAGTGCGGCTACGGCTCCGTCGCGCTCCTGCTGATCCGCCTGGGCGGACGGTGGCTGTTCAGCCGGTCAAGGGTGGCCGCGAGCCTCGGTTCGGGCGCCTACCGGTGGGAGCGTCTCGTTGCCTTTGCGCGCGGGTTCGCGCGGGGAGGGCTAACGCCGGTCGACCGGCGGACCGACCACTTCCGAACGGCCGGCCCGGCCGAGTCGCCGTAGAACCTCATTGGTACGGTCATATTTTCCAATTGGCAAAGGCTTCTCCGGTGTACGCACGCAGCTGCTCGACGTCGTCGCGCAGCATGTCGCTGAGCTCGCGGAACAACCGGTCGCCAACCATCGGCCTCTCCACCGCGTGAGAAAAGGGCCAGTATATGAAATCCTCGATCGGCCAGCGCAGGTGACGAGGCAGCAGCTTGAGCCGCCGCATCGGGACCGTCGCTGCCAGGCGAACGCCTAGCACCGATTTGCGTCTTCGGCGCTTCGTTCGGTGCCGTTCCCAACGGAAGCGCGGATCCCGTGTGACCGGCTCGACATCCAGAAATCGAAAGATTTTCGACAGCGTATCGGTTCGCCGTCTGAGCAGGTCCTCCTGCTGAACGATGAGAATTTGTGAAGGGGAGAAAAACTCCAGGTATTGCTGAAGCTGAAGATAGTACTTACTCCTGTCGACGTACATTTCCGGCCAACCCAGGACGGCTTCCTGCAGAGGGCGGTGCTCGCGGTGATTGGTGACAAAATGAACGTAGTGGGAGACGATGCGCTCGACCGGATCACGTACCATGTAGATGAGCCGCGCCTCCGGGATCAGTCCGTGCATGCGTGCCGGAACGTCTCTGTAGACCGGATATAGGGTATAATCCGTCGAGGCTTCTCCGCGAATGCTCGCCCGCTCGGTGAACCACGACCGATACCAGTCGATGCCGCGGTTCCAGTTCAGTTCCTTCACGAAAAAGCACAGCTCTTTCTCGAGCGACATCGAAATATCCGGGTGAAGGCCGAGGTAATAGTGCAGGCTCGTCGTCCCGCATTTCATCGAACCGATGATGACGAGGTTGGGAAGGCTGCCCTTCTTGGCATCGGGCCGGACAAGCATCAGTGGTAAAGGTAGCTTGGGCGTTTCGTGGTTCTGGACGCGGCCTAGACGGAGCCGTTCCATGCTTCTGCATCCGGCCTATACGGAATGTTCGTCAAGCTTCACCGCCGCCCTGCCCGTGCGCCACGCGATGCACTCTCCTGCCGCCGCGACTGGTCGTCGAGACGTGGCTCTCACTAAAATAATGCATCGAGGCACGATTTCTGCAATAAATCCTGAGTGTAGCGCCGTGATGCGCTGAGCGCACCGATGACGCTGAGGGCGCATCTGACGACCGCATCGGTCGCGGGTCGCGCTCATTCGGACTCGCTTCGTATCGACTCGGGGAGCGCGAAGGCGACGATCGCGTCGCCGTGCTTCGTCCCGAGCTTCCCTCCTCCTCCGGCGGCAATAACGACGTATTGCGTACCGTCGATCGAGTAGACGCTGGGGGTGGCGTACCCGCCTGCCGGCAGATTGTGCTCCCACAGGATGGCCCCGGATCGTTTGTCGAAGGCGCGGATCTTCTCATCCGGCGTCGCAGCAATGAACACCACGCCACCCGCCGTGAGGACCGGGCCGCCGAAATTCTTCGCGCCCGTGTTGCGAATGCCCTTCGCCGCCAGTTGCGAATATTCGCCGAGCGGCACCTTCCAGAGGATTTCGCCTTTATGCAGGTCGACCGCGTTCAGCGTGCCCCAGGGCGGAGCAATGGCCGGATATCCGTCAGGATCGGTAAAAAAGGGAGCGACGTTGGCATACTGTGGGATGGACTCCGCCGCGCCCTCTTCTTTCGCCGTCAACGTCTCGGCGGCGGCGTCACTCTGGAGGTAAGCGACGAGGTCGTTGAGCTGATCCTCAGAAAGCTTATTGAATGCGGGCATGATGCCCCGCCCCTGGCGCAGGACGCCTCGGATTTCCTTGCTGGTGAGCTCGACGTGCGTCAGCGGCGGGTAAAGGGGCGGATTCCCCGTTCGATTGATGCCGTGGCATGCGGTGCAGTTGGCATTGTAGGTCCACCTCCCCCGCGCCACGGGCGTCGTCGCTGTGCTCTCGTCCGCCAGCGGTTCGAGCTTATTGATCGTCGGAGCTTCGTTCGCGTTGACGTACATCACGTTCGTGGCGGGATCGAAGGCGGCGCCGCCCCACTCCACACCCCCTTGATGTCCCGGCAGGGTGATCGTGCCTTGTAGGGACGCAGGCGTGTAGAGGGGCCCGGTCTCGTATTTCCTGAACTCCTCGAACACGGCGGCACGAGCCTCCGGCGTGATGTTGGTGATATCCGATTCGTGCATCGACTGGCGCACGAGCGGCGGCGGCTTCAGCGGGATAGGCTGTGTGGGCCAGGCCTCCTCACCGGGCACCTTCGACGAGGGCACGGGGAGCTCGACCACCGGAAAGAGGGGCTCGCCCGTGTCCCGATCCAACACGAACGTGAAGCCCATTTTCGTGAGCTGCACGGCCACATCGCGCTCCTCTCCGCCGGAGGTGATCGTCGCCAGGATGGGGGCGGGCGGGTTGTCGTAGTCGAAGATATCGTGATGGATGGTCTGATAATGCCACATGCGCTCGCCCGTCGCGGCGTCGAGCGCCAGCACGGTGCTCGAAAACAGGTTCATGCCCTTCCGCGTCCCGCCGTAGATAAAGTCGCCCGCCGCCGACCCGGTCGCGAAGAAGACCCATCCACGCTCGTCGTCGACCGTGAAGCCGCCCCATGGGTTGGCGCCTCCGTAGGTCACGCCTTCCATCCATTCCCACGTATCGTAGCCGAACTCGCCCTCGCGGGGAACGGTATGGAAGATCCACCGGAAGTCGCCCGTAACCGCATCGTAGGCACGCACGTCGCCCGGCGTCGATTCATTGCCCTCGGGCACGCGAGAGCCTACGATGAGGAAGTCCCGGTAGACGATCCCGGGTGTCGTGACCTCGATCGAGGCCGACTCAGGATCTACGGGCAGGTTCTGGCGCAAGTCGATAAATCCGCCTTCGCCGAAGGACTCGATCAGGGCGCCCGATTTTGCGTTGATCGCGTAAACGCGGTCCTTCACAAAATTGAAGATGCGCCCGTGGCCGCCGTCGGCATCCTCATAGTACGTCACCCCGCGATTGCGGCCTCTGAAGTCTTGTTCGTCCTCATCGTAATCGGCGTGCTCAAACACCCAGACCTCCTTTCCGGTGGCGGCGTCGAGGGCTACGGCGTTCACTTTCGGCGTGGTAAAATAGATCAGCCCGTCAACGATGATCGGATTGCTGTACATCGACGGCCCGTTCGGGTCGCCGTGACGGTACTCCCAGGCGGGCTCGAGGCGGTGGACGTTCTCGACCGTGATTTGCGACAGCTCGGAATACTGGATGCCGGTCTTGTCACCGCGGTAGATACCCCAGTCGGTGTAGTTGTTGAGGCGGTCGGTGTAGTTGTTGAACCGGTCGGTGTAGTTGTTCAGCCGGTCGTTCGGCGCGCCGTCGAATGGTGCCTCTTTCGTCGGGACATCGCCGTGCTGCGTCACGATCGGCTCGCTGCTTCCTTCGACGAAGACGGCCATCGTGCCGGCCGCCTCGTCGTGCTCGATCCGCAGCTCCGATTGGGCCTGCCCCTTCGCGCAATGCGTCAGACCGCATCCTGCAATCAACAGGATGAAGACGACCCATGCGGCTATGAACGATCTACCCATCACGTCGTCGCCTACTTCAGCGATCTGATTTTGATGCTTCGGTAAACGACGTCTCCCCCGCCGTGCTGTAGACGGATGCGGCTTTGCTTCTGCGCCTCGGCACCACGTCGGTATTCCAGGATTTTGTAGCCGTTCAGCCAGTACTCCACCATGTCGTCGGGTCGCACGCGTATCACGCCCTGGTTCCATGTTTCGGCGTCGATCTTCTGTGACGCCACACGGCAGTACAGGGACGGTTCGCCTCCGGCGCCGAGATGGTGGACACCGCAGGTCGCACCGTCTCGCTGAGGTTTAAAGTCGAACTTCAGCTCGAAGCTTTCAAACTGTTCGTATGAGACGAGATCTTCGCCTTCCGGGGCAGCGGCACGTAGCGTTCCGTCGTTCGTCGCCCAATCCTGCGCTTTAGATGTTGGTGCGCCCGACCATCCCCCAGTCGAATGGCCGTCCCACAGCAGCTCAAAGCCCTGTTCGCGTTCCTGATCGGAGACCGTATTGGGTATGAGGTTGACGACGGCGATGTCGTCGAACGGCGAAGGCCTCAGGTTCTCCGTTTGGATGCGGATATTTCGAAATCGAATCTGGTGGCTGCCTTGCGGGTCATCCGGATTGTTGGCGTGGAGCTGCAGCCCGATGAAGCCGCGCAGCGTCTCGTCATCGACCAGATGCGCTGTGGGGATTCCATTCACCCATACGCGGTTCGTCGTGCCGATCGCCTCGATCCGGTAGTGGTTCCAGGCGTTATTGACGAAGGCGCGCTTCGCCTCGGGGTTGATCTCCAAGATGTAAAGCCATCCCCGTCGCGCCTCGTCGTAGATGCTTCCACTCCAACGCTGCGGCTTCGTGTCGATTTCGGCCTGGTAGCCATGCACACGGCCGTCACGATAGTCGTCGATGCTGAGGCTCCGAAACTGGATGCCGGAATTGTTCATCAGCACGTCGACGTGCACTTCGAGCTCGAGTATGAAGTCGCCGAATGCCTCCTCGGTGACGAGAAAGCCGTTCGGCTCGGCCGGCACCGTCGTGCCAACGATCTCACCGCTGTGAGCCTCGTAGACGTGATCTCCGTTAAGCTGCTTCCAACCGCTGAGGTCTTCGCCATTGAAGAGCGACCTCCAAGTACCGCCCGCGGCGTTTTGCGCCTGAGCGGCGAATGGGACGAACAGGAGGGCGCCTGCCACGACCGCGGCGCTCCATCGTATCGATGTTCTCATGCTCTGCGTGTCGGACGTATAGCCGGCGGCAATGGAAGCTCTGACTCGAACGCGCTTACTAATTAAGGAAATCCGTGGCCATCCCAAACCCGCCTGCCGTGCCTTCCCAGGAGCTATTCCGCGCGTCCTCAAAGAGCACCGGCATGGAAGATCGACTCCGCACCTCAGGCTTTTGTTCGTGTAGCTCGTAAACAAGAAAACCCGGCCGAAACGGCCGGGTAATTTTCTCGTTCCGAAGGCATTTCCGCCGGAGCGGCTGTGTCGATCGCGATGCCATGGATGGTCGGACGCGCCTGGATGCCGGCCAGCGACGTCCCCTAGATTAGCGGACTGCTTGCGACGCGCGTGACGTTCGAAGCGCTAAGGCCCTTCGGGGTGGTCTCGACGTCGAACTCGACTTCTTCTCCGTCGCGAAGACCCTCGTCCTCTCCCAGGCCTGGAACGGCGTCAAAATGAACGTACACATCCTTACTGCCGTCGGTGGGCTCGATGAAGCCGTAGCCCCGGTCGATGCTGAACCACTTTACTTTTCCTTTCATAATTATCGTGCAATTGTGCCCTACTGAACGAGGCTTGCACCATCTGCCGAGGCGATTTGCCTGCCCGATGATGACCCTGCTGGTCAGGGGCTGGATTAAAAAACATGAAGCCTAACAGGCTCTTGCGAGCCGCCGATCACGCGTTGTGATCAGCTCTTATTTTCGCCGCCCGACGTGTTGCGATCG
Source organism: uncultured Rhodothermales bacterium (assembly GCA_964487555.1). Taxonomy (GTDB): domain Bacteria; phylum Bacteroidota; class Rhodothermia; order Rhodothermales; family VXPQ01; genus CAZART01. Next base: position 11,973 of record CAZART010000055.1, read on the forward strand.
GCGCGCGTGCGCGCTTCTCTCACTTTTAGCGGTCGTTCCCCGAGAAGCTTGCCGCGAAGGGCCGCAATGGCTCGCGTCCCATCCGCATCTTCATTCATCTCGACGAGACCATAGCCGCGCGAGGTACCGCTGGGTTTCTCCTTCGCGAGACCCACTCGTCCAATCTGGCCGTATTTGGAAAAAAGTTCGCGCAGATCAGCCCTAGTAGTCTTTTTGGAAAGATTCCCCACATAAATCCTCATCATAAGGTCTCTCAAAGTAGCTGCGTCGACGCGCCATCAACAAAAAAGGCTCTGAGCCGCCGGGTCCGCATAAGACAGACCTTCGGGCCAGAGCCTGAAGAAGTGCGCGATGCATGCTTGGTTATAAATCTATATACGATCCAAACGGCTACATGATTCCTAGGGCGTCTCGCAGGAAGGGCCCCTGCTGGCAGAACTTAGTAGGCGACCGAACTTTAGACGGAGGTCGTGATGTAAAAAAAGGGGACGATCAGAAAATCGAGGACGGGAAACGAGGGTGGAATCGAAACCTCCATTAACGTTCACCGTCGGCACCGGTAGCGATTCGAGCGGTATAAGATCATCCACGCAGTTAGCGAGACCAATCCGTGCCCGACTATTCCGTCCTTATTACCGTTGCCCTTCCCTCTTCCGGCCCCGAGCTGCTTCGGATCGCCCGTCTGCTGGCCTCCACGCAGGATCTCTGTGTGACGGCCCTGCATTGTTCGACGGAGCAGGAGTTTCGGAGAGAGGCGTTCAAGCAACGCGAGGATGCTCTGGGCGAGAGCCCGCTCGAACCCTTGCTGCGCGTCTCCGAGGGCGTCAGCGTCGATCCCGTGAGCTTCGTCAGCGCGAATGTCGAGGAGGACATCCTTTCGATGGCCCGCGAGCGACGATCTGATCTCATCCTGATGGGTTGGCATCGGCCGATGGTCTCCGACGGTGAGGAGATCGGACCCGTTCGCGGCGTGGTCGAACGCGCCGACAGCGACGTAGCCGTGTTCCTCGCCCGTCAATTCCGCCCCATTCAGCGCGTGCTCGTCCCTTTCTACGGTGGCAGGCACGATCGTCGCAGCCTCGAGCTTGCAGGCCGCATCGCCCGCCATACGGACGTCAACGTAACGGTTCTGCACGTCATCGCCCCCGATCGCGGGGGTTCCTCGCCCGGGTCGGGCTTATCGGACGTCGTCGAAAGCTTCTCTGACGGCCGTGTGCGCTTGAAAATGGTCGAGAACGATGATCCCGTAGACGCCGCGATCCGCGAAGCGTGGACAGGATATGATCTGATCGTCGCAGGCGCCTCTGAGGTCTGGGGCGTGGATTTCTCGCTCTTTTCCGAGCGCCTTCAACGGCTCGCGTTTGCGACACCCGCTTCTCTTCTGGTCGTCCACGCCCGTCGTGCAGAGGGGTCGGAAGAGCTGCAGCGCGCCTCCTCCGAAGGGGAAACGGACGACATCAATCTCGTCGATCGAGAAGCGTAGGGGCGTGGTACTCGCCGTGTGGGGAAAGCTCCTACGCATACGAACAGATCCTCCCTCGGGACAACGGACGTGCCGAAGTGCGAATTTCCCGACTTCGATTGCGTTGGGGAGTGCGGATACGTTCGCAACAGGCCTGGTCCTGCCATTGGTGATCGCGGCCGGCCTTCCCAACGTAAACCTCAGCATTCCTTCATGATCGCCCGTTTACTTATGTCCGCACCTGGCGCTCCATCTATTCCGATGTCCGCTCGAATTATTCAAGGAGGCATGGGAATCGGCGTATCGAGCTGGCGTCTTGCCCGGGCCGTGGCCCTAGCCGGTGAAATCGGCGTGATCTCGGGCGGTAGATTCCCCTTCATGCCCGGGGCCTGCCCGCTCGACTTCGCCTCGAAGTAGACACGTCGCAGGCGGAACGCGATGTTGAACCCATCTATTACGATCTTGACCCGGCCGACCTGGTCGACGAGGTAACGCCGCTGCGTCAGCCCGGCTTCTTCCCGATCATTTCGTCCGACGTGTTGGCGCGAGTGATGAATGCCAAACTGACCGAGGGACTGATCACCGGCTGGATTATCGAAGGGCCCACGGCAGGCGGACACAATGCACCACCTCGAAATAAGGGGCGTGACGAGCGTCAGAATCC
>CAZART010000055.1:14198-26366 GCA_964487555.1 uncultured Rhodothermales bacterium
TGATCCGGTTCCTCGAGTTCGAAGACGAGAAGGCCGCTGTAGTCGAGGCCGTGAAGTGTCTCGAAAAAGCGAGGAAAGTCGATGATGCCGGATCCGACCGTCATATGGTCTCGCCAGTCGCTGCGCTGGACGTCCGTAAGGTGAACGTGCAGCAGCCGGTTGCCCAGCAGTCGCACCGTCCTGTCCAGCACGTCGTTGAATCGCTCGGTGCCTTCCGGTGTGCTTCGCTGTTCGGTCGGCAGATCGATATCGATGGCGCCGCGAATGTGACCGGTGTCGACCGTGGCACCTACGGCCGGATGATTGATATCGACCACAAGCTCCGTGTAATCTTCGACGGAGTTTGGCTGCATGGTCTCGAGACCAATCTTCAGGCCGCGCTCACCCGCATAATCGCCGAGCTTGCGAAACGTCTCGAGCATGAGCGGCCAGACATCTCGAAAACTCGTGCCTTCCTCAGGCCAGCCGGCGTGTACGACGGCCACACGTCCTTCCAGGAACGCGAGGCCCTCCATAGCGCGCTCGATCTGGAGTATGCTGCTCCGCCTGACCTCGGGATCGGCCGAGAGGAGATGTAGATCCGTGAACGGCATGTGCGCCGAGATGTGCCGGAAGGAACGGGTTTCCTCGTACACCTGCTCGCGCTGCGATTCAGCGGCCTCATGGTAATCGAAGCCCGGGATCTCTCCCATCGAATGGCGCGCCCCGGTATAGGCGATCATCTCGATCGTGCCGAATCCAAGCTTACGGATCGTGCGAATGGCCTCGACCAGCGAAACACCTGCCACGCACGCGGTGCTGGCCCCAATGCGATCCATATCCGCGCCGGTGCGGCAGCGGGCAGCGAGCGCGGGAAAGGCGAGAGCGACGGTGACGAATTCGCGTCGATTCAAGGTCGTGTCCGTCACATCTCAATCCCCCGCGGTGCCATGGGTAGCGAGCGCAGCCGCACGCCGACGGCGTCGAAAACGGCGTTTCCGATCGCCGGAGCGATGCCGATGATCGGCGTCTCCCCCGCCCCGGCCGATGGGAGATCCTTCCGGTCGACGAGGACGACCTCCAGCGAGGGCGTGTCGCTGAAACGAGGGACTCGGTATTGTGAGAGGGTCGCATTCAAAAGTTTGCCGTCCTGGAACTCGATCGATTCGAAGAGGGCACCGCCGATTCCCTGGACGATGCAGCCTTCAATCTGATTTTTCAGATGGTTTGGATTGATGACGGCTCCACACTCAAAAGCTTCCACGACGCGGACGACGCGGACCTCGCGAGTCGCCGGATCGACAAAGACCTCGGCGCAGGTGGCCACGAAGCCTCCTTTCTCCGCGCCGCAGGCGATGCCGAATCCGTGGTCCGGCCGCGGGTTCGTCTCGCCCCATCCGAACGTGGCAGCCGCTGCCTCGAGGACGGCGCGGAGCCGATCGTCTTTCAGGTTGAGAAGGCGAAAATTGAGAGGATCCATCCCGGCGACGTGCGCGAGTTCGTCCATGTGGGATTCACGGGCGAAATTGTTCGCCGTCGCGGCGAGGGCTCGGTAGGAGCCCTGACGCAAGGGAGATTCGGCCGGATGGAAGGTGATGCGCTGGTTCGTAATCGCATAGGGCGTGCGGATGCCTGCTCCTCCGGAATTGTAATTATCGAAGGACCACGCCGAAACACGTCCGTCGTCATCCATTCCGGAGCGAACTTCGATCACGCCGGCAGGCCGGAAATACGCCCAGGTGAACTCCTCTTCACGGGTCCAGACGAGCTTGACCGGTCTGCCGGCCGCCCTCGCGAGGCGAGCCGCCTCCACCGCCGCATCTCCGGTATGCTTGCCGCCGTAGGCGGACCCCGTATCGGGCATGATCACGCGGACGCGGTCCTCCTGGATTCCGAACGCCTCGACAAGCTCCTCCCGGACGCCGAACGGCCGCTGCGTACCGGTCCAGACGGTGAGATTGCCGTCCGTCCACTCGGCCAGCGCCGCACGAGGCTCGAGCGGAACGTGCGCGATGTAAGCGACGGTATAGCGCTCGTTGAGGGACTTGTCGGCTTCGCCGAAGCTCCGTTCCACATCGCCCTCCTCATGAGACGAACGTCCACCCCAGCCCCGAGCATCGGACGGATGTTCCTTCAGATAGGTGAAGATCTCCTCGTGAGAAGGCTGGGGCGTGGTGTTCCACTCGGCCCGCAGAGCGTCCCTGGCGCGAACGGCGGTCACCGAATCGGGGGCTGTGACCCCTACGAAGTCTCCATCGCGAACGACGGTCACGCGGGGCATTGCTTCGGCGCGGCTTGCATCGAGGGACGCCAACGTGGCACCGAAAGCAGGAGGACGCAGCATCACCCCGAAAACCATGTCGGAGATCGCGATATCCGAGACGTACATATGCGATCCCGTCACAAAGGCGCGCCCGTCGACCTTCGGCGCGGAGATGCCGGCGAGCCTCCAATCGGCAACGGAAGTCAACGGCACGTCGTCAGGAATGACCTCGACGAGCTCTCGTCCACGCGTCAGGTCTCCGAACGAAAGAACGCGCCCGGCGGACGGATCCGACACCTCGCCGTCACTCACGACAAGGCCTGAGCGCTCCGCGCTCCATTCCTCCGCCGCGAGATCGAGGAGCATCTCGCGCGCGGCCGCCGCGGCTCGGCGGAGCTGCGGACTCATGTCGGGCGTCGTCCGGCTTCCGAACGTGCCCCTGTCGTAGGGCGTGAGATCCGTATCTCCCATAATCATGCGGATGGAATCCATCGGTAATCGGAGCTCTTCGGCGACCACCTGAGCGAGCGACGTGCGGATGTTCTGCCCAACCTCGACCTTACCGGTGTACACGATGACCGATCCGTTCTCTCTGATATGCAACCACGCCCCGATCGCATCGGTGTCCGCAGCAACGTCCTCTGGTCCGGCCAGAACGGCCGCCCCGCCGGAGACGCAGATCACGCCGATGCCGCCCCCGAACATTTTCAGAAATTGGCGGCGGTTTATATCAAACCGGCGTGTGAAAGGCTCCGGAGCGTCGCTGCGATTCGGAGACGCGTGATACATCGGATCTTGCTTCTGCATCGTCATCCGGTACCTCCTTGCGTCGCCGCGTGCTGTATGGCGCTGATGATCCTGGAATAGGTACCGCAGCGGCAAACGTTGCGGTCCATGAACGCGACGACATCAGCCCTCCTTGGGGCGGGATCCTCCTTCAGAAGGGCCACACCGGATATCACCATGCCCGGCGTGCAATAGCCGCACTGGACGGCATCGACTTCGATAAATGCCTCTTGAAGTGGATGAAGCCGGCCGTTCTGCTCGATGCCTTCAATGGTTGTGATCTCGTGTTCAGCGGCGTCCCCTACTTGCGTAACGCACGCCGGCGTCGCGGACCCTCCAAGGAGCACCATGCATGCACCACACTGGCCTTCTCCGCAGCCGTACTTGCTGCCCGTGAGGCCGAGGTCATGGCGGAGCACCGAGAGAAGCGAACGCTCGGGATCCACGTCGAGCTCGTAGGGCATTCCGTTTACGAGGAGTTTTACCACCGGCATGTGCCCACCTCCGAATCAAGAAACACAAGATCATCTTCAGCAGAATATGAATATCGTAAGCCTCAATAAAAGGCAAATTGAGGCAACGACCGACATCTGTCGCCGATACGCCGTCTTGTGTGGCGGATCAAACCATTGGATGTCGGCAACGTTTAAGATGGCACGCAATACTAACGCCCTCTCGATCGACATGGAGAAGCAATACGAGGAGTACCCGGCCCCGGACGTCACGACGTCACAGTACGTCAGCACGATGACGCACTTCTACCGGGGTGAGCTGGGGCGTATGATGGAGTGGCGCAGGCGATTTGATGCGACGGCAAACTGGGCGATCGTCGGCACCGGATCGCTTTTTGCATTCGCCGTTCGCAATGCCGACATGCTGAACGAAGCCATGTTGATCAATCTCATCGTACTCGGCTTTTTCTCCTTTATCGAAGCGCGTCGCTACCGCTTTTACGACGCATTTCGCGCCCGCGTTCGGATGCTCGAGGTCCACTTTATCGCCCCGACGCTCATCGGGGGCGAGCGTCGACCGCTGGAGGGGGAATGGCGTACGCATCTCGTTGAAGATCTGATCATGCCGTCCTCGAAATGCACCTTTGCTTTTGCCCTCGGGAGACGCTTCCGGCATATCTACGGTGCCCTGCATCTTTTCGTACTATTCGGATGGGGTGCCCTTGCGTCCTTCGACGCGAGATCGCTTGGAGGCTGGGTGAATTCATTCGAACTCGGCCGCATGGCCGGGTGGATGGTCCTAATGCTCGTGGCGCTATACTTCTCAGGGCTCGTGATTGCGATCGTACGCAGCGGCGCACTGGGCGCAGAGAGCGGCGAGGTTCGGCGGTATCAACGTGGCGTCCAGTGGAGCTCGCTGCTCTCCGAAAAGGATTGAGACCGCAGGCAGGCAGGCTGCGCGCTAAAGCGGCCAGAAAAACAGGATGAGCGGCACACCGACGGCCGTAACCAGAACGGATAGCGGGAGCCCGAATCGCCAGTAGTCGCTGAATTTGTATCCTCCCGGTCCCATGACCAGCGTGTTGGACTGGTGTCCGATGGGTGTGAGAAACGCCGAGGAAGCGCCCACGGCCACGGCCATCAGAAAGGCATCCGGCGACGCCTCAAGCGTCGCCGCGACGTGCAGCGCGATAGGTGCCATTAAGACCGCCGCCGCTTTGTTGACCAGATTGGCGAGCAGCATCGAACTTACCAGAACCGCCGTCAACGTAGTCCATGCGGGTACTTGCGCTCCGATTCCAACCAGCAGACCGGCTATCGAATCGGCGCCTCCGCTCGTCTCGAGGGCGCCGGCCACGGGCAGAATCGCACCTAGCAAAACGATCACGGGCCAGTCGATGCTGGTATAGAGCTCGCGGAGCGAGATCAGGCCCACCATTACCATGACCACGGCGGCGGCGGTTATCGCGAGCTCGATCGGGAGGATTCCGCCCGCTGCGGCTCCCAGTGCGCTCCCGAACACCAGAATCGCCAGTACGACGTGCCGGCGACGGCCAAAGCGAATCGCCTTTTCGCTGATGGGCACGATGCCCAGCGCGGCCACCGGATCGAAGCTCGACTCGCGCCGTCCCTGCAAAAGAAGGATGTCGCCCGGCCGAAGCTGGACGTCCCTCAAGCGCGCCTTCAAACGACGGCCTTGCCGAGCCACGGCCAGCAGATTGATGCCGTAGCGATGCCGCAGCGCCAGCTCGCCGGCGGTGCGCCAGCTGGCGGGCGAGTCGACCGTCACGACGGCCTCTCGGACGCTCGCACCCTCAACGCTCAGGCTTTCATCGCCGTCCTCATCGTCGAGAAGCTCGATTCCGGCCGTCTCCGAAAGGATCTTCAGATCGTCAGGACTCACTTCGACGATCAGCACGTCCCCGGCCTGCAGCATCTCATCTACGGGCGGCGCGAACGCACGGCGGCCGCTGCGGGCGATACCGACCACGACGAGATCGGCATCGAGGACGTCCATGGCTTCCGGAATTGATTTGCCCGCGATGGGCGAATCCTCGAGAATGCGTATCTCGCTCGTATACTCGGCGATACTAAACACTTCATCTCGCGAGGCCTGGCCCTCTCGGCGCGGTATGAGGCGCCAACCGACCAACCAGATGAAGACGAGACCGGTCATCATCACACCGAGACCCACCGGGGCGAAGTCGAAGACGGAGAACGGTTCGCCGGCCGCCTCAGCGCGAAACGTCGAGACGATGATGTTGGGTGGAGTACCAATGAGGGTCACCAGACCACCCAACAAAGAGCCGAAGGCCAGCGGCATCAGCAGTGGCGAAGGAGAGCGGTTCTCGCGGCGGGCGGTCTGTATCGCCACCGGCATTAACATGGCCAGCGCACCGATGTTGTTCATGAATGCCGACAACACGGCGACGACGCCGCTTAGCGCGGCGACCTGGCGCGAAATCTCACTCCCTACGCGAGCCAGCACTTTCCCCATGAGATCCACGACTCCGGCATTGACGAGGCCGCGGCTGGCAACCAGGACGGCGGCTACCGTGATGACGGCCGGATGGCTGAACCCGTCGAACGCCTCGTCCGTCGGGACCGCGCCTCCGATTGTTAGGACGAGGAGCGACAGGAGCGCCACGACGTCGTAGCGCGGTCTTCCGATGACGAAAAAGACGAGAGCGGCGAAGAGAACGCCGAAAACCAGGATTTGATCGTCCATAAAAGCGGCTACCGAGACAGCAGCTGCAAGATAAGCGGCATCGCATCCATCTGCGAAGGATTTCCCCGACGCCCTCCGCGAACGATCTTCTGAAGGGATGATCCTGAGTCGGCGCCGTGCGCAAGAACGAATATGATGCGGCTGTCTTCCCGATTGGCGCTTCCGTGCCACACGTGATACGGTTCGCCGAAATACGTACGGTCCTCGATAGGATCGACAAGGCGCATGCGCGAGAGTAGAAGAACGTCGCCCGCCAGGTACCCGTACGGGCCCGTGGCCAGGTCGTTCAGGCGTTTTTCGAGATCGAGCAGATCAGGTCTCGGCATGCGGTCCAGATAGACGCCGATCGGGACCAAGCGCTCGCCATCGAATACCTGAAACGGCGGCGCATCCTCACCGGGAGCCGCTCCCGAGCGGGCGAGAATGAGATCAAGGGTACCTTCAAGCCGCGGAATGTGTGCTCCCGTGCGATTCGCGTCGTCGAAGATACGGACCGCCGCAAGGAGATCCTCATCTACCCGCGGCGGACGCGACCAGTCACACGGCATGCCTGCATCCGGGCACGTCGAGCGATCGGCGAGGTAGACGTTCCCCATCCCACCCTGCATGGCGAGTACCGCCTGGAAATCGTTATCGTCGTCGTCGATCTTGAGCGCTCGGGGGCGTACGCGAAAGCCGGCCTTTCTGAGCAGCGCCGGCGGCTGATCGTCTTCCTCACGCCAGAGCGAATTGCCTGGCTTCGGCAGGACGGGCGTGTTGCCGTGATCCGAAACGAAGAGGACATACGTCCGCTCAAGCACCTCGTCCTCCTCGTAGAGATCGAGCACCTCCCCGACGGCGGGGTCGATGACCCGTTCGAGATAGCGCTGCTGGCTTTCGATCGGCGACGGGGCGATGTGCGTGAACAGATCGATGCCCGGAAAATAGACGACCTGAAGATCCGCGATACCGTACCGGTCGAGACTCTCGTCGAGTGACTTGATCGAGATCTCGTCCAGCTTTTCATAGAACCTATGTTCGGCTGAGTCCGCCCCGAAGACGTCGGCAAGCGCGACATTGAAAAGCGTGCCGAACGGCTCAATCTCGGGGATGTTGATCATGTCGGCACCCCGGTAAACGTGCAGGAGGGATACGTGCGCACGGACGCCGGCGCGCTCAAACAGGGTGGGCACGCGAATGAACGCCCCGAGCCGATCTTCGTTGTAACTTCCGAGCACCTGATATCGACGATCGGTGGAGACCGGATTTGGCGCGTGAAAGCTGAGGGTCTTCCGATCAAACCATTCATTGCCCGGTACGCCGGTTTTGCCCGGCGGCTCGCCGGTAAACGTCGAGGTCCACGCCGCAGTCGTACTTGACGGTAGCACGCTCAGCACGTCGGACGCCGAATACGCGTGATCGAACGTGCCCTCCTCCTGCGTCTCCGCTCCCATGAAGTTCGCCGTACGCGTCATTCGACCCGACCGCACGGCCTCCAGAAAATCGTCGTGACCGACCCCATCCAGCGCGAATATCAGAACGCGCGTGCCACCACGAATTTCCCGCATCGGCTTGCGGAGCACGCGATCTCCGTCTTCGCCGACGATCGATACCGCCTCCCGAGCGGATCGGCTCGATAACAAAACGCAGCCGTTCAGCGTCGCGAGAACCAGCAGCATCCAGAGCGGCAGACGTACAAGCGATCCCATCATGCTCTCGAAAACCTGGAGACGTCAGGAAGGAAAGCATACAATAGTACTTGCCCTGGTGGGTTTCCTCCAGATCGGAGAGCTATGCTTCGTGAGGGGATGGTTACAACAAAGGAGACCGTTCGACAGGACGGATCTATCGGAATCCGCAAGCATGCGGGCGGCCCGGCATGTAACATGCCTGCGAATTACGCTCGCGACGGAGCATCGCATTCGCAAATCCGTGTTAAGATCGTGATTTCATAAACCGACCTCGCGGAAAATGGAGGGCGGATTGATCCTGGTTTCCAGAACGCTCGGTACCGGAGAGACACACACATGAAGAAATATATCATTGCGGCCGTCCTGCTCGTCATCATCGCCGGTCTCGTCTGGCTCGTGTGGATTCAGACGAAGCTGCTCGCCGTCACACTCGGACTCCTGATCCTGTTCCTCGTGGCCCTTTATTTCGTGCTGAAGCGGATGTAGGTTCTAACCGGCCGGAATGGCGTCTGCGCTTTCCGTCTCTTCCACTTTATCATCAAACATGAGGTAGAAGAACAGCGCGAACACCAGTGACGCCGCGGCACAGACGCCCCAGAAGAGGCGCCAGTCCGGCGGCGTGAGCGTGCCGCCGTCTCCGAGTGTATTGACGAACACGCCGGAGCCCTGCGTCCCGATCAGAAATCCGACGCCATAGGTAAGTAAGACGAGCAAACCCTGCACCTGGCCCCGGATTTCCGGCGAGGTTTTATTGTCGATGTAGATCTGCCCGGTGACGAAGAAGAAGTCGAAGCAGATTCCATGGACGAGGATGCCGATGAGGATCATCCAGTAGATGCCGCCGACGGCCGCCCCCGCAAACACCGCGAAGCGGATGAACCAGGCGAGCATTCCGATAAAGAGCATCCACTTAACCCCAAGCCTCCGAAAGAAAAACGGAATGGAGAGCATAAATATGATCTCGGACATCTGGCCGAACGTCATCTGAAAGGCCGGATTCTCTATGTCGACGGCAGCCAGATAGACGGGAGCATAGGGGAAGTAGATGCCGAACGCGATATACGTCAGCATCGCGCAGAACAGGAAGACGATGAAGGACCTGGTCCTGAGCTGCCTCAGCGCTTCGATCCCGACGATCTCTCTCCAGGAGGTTTTTTTGCCGGCAGACGGCGGCGGCGTTTTCGGTAAGGTGAAGCTGTAGAGGCCCAGGAAGAGCGATGCTCCGGCCGCGACGTAGAGCGGCGTTGATTCAAAGTCGGCATGCAGGGTTCGGCTGACCACGATGCCCGCTGCGATCCAGCCGAACGTGCCGAAGACGCGCACGACGGGGAACTCTTTTTCCTTATGCACGAGGTGGTGAAAGGCAAGCGACGCGGTCAGTCCGATCGTGGGGAAATAGCACAGCGCGTGGACACCTAACAGCCCGAGAAAAATCGGCGTGCCGGCGAAACTCGGCATCAGCAGGAGGGCGAGTCCTCCGACGACGCAAAGCACACCCAGGACCTTCTCTGAATGGAAGAACCGGTCGGCCACCATCCCCAGGAAGAACGGAGCAACGACCGCGGCGACCGGCCCCAGCGAATACGCCAGCGGGATGAGCTCGCCCATCCCGATCGTGCCCATGTAGTTGCCGAGGGTGGTTCCCCACGCGCCCCAGATGAAGTACTGGACGAACATCATCAGGGACAGCCGCGAGGTTAGGGGAAGATTCATGGAAGGAGGGATACGACAAAAAGGAAGGAGTCGGCCGTTGACGCGGGGCCGCGGCATGAAGGAATATAGGACGCCGCAGAGAAGCAATGGCACAACCTAAACCATCGCAATCAGAATCATTGGAGACAGCTATTCCATGGCTACGAAGCCGCTAATCGGATCGAAATCGCAGCACCCGGTCGTGCGTGCCTTCCAGTCGTTCGTTCAGATCGAGGCGGCGGGCGGTATCCTGCTCCTCGCCTGCGCCGTCATAGCTCTCATCTGGGCGAATTCGCCGGTACGGGCTTCGTACGCGACGCTCTGGGAGATCGTCGTTACGGTCGGCGCCGGCACGTTCGCCATATCCAAGCCGCTGCTCCTGTGGATCAACGACGGGCTGATGGCGATTTTCTTTTTCGTCGTGGGGCTCGAGATCAAGCGCGAAGTGCTCGTCGGCGAGCTTGCCTCGCCGAAGCAAGCGGCGCTTCCTCTGGCGGCGGCGGCCGGCGGCATGCTCGCGCCTGCCGTACTCTACGCCGCGCTCAACCTCGGCACCCCCGGCCTGACCGGCTGGGGCATCCCCATGGCCACGGATATCGCCTTCGCGCTGGGCGTGCTGGCCCTCCTTGGTTCGCGTGCACCGTTGGCCCTCAAGATCTTCCTGACCGCGCTCGCTATCGTCGATGACCTTGGCGCGGTGCTGGTCATCGCCTTCTTCTACACGGCAGAGGTCTCATGGGCGGCACTCGGGGCCGGCGCCCTCTTCATGGTCGCGCTGATCGCCGCCAACCGCCTCGGCGTCCGTCGTCCCCTGGTCTACGTGATGCTCGGAATGGGCCTATGGGTGGCCGTGCTCAAGTCGGGTGTTCACGCGACGATTGCGGGCGTGCTGCTGGCCCTCACGATCCCCGCGCGCCGGCGAATCGACGCCCGGTCCTTTCTAGACCATGGCCGAAGCCTGATGGACCTCTTCGCGGAGGAGGCCGAGCCCGGACGGATGGAGCCCACGCCTCGGCAGCGGGACGTAATACACGCCCTGGAGGAATCCTGTGAGGCGGTAGAGACCCCATTACAGCGGCTCGAGCATTCGCTCCACCCATGGGTTGCCTTTTTCATCATGCCCGTCTTCGCGCTTGCGAATGCGGGCGTCGTCCTCAGCGGTGACATGCTGAGCGTGGCGCTGGGATCGACGATTACCCTGGGCATCATCGCCGGACTCGTGCTCGGAAAGCAGGTCGGCGTCACACTCTTCGCCTGGGGGGCTGTGCGGCTCGGGTGGGCGGAGATGCCGGCGAGCGTGACCTGGCGACAGCTCTACGGTGTATCATGGCTCACGGGCATCGGATTTACGATGTCGCTCTTCATCGGCGGGCTTGCTTTTGCGGATCCCGTGCTGCTCGACAGCGCAAAGATCGGGATCTTGATCGCCTCCGTGATCTCCGGTATCGGTGGATGGATGCTGCTCGCGCGCCGATAAACGGCAGGAAAGGATCATTCAGCCATCGGTGTCACGACTTGCGGAGGTGCCGTCAGAGCCGGAGCCGTCGGCCGTAGCGGCGCACCATAGATGGCCGCCTGTCCGAGCCTTGCATAATTGATAGCCTTTCCGAGGACTCGCACGGCTTCCTGGTCGGCATGAAAGCCCATTGAGTTCTCCGCCTCAACGAAATCCGTCAGGAACTGCGCTTTGCGCTGAAAGGCCTGCGCGACGGGAATGCGATCGCCGGCATTGTCCGTCTCCGCAGCCGTGGCGATCGCCTTCGTCAACTAGAGGACGGCGTCCACGGCGAAGTTGCGCATCTCGTAGGTCCGATCCTGTATCGTGTGAACGCGGGAGATGAGCTCATCCTCCGGCGCTTTGTGGCACGTCTGGCACGCGTTGTTGACGTTCAGGAGCGGGCTCCGCACCCAGTGATCGCTCACCTTCATGGCGCCGACGCGTTGGTACACCATTACGAGAATGAGGATGGGCCAGCGAAAGCGGAATCTTCCTTCTCCGGCCGCTCATCGACCTTCATCCGACCGCTCGTAATATCCGTCGAACCATGTCGTCCAGGTTTCGGTGTCGTCGGGAATGTGGAACTGCTGACGAACGCGGCCGTCGTCGAGCGGGGTCCAGCGGCCTTTCATCGGCGTGCGCGAGCCGTCGGCTTTGATGAGCGTGCCCTCCATCACCATAGCGTCGTCGACGAGTCCTCCCGCCAGCTCGACGATGCCGCCGGTTGCAGCGACCCACGATTGCTTCCAGGTCCCGGTGCTCGGGTCAAGATAGTTGATGCTCATCCCGGTCGACCCCTGTCGGCCCTCCCAGCGCTCGATCAGTACACAGCCGTCTTCGGCAGATGTGATCTCGTTGGTTCCGACCAGCTCACGCTCTGCATTGTAGACGTTCCAGGAGCCGAGCCAGAAATCAAACTGTCGGTAGCGATCATCGTCCTGGCAGGGCGTGAGTATTGCAGGCGCGGAGGCGAATAGGAGCAGGAAAACGAGGGGCATGACCATTAGGCGGAAATTCAGTTGCGTTTGACGAAGCCTCGCCCGCCAATTCCGGAGGCGAGGCGCGTGGCGTGTGGGGGCGCGACGTCTGGGCGTGGCGCG
>CAZART010000055.1:26466-34115 GCA_964487555.1 uncultured Rhodothermales bacterium
TGGGTGTGGCGTAGTGGACGTTGGGCGTGGCGCGGTGGGTGTTGGGCGCGGCGCGGTGGGCCTGCCGCCGTACGCCGGAGCATGTAGCCTTGAGGCGTCACCATGCCTTCGATAGCGCACGGCTGCGCGTCTTAAAAATGTGCCATAAGAGCGTATTCGGCTTCGATGTAACATTATCCGCCGTTGAGGCTCAGGGGGCAAGGTATTTTTTGGGGGCTTTTCGGGGGATACCTGGCATAATGGTTGCGATTATTAATTCTTTTAATCACAACCACTTACGTGTAGATCATATGAAGACGCTACAGATGATCGCTAAGGAAAAGACGAGCGCCTTTGTCGGGTTCATGCTCGCGGTGCTGTTTGCCGTTTCAGGGCTTCTTGCTGTCCAGAACAACTCCAGCCACCTTGCGGCTGCGGTTATTGCGGAGAGCGTGAGTCAGCCGGTCGACAGCGCGGTGACGGCTGCGATACCGGCCGACAGTGGCAGTACGCCGATCGTTGAGAACCGTATGACGGAAGCGTCAACGGAGGCCGGCGCCAACACGAAGGTACTCGGTACAGGGGAGGCCAGCTTCTACGGCCCTGGATTCGCAGGCCGACCGACGGCGAATGGCGAGCGGTTCAATCCCACCAATATGACGGCTGCTCATCGCACGCTTCCGTTCGGCTCGAAATTGCGTGTGACGAATACGCGCAATGGCCAATCGGTCGTCGTGCGGGTCAACGACCGCGGTCCGTACGCTCACAACCGCGTAATTGACCTTTCGCAGGGCGCCGCCGAGCGGATCGGAATGATCAATAGCGGCACTGCCAACGTGAAGCTCGAGCTTATCTCGTAGCGCGACCATTCGCAGGCTAAACCATGGCTGAGAACAGGCCCTCGATGCCGGCAGCGCATCGAGGGCCAGTTCATTGTTATCGGATGGTCGACCCGTCCGAGGTGTGGAGGGCCGAGGGGTGGGTGGTGTGCTCTCCAAAGGTGATATTTCGTTCGATTTTGTAATACGAATCAACAACGTAATACCGGCCGACGGAAGTAACACTTTTCCCGGACGTAATTCCTGGAGGCGGCTAAAGCGTCTCGCAGCGCCGTATCTGCGGCGAAGTAATGCCGATGCACCCAATCACGGGGTTGGAAGCGCCGTTTTGCATTCAAAGTAACACTTCCTCGCGGAGTAACACTTGCTCGCACCCGTATTACGTTTACGGAAGGTGTTACAAAATGCAATGTTTTAGGAGTAGTTTAGAGCAGAGCAGGGCAACGTCCTTCGCAGCATCGTCCAACGTCCTTCGCAGCATCGTCCAACTTCATTCGCAGCATCGTCCAAACGTCCTTCGCAGCATCGTTCCAATGGGGCTGAATCCGTATCATAGCAGGGGGGATTGGACATCGCGGGGATAGCGGCCGGAAAACGGAGGCAAGAATATGACGACGGCGGAAGCGTTTCTTCCGGACAGGATCAACCTGTCGGCGCTAAAGCAGGCGGCCGTCGGATGCCGCGGGTGCCACTTGTACGAGAATGCGACGCAAACGGTCTTCGGGGAAGGCCTCGTCCGAGCGCGGCTGATGCTTGTGGGCGAAATGCCCGGCGACAAAGAGGACCTGGCCGGTAAACCGTTCGTCGGTCCGGCCGGGAAGATCCTGGACGACGCGCTCATCGAAGCCGGCATCGACCGCGACGATGCGTACGTTACGAACGTCGTCAAGCATTTCAAGTGGGAGCCGAGAGGTAAACGACGCCTTCACAGCACACCGAATCGCACCGAGGTCGTGTCGTGCCTTCCCTGGCTGAGATCCGAGCTCGAAGTGATCACGCCGACGGTGCTCGTCTGCCTCGGTGCAACGGCCGCGAAGAGCCTTCTCGGCAGCGAGTTTCGGGTCACCAGGCAGCGTGGTGAGTTGATTCGGTCGGAGTATGCCCCGAATGTGATGGCAACCCTCCATCCGTCCTCGGTGCTGCGCCAGCGCTCGAGCGAGAATCGCCGGAAGGCGTACGAAAACCTGGTAGATGACCTGCGCAAAGCAGCCGCCGTGCTGAACGGGACCGGGTAATGCAATCGCCCTGCTGCGGGCCCTGCGGTGGCATCTCAAAGCATCGTGCTGCAGGCGATGCGTCGGGCGTCTCCAAATGCCGTGCAGCGGGCCACGCGGCCGGCGTCTCCAAGCGTCGTGCTGCAGGCGATGCGGCCGGCATCTCAAAGCATCGTGCTGCGGACGATGCGGCGCGCGTCTCCAAGCTTCATGCTTGCGGGCGATGCGGCGGGCGTTTCGAGGCGGCGTGCTGCATCTTTACGATGCGCGTCCTCGCGAGGCATTCAGTTCTTCCAACTCCTCGAGGGTGCGCGGCCAGTCGCTCTTGAGAAGGCGCGATAGCGAACGATCCGCGAAAACTTTGCCGCCGGTCTGACAGCCGGGGCAGTAGTTCGCCTCGTTGTCGGCGTACACGATCCGCTGAACGGGAGCACCGCAGACGGGACACGGCTCACCATACTTGCCGTGCACCGCCATCTCCGGCCGAAAGGCGGTCACCTTGTCCGGAAAACCGTCGCCCACCTGCGCGTGCAGCCTTTCGATCCACTCCGCCAGGACCTCCACGGCGGCGGCGTGCAGGCGCCGAAGCTCGTCCTCCGGCACGTCCCGCGTGAGCTTGAATGGGGACGTCCGCGCACGATGCAGGATTTCGTCGGAATAGGCATTTCCGACGCCGTCCACGATCGATGGATCGGTTAGCGCTCGTTTCAACGTGCGGTTCTGGCGACGCAGCGCTTCGATAAACTGCAGAGGGCTTGCCTTCAAGACGTCCACGCCTCCCCGATCGAAGGCCTCAAGTCCTTCGGCGCCGCTCACTAGATGAAGGGACGCTCGCCGCTTTGAACCGGCCTCCGTCAATACGAGCGCGCCGTCCGGGAAGTCCGCCGCAGCAAGACCGTTCTTTCCGGAAATCGACGCCCCCGCTTTTCGCCACCGCAGCCGTCCGGCAATCATCAGGTGGACGACGGCGAACAGGTCGCCCTCGAAACCGAGCACGATGCGTTTCCCGATGCGGGTGACGCTTTGAAGTTTGCGCCCCGCGAAGGCCTCGGGGCGGGGCTCCACCGTGCGGAGCACGAACGGGCTGCCGAGGCGAAGCCGCACGAGGGGCTTGCCCTCCACATACGCTCGAAGGCGTTCCACGTAGATCGTGACATCGGGCAGTTCCGGCATGTCCGAAGGGTATGTTTTCGCGGTTGTCGGGCCTTAGAATGTTGAAGTCCCGCCTGCGCAGATCCTGAAGCGTGAAAACTACATCGATTTTCGGACGCAAACTGCGAGAACGCGGATTGCGAGCGGAATGGGTTCAAGAGGCGATCGAAAGCGAAGTAGAACGACACGTTCAAAAGGACGGTCGCATCGTTCTTTGGGGATGGGTAAGAGAACGAAACATGTACTTCCGCGTCGTTCGTACTTTTTCCTCCGCTTTATGGCAGCACATGCACGATGCCAGCACGCGCAGCATGGCAGCACATTCGCTGTGCGCCTCGAAGCTAAAGCGGCCATCGCCTTCGCTTACGCCGGCAGCGAAATCGTGAAGCGTGCGCCACGGCCGTCCACATTTTCGACCGTCAGCTCACCGCCGTGTCCGTGCACCACGACGTCGTAACTGAGGCTGAGACCGAGCCCGGTTCCGCTTCCCGCCGCCTTCGTGGTGAAGAACGGCTCGAAGATCTTCTCGCGCACATCGGCCGGAACGCCCGGGCCGTTGTCTTCAACTTCGATGGCCACGCGCCCCTTCGATCGCCGTGTGCGAACCGTCACGCGGGGCTCGTGCCGGCCGTCGCCCCCTACCGCATGCTCACGCAAGGCGTCGAAAGCGTTGTTGAGCAGGTTGATCAACACGCGCCCGATCTCCTGCGGCACCATCAACACATTACCTGCATCCGGCGCCATTTCTTTGGCGACTTCGACCGCGACCGCATCCGGCCGGGCCCGCATCCCGTGATAGGCGAGGTGAACGTATTCTTCAACGAAGCCGTTCACCGCCACTTCGTAGCGCTCGCCCGACCCGCCCGAGGCGTGTTGCATCATGCCGCGCACGATCTCGTCGGCTCGCTTGCCGTGCTTGACGATCTGGCGTGCATTCGACTTAAGGCCGAGCAAGATCTCCTCGAGCGTGTCGTGGACGTCCGCGATCTGCCGAGTCCGGTTGGCGGCAAGTTCCTCGCGGAGCTCCTCGGTGAGTTCGACGACGAGCTCGGCGAAGTTGTTGACGAAATTGAGGGGGTTCTTCACCTCGTGCGCGATGCCCGCCGTGAGTGCGCCGAGCGAGGCCATCTTCTCCTGCGTCACAAGCTGCTCTTGCGTCGTCTTCAGATCGGCGAGCGTTTCGTTCAGTTCCAGCACCGTCGCGTTGAGCCGGCGATACGCATCGGCATTGTCCAGGGCAATGGCGGTGTACGTGGCCAGGTTTTGGAGGATGTTGACGTGGTTTTCCGTGTAGGCATTCTTCTCGAAGCTCTGCGCCGTGATGACGCCGATGGGTTTTTCGAGATGCACCAGCGGCAGATAGAGAATCGAAGCCGCGTCGTCCCCGGCGATCGCCGGGACGAAGTCCTCGAGGTAGCGGCTCCATTCTTTCTCGAGATCCTGAATGACGACTTCCTTCTGGTTCTTGAAGCACCAGACGGCGATGCGGCGGTCGTCGTTGAGATCGTTGACGAAAAACGGCAGGGTCTCGCCGCGCTCCTTCAAGGCCGGAAATTCGAGGCGGTTTTCGGCCGCGTTGTGAAGGCCGATGCCGAATACGGAGGCATCCATCAGCACATTCACGTGCTCGTAGACGGTGTCGATGATCTGCTCAATCGAGAGCGTGCTCGTGATGTCGCGGCCGATTCGGCTGAGGAGCTCGGTGTTTTTCTTCTTCTGATTCTCGGCCTCGAGCGCCTTGCTCTGTGCTTCCGCCGCGACGGCGCGCAGCTCGGCCTGTTCGATGGCCGAGCGTTCACGTTCTTTCTTGACGAGCCGGCGCCGCTGAATCCGGTCGGTGGCCGCGATGAAGCCGACCAGTAACAATCCGTACACGCCGTAGGCCCAAAGTGATCTGTACCACGGCGGGAGGATCGCGAAAGCCAGCGCCGCTTCCCGGCCCGGCTGCTCGTACACGTTTCGGCCCCGCACACGAAAGGTGTACTGCCCGGGCGGAATGTTCGTGTACTCGCGGCGCGTCTCGGTCGTCCAATCCGACCAGACGTCGTCGAACCCCTCGAGCCTCGTTTGAAACGTGGTGGCCGTAGGCTTTTCGTAGGCGGCGGCAGCAAACTCGAAGCGGAGGTTGTTCTCCGCGTAGGGAACGCGGACCACCTGCTCGGAGCCGGTGTCGCCTGCGTAGATTTCTCTGTCCTGGGACGTGCTGACCTGACGGACCAGCACAGCGAAGTCGGCGTCATAGGTCTTGTTGACGCTCGGATCGTACCGGATCAGATCATCGTCGGTGCCGAACCAGACGATGCCGTCTTTTTCGGGGTAGATGGCACGGGCCGGTGAATCGGCAAACCGCAGAAAAGGCGTCCGCTCCACCGTATAGCCGCCGTCCTCCGTCGGGTGAAGTGCGGCGGATTCGTTTCCGAAGCTCACGTAATACACCCCTTCATCATCTGCTTTGACGTCGCCTGCTCCCCTAATCAAGCCGTGCACCAGCGAGGAGAGCAGCGAGTCGACGACGAATCGCCTGCTCTCCTCGTCGAATCGAACGATCCGGTCCACGTCGCCTCCGATGATCGCACCTCCGAAGTCCCCGACCATCCCTGCAGCAGTCTGGAGTCCGCTCTCTTTGCCGTACACCTCCACGTCCTCCTCAACACGACGGTCGATGTCCATCCGGAGCCGAACGGCGCCCGAGCTCAGTGTGCCCAGCCAGAACAGGCCGGGGGACGGCTCCGTGATCATACGAACGTCGTGGTGAATGTCGTCTACCCGGCCTTCATCCCGCCAGCGGCCGGGCCCCTCACGATACACCGAAGCCATACCGTCGAGCAGACCTACAAATATTCGGTTCGAATCCTGCTTGGATCGGTGCAGGAAAGCGGGGTTGTATGCCACCCCGCCGACGTTGCGGACGATAGGCGTAGCCCGATCACCACGGATCTGATACAATCCGGTACCGGTCACGACGAGGAGGTCCTCTTCCACAGAAAGCAGCTGCCAGCTCTGAGAGACGCCCTGCGCGAACCCATGGACGTGCCGGAGCCTCTCCGTCGAAGGATCGAGAAACTGAACGGCATTTTGGGTGGTGATGTAAAGAATGCCATCATGACGCAAAATATTAGTCACGTCACCGTCAAGGCCAAGCGACGCATCGAATCGCGTTAGAGGCGATGGGACGTCGATCTGGCAGATCCAACCTTGCGGCGCCGCCCATAGCAGGCCTGCTTGATCCGTAAAGATCGAGAGCACGTCATTCCCAGGCAGGTTCGAATCGATGCTCAATATGCCCCTGGAGGTGCCGTCCGGTGACAGCAGCACGATGCCGCCGGCGAGTGTGGCAAGAGCAAAAGTGCCGTCCTTGAGAATGGTAGCCTTGTAGAGGGTGCTCTCACGGAGGTATTGATCGACCTCCGTCTCCCACGGAGAAAAAGAGACGCCATCGTACCGGAAAAAGCCGCGGTTGAACGTGCCGAGGATGAATCCGCCGGGGAGATCCGGGTCGGGGAGCATCACCTGCATCCGCTCGCCGCCGAACTGCTCGCCTCCTGGAACAGGAACAAGGTCGTCTCCCACCATCCGTGTCAGCCCAATGCCTTGCTGGTGCACGTAGTACGTCCCGTTACGCAGAAATCCGTAAAGGAATCGCTCCTCCGGAACCCACACTTTGATGTTCCAGGCGTCGCCATCGGGCGTCGCCAGAAAGAGCCTTTCCCGCGCCAGAAAATAGACGCCATTCGGGGTCGCATCTACGCTCCAGACATCGTCGAACGACCGGTGCTCTTCCGGCACGAATTCGAGAAGGGAGTGATAGCGACGCCGACCAATGCTGTCGGGGGCCATATATCCGAATTCTCCACCACCCGCAGCATAAATGCGCCCCTCTCCATCGGCATGGAGCCACCGAACCGCAGAATGACCGTCATTCGGCGTATGGCGCCACGAAGCGCCGTCATACTCGCTGATTCCATTGCTTCCGACGTAGATGATGCCGCGCTCGTCCTGCGCAATCGTCCAGAGCTGGTTCGATCCCCCCGTCTCTCTGGCGGACGTGCAGCTGAAAAAGGGAAGCCCGTGTTCGCGATCCGGCTGTTGGGACTGCGCGTACAGGGGCGCCGGTGCTAGGGAAGGGAGAAGCAAGAAGAGAAGGAGGGCGCGCGAGGTCATAACGGGAAGGTCCGGACTCGACGGCACGACGCCGTCGGTTCTGCACGTATGTGGGATGCACGAGGGTACCGGCAGCTACAGCTTGCCGAGATGCCTGAGTATATGGTTTGGCTTCGGAGTGAGCAACCGCAGGCATGACTACGACGACCGGCGCCGGCGCGGCGGGCGCCCCGGCGGGGTCCTGGGGCTACTTTTTCTTCGACCGGAGCACGCGCCAGTACGACCATCCCATGAGGCCGAGTACGGCGCTCCAACTCCCTATCAGAAACAGAAGGGCTCCCGTACTCATGTCACGGCCTCCGAG
>CAZART010000056.1:0-3494 GCA_964487555.1 uncultured Rhodothermales bacterium
GCGGACACGAAATTCCGCACGCGCGGACACGAAATTCCGCACGCGCGGACACGAAATTCCGCACGCGCGGACACGAATTCCGCAAGCGCGGACGCGAATTTCCGCAGGGGCGGACACGAAATTCCGCACGCGTGGACACCAAATCCGCAAACGCGGACGCGAATTTCCGCAGCCGCGAACACGAAATCCGCAATCGCGGAGCCGGAGTTCGCGCACTGGACACGCAGTCCGCTGATGGCGTGGACGCGAGCCCGCCGGGGCGATGGGCCGGAACACGGGCATCACGTACCGCCGCAGTAAGTTTCTACGTGGCGTGTGCAGGCGGACCGCAAATGCGCTCGGTTTTGACCTAGGCATCCTAAACATCACACGAACACTCGTCGCCCCCTCCTCGAGATCTACCTGAACATTCCTCAAAAAACCAAAGAACACAATGCAGATCCTACGTCCCAAAAAATCCATAAATGCCGTAGATCCCGCAGAGACCACAGATCCGGCAGATCCCGCAGATGCCACAGATGCCACACATCCCGCAGACGCCATAAATCCCACAGAGGTCGCGAATCCCATAGATCCCACAGAGGCCAAAAACGCAATAAATGCAACAAAGGCCCCCATAGCCAAAAAGCCGCTCGAAACGGGTTTCGCCGCGTACCTGGTCCTCGATCCGCCCGAAGATCGGTATACGATTGACGAAGCCGTCGAGCTTATCGGCCGTGTTCTGCTCACACTCGAATCCGTCGAGGACTTCCGTCTGAAGCTAAAATGGTGCCTCGGCCATCTCGTATACTACACCGAATATCGGCCCCGCCGTCGCCGACAAACACTTGAGATACTGTCTAAGCGACTTCATGAGGTGAGACAGATTCCTGCATGTATCACCGTACTTTATGAATGTCTTAATCTCTTCACGTATTTCGACGGGAGATTGTATGCCTATGAAGTGTGGATCGCCGACCGGAAGAAACTCTACGACAGGCAGGTGTACTGGTCGGACATTAAGAGGGAGATCTTCGGCGGCGGGAGCAATCCGCGTATCATCGGCCGCGAGGAAGCCGATCTGCGAGACATGCGAGCGGTCGAACATGGAATCGAGGCGCTCGATAGGCTCGTCTCCCGCGCACACGCCGATACTGTTGAACTCGACGACGAAAGACGAGGCGTCATCGCCGGCCTGCGGCAGAGCATGGAGGCCCTGGCCTTGCTGCCGCACTCTGCGACCGAGACGATACGCAGCGACGAATACCTTGCTTACGTGCGCAAACATGGATGCATTGTGTGCAGCAAACAGGCGGATGCCCATCACGCGTTCGGCCCGCACGGTCTCCAGCAAAAAGCGTCCGACTTTACGTGCGTACCGCTTTGCCGCGTCCACCATGCAGAAATCCACCAGGCGGGAAAGTACTCTTTTGAGGACGGCCACGACGTCAACTTGTTTGAGATCGCATTCAATCTCATCCATAGATTTCTGACGGGATCGTGGGTCACATTGCAGCTAGACGAGATTAACTGGGCCTTGCCCGGAGACATCCCGTCGGATGCCGGCGCAGAGCCGCCTTTGGACTGAAGACGGTCCGACCGGACGGTTTTTGCCTGCCTGACGGTGGGCGGCAGCATGTGAGGGCTGCATGCCGCAGTAGAAGATCGCCTGAGTGCAATTCGACGTGGCAAGGGGCCCCGCCATCAAGCCGCCGATCATACGATCCGCCCGAACGTCGCGAGATCGCAGAGCCAGCCATGCGATAACCAACAGCCGCCCGGCCGCTGCCATCCAGCTGCAGCCACGTGGCCGCAACCGCCTGGCGAAGGCGCCATGCCGAAGCCGCCGCAGCAGCCGCCGGGCCGAGCCGCATTTGCAAGTCGTTCGGCCGACGCCGCCGGGCCGAAGCAGGCGGGCCGAGCCGCCTACCGAAGCGGCCGAGCCGAAGCCGTCCGCTACGGCCGCTTGGCCGCTGCCATCCAGCCGCAGCCGCCGGGCCGAGCCGCCTAGCAAAGGCGCCTGGCCGCAGCCGCCCGGCCGCAGCCGTCCAGAGGCATCCACTACGCGTTAGGCGGAAGCCACGCTCTCGCTCAGGACGATTTGGTCGCGCTTCGGGCCCGTGGAGATCATCGAAATCGGGATCTGTACGAAGTCGCTAATGAAATTCAGGTACCGTTGCGCCGCGGCCGGAAGCTCTTCGAAGTGCGTGGCGGCGGTGATGTCTTCCGGCCATCCCTCGAACGGAACGTAGACCGGCTCCACCTTTTCGAGCGTCTGCACTTCGGAGGGGAAACGGGCCGATTCCTTTGAATCGTAGCGATATGCCGTGCAGACGCGCAGCTCGTCGAGACCCGTCAATACGTCCAGCTTCGTGATGGCCAACTCCGTCAGACCGTTGATCATAGACGTGTAGCGGAGCGCGACGAGATCAAGCCAACCGCAGCGGCGCGGACGCCCCGTTGTAGCTCCGTATTCATCGCCGACGTCGCGAAGGCGCCGGCCAACCTCGTCCTCAAGCTCGGTTGGAAAGGGCCCGTTGCCCACGCGCGTGCAATAAGCCTTCACGATTCCGATCACGCGATCTATCGCCGTGGGCGGCACGCCTAATCCGGTGCAGCATCCACCTACGGTCGGATGGCTGGACGTCACAAAGGGGTACGTGCCGAAGTCGACGTCCAACAACGAACCCTGCGCGCCCTCGGCAAGAATGCGCTTGCCCTCCTTTAATGCATTGCCGAGGTACTGCGAGGTGTCGGTGACGTATGGATCGATCAGCTTGTCGAATTCGACGTACTCTTCGATGATCTGCTCGACGTCGAGCTCGTCGGCGTCATAGATGCCTTTGAGGATCGCGTTCTTCTCCTCGATGGCTTCCTTCAGCTTGCGTCGAAGCACGTCGCGGTCGAGTAGATCCACCACGCGAATGCCCGTTCGCGCGAATTTGTCGACATAGGCGGGACCGATGCCGCGGCCCGTCGTGCCTATCGCACCGGCGTCGCGTGCACGTTCTCGCGCTTCCTCGATCCGCTTGTGATACGGCATGATGAGATGCGCGTTGTGTGAGATCAGGAGACGCCCATCCACGTCGTAACCGAGATCGCGAATCATTCGGATCTCCTCCATCACGGCGACGGGGTCGATGACGACCCCATTTCCTATGACGCACGTCACTTCCTCGTGGAAGATGCCGGAGGGCACCAGGTGAAGGACGAACGTCTTGTTACCCCAGCAAATAGTGTGACCGGCGTTGGCGCCACCCTGATAACGAGCAACGATGTCGACGTTGTCGGAAAGAAGGTCGACGACCTTCCCTTTTCCTTCATCGCCCCACTGCGTTCCGATAACGACCGATACTGGCATAAAGGCTCCTCATTCTAGGCATCACATACTTTCGGCAAGCCGTCGGCGACGGAAGCCGCACACGACCGCGCTCCCCTATATCATCATTTACAAAGGTTCGGCTCCCCGCCAACGGTTCGGCTCCCCGCCAACGGTTCGGCTCCCCGCCAACGGT
>CAZART010000056.1:3594-5247 GCA_964487555.1 uncultured Rhodothermales bacterium
GCATCCCGCACAAAGGTTCGGCATCCCGCACGAAGGTTCGGCGTCCCGGCGGGCGTGGGCCGCGCGACTGGGCAGGCGCCCACAAAGAAGGCGGCGAGGATGTTCTCGCCGCCTCGTCAACGAACAAATAGACGTTTTCGCTGCGACGGCACGCGCGCCGCAGGATCGCGAATAGGACACGACCACCGAATTCGTTTAGTCCGTCTTCGGCGGATCGTCGTCGAAGCTTTCGACCGCCTCTTCCACCGAGTCGAAATGCTTGAAGACCGTAATCAGCTTCGTGATCACGAGCAGCGATTGAATCCGGTCGGCCACGTTGGCCAGCCGAAGATCACCGCCCGAGTTCCGCATGGTCGTCATGCCGCTGATCAGCATGCCGAGCCCGCTTGAATTCATGAACTTCACCTTTCCAAGATCCACGACAACATTCTTCTTGCCGGATTCCTTCATTTCGTGAAGCTGATCGTGAAGCTTTGCGCCGTCTGGGCCGCCCATGACATTGCCCTTTAACTGCAGCACGACTGCGTTATAGCGCTCGTCGACATTGAAATTCATATGGCTCGATCCGTTGCTGTGATTGTCGAATACCCCGGATGCCGTCAGCTCGTCGACCTCCGAGCGAGCTCTTAGACCGGGCCTCGTACCGACCGCGCCCCCCCGCCCGTACGCAAGCTCGCTGAATGCGACCGCCGTCACAGGTGAAAGCAGCCTGCTACACTATTTCTGGCACGACCGCCGTCACCGTTGAAAGCGGCATGCTTTACTTTCTCGCACGACCGCCGCTTGCACGTGCACGGAGCTCCACGACCACCGGCGAGGCCACGAAAATGGACGAGTAGGTCCCGATGCCGATACCAAGAATCAGGGCAAACGCGAACCCGCGGAGCACCTCGCCTCCGAATATAAACAGGATCGATACGACGAGCAAGGTCGTGCCTGAGGTGACCATGGTACGGCTTAACGTATTGTTGATCGAGCGGTTTACGAGACTATCGTACGCCTCCGTCTTGAAGAGATTCGAATACTCACGAATGCGGTCGAAAACCACCACCGTGTCGTTTAGCGAATATCCGACAATCGTGAGGAAGGCTGCGATGATGGCCTGGTCGATCTGGAGCGAAAAGGGAAGCATGCCGCGCATCACCGAAAAGACGCCCAGCACGATCAGCACGTCGTGAAACAGCGCCGTCACGGCACCGATGCCGAATCGCCACTCGAAGCGAATGAGGATGTAGACGAAGATGACGAGCAACGATCCGAAAATCGAGTAGATCGCCCCCTCCTTCAGATCCTCGGCGAACCGCGGCCCAACGATGTCTGTTTTTACAACTGTTGGATTCGAATCCGTGAACGCGTTCGAAATGCCGTCGACAATACTCCTCTGCACCTCGGACGTCTCGCCTTCGACCGAGGTTCGGATCAGCAGCTGATTCGATCCGAAGGTTTTGACCTCGGGCTCGACGCCGAGCGCCCCGGTAAGGGCACTTCGCACCTCGACCGCTTCGAGCGGCATAGCACTCTCCACAACGAACTCCATGCCGCCCTGGAAGTCGATGCCGAGTTCGAGCCCACGCGTGGCGAGCGAAAAGAGGCTTGCAATCAGCAGAACCGCCGAGAAGACGTAGGCCGTCCTGCGAGCACTGATAAATTGAA
>CAZART010000056.1:5347-33756 GCA_964487555.1 uncultured Rhodothermales bacterium
ATCAGCAGAACCGCCGAGAAGACGTAGGCCGTCCTGCGAGCACTGATAAATTGAATATTGGAGTTTTCAAAAATACGCATGTTGGAATACCTGTCTTAGTTTGGAGTCCCAAGGGGGGACAGCCACATTAAATGTCTTGCGCCGGAGGCGGAGGATGGGAAAGCAGGGATGGACTATCCCCTCTCCCCATCTCTATTTCCATTTTCCCGCCGGCTCGGAGTTAGGCGTAGGCGTCGGAGCTCGTTCATCCGTAGGAAACCGTCATCCGGCGCTCGATTACCATCCAATCGAAGACGATGCGAGAGACGACGATGGCGGTGAAAAGCGACGAGAGGATACCGGCCATCAGCGTGACGGCGAAGCCCTGAATCGGGCCGACACCGAACGAATACAGGATGGCGCCGACAAAGAACGTCGTGATGTTGGCGTCGAAAATGGCGCTAAACGCCTTCGAATAACCGGCACCGATAGCAGCCTTAAGGGTCTTGCCCGTGGCTTGCTCCTCGCGTATTCGCTCGAAGATCAGGACGTTGGCGTCCACGGCCATACCGATCGTCAGCACGATACCCGCAATGCCCGGCAAGGTGAGCGTCGCGTTGAACGCGGCCAGGATGCCGAAAATGAAGATGATGTTGAAGATCAGCGCGAGGTCCGCGACCACGCCGGCCGTCCGGTAATACCAGATCATGAAGAGCGCGACGATAAGCAGGCCGAGCGTCACCGAAATAAAACCCGCACGGATGGACGCCTCACCAAGGCTCGGTCCGACGGTACGTTCTTCGACGATGTCGACCGGAGCGGGAAGCGCGCCCGACATCAGAACGGTCACGATGTCCTGCGCCTCGTCTCTTGAATCAAGACCGGTAATCGACGAACGGCCCCCGACAATCCGGTTGATGACCGTCGGATATGAGTAGACGTAATCGTCGAGAACGATCGCAATGTTCTTGTCGACGTTGGCGCCGGTCAGGCGGGCCCAGGTCCGGGCGCCTTCCGAATTCATCACCATCGTGACTTCCGCGCGATTGAGCTCGTCGAAATCAACTCGTGCGTCGGTGATCACCTCACCGGTCAGCTCGATCTCCTCCCGGACCCCGAGGAGATAGTACATCTCGAGTCCGTCCTCGCTCTGGCCGATCGGACTGGCCGTATACAGGAGTTGGACGTTGCTCGGAAGAAGATCCTGCACCTCAGGAACGCTCAACAGGTCGTTCACTCGGGCCGTATCCACCTCGGAGACGACGCCGAAAACCACGCCCGTCCCGACCGGCTGCATCACTTCCAGCAGAGGATTGGAAGAATCATCGGCCTCCGGCTGATCCAGCAGCGAGGACGCATCAAAGCCGGTATCTGCCGATGCGGCCGTGTCGTCCGCTTCGGCAAGCAGGGTGTCTGTTTGCGACTCCTCAGCCAGGAGCGTGTCCTCTTCCGCGACATCGGCAGCGGCATCGCCCACCTCGAAGTGCTCGATGATCTGCTGCAGCGAGCGCTGCAGATCGTCCTCCTCGGCCATCAGGTGAAACTCAAGCCTCGCTGTTCCCTTGAGCAGATTACGAACGCGCTCGGGATCGTCGATGCCGGGGAGCTCCACGACGACCCTCCGCGTGCCCTGCTTCTGGATCGACGGCTCCGTAACACCGTAGCGGTCGACGCGGTCGCGAATGATGGATATCGCGCGCTCGATGGCATCGTCCGCCTGTTCATCCAGATACTGTGCGACTTCCGCGTTGCTCGATCGCCGCGTGACGCCCGCATCGGCATTCCGGAAATACCGGGAAAGACGGGCTTCCGAATCTCTACTCTCGAACTCGGCCACGAAGGCTTCAATGATCGAGACTCCTTGCTGGATGGCGCGCTCGGAGGCGATCTGAAGCACTTCGTCGAACGTGTCGTCGGTATCGGTTGCCAGCTCGCGAATAAGTGCGTCCGTCCGCACTTCGAGTGTCACGTGCATTCCGCCCTGAAGATCGAGCCCGAGGCTCAGCGCATTCTCCCGGACGGCGCGAATCTTCTGAAGGTTTGCCTGTTCGTACTGCTGTCGCGCCTCGCCTTCGAGACCATTCAGCTTTTGTGAGATGAAATAATTCTGAACGGATGGATACAGGTAGTATCCCGATAGACCGAGAAAGAACACGGTCAGAAATATTTTGAGTCCGCTTCCCTGCATGGATCTGAATGCGATTATTGAATAAAGGATCGGAAGGATGATGCCGGCAGTGCCTGCGCATCTCCAACAGAAGGAAAAGGTTTACGTAGAACGGCGTGCGAATGCACACCTGGCCGAAGAGTGGAAACGCGACCTACGGACCGAGTGATCGCGCGGAGGAAAGGATCCGAAATGAAATGACGACCGTGCGCTCGACGATCGTTGCCGTGAAGGCGTCGGAATCGACCACGGCGGAGGCGCCGGCGGTCGTCAACGCGGCCGCCAGACCGGACTTGCCGCCGACAGCCACATTGGGAACGAAGGAGGTGACGTACAGGCGGGGCAGAACGCCCTCGGCCGCAATTTGCGAATAGCGCCGCTGCAGAAACGATATCAGCGCGTCGTCGCTGAGATCTCGGTCGGTGAAGACCTGCGAAATCGGCTGGCCCGGCGCCGCTTCGGCGTAGGCGTGGATAAATGCCGCGATGAATTGATCGAACGATTCGGCGTCGGATTCCACCGCATGTGAGAGGGCGTTCTCAACGGCACCTTCTACGGGGATGCGAAGCTGGGCACGAATCCAGCTCTCGTACGAATCCAACTGGACGTCGCGCACGGCCCGGCTCGTCGGCACGATGAGCGTCGGTAGCATGCTGAGGATAAGCACCGCAGCGAACACCCGGCTGGTCCATCGTTTGCGCGCCCACGTCATCGGCGGAAGTGGCTGTTTTTGCGGAGGTTATACAGACCTCCTGAATGCTAGAGACTTGGGAAAGTAGCGCAGAGCGCCGCTTCTTTCAATACCTGCCGATGAAGCTTTAGCTAAAGGGGCCGTCTCTCACGAGTCGAAAGCGGCTGCGACCCAGCCGGCGCTACGCTCACAAGTCGAAAGCGGCTGCGACCCCCGCCGGCGCTACGCTCACAAGGCGGCAGCGGCCGCGGCGCTACTCTTGCAGGGCGAAGACGGCGTGGACGCTTACGCGGACCTCCAGCTCACCGGCGGCGTAGGCCTCCGGCTCGGGAGCATCCGCGTCTTTCGCGGCGGCTTGCAACGATTCCATCCGTACGATCGGCATGGGGAAATCATAGCTCTGCTCATTGACCTGGCGAACCTCGCCGAGCGCCTCGTTTAATGTGGAGGCGATCAGCTGCGCCTTGTCGCGGGCGTTCAGCACGGCTTTGCTGATGGCGTCGTTCCGAGCCTGTTCGCGGTCCTTCAGCTCGTATCCCACGCTATTTAGCCGGTTGGCTCCCTGCTGAACGATTTCGGCAATCAAAATCGGCAGCATCTCGAGATCGTGGACTTCCACAACCACCTGCCGCATCGCCTCGAAGCCTTGCTCTACGTACCGCCTCGACTCCTGATCAAACACTCGGTTCGGCTGCAAGCGCAGCGTTTCCAGCCGGATAAAACGCTCCTCGATGCCGAGCTCGCGAACGGCGTTCATAGCATTGCGCGCAGCGGTGGCGTTCCGGCTTCTGGCGGTCTCAGGATCGTCTGAAACAGTAACCACTCCGAAGTTCACGCGTGCCATGTCCGGCTCGATGCGCACGATGCCCTCGCCGTTTACGGCGATGGTGCGCCGATCCGGCTCCGACTGGGCCCGGGCGGAAGTCGATGTGAATCCGAGAACGAGAGCGATCGCGAGAATCCACATTGACGAAAGGTGTCCGGCTTTGCGTGCGCGTGCGTCCATAGTAGTAGACATTTTTTATGAGAGCTCATCGGTCTGCAGCAGATGCTGCGCCAACGACAGGTATACTCCAATTCGTGTGCCGAGCACGGCGGCACCACCTTCGTGCCGAGCACGGCGTCACCGCGTTTGTACCGAGCACAGCTGCACCACGTTTGTGCCAAGCACGGCGGCACCACGTCTGTGCGAAGCACGGCTGCACCACGTTTGTGCGAAGCACGGCTGCACCACGTTTGTGCGAAGCGCGGCGGCGCCACGGTTTTGTGCCGAGCACGGCGGCATCATGCCTTCCTGGCAGGCACGGGTGCATTGGGGTCGGTGCGGAGAGGGGGTGCATCAGGGCTCGAGGCGTGCCATCATGCGCGGAAACGGTATCGTCTCGCGGACGTGGTCGATGCCGCAGATCCACGTCAGGGTTCGCTCGAGGCCCAGGCCGAATCCCGCGTGCGGTACGGATCCGTACCGCCGCAGATCCAGATACCATCCGAAGACCTCTCGCGGCAGTCCGTGCGCTTCGATCTGTGCTTCCAAAAACGCGAGATCGGTTGCGCGCTCGCCGCCCCCGACAATCTCACCATACCCCTCGGGCGCCAGGATGTCCATACCGAGCGCCAGGCTATCGTCGTTCGGATCGCGCTTCATGTAGAACGCCTTGACCCCGGCCGGGTAGCGGTGCACGACGATCGGGCGATCGAAGTGCCACGTCAGCACCGTCTCGTCGCTCCCTCCGAAATCGCCCCCCCATTCGAACTTCGCCGCCGAATCCTTCCATTGCGGGATGTTGCGAAGATCCTCCTCGACGTCGTTCAGCCGCTGATGAATCTCGATTTCGCGCGCGTCGATCTGGCGCTTCCGCCACTTTTTCGCCTGTCCGTACTCCGCCTTGTTCTCTTCCAGCTCCGCCTGCAGGCGCCGCTTTTCGTCCTCGAGGGCGGATATCTTCCCGTCGAGCATCGATGCCGTCTCCGGACTTCGCAGAAGGTCGACGGCCTCGGAGTAGGACATCCGCGGAAACGGCTTCGACACGCGCTCGAGGGGCGCCGTGTCACGCTCGAGCACCTCGAGTTCGCCGCGGCAGTTCTCCAGAACGGATCCGACGACGTGCACCAGGAAATCCTCGGCGAGATCCATGTTCATGTCGAGATCATAGAAGGCCATCTCCGGCTCGATCATCCAGAATTCGGTAAGATGGCGCCGCGTCTTTGACTTCTCGGCTCGAAAGGTGGGGCCGAACGTATAGATTTTCCCGAAAGCCATGGCCATCGCTTCGCCGTAGAGCTGGCCGCTCTGCGTCAGATAGGCCTTGTCACCGAAGTAGTCGATTTCGAAGAGGGTCGACGTTCCCTCGACGGCATTTCCGGTCAGAATGGGGGCATCCATCTGCAGGAAGCCGCGGGACTGGAAAAACTCGTGGATCGCCACGATGACGCGGTTTCGAATGCGCATGATGGCCCACGGCCGCCGGCTCCGCAGCCAGAGATGCCGGTGCTCCATGAGGAACTCGATGCCATGGTCCTTGGGAGTAATAGGATAGTCGTCCGACGAGCCGAGCAGCCGTACGCTGCCGGCCTGTACCTCATAGCCTCCCACCTGCCGCTCATCCGCCACGACCGTTCCGACGATCACAAGCGAGCTTTCCTGCGATGCGCGCTCAGCATCCTCCCACGAGGATGCATCTACCTGGTCCTCGTTGACCACGCACTGCACGAGTCCCGTCCCGTCGCGCAGAATCAAGAAACTGAGTCCCTTCGATCCGCGCCTGTTGTAGAGCCACCCTTTGACGGCCACTTCCAGGCCTTCAAACGCTCCCAGCTGCTCGATAGAGGCGTGACGAACCTCGATTTCCGACATATACCTGCTCAATACCTTGATCTAACGAAGGTCTAACCCTGTATCCGACGGCGGCGGGAGGCTAGTTATTACGGAGTTCGTCCTGCCAGTTCGGGCGCGTCCGCTCGCCGGTAACCGTCGAATGCACGAGCTCGAAGCGTCCGAAACCGTCGAGGTCGGCAAACACGAACAAGGACTGCCCTTCGCCGGGAATCGAGTTGTAGTTCCAGATTTCGTACGGCCGCATGCCCCGATCGTAGAGATGCGGCTCCACGGAGGTCGGTAGGCCGTACTTGATGACGACGCGGCCGCGATCCGTCTGCCAGCCTTCCTGCATGTTGGAGGAGTACCGGTCGTTGGCGTACTGCAGCCGCTGATAGAATTCGTCTTTGAATTCATTGGTCGGCGTGGAGGGCCGGGGGTCGCGTGTCTGCCAGAATTCCATGAGCGCTCGACGGCGCTCATTCAAATCCTTAATGCGGTTGAAACGCCGGCGCTCGCTTTCATTGGCGACGACGAGCGCATGTTGTATGGCCGCATCGACCTCCTCCTCGGACATCGAGGCGTAGGGGCTGGTCTCGAACTCCATCTCCAAGGCCGCCGGCTGCGCGCGTTCGACTCCGGGGTTATATACGAAGAACTTCTGGGACTGCTCGACGACCGATTCGTTGTTGTCGTTGAGCAAGGCAAGTCGAAGGAAATAGGATCCGCTCGGCAGTGCGGAAAGATCAAATTGACCGACCAGTACGTCGGGAGACTGAGCTGTCCGCGTGCTCCGCTTTTGAAGATCCTGCATCGGCTGCGGACGGTTTGCTTCTGAGATATAAGCAAACAGCGTGTATTCATCGTCCGGGCCGGCCACAACCTCGGTGCCGTAGGCTTCCGCGTAATAGAAGAGATCGCTCAAGCCCTCCCCGAAAAGCTGATTGGCATTCGGACGCACTTCCAGGTTGTTCTTGTAGAACGGACTTTGTTGATTCGAGCTCTGGCTGATGCTGATCGCCAGCGTGACGTCGGACAGGGCCGCCTCGTTCTCGTTCGTAAAATTGGGCACGATCACGTCCCGCCGCAGCTCAAGCTCCGGCCGGTTGTCCGCGTGATCGGGAGGAATCAGCAAGCTCAGCTCATACTCACCCGGCGGCACGAGCGTTCGGATCTGATGCACGAAGTGCTGCCCCGGGGCGATGTTTGCTGTGTCCGGCACCGCAAACCGCAGCAAGAGGGAGTCGCGCCAAACGGCATCCTCAAGGGCGTCCGGCAGGTCCGTCGTCGTGCTCTGCATGATGGACACATCCAGCGGCACGACGGCCGCGAAGCCGCCGTCCTCCGCCGCATAGTCGAGTGATGCGGCATCGACGGCGAGGTACAACTCTACCATCGACTCCTCGGTGCCATAGGCGAACGCCGCATGGCTTACGTCGATCTGGACGGGAAGTTGGTGCTGGGCGTCGGCACCCGGGGGTAACGACAGGACGAGCAATAGAATCGCCAGAGGCGACAGAGCATTAAAAAGCATGATCAAATATTGTGCTATGCGTGGGACGGGACAGGCAGATGCGTGCCAATGACTTGCCCCGGGAAGTGTACATATCGGCCGATAAGGAAACCGGGCAGCACGATATAGGATCCGCCGCGGCGGTCCGCAAGCACGAAGCGGCGCGCCCGGTACGGGATCCGCCGCGGAGGTCCGCAAGCACACAGCGGCGCCCCCGGTACGGGATCCGCCGCGGAGGTCCGCAAGCACGAAGCGGCGCCCCCGGTACAGGATTCGCCGCGGAGCTCTGTAAGCACGAGCGGCGCGCCCGGTACGGGATCCGCCGCGGAGGTCTGCAAGCACGGAGCGGCGCCCCTGGTACCGGATCCGCCGCGGAGGTCTGCAAGCACGAAGCGGCGCGCCCGGTACGGGATCCGCCGCGGAGGTCTACAAGCACGAGCGGCGCACCCAAGCACGAGCGGCGCACCCGGATACGACGGAGGCTCCGACGCGCAAGCGCCGGAGCCTCCAATCATCCGGATTATGAAGATCCTATTTCATGAGGGTCATGACACCCGAAACCACCTTCGTGAACGTGCTCATTTCCGCCGTGATGCGGTAAATGTACGCTCCTGAAGGAAGCGCCGAGGCATCGACGTCGACCGATCGACCCGCGCCGGCGGCTACCGATTCGACGGGGATCCCGAGGACGCGGCGCCCGAGGGCATCGTAGATGTCGATCGTTACGTGCGCCTGCTCCGGCAGATCGAATACGATCTGCGTCGAAGGATTGAAGGGATTCGGATAATTACCCTGAAGGGCGAAGTCGTTCGGCACCTCGGCGCGGTCCGTCGAGGTGATCGTGCCCCGCACCAGGGTCAGCGACTTAGCCTCCCCTTCCGTTTCGAGACCGCCGTCCGAGGAGACGACACGCAGATACACCGTCGCCGATGCACCGAGCTCCGCGTCGCCATGTACGGCATCGAACCACGCTGCACCCTGGGCGACGGAAACGCTCAACTCCGTTGCAGCGTCGGCGTCGAATTGGTCGATCACCGTCGAGAAATCCTCATCCTGGCCTACCACGAGCGTGTAGGTCACGTCATCCCCTTCGGGATCGTCGACCTCCGTCCAGGTGATGTTGATCAACTCCGCTTCGCCATCGGCCGGATTCTCACCGGCGGCGGCGCCGATGGTGATCGTCGATCCGGCGATCGGCGAGAGAATCACGGATTCTTCAGGCGCATCGTTGACGGCGTTGACCGCAATCGTGACTTCGGCCGTGTCGGTCAGAAAACCGTCGCTCACCGCGTACACAAAGGCGTCAACGCCATTGAAGTTCTCATCCGGCGTATAGGTGAAGCTCCCGTCCACATCCAGATCGAGGATGCCGTTCTCTACGCCGCTAACGAGCGACACCTGTAGATTGTCCTCGTTCGGATCGGAATCGTTCTGCAAGAGGCCGTCGCCGGCCTCGACGGTGAGGGTGGCGTCTTCGTCGACGGTGTAGTCGTCGTCCGAAGCGACAGGCGCCGCGTTCGTGCTGAACACCGGACCACCCGGATCGTCCACGACGCCGTTCGCGCTGAGATCGGCGTCCCCGCGCGCGCCGTCCACCAAATGAAGAACGACGTGATCGTCCATGATTTCGGCGCCGGTCGTTCCGTCGTAGAGGAATTCATACCAGTGCGGCGTCGAGTTCTCCGGCGTCGGACCGTATTTAACGTACGAATTTACTTCCTGCGTGGTGTAGATCGTAACGATCGTCGCGGCTCCGGCGTCCACGTCGACTTCGAAATCGATGAAGCCGTCGCCAAACAGGAGACTGTTCGGCACGGGAGGCGCTCCCGCAGGAGGCGTGACCGTTACCGATACATCCGTCAACACCGCACCATCCGGTGCCTCGATCGTGACGTAGCTGTCGCCGGTGGCGTTCGGAAGCGAGGCAACATTTTCCTGCTCCTTGTCGGGAATTCCGTCTCCGTTGCCGTCGCCGGTGCCGTCGCCGTCCCGGTTGGGAACCTCGGCTTCGGTTTCGTCGGGCACGCCGTCCTGGTCGGACTCGACCGTAATCGTCAGCGACGCAGAATCATTGGAGACCTGCGGATCCGTCGAAGCCGACGTGACCGCGGCCGAAAAGTCGAGCGCCTCCGTTGCTGAGGAAGCTTCCAACGTCAACGTATGCGTCGCAGACGCCCCCGAGGCCAGCGAGCTCCTCGTGCAGGTGACGGTGCCGGCGTCGTGGCTGCAGCCACTCGTCCCCGACGTGTACGTGACGGAGCCGGGAAGCGTAATGACCGTCTCGACGCCTGTCGCCGCGTCAGGACCCGCATTCGCTACCGCGACCGCAAGGGTGAAAGCACCACCCGCCACGGCAGGACTCGGAGACGCCGTCAATGTGACGCCCAGATTCGACGAAGCGGGCTCCTGCGTCGAGAATAGACCATTGGTCGTATTCGAGGGCACGTCGCCGTCGTTGAACTGCATCAGCTGAAACGAGAGATCCGTGCTGCCCTCGGCCAGTACCGTGGCTTCCAGGAGCACGAGCGTACCGCTTCCCGATATCGGGCGGGAAGCAGGCGCCGCGTAGGCGACAGTGAATTCGCCGTCGACATTTGACCCGTCGAATTTCCCTGATCCGGATACGTCCGACAGGGTATTCTTGGTAATCGACTTGCTGAATTCAATGATCGCCGGATCGAACTCGATCTCGAGGAAAAAGGTCGTTATGTCCTTACCTGTGACGTCATCGACCGTGACGGGGATCTGGACCGTTTCCCCGACGTCTTCAACGACGATCGGCAGGCTGACTTCGACGGCTTGTGCCGCTACTTTTTGGGACCCCAACGTCAGGAGGGAGAGCACGGCGGCATATGCCGCCGTCGAGAGGAGGGATTTTAGCTGCATGATAAATTGTACCGTTCGTTCGGAATTTCTTACTTCTGAGTCGTTTGGAAGGGCGCAACAGACGTGCCCGTACACTGGCAGGGAGGTGTCTGTGCAATATACGGATTGTGCGTAGCAAATCTCGGTCCGTAGTGCCATTCACGTGTGCTTCAAAGGCAGCGACCGCCGGTAGATCGTAAGCCCGGCCGGTACGAGAGGCCTGCTGATGAAGCTTTCCGAAGCGACGGCATCGATGGTTAAGACGCAGACGGGGAGCCCCTAAAAATGAGAATGCCCTGACGGCCGCAGTGGCTGCCAGAGCATTCTCAGACGCAACGAATAGATGGCCGATTTTACTTGATCAGCGTCATCTTTCCGCTCTTGATCATGGTGTCCGAAGTCGATTCGGCGATGACGCGGTATACGTAGGTACCCGACGTCAGGGTTGAAGCATCGACGTCGATCGAGCGATCGGCGCCTGCCGCGATCGATTTTGACGGAACGTCCATCACGCGGCGGCCGAGCATATCGTACACCTCGACGCTCACGATGGCAGACGTCGGAAGGTCAAAACGAACCGTCGTGGACGGGTTGAACGGATTCGGATAGTTGCCCCGAAGTGCAAACTCACCCGGGAGCTCCGATGGGTCTTCATTCGACGTCACGAGGCCACGGGTAAAGGTGACTGTGGCTGTCGGTCCGGCGGTAAACCGGGAGCCGTCCGTCGTGATGACGCGCAGGTGCAACTCATCGGACGACCCGACGGGAATGGAACCCGGCTCGGCACCCGAAGCTTCGTCGAAGATCCTCGCCGCCTGGTCGACCGTTACCACGCCTCCCGGAGGCCCATCGAAGTCGCCATTGGCCGTCAAGCTAAGCGGAAAATTGGTCTCCGTGGAGGCCTGCAGGATGTAGTTCACTTCGTCGCCGTCCGGATCGGAGGCCTCCGACGCCTGTATGGCGACCAGGACGTCCGTGGGATCGCCTTCAATCGTAAAGGACGAACCGTCTCCCGGCTCCGTAATCTCACTGGCATTCGGAGCCCTGTTGCCTACGTCGCGAATCTGGCCGCGGATCTCTCCCGCTCCGTGCGCCGTCGAGTGCACGTTGACGTACAAATCGCCGTCGAAAAGCGCCGATCGAAAGGCTTCGGGATCATCGACCTTGTCGGCGAGGACGAACGTGTTGTTGGCCTCGTCGTACGTACCACTGCGACTGTCGGACGCGACGGTCGGATCCAATCCAATGAGGACCCCACCGTTCGTGCCTGCAGGCGCTAGATGGATGTGCGAAGCGGCATAGTCCGCGATGAGATTGGCAAACGAGCCGCTGACGATAAGCACATCACCGTCGAGGGTCAGGTTCACCGTTCCGTAGCCGGAGCTAAGCAGTGCCGGCACCTCGTTGAGGCCCGACAGATTGGCGATAAAGTCCGCCGTGACGTCCGTCACGGTAACGGTAGCGGACGTGGTTGCCGTCGTGCTGCCGTCGCTGGCCGCTACGGTAATGGTCACCTCGCCGGCGTCGTCGAAGGTCGGCGTCCAGGTCAGGACGCCGGTATCGGCGTCGATCGTGGCGCCTCCCGGGCCGGCCGTGATCGAGAACGTCACGTCGGATCCTTCCGGATCATCCGCATCGAAATCGAACATGAGCATTTCGCCTTCGGCGATCGTCGTGTCCGGGAGGGACGCCGTGAAGACCGGTGCCAGGTTGCCGGTCACGGTCAACGACCCATCGATGCCACCACCTAGCGGGTCGCCCTCGTTGAGCGTAAAGCTGGTGAAGGTAAGATCCGTCTCG
Source organism: uncultured Rhodothermales bacterium (assembly GCA_964487555.1). Classification (GTDB taxonomy): domain Bacteria; phylum Bacteroidota; class Rhodothermia; order Rhodothermales; family VXPQ01; genus CAZART01. The sequence continues at coordinate 17,178 of CAZART010000056.1, forward strand.
CCTTCATCACCGGAGGCCGTACCGGTCAGATTCAGCACCACGCCGGATCCGCTCAGTGCGCTTCCGCTTGCGGCGACGACGCGGATGCTGTTAGCCGTCGTCGTGCTGTTGATCGTCATGTCTTCCGAGATCGTGCCGTCGGCATCGACATCGGTGATCGTCACTACGGTCGGATCGAACTCAACGGTGAAATCATACGAAAGCACGCCTGCACCGGTCAGATCCTGCGTCGTTACCGGGATTGAAATCTCACCGCCGCCGCCTACCGTGGTATCGGGCAGTGTGAATGCGATGGCCGGAACGGTCGTCGTCCCGTCTTCCGTCACTGCAACCGGATCGCCTTCATTGAACGTAAATTCAGTGAAGGCCAGGTTGCCGGTGCCCTCAGCTAGAAAGTCGACTACCAGGTTGATGAGGGTTCCGGATCCTTCCAGTGCGGATCCTGATGCGCCGACGACGCGGATGCTGTTTGCTGTCGTCGTGCTGTTTAAGGTTATGCCGTCAGAGATCGTCCCATCGGCATCGATATCGGTGATATCGACGACGTTCTCGTCGAAGGTTACGGTAAAATCGTACGAAAGCACGCCCTCGCCGGTCAGGTCGTCTTCGACCGTGACCGCGATCGTACCCGACGTGCCCGTCGCGCCTGTCGCATTCGGCAGACTCACCGTGATCTGCGCGAGCGTCGGTGCTGCTCCTAAAATCAGCAACGCGGCCGCTACCGCGATCAAGCCGAGAAATTTGCTCGTCAATCTTTGCATGTTATCGCTACCCCTAAGGTGATTTCTATCTCGGATGCTCTTGCTGTAAAAGACCGGTAGCGGGGCCTCAGCGGCCCCGCTACGCGGCATCTCTTCTTTTACTTGACCAGCATCATCGTCTTCACTTGAGTAAAGCTCTGGGCGTCGATGCGATACAGGTAGACCCCGGAGGCAACCGAGCTTCCTGATGCACTGCGTCCATCCCACTTCACCTCATAGCGACCGGCCTCCTTCTCGCCGTTCACGAGGGTCTGCACAAGACGGCCCGAAACATCGTAGATCTCGATGGTCACGTGGCTTGCCTCAGGCAGGCTGTATGTAAACGTCGTGGTCGGATTGAAGGGATTCGGGTAGTTGTCGCCGAGAGCGAACTCCGTCGGGATTTCCATGACGGACGTGCTGCCAAGCTGTACGGCAGGATTCTCGTTCACGAAGGCTTCCGCCTGGAGATTGACGCTGGTCGTATTCTCGTCGAGCGAGAAGATCAACCGCGCCACTTCACCCCCGTAGTTGATCGGTGTGGCACCGAACATCGCTACGCGGATCTTACCCGTTTCCTTATTGGCCGTCCAGGCGATCTGCCAGCCGTCCGGCATACTCCCCGTCACGCTCTTGAGCGTCGTCGCCGTCATGTCCATGTCGGCGGTTACCTCGACGGAGTAGACGTTGGCTACGTTGCCGGTGAGCGTGACCGGAATGGCGACGCCGCCTTCGGCGCTTTCACCTGCGCCCCACTCCAGGTCGGCGGAGGCGACGATGGCTTGGGTCTTGCCCGCGCCTTCCGCCGGGAAGTCGCAGACGGCGGTGTCTTCCACCGTCGGACCCTCGGCGGCGAGGCACTGCAGCATGAGGGCTGCGTCGAATGCACTGACACCGGCCGTGCCGCTGACGTCGGCGGCCATTTCGCCCTTCGCATCGAGCGTCGATGCACCGATCACCGCGTCGAGCGTGACCGACACGTCGGTCAGCGTCATAGCACCGCTGTCGTTCACGTCACCGAGCAAGAAGTCGGCTGTGACGGATACGACGAACGACACACCCGCCGAATCCGATGCGTTCTCAGCGGAGACCGTGAAGGTATAGTCCGCACCTGCCTGTTCGAAGTCAGGCGTGAACGTGAATACTCCCGTCTCGGCGTCGATCGCCGCGTTTTCGACCGTCTCGGCGAGGCTCCAGGTCACCGGATCGTTCGGATCCGGGTTGCTGGCGTCGAAGTCGATCGTCAGCGTCTGGCCGTCGGAGATCGTCGTGTCGGCCTCAGCCGGCGTGATGCTGATGACGTCCCTGACGACCAGCGTCAGTGCCAGGCGCGTCGTGTCCGACTCGTCTTCGGCAAGCACGTTGAAGGTATACGTGCCCGCGTCCTCCGTATCCGGTGCCGCCGTGAGGAGACCCGCCTGCGCGTCGATCGTCACGAAGTCGGGTTCGTTCTCCAACCCGAAAGTGACCGATTCGCCCAGATCGCGGGGATCCGCGGTGAAGGTAAAGTTGACCACTTCTCCTTCATCGACCTGCAGCGAGTCGCCTTGCGGCCTCGTCAGGAACATCGGCGCACGCGTCGGCAGACCCAACGTGAACCGGGCTCCCTGCGGAACGATGCCTCCCTGACTGTTCACCACGCGAGCGATGACGGTCGTGTCGCCGTTTGTGACGGAGAGGAAGTTATCGTAGTTCTCAGCCATGCCCTGGATAGACCACTCGTTCTGTTCCGCGTTACCATCGAACCGCTTGATGATGCGGAGGCTATCCTCGTTGGTGATCGGGAATCCGATATCCGTAGCCGTCAGCTCGACGTCAAAAAGCTGGTTTTGGCCCAGGCTGATGGAAGACTCGATGAGCCAGAAGAAATCGGGATAGTTGCCGATCGTGATCCCGGCGTCATCCGTGACCGGAAGACCGAGCTCGCCCTCGGGGTTCATGCTTTCGTTGTTGATCGTGATGTCGGTCTGCGACACCACCGGGTTGCGGAATGTGAGTGCGAGCGGGCGGTAATTGCCGAGCGTGTCGCCCGCCGGGTATTCGAAACGAGCCGACTTATTGACCGTGGCGCCGTTTCCGTTGACGAACGTGCCGAACGGATCCCCGGATTCGAGGCGCTTCGTCACGTTACCGGCGACGTGGCTCTCCTCACCCGTACTTACGGTGCGCATAAAGCCCTGCGTCGTCGCATCCTGATAGAGCCAGATGTCGGTGTTCTCCTCCGTATCCAGGATTCCTCCATTCAGGAAGAGCCTTTCGACGCTGGTAAAGAAGTCCAGCGTCGCGGTCGCGTTCTCCGGTCCCGTCAGCGTGACGACCGCATCGCTCGACTTATCCATGGTCACGTTGATGTTGTTGACCACGTAGTCACCGGCGAGCATAATGGTACCATCGGACGCGCCTGTGAAGCTAAGAGCGGTAAGACCACCGGTATTCACGAGATTACCACCGCTGAATGAGAGGTCGCCGCCAATATTAAAGGCGGTGCCGGCCAGCTCAAACGTTCCTCTCTGGAGATCGATGTTGTTGACCGTCCGAGTGTCGTTCGCTCCGGTCAACGAGTTCGTGATGGTATTGCCCGCGGTCGGATTGATGACGAGCGTCGTAACATTCGCACCCGCCAGGAACTCGATGTCCGTTATGGTATCGGACGGCCCGGCGAATTCGAGAATGTACTCCGACCCGGCCAATCGGTTGGCCGGCACGTTGGCGTTGTCGACCATCAGAACCAGCCTGGCACCGTCGCCGAGGGTGATGATCTCATTCGCCGAGCTCGTGTTCAGCACGCCGTTGAGCGTGAGCACGCCGCTGACGGATGCATCCTGATCAACGGTCGTCGCCGCATTGATCGTGAGATCGATGAGCTGACCGTTGTCCGGCATCTCCTGTCCGCTCGTAGCCGGCACGTTGTAGGTGATGCTTACGGGGCCGGCGAAAGCCGGATCGGCGTTGTCGAGCGGATCTGCGACGTTCACCACGATAAGCACGCCGGAGGCGAGCGCGAGATGATCGTTGTTCGGATTGCTCTCAACGATGTCGTCATCCAGGCGCAGCCGGTTTTCGACCGTCAGCGTGCCGTTCGAAGCCGGGCCGATCACCGCGTCCGCCGTCGTGACGGCAAGTCGGTCGACCGTTCCGTTGTTGTTGTTGGCGAAGTCGACGTTGGCGTCTGCAAGAACCAGCTCGCCGCTTGACGATGTGACGGCACCGCCGTCGAACGTCAACGTGTTGTCGCCCATCACGACAAACGAGTTGATCCCGAGGTGAAGATCGCCCTCCAACTCCACATTCCGACCCGCGGTCAGCGTTCTCGGGTCGTTGTTGTTGCTGGCGACGGTCAGCGTGTTATCGTCGACCAGGATTCTCGCGTCGATCGTGGCGTCCCCGCTGAGCGTCATCGTCGTGGAGACGATGTCTACGAGGCCCGCGGGCGCCGCGGCGTCGTCGATGAACGTGCTGCCGTTCGACGTGACCGAACCCATGAGGTTCAGGGTGTTTCCATTCACATCGAGGACGCCGGCACCCGTCTCGACGAGCGAATTGCTGATCGTAGCATTCGACATCATCGTCGCGGTGACACCGCTGACGATGACGTTCGGAATCGTCTCGCCGTTGATCGAGAAGGTCTTATTTGCGGCATCGAGATCCAGGGCACCGCCGCTTGACGTGTAGTCCACGTTGGCCGCACCGGTGAAGTTGCCCGCGACCATCAGGTCATTCCCGCCGAAGGCGAGGACGCCGCTGTTAATCGTCACATCGGCACCGGCATCGACGTCCGAGGTCAGAGTCACGCTATCGCCGTTGCTGACGATATTTCCCGTGACGTCCTGCTCGTCGGCGAGGCCGATGAAGAGGTTGCCGTCCGTGTTGACGGTGAGGCTACCTACGACGCGCTGGATGTTCGTGACCGTTACCGTCTCGCCGTTGTTCACGACGAGCGGTCCGACCGTTGACGGAAAGTCGTCGTCGGCCGTGCCGCTAAGCGTCAGCGTGCCGTCGAGGGTCGTCGTCGTCGCGGCCGAGATCGTTCCCAGCACACTGTTGCTTGCACCCTGAAGCGTCAGGGCCGTCCCGTTCAGCGTGGCATCATCTTCGACGGTGAGGCTTCCCTGCACCGTGATCGGCGTGGGGAAGTTGACCGTGTAGGCCGCTCCCACGTCGTTGAGCGCCACGTTTCCGCTGATCGTGCCCGGCGTGCCGTTCGTGACGGCGTCGACGGTACCGTTCTGCGTATTGAAGGTGAGGTCCCGGATGTCGTCCGCTTCGAACTCGCTGCCGGCGACTTTCGTCCCGCCGCCGATGTTACCGACGTACTCGAGGTCGTAGTCGACGTTGTCGGCGTTGAACGTCCCGGCGATGTCCGTGTCGGCACGCGCGGCGTTGACCACGATGCTGGCTCCGGTGCCGGAGGGTGAGATGTCGTCGTCACCACCGACGGTGATGCCGCCGCTCGTGAGGTTGAGTTCGCCGGTAAAGCGCACATCTTCCTGCGATGTGGCACCGACGGTGACGTCGCCGCCACCGGTCGCAACGAGAATGTCGCCGTAGAGGCCGTCGCCCTGAAGATCGGCGGCGGCGGCGCGGAAGACGATGAGGGACTCATTGTCGACCATGCCGTCGATATCCACGATGCCGCTGCTCGTGACGTTGATCTGATCGTCCGTGAAGCTGGCCGTGGATCCGGTGGCCACCATGAAGGCGAGCCCACCGGTGTTCGTCACGTCGATGTCTTCCGTGATCGTCAGCGTCTGGCCGTTCTTATCGATCGTAACGGTCGAGATCGCGAAGTTCGGTCCCGGGCTGAACGTATTGTCCGTATTGGCCCCGACGAAGTCGAAGCGGCCGCCCGCGGCGGTCGTAAACGTTCCGCCCTGGCGAGTGAAGTCGCCGTTGATCGTCAGCGTAAAGCCGCCGAGCGCGAACGTGATGCCGTCGTTGTTGGCGATGTTGACGCTCTGGACGGCGGCGCTCGACGCGATCGTAACCGTGCCGCTGTTGACCGTCAGCGTACCGACGTTGCCGGGCCCCGTGATGGTGATGTTCTCGGCGATGATGATCTCGCCGTTGATCACGGATCCGGCGGCGGAGACGAGGTTGTCGAGATCCGTCACCGACGTGAGCGTCAGCGTGTTTCCGCCTCCGAGATTGACGTTGAGCGTTCCGTCGCTGAAGTTCGAGGGAAGCTCCCCGCCGGCCGTCACGTTCGTATCGGACCCGTTGTTGTCCGTATAGAAGACGTTGGCCGTGCCGAGGTAGGTGATTTCGCCGCTGACGGACGTATCGTCGTCGCGCGTCACGCGGCCGCCGGAGGGAATCCGGACGCGGCCGTCGTCCACCGAGTTGGTCACCGTCAGCGATCCGTCGTCAAGTACGAGCGCCATCGTGAGATTCGTATCGCCGAGCCGGTAGACGGCGTCGCCGCCTCCCTGGCTGTTCGCTCGAATCGTCACATCGGCGTCAATCGTGAAGCCGTTTTCGACGATCACGCGTGTAAACGAGCCTGTCTGACGACCTTCGAAGATGAGATCTTCGCTAATGGTCACGTGGGCCTCGTTGTACGTACCGGCCTCGACGCTGATGATGGTGCCGTCCGTGACGTATCCCTCGGCAAGACAGCCCGCGATCGTGCGATTTGCCGTCGCCGGCGTTTGTCCATCGAGATTATCGTCACCGCCGGTATCTACGTGACAGACGGGTTGCGCATTAGCCGTGCCCGCCGCAAAAACGACGAACAGGGCCAGAAGCGCAATCGCTCTGCCCGTGAGCCGCAGTAACAATCGAGGATCTCTCATCGATGATACCTCCTTGTAGTTGTTCTCCATTATCGGCTACCTGTTGTTGAAATAAGGCCAGGAGGACACAATGCCCTCCTGATTTGGTCTTGGTTGTTTTCGGTGAGGATCGTGGAGCGGCGGAGCGGAATGCGTGAGCGGCAGACAGTCGTCTGCCCCTCGACGCTTCGTGCTAGATGCGAGAATGCTTGCTGCTCCACGAAAATAAGAACCTGTTTCAATGCCTCCCTACAGGTGAGTCAGGCGCTCGGTCACTCTTCAATGGGTGGAAGGGTGAAGGAGTGGCCCGCCGCCGCGTACAAACTCGGGCGCAATTTGCGGCGTTTACTCGGCAAAAGCAAGCCATTACCGGGATTCCGCCCAATCACTTCGTTTCCAAACGAAATCTTCCAGTTTCAAACGGCCTGAATGCTGCGCCTCTAAAATGCTTCGGCTTCTAAATACGAGCCCTGCGTCATCACATGCAACGCAGCGCGTCGCAACCTCGTGATGATCCCGTAAAGTTCATTCTTCCGCCCACCGCGTCGTGCGTTGGTTCGGTGCTAGTACACACCACAAATCTGCAGTGACCAACCCGCCGTCCAGAAATTTGCGGCATCCCCGGCCGAAGGGACCCCCGGTTGCGGCACGTGCGCCCCCCGGCGGCCGTGCTTGCGTCCTCTCGGCTGCGGCACGTGCGCCCCTCGGCGGCCCTGGGTGCGTCTTTTCGGCCGCGGCTCTTGTGCCTCTTCCCTGCCGCTCTTGGTTGCACCTCCCCCGGGAACGTGTATGCTCTTTGACGCCTCCGCCCGGACGGGTCGCGGATCCGCCTCCCGGCGAGGGCGTACGCGTGCGGGCAGTGAGCCCCCATCCCCCGGCCCGGAGCCGTTCGGTGCTCCCTATCGTCGCCTTGAAGGAAATGATGCCTTATATATACGGCTCGGTAGTCACCCTCTGTCGGGCGAGCCTTTTGATGTGGATCGTGACGGCGTTGCTTCCGGCCGCCGCGTACGGTCAGTCCTGCTCCTACTACTTGAACGCGACCGACGGCGACGACGAGAACAGCGGGGCCTCGCCGGAGCTCGCCGTCCACAGCTTTGAATACGCCTTTCGCACGTTTCCCTCGGACGCCGTCGTATGTATGACGGGAGGCGAGTATTTTAACGGCCTGGATGCCGACGGCGTGCAGCTGACGGGACCGGAGCTCGCCGGAAAGAACATGCAGTTCGTCCTTCAGCGGTTCGCAGGTGCCGACGAAGTCGCGTTCACCGAGGACGAGCTGCGCATCGACGTCGGTGACGGCCGCGTAGAGTTCGTGGCCGGATCAACCCGTTCGCTTCGCTTCGGAAGCGGGACGATCAATTCCCCGGTGGATCATCCGGGGAACACCACGTTTCTACACACGCTGGTCCTTGCGTCGGGCTCGCTGGACGTCTCAGGCGTCGACCTTAGGATCGACGCCTCGGTCGGGAATCCCGGTTTCGCGCGCGACGACGACGCCTTTTCCGCACCGGACTCCGCGACCATCGCTCGAGGAACGGGCACCCTCGTCGGGGCGCCGGCCTTCGAGGATGCAACGCGCACGCTCACCTACATCGGATCCGGTGATCGGTCGACGGCCGACGAAGTCCCTCCGTTGATTGATCGCCTCGTCTTCAGCCACCTGAGCGGCACCGTCACGGTCGCGCGGACGCCGGCCTTCGCGCCGGGCTCCACGATCGAATTGGACGGGGCGGGCACGGCACGCCTCACGTCTTCGGTGACGCTCCTTGAAACGTCGGCGCCCGCCATCATCGTCAGCGGTTCGGGTGAGCTCGATCTGAGCGGACCTTTGTCCATCGTCGTCTCGCAAGACGTTCCGCGGCTAGCTCATCTGAATGCCGGCGGACGACTTACGCTCCGAGACGTCCACGTCTCCGGCCCGAATCAGCCTACCACGACCACGATCGCAAACAGTGGATCGGGCGTGTTGACGGTGCACGCCGTGGAGGTGGGATCGAACGTCGACCTCTCGATCCACAATGAAGGCGACGGCTCGTGTCGTCTCGGGACATCCTCAACCGGTGCGATGATAGAAGCCGATCTGTTCAATGAAGCCGGTGGAGTTTGTGCCATCGAGGGTGGTACACGGATTCCGGGCCGGATCGTGAACAAAGGTCGACTCTCGATGCTGGGCACGCTGGACCTGGCGACGACCGTCGAGAACGCAGGAAGCATCGATCTTCAGGCCGATCTCACGATATCCGGCATCCTGCAAAACAGCGGCGACGTCGCACTGGGCGCTCACAGCCTCACCATCTCGAGTGCCGGTCCCCATCAGAACGACGGGCGATGGTCGAGCACCGGCGGAATCGTCCGCCTTGCGTCCTCGACGACCATTTCGGGAGAGGGTGAGCTGCCGGCGCTGCACAGCATTTCGGGGGCGCATTTTATAAGCGGTTCGCACGTTCGTGGCGGAATCGTCATTCAACCTGGAGCCCAGCTCACGCTGCACGTTGGAGGGATTGACGAAACGCTGTCGGTTGAGGGCGGTGTCGGAATTTTTCAGGTCGACCGCGCCGCCGCGCTCGACGTCGACGCGGGGAGCGTTACGCTCGAGGCTGATCTTTCGGTCGGAGAGTTCGTCCAGGAGGCGGGATCGAGCGTCGATCTGGCCTCGCACACGCTGGCGTTGACCGGCTCCTTCGAGCGGCACGGCGGAACGTTCACCTCGAGCGGCGGCGGCGTGCGCTTCGCCGGCTCACGCGACCAGTCCTTCGACCCGGGCCCCGACCTGGTGCTCGACCACCTCCGGATCGCGGGGACGAACGTCCGGCTTGCCTCCGGAGCACCGGCCATTCGCGATTCCCTCATCGTCAGCCGCGACTCGAAGCTGTTCTTATTCGACCATACCCTTCGCCTCGTGGGGATACGATCGGTGGTGTTGAATGATGGCGAGATCTCCACAGGCGTTGCGGGCACGCTCGCCTTCAGCGGGCCGGCGGGTGCGGAGCAGCGGATTTCCGGGACCGGAACCTTCGGGAATATCGACATCGCACTCGAGGACGACGACGACGTCGTTCTCGTCGATGACGGAGACGTGCGGCAGGGCGGCATATTATCCCTTTCGAGCGGCCGTCTGAGATTGAACCCGGGAAGCACGTACGCGCTGGTTTCGACGCAGGGAGTTCCACTCCTCCGGCGGAATCTCGGCGATGAAGACGGAGACGGTGAACCGGCGGGCAAAACCATCGATGCCAACACATCGACTACGGGCTCCTTTGTGACCCCCGAAGAAGGTTACCACCTCGAGTATTTCGGCGTACTCGACGGCCCCGCCGTCACCGGCACCGAATTTCTTTCCGGGCGGATCATCGACCTCTTCGTTCGGATCGCCGGCCCATCGGGGACGCTGGCGGCCCTGGGCCTGTCGGGCGATCTTTCATTCTCGGGGGTGTTGGAGCTAGACGCGACTGCCCTCCTCGACGTCGGGCAATTCGACCTGTCGGCCACGGGGGACGACCGGGCACACGCGATCCACGGCAGCATCGAGGGGACAAGCGGCGCCTTCGTCGTTACCGGCAAGGGCGTTACGCTGGCGGGACGCGCCGGCGCGCCGTCGGGCATCGTCAATTTTCGGATCGAGTCCGACGGCCACGTCGAAACGAAGTCTATTCGGTCGATCGCCGGACAGCTCGAAGTGTCGTCGGGAATCGTAGACCTGCACCTTGGGGACACGGATGAGGCCGGAAGTGTCGGCCGGCTGCTCGTGCGAGCTGGAGCGCGCGTTACGCTCGCAAGCGAGGTTCGGGTTCTCGAGCAGGTCATCCTGTCGGGCGGCGAGCTCGACCTCGCCGAATTCGATCTCGTCATGGCGTCGGGAACGTCTCTTCGTACGGCCCCGCCCGCCCTGATCGCCCCCGCTCGCGAGGGTTCCGTGGTTTTCACGGGCGACGGCCGGATTCGCACGAACGGCACAAGCCTGCCGAAGCTGCGCGTCGCGCCGGCCGAAGCTTCGAGATTAGTGCTTTCCGGAGGCGTTCGCATCGGCGAGTCGCTGATCATCGAATCAGGCGTTCTGGATCTCTCGAGCCATACCCTCACGCTGGCCGGGGGCCGGTGGGAGCAGTTGGGCGGCGAAATTTCCGGAGACGGCGCCATATCCGTGACGGGCAAGGTCGACGCGCTGCTCGCAACGGACGTCGTAGTCCCGACCCTCATCGTGCGCACCTCCGATGCCGAGACCGGCCTCGCTCTTCGATCCGCGAACAATGCGCCCCGCCGTGTCCTAGTGAGCGAGCGCCTGTCGCTTCGGGAAGGGCTGCTGGATATCGGTTCGGTCGATGTCGTGGTGGGTCGACCCGGAGGGGCATCCGTACTAGCGTACGAACGGGGCACGATCGTGATGGCTTCCGGCGATGACATCGCCGACGATGCGAACGGTGAGCTCGAGCTGTCGGATACCGAGATCGCCCTCGACGCGCCGTTCGACGTCTCCAACGTCCGCATCGCAGGGGCTGCGCGATTTGGGACCGGCAGTGCCGCCCTCGTCATCCGGCACCAGATCACGTTTCTTGACGGACGGCTCGAGAATGCGGATTCAAGCCTGGTCCGGCTCGCGGACGGCGCTCGCGTGGTCAGGCGTGGTGCGGGGTCGTTTCTCAAGACGCCGGTCACGCTGGGAGCACTGGATCTCTTTTACGAAATCCGCGGAGCACGCCTGGACGGCGGCGTGCTCCCGACGGGTCCGGAGGTTCGACGAAACCTGCGTAATCTGACGGTCGACGCCGGTTCAAACATCCTTCAACTCTCCGAAGACGTGGACGTCGATGAGATCCTCCGCCTCGACGCGGGTGTGCTCGACCGGAACGGATTCGCCCTTCGCGTGGCTGCCGGCGGGACGGTCCACTACGACCACAGCACCTCGACGGCTCCAACGTTTGCAGGCGGATCCTTCCAGCCGGCCGGGCCCGTCCGGCTCATCTACTCAGGCACGATCGACATTGCTTCGAGCGATCTTACGTTTCCGTCGGACGTCACGGTGTCCGATCTGGTCGTTGCGGTCGGAAGCAGCAGCGACGACGTATCGTCCTTTATTCTCCATGAGAATCGGCGAATCGGCAATCTCGTCGTCGTCGGCGGAAATGCGGGATCCGGTGCCGACCTGAACGGCCGCACGCTGCTCGTCGATTCGGACGTCCACGTACGGTCGGGCGTGCTTCGGAGCGTTACGGAGGCGATTGTGGAGATTGGAGATAGCCTCGTCGTCGCGTCCGAGGGGGCGGTCCGAGGCTTCGTCGCCGTGCTGGCGCAGGGGCATACGGAAATCCGCGGCCTGTTCGACGGGCATCGGCTTCGTGCCCACGGGAACGTGACGGTGACGGGCGAACTGGGGAGCATGCAAGGTGATCCGACGGCCTCGGCGGAGCAGGCTGTAGCCGGCCTGCCCAATCTCGAGTTTTCCGGCAGCGACCAGATACTTCGCCTGACGCGGGCGGACGACAGGCGGGAATCGATCGACGACGCCGTCAATCGAATCATCATGACCTCCGGCGGGGTGGTTCGGCTGGAAGGTCCCGATCATGCACCCTTCACGCTCGGCGTCAACAACCTTGAACTTCGAAGCGGCGTGCTGGAAACGATCGGCGCGGATCTGCGGCTTCCGCACGACGGCCCCGGCTTTCAACGGGCGGAGGACGCACAGAGCCACGTGGCGGGGCAGATCAGTCGTTTGCTGCGTGCGGGCCAGACGGGACGGTTCGAATTTCCCGTCGGTTCGCGCGGCGGCTCCTATCGTCCCGTTTCCGTGACCTTCACAGAGGACGATCCACTCGCTACGCCCTCCGTCATCTCCGTAGGGCACTCCGGTGCCGCCTCGGGCGGATATCTGGGACTTCCGCTCGACGGCGGTGAGGATGTCGTGATCGGCGACGTCTCCGGGTTCGATTGGACGCTTCACGCGACGCCCGCCCTGCCGGCGTCCCAGGCCTACACGCTGGACGTCGTCGGGTCCGGTCTGGGAGCTTTTTCCGCGGCGCGTAATCTCCGCCTCGTCCGGCGATCGGTAGGCGAGGCGTGGGAACACGCCTGGAAGCTCGAAGGATCTGCCACGCAGTACGACAACGCCGTCGTGAGTCTCGACGGCGAGGCCCAACCCTTCGTGCAGATCGTGCAGTCGAGAGAGGGGATTCCCGCAGCGCCCGAGATTTTTGCGATCGGGATTGACGCGTCGGAGCTGAACTTTGCCCGTGTGCAGGTGGCAAATTTGATGGGGACGCCCGTGGACGTGCTGGTGGAGGCCCAAACGGGGTCGGTGGAACCGGCGACGGCGTCGCTGGCCTTCGGCGAGGCGACGCCGTACTTCCGCGTCGCGGCAGGGCGAAGCGACATTCGGCTGGTGGCGGAGAGCGGGGCCGTGATCATTCGAGGCACCCTGGCGTTTGAGGCGGGCCGAGATTATCTGATTGCGGCCCTCATGGACGGGCGGCCGCGACTCGTTACGCAGCAAGCCCGGGCGATCCCTGCGATGGACGCGAAGGAAGACGTGAGCCTTGCATTTTTTCACGGCATTCCGGACGCTCCTCCGCTATCGCTCCGAACGCGAGACCGTCTCGAAACGCTCTTCTCGGGAATTCCATTTGCCAGACTATCGGATAGCTACGCTCCCCTTCCGCTCCAAAATACCGGGTTTGACGTAATCGCGACGTCCACCTCGACGTCGCTTTTCTCGATTCGATCGGAACTGAGCGGTCACGAAGGCGAAACGGTCACCGCGTTCGCGGCCGGCCATCTGGATCCCTCATCACCCGGCGCCTCGGAGCCCGCACAGCTGTTCTTGTTTACGAATCACGGCCGTCCGGTCCAGACCGGCGTGCAGGTGGCCGTCGAAGAGCCGGCGGAGATTCCCGCCGCTTTTGCGCTGCACGGCAACTATCCGAATCCCTTCAATCCCTCGACGAACGTGGTCTTCGATCTGCCCGAATCCGCCGACGTAAGCCTCGAAGTGTTCGATCTGCTTGGCCGGTCCGTGCTGCGTTCGAGCACCACGGCGATGGCGCCGGGACGACGGACCATCACGCTGGATGCATCGGAGCTGCCCTCCGGCGTGTACGTCTACCGCATCGCGGCCTCGGGATCGTCGACGCACGTCGCCGGCGGCAAAATGACGCTCGTGCGGTGAGGAGAACAGGATGCATGGGCGGCAGGTACGGCCGCGGGCGGGACGGTGGCGCCGTTCTTGGCGACCATGGGTCGGATCGTTATCTTCGCCGACGCGGTCCAATCTCTTCTTGCAAACCAATTCGCATTCCTCTTACACGCATGAACAACTTCGCCATTACGGGCGTCGCGGGCTATATCGCGCCTCGGCACCTGAAGGCCATCAAGGATACGGGGAACAACCTGCTGGCGGCGGCCGATCCGCACGATTCTGTGGGCATACTGGATCAGTATTTTCCGGATGCAGCCTTTTTTACGGAGATCGAACGGTTCGACCGGCACCTGGAGAAGCGGCGGCGGCGGGATGCGTCGCAGCAGCTGCATTACCTCTCGATCTGTTCGCCGAACCATCTGCACGACGCGCACGTCCGCCTCGCGCTGCGTCTCGATGCGAGCGCGATCTGCGAGAAGCCGCTCGTTCTGAAGCCGTCGAACCTCGATTATCTCCAGGAGCTGGAGGACGAACACGTCGGATACGTGCACACCGTGCTGCAGCTGCGGGTGCATCCGAAGCTGATGGCGCTACGCGATCGCATTCTGTCGCAGAACGGCCGCCGGCACAGCGTGCGGCTCACGTACGTCACCTCGCGCGGAACCTGGTATCGGTATTCGTGGAAAGGCGACGAGGAGCGGTCCGGCGGCGTCGTCACCAACATCGGCATCCACTTCTTCGATCTGCTGATGTGGCTCTTCGGCCCGGCCGTGCAGAACCGCGTCCACGTGCGCGACCCGGAGCGCGTCGGCGGTTTCATGGAGCTGCAGAACGCCGACGTGCAGTGGTTTTTGTCGATCGATCCTAAGGACCTCCCGGACGGCGTGACGGGCCGCGTCTACCGGTCCATCACCGTCGACGGCGAGGAGGTCGAATTTTCGGGCGGCTTCACCGATCTCCACACGCGGGTCTATGAAGAAACCCTCGCGGGCCGCGGATTCGGGATCGACGACGCGCGGCCGGCCATCGAGCTGGTCTACAACATCCGCCGGGCACCCGTGACGGCCCCGCGCGCGGATGCGCATCCGAGCCTGGTATCCTCAACGTGACCCGCTGATGCGGGGAGAATTCAGCACGGACCCTATGCGCTCCAGGCCGCGTCGACGGCGTGCGGCCGAAATAGAGCACGGCCCCGTCCATCGCGGTGACGAACGGGGCCATGGACTTGATTAGCCGCTGAGACCGGAGCCGGCTACGAAGCCGGTTCTACGGCAAGGGCGTCCACGAGGAGGCGTGAGCGCCCAGGCGTGAGAAGGGCGTCAGCCGCCGCCGCCGGTCCCACCCGTACCTGTGGCACCGGTGCCGCCCTGCGGCGATTCCGAATCGGTCACGCTGCCGCCGGAGGTGACCCTCGCGACCGCAGCGATTTCGTTATTGATGAGGATGTTGACTCTACCGTTGCCGGCGTTCTCGATGACGACCGTTACCGTTACCGGGTCCGACTCCGTACCGCCCAAGATGAGCGTAACGGTGCCGGACTGCGCGATGCCCGTGTCCGTCGTCTCCTCGGTCATGATGTTGATGGCGCAGGGCTCGATCTCGATCTCGTCGCCTACCTGCGGTCCTTCGCCGGGCGGGAACGTGCTCGTTTCGATGTTGATAATGCACGACCCGAAGGTCAGCGCTCCCGTCGCGGTATTGCCGCCTGCGGCGATCTCGATGGACGACTCGGACGTGAACGTGACCGTCGTCTCGTCTCCCTCGAGGCCCGGATGTATCGCTTCGCCTGAAGAGAACGTGAACGCGAGGCCCTCGAGCGCCGCCACATTGCTCTCATCCACAATTACCGGGATATCGACCGGCTGCACTGCGAAGGTTTCGTCGCCGCTGCCGAAATTGCATGCACTCAGGGTGCACAATCCGATCACGCCCAGAACGAGATACAGCTTGGGCAATTGGTAAAGATTCGATCTCATGTACACGGGCCTCCTCATAGGTTAAATTGGGGTCGCTACTTACGTTCTTGCCGGCGGATCCGTCTAAATACGAGAACCCGCCGTCAGAAAAAAGTCGGCAATATGACGTATGCGTAATTCGCTCGATGTTCAAGCACGCCGCAGGGTGATACGCGCCTGCTCAATCTCGCATTCCTGACCGAAATGTACAAGGGCAGAATGTGTATTGCCAGTCGTTCGGCCGTTATCCGGATTAGCGCCTCCTGTAGACCCGCCTAATATAGGTATGGCGCCCTTAATATGCGCTTTCGCGCCTCGTTTGGAATTGGAAGATCTCGCACAGCCGGCTTCAGCTCGAGGCCTTGTCCGGCGCCTCAAGCAGGTGCCGCCACGATTGGCGTGCGCGTTCCGCCCCGTGGATCATCCCTTTCAAATAGGCTTTGGCGTAGCCGCGCGGCATCATGACGGAGTCCTCACCGGACCCGATCCGGATGACGCCTCCCTGGGAATCGAGCTGATCGACCAGGTGTCGGTCGCGCGCAATCGCTGCAAGGTCGTCGAAAGAACAGTTCGTCAGATCAGAGAGTCGCATAGCGCGTGGGGATTCTCCTCGGGTGGAAGGAAGGAACCAGGATACGCGTTCCCATCAACGCCTGATGGATCCTGGAGGTCGGTTGCTACAACTTAGTTAATTTACGACGAAGGCTAGACGGGTTTGGGTCCCAGGCTCATACCACTTCTTGCGCATCGACCGTGCGCCAGACGTAACACGGCATCCGGATCGGTTCTTCGGCACCGGCTTTTCGACGGCTTCGATTTCATTCGCCCGCTCCCGATTTTTGGAAGGCGACGTCCACGCGGCTCGCGATCCGTTCCGCAACGGATCGGGGCGGTGAGAGGTGGGTCTCTTAAAGGCCGCGCTCGAAGACATGAGCTCCTGCAGCGCCTCGAAGAGTTGAAGAACTCGAGGCAACGGCTCGTCTC